>CACFPX010000006.1:0-82077 GCA_902568205.1 K189A clade bacterium | reverse complement strand
AGCTAATTGAATTTGGTGAAGCCTTATCTCTTGGCTCTGATAATCTAGAACAAGCGAGGGAAAAACTAAGAACGAAGCTAAATAACTCAGCATTCATTGAGGCTGCGTCCATTGCAGCAATCTTTAACGGCCTAGTCAGGACGGCGGATTCTAGCGGAATACCGCTGGACGACGCTACAAAAGTTGCGTCCGAAACATTCCGCACGGAGTTGGGCTTGAATCACTTCCCTGGGGCAGCTAATACTAAAAGGAATCATTACAAAAATGGCGGAAAACTAGTTTGACCCAATAGTACTTCTCATCAAGAAATACTAAACTAGCGCCTTCGCCCGGGTGGTGAAATTGGTAGACACAAGGGACTTAAAATCCCTCGGAATAATATTCCGTGCCGGTTCGAGTCCGGCCCCGGGCACCAACAAATGTTCGTAACTTATTGTATTTATTATATTATTTAATAGATACTAAGCTCATAGGAGTCACTTTAAGGAGACACAATGGGCTTAAAGTACATCGTTCTACACAAAGACGTTTTCTATTACCGAAGACGTTATCCAAAGAATTTGAAACCAGCATTCGGCGGCAAAGAGTTTTACCGTCATAGCCTGAAACTACCCAAGAATGCACCGGACTCTAAAATCACTGCGGCATGGCAGAAAGCTAATGAGCAATTTGAATTGTTAGTGGAGATGGCGACCAACAGCAACCTAGAGGCGATTAATCAAGCAGAGATAACCAGAAAGGCCAAAGTGCTGCTGCGTGCTAGAGGGTTAACTGAAGGCTCACTAGCAGAATACCCAGAAGAGCTTTGGCAGATTCTCCCTGAAGCCGAAGTAATTAACCAACAACAGAAGGACGGTGAAGCGACTACTAAAGAAAAGATATTTCTAGAGGCAGGTTGGCTTTTAATATCTAAGGACAAAATCAAAAAGCCACTACTGTTATCGGAATGCTGGGACATCTACGTCAAAGCAAAAGGTATTGACGTAACCACTAGAAACGGAAAAAGAACCTATAACAGGTGGATTAGAGAATGAGGGTTGTTTTTTCTAAGTACCCACCCAGAACCAATAACAATTAGAGAAAAACTAAAGTTCTCCCCGGGGTGTTAAAAAGGACCCACCCCTAATCGGTTTCGCTTTAGGTCCGAGAAAGCCAATGCATTCATAGCAGGCCCTCGCCAGCCTTTTATATTAATGGGGATTCCTTATCATCGGAGTTATCACCGGAGAAGAGCCCACTTGAATTTCTCCCATTACCTCGAAGCCATGACGTAGATATAAAGAAATGTTTTGTGGATTTGAAGATTCCAAATATCCCACTTTCTTTTCGTCATCCAGCATTCGTGTCACATGTTTCAATAATACAGAACCCAGTCCTTTTCTTTGATGGTAAGGATCGACGCCTAAAATCGCCAGATACCAGATAGGTATGTCTTTTGGATGATACTTGTCTGTCTCTTCGAATAGTTTGGTCATATCATCTTGGAGCTCATGGTCAAGGTTCTGCTCAATCCAATTTTCAATCGCTTTCTCGTCCGTAGAGCTATTTGGTGCGAGCCAGATAGAGATTCCTTCCAAGTCCTCTGTGACGTAGGTGTTGCCTTTTTTTATTGATTCAGAACAAGCATACATATCGAAAAAGGTCGGTGAATTTTTGAGAAAATCTCCCGCATGCCTAAATAGCCAGCGGCTGCTTGGGTCTGTGCAGAAGGCGAGCGTTGCGGTTTCAAGAACCTTTTGTTTTTCTTCTTGTTTAGCTGTTCTAACTTTCGGCAAGTCCATAAAGAATGCTTTTGTTTTCTTGTTAATTTAATTCTATTGAATTTTCACGATTATTCAATTGCCTTTTAATTAGTTGTTCGGAGCGAAAATAATCCTAATGAAAAGGTAATAATCTCCATAGAAAAATAGCTAACCCCCACAAGGGAAGGTGTAGCAGCCTTAGTTTTACTTTTTTTAAGTATGGACTCAGGTTCAATAACAATTAGAGAAAAAGCTAAAGTGGACCCCGGGGTGTTAAAAAGGATCCACCCCTAATCAGTTTCGTAGTGGGCCATGCTCATAGAACACTTCAAAAAATTCCTTGGTAAACAATGCCGGAGCATCTTCTTGAAGCCACTTCATCGCAGCTTGATTATTGAATAGCTTTTCTAAGAATGGGTTTATCTGATCAAAAATAGCAGCGTAACCTGACCCATAATCCTCAAAGGATAGACCGGCTTTTAGACTCTCCGAAGCACCTTCCACGATCGACAGAAAAGTAAGTATGAAGGTGCAGTAGCGTAATGCCTCTACTTCACTAAGTGATTGCCCACTTATCCCTTTAAGATAAATTTCTGCAAACTCAGCATCCTGAATCAGCGGACGCATAGTCTGATTGAATATGTCATTTCCATTGGTAACAGATGTTGACCTTTGATATTGATTATTTCTTTCCAGTTCACGTGTATTAACCTGTAACTGACGTGCGAGAAAAAATAGTGTTGCTATCACAGCAATTGCTCCTGCGATTTCACCCATTGCTCCAAGTGCATCCCAGTTCATGTAAACCTCCTTATGTTTCCTACAACAAGTTATAACACCTGTGGCATTAGTACCTAAAGAGAGATCAAAGTGAAATACCTTTGACGTGTACCCAACCAGAACCAATAACAATTAGAGAAAAGCTAAAGTGGTTCCCCGGCTTTGTTCTGGCCTATTCGCCGCCTCCACCATCACCTCCCCCACCGAAATCACCACCGCCTCCACCAAAATTACTGCCGCCGTCTACATACGAGCCTTCAGCATTTAAACTTCCTCCTCCGCCGGACCACCAATGCACGTTGCCATGGGAATCAATTTCTCCAGCGACTCTTTTATTTCCGCACTTTGCACAGATTTCCAAGGGTTTCTCGCCCTCCACCACTCTTTGTCTCTTTAATGCATGGAACAAGTAACCACAAGTTTGGCATTTGGAATGGCGCAGCCCCCCTAAGAAGAAAAACCCGAACACCGAAAATATGAAAGCGATTGCTAATATCTCCGCCACTTAGAGTCCCCTATTTTTAAAGTGCTTGTCTTTAATGAATTGAAGAGTCAGCCAAAAGGGCGTCATCATTAAAAGGAAAAATGACGCACCTACTATCCATTGAAGTAGCTTCATATCCCAGAAATCTGAAGCAAACAGGTTCGAACCTGCCCAACGGTCTACAAGCCAAGCTAGGCCTACTAGCCCAAATAAAAAATAGAGAGCAAATTGTGTTTTTTGGAAGGTTAAATTCCAGCGATTTTCCATTCGCCCATCTTCTGTAGGAATGACGTAGTCGCCTGCATAGTGATAACTTTCTTTAAGCCAATCCCAAATTTTTTTCATCACGAGCTTAGTAGTGATATCCGCATAACACTATCCTTGCTCAACATCACGTATTCAAGCTCTTGTTATAACAAGTTGTTTGATGCTTATTTGATAGAGGACTCAGCCAGAACCTATAATAATTAGAGTTGAACTTAGGAATGATCTTCTTTTTGGCTTGGATTCTTTTGTTATTCTGAGCGAAGTTGTTAACGCGAGATCAGAAATGCCTGGAGAACATCCGTACGATAAGTGGGTAAGGACGAGATCTAAGCCTGTCAGATTTTTGATTGGAATAATTGGAATCATAGCTTTTTATTACATTTTGCCTTCGCTCTCGTGTTTATTAGCACATAGGTACACCGGGATAGCACAGTTGTTTGCTTGCTTGCAGGAGAGTAATTGGGGAGATTGGCGAATGGACGTATTCTTTCCGGATCGTCCGGACCCTCTAGAGAGGCTTAATCTACCCAACCAGAACCAATAACAATTAGCGTTGGACTAAAGTCCTCCCCGGGGGGTTAAAAAGGACCCACCCCTAAGTAAATATCCAGACTCTTTGTTAGTTGTTAGAAATACAATTAATTGAAATCTGAATTGCATTTTGACGAAAATATTTCATTTGATAGCGATCCATTCTTATCGTACGTAAGTTCTTTACAGAATTCTCCGTTCTGGCCGTAATAAATTTTTTGAGAACCTGTAAATTTGTTGGGATTTGCTCCGAACAAATCCTCGTCCTTCAAATCCTCTTCCTTGAAAAGTTCATAGTTATATTTTTCGTGAAATACAATTTGTCCATTTGCATAGAGTGCTTTGTTCCATAAAACAGGGCCGCGAGCATCGCCATAATCAGGATGGTGTACTAATATCTCTTCCCAAAGCGCATCTCTTTTTCCGTTTACATAAGTTCCTTTCAAGACAGTATCGCCCCAAACACTATATGCTTCGAAAGGGCCTTCTGGTTCGCCCTCAATGAATAAAACTTTGTATTCAAGAACAGAATTGGGCGTGGGTGGGAAGTACTTAAGGATTGGGAACATGGTCGCGAGAAACCCAGGTTTTTCATACACCGGTTGGTAAGATTCCCAAACACCATCCGGTTTACTATCTTTTATATGGCCTTTCTTAAGCGCGTGGTCAGTAACCCCGAAGGTCGTGCAACTGAATTCGTAATAACCGTCCGCTGGCACTAGCTCTCCGCATGTGTCGCGAGCCTCAGTGCGAACCACTTTGCCTGCCTCATAAAAAAGCCGGTGTTCTAGGATGTAATTATAGGAGACTTCCGTAGTTATCCCATCAAGTACTTGGCCGTAGCGATGTTCACTGTAACCGGTGAATGGTCTGTTCAAGTAATCTGCGCATTGGTCAAAAGGCGACGTCATCGAACTATAATCAGCGTCTTCCCACCCAATAAAATAATACCGTCCATCTTTTAATACCAACTGCTCTTCCTCTGCTGGACACAAATTATTTGGTGCGTGGTATTGCCAACTAACTAATGGAGCTAAGAAAGCAAAAATAAAAAAACTCACAAAAGATAAAGGAATTGCCACGAATACAGACAGTACACCGCCTAACAACCCGCTTTTGATAACACCCCAGAATCCTTCTGCTCTGTTTTTTTTCATGGATGGCAACCATCTCAGGAAAAGATAACCGATGGGAAATAAAGTTAGTATTGCGTCTGCGAGAAGCATCCCTGTTCCAAAGGTGTCATCGGCTTGCGCATAGAGAGAAAAAGAAATCGCGAGTAACCAGCCCGATGCCAGAACTGAGAGCATTTCTAGCAGGATCTTAGTCATTACCTTCCCCGGAACAAGTTCTCCTAGATACTACTGTGCTTTGTCAAAAACCTTCCAATGACTTGCTATAACAATTTGTTTGAAGCTTATTTGATAGAGGACTCAACCAGAACCAATAACCATTAGAGGAAAGCTAAAGTGGTTCCCGGGGTGTTAAAAAGGACCCACCCCTTGTTAGGTCACGACACTTTCTCTATCGCAGCTAGTCGCTCTGAGAGATTCTTGATCTCTACTCTAAGCTCAGTTTCTATGGCTTTTTGTTCAATGTTTTCTTTTTCGTTGTATAGATAGTCGGAAATACTTATAGGTGCAAACATAAGAAAAAGAAAGAAAGAAGATGTTTCCACCAAATGCCAGTTTTTTATGGAGAAATTAATATTTTTGGTTTCACTAGTGTAATAAGAAAATAGATAAGCCAAAACGTAGACCATCAGGGAGTACATGATGATCAAGCAAGAAAACCGAATAGATGTGACTGTAGGGTTTACACCGCTGGAATACCAAGTGGCTAGACCTATGACAACACCCAAGACAGATGAATAAATTGCAGCATCTGTTAAAGATTCGCAGATACCCCGATCATTTTTACTGCGAGCGAAAACTGCAAGACAGCAAAATAAGCTAAGGATTGTAAACGCAACTCCATCTATAAATTCACTTATCCCAAGACTTTGTATAATGGGCAATATCCAAAAGAAAATTATTCCACTCATAATAATGAGTGTTTCAACCAATGACACTTTTGCGACTTCGTATGTTTTTGTTTTGTCGTGTAAAAAAAAAGCTATTGCTGATAATAGACCACCATATATTGCACATATTAGACCGACTGAAGTTGCGGCAGCGCTCTTCGCAAGGGAAGCTAGCGTAGGTTCGCTGGTAATAAGGATCATGGCTTGGTTGTTTATTCCTATCATGACTCCAATCAATCCCAAAGGAATTCCCAGGACCATTAGAATTTTATTGAAAGACTCTCCTTTCGTGTATGAAATCCAACAGAAAAAGCAAAGTGGGAGAACGATCACCTGAGCTGACGCTACATCAACTAAGTATTCTAAGCTCGTTATTTCTAAAATAGAGAATGAAAGAACAATGCAAAAGATTACTAAAAGACACCATCCAATATATTTGACAACAGCCATAACTTTTCCTGATTAAACTATCTGAGTTACAACAAGTTATAACACCTGTGATGTCAGAGACTAAAGAGAGATTAAGGTGAATTACCTTTGGTGTGTGCCCAACCAGAACCAATAACAATTATGTTGACCAAGCGCCGTAGAAGCTCTGAAGTTTTCTGCCTGAAAATACCTCCTGCCAACGGTCCATACCTTTCTGATCTAGGGAGCCTGAATGTAATTGCTTTTCTAGGTTATTTTCTACTCGCTTGCAGAGTTCTTTGCGAAATTCCTCTGTCATTGGTAGATCTAAAAGAAGCATATAGCCCCCAAATTCTTCAAGGTAAATAAGCGTGTCAGAAAGATAAACGCTTTCCGAAATGAGTCCCTGTTTATACCTTTGGTAACAGTTTTGTATGCCTACCTTTAGCGGCATCAAGCCATATCTTGCGCTCATATAGTCGCCATGCGTGATGGGCCTTTCCCCACCGTAACTTATAAGAACTAACATGGCGGCAAGTGTTTTACCAACCTCTTGATTGGTTTGAAGGAAGACTGAATACTCCAGCAAGAAGTGTTCGAAAGAGCTTTCTGCTTGCATCAGCTGGACTTCCGCCAGCTTGTTATTTTGGCGGATTTGAACTGCAAGGTAGATTAAAGTTAATAATACAGCTATTGCCCCAACTAATTCCGCAATTGCGCCCAATGCATCCCAATTCATTAGAACATCCTTATTTGTGCATGTGACAGGTTATAACACTTAAGCTGAGAGCTCCTAAAGAAAGATCAGGGTGAAATACCTTTGACATGTACCCAACCAGAACCAATAACAATTAGAGAAAAGCTAAAATGGACCCCGGGTTGTTAAAAAGGACCCACCCCTTAGCTCTTTAGTGGGCCGTATTCATAGAAGACATCCATAAACTGCTGGGTGAATAGATAAGGAGCTTCCTGCTCTAACCAAGTTATAGCCACTGGATGGCCAAACAGCTTCTTTAAGAAAGGATTGAATTGGTCAAGTCCTGCTTTGTGAATCTCCAATCCCTCAAAAGATGAAAATGTCAGGTCAGAGGGTGTTTCCATGCCAGCTTCTAAGTAAGAGAGAAACATATTGATGAACGTACAATAACGCAGTGCCTCTATGTCGTTTAAGGGTTGGCCGGTTGTTCCTTTCAAGTAGATATGGGCTAACTCCGGGTCCTGTAAAATTGGCCTCCAAACTTCATTGTAATTCTCATTAGAAGCGACCACTGATGTTGTTCTCTGGTATTCGTTAGTTTTCTCTAGTTCACGTGTATTAACCTGTAACTGACGTGCAAGAAAAAACAGTGTTGCGATAACAGCAATTGCTCCCGCTATCTCACCCATGGCTCCTAGTGCATCCCAATTCATATCAATCTCCTTAAGTTTCTTACAACAAGTTATGGCGCTCTAAGTTTTCTTTGAACCACCAATGGTATTCGTTCTAGTGAATTTTTGTGGAAGTTCGCTTTGATCGAATTTTGATAAAGTTCTGTAACTCAACAATTAAAGGTGCACTAAAATGACGCTAGAACAATTGGGGAATCTAGGGGAGTTGATTGGGTCTCTCGGGGTTATTCTTTCTCTCATCTACCTAGGAAAACAAATCCATCAACAAAACGTAATAACCAGAGCGCAATTTGGCGCTTCACTTACGCAGCGGTTGTATGACAGATATTTTCAGTCTTCGAAGGACGAAACATATGCAGAGTTTCTAGCATCTAATTGGGCTTCTGATTCGCTTTCTAAAACTGAACGTCAAAGGGCGGGATACGCAATCTTAACTTACCTTGTAGATCTATTTGATGTTTACGACAAAGTGCAATCTGGGCTTGTAGATAGAAGCCATCTTGATACCCGAATAAGCACGCTCAAGCTTGGTGTGATGAATAATGCTATTGCTAAAGACCTGTGGCGACGGTGGAAAAATAATAGAGACGATGAGTTTATTGATTGGTTTGAGAGGGAAATATACAAAAACGAAGATCAAGGAGTTCTTCGGTAACTGTTTAAGAGTAACCAACCAGAACCAATAACAATTAGAGAAAAGCTAAAGGGGTTCCCGGGTGGTTTAAAAGGACCCACCCCCTATAAGGAAAACTAGGAATTACTTTGATGACTCTGAGACTATAATGGAATTTGTTTTCCTATGATGTCTCTCAATATGCAATTAATAATAGTGTTTTTGATTTCTCTGTTGCTTAGTGTTCATGCACTTTCAGAAAGTAATTTTGATAATGGAAGAACAAGTGCCGCCAAACATCAGACTGTAAAATTTTATAGCAGCGCTGAGACCTTAAATCAGGGTTTTCCTTTCTCTGATTCAGTTTTGGTAGGAAATACGCTCTATCTATCAGGAATGATTGGAACTGATTTAGAAGGTAATTTAGTGACGGGCGGTGTTGAGCCTGAAACACATGCGATTTTTCGACAGCTAAAGGCTCACTTGGCAGTAGAAAACTTGACGCTAAAACATGTTGTTAAATGCTTGGTTATGTTGGACGACATAAGTAAGTGGGCCAACTTTAACAAAGTCTATGTTGATTACTTTAAGCCGCCTTATCCAGCCAGAAGCGCCTTAGGAGCAGATGGATTGGCACTTGGAGCTGCTCTAGAAATGGAATGTATTGCTGCCAAACCATCATCTTAACCACTAGAGTTCCTCAATTTATCCAACCAGAACCAATAACAGTCAATGTTCAACTAAAAAATTTCCCATAATTTCCCATATGGTAGGAGGTCCAAAGACCAAGAAAATTAAAAAACCTAATCCTTCGATTACGTGCCAGTTTTTAGTGGTCAAGTTCAGCTGTTGGATAGTACCTTGCTTCAAACTATATAAAAAAGAAAAGTAATAAAGAATAATCCCATACAAGCTGGTAAGTAATCCAAGTGCGAGAATCGGCCCAAGGGCTTTCGGGTCTTGCAATTCATTAAAATAAAAAGCCGTGCAAATAACAATCCCAAACAACACTGTCGCCACTGAACCATCCGTCAATGACGCTGAAACCTTTCTATCTATCAGCAGTGCTCCTCCAGTTGAGAACGCTACAAACGCCGCAGTAATTAAGATGCTGCTCGGATCTATGAATGCCAGTATTCCATACTCTGCCGAAGACATCTCTAGAAAAAACCAAATTGAAAGAGCTAGTAAAACAATCAAAATGTCGTACCAATTTAGTAATTTTGTTTTCAAGTCGTTTAAGTCCTTCGGAGAGCAAAAATATCCGATGGATGATAAAACAGCTCCAGCAGTTAAGATCATTAAGACGTCAGATAAATGATATAGCCCGTCATTGCTGCTCATCAGTTGTAATGCTGATACAAGACCAATGATGACTTTACAGCAGCTCAGGGGGATTGCGGTGACCATCAAGGTATAGCCTAAATTGAGACCAGATCTGTAAGAAATGAAGGAGCTGGTTATTAGAATTAACCCAACTGTGCTGATGGTGGTTGCCAGGACAGAAAGCCCGTAACCTTGTGCAAAGACTAGAGCAAGTAGTGATAAACCTGTAACTAAAAGAAGTATTGCTGAGATTTTTTTACTCATTTTTCATTCCATTCGTAAAGCTCACTCGAGTTTAGCGTAAAGAACCAGAACCAATAACAATCAGAGTTGAACTGAAGAAGTTCCCGGGTGGTTAAAAAGGACCACCATCTGTTTGGATATTTTTTGTTTTGAACGGCCTCTTAATAGTTATAAACTCCTGATTCATTGAGAGCCGGACCTTTGACCATGAAAACAAGCTTGTCTTTACTTTTTCTTTTCTTATTTGTTTTTTCGGAAATCAGCTTGGCGGCTGCATATAAAGTGCAAGTTTATAATGGGACAGGCCAAACCATCACGATTTACCCTGGCTACGGCGGTATCGATAGACCCATTGATTTTGGACTTGGGTGCAAATGGGCGAATACAAATTTCAACATGGGGAACATAACTAATTGGTCCTCATCAACCCGAAGTGCTTGGGCAGATAGTATTTTTGAGAAGAGAGCTATACAGCCAGGCAAGCACAGAGCATTGTGGTGCGTAGACCGACGACCGAAGCGATGGGAGCGAAGATTTGGAGTCTATGTGGGATGTAACCCTACGGACGGGCCATGGTACAGACATGTGTCCCAGACCTATGAGAGGAACCACCTCAACGTATATAGCAACTATGTTTTTTCCCTCGATGGTTCCCACTGCATACCTACGTCAACACGACACGACTAATTCGCATGTCGCTTTGATGAGAGCAGCATCTGCTTCACTGCTGGTGCTTGGAAATTCTTAACCCTCGCTCAAGTATTTCTCCAGAACCAATAGCAATTAGAGAAAAGCTAAAGTGGACCCCGGGTGGTTAAAAAGAACCCACCCCTACACTTCAATCAGGAGACACATTTAGGAGACACTTTTTGGGTTTTATTATAGACTGGCCTACCTAAACTATTGATAAATAGTGACTTTTATAGGGCTAAAATAGGCTGAAATGCCGGCCCCGGGCACCATTTCTCTATTTAAAATATTCACAATATTCAACTCACGTAAAACCAAGCTTTCCAGGACTGTTGAACCCTGTCACAGGGACAAAAATATCTACCCTTTTGACTACCCTAGGCAGGTGACCATACCCCTACCCATATCGATATAGGTGAGTGAAAATATATTGAGGGATTTTTAGGTTGTAGGGCTTTTCAGCGCATCAAGGCAAAACATCAGGAAGAAATTACGACTGTGCGAGAAAGAGAGTGCTATCAAAAATTGATAACACTCTATATGTGTCTTCTATCAGTCTAACCCTCTGAACTTCCTACTTGAATGTAGTTAGCAGATGATCCACCACTACATTTGACGATGCGGCCATATAGGGAATCTCGTAGCTGAACCCCGCCATTTTGTAAAAACTTATCAGTATTAACGCCTTTTTCTTCGAAAGATCCTGACCAGCTTGCTTGATAAAAATCAGCGCCGTTGGTTTCATTTCCCTGCATTGGATACCAACGATATATTCTGGCGGAACTTTCAATTTTGGTTAAAAAGGCATTCATTTTTGTATCCGCAGCGCTCAAGTCCTGTTGAGAAGCATTGGGAAGCATTGCGCAAGCTGAGAAATCTACGATCCCTTCATCTGTTGGTCCTGATTCATCTCGCACTCTTACCCAAGCTAACTGGGAGTGTGATTTGCAAGAATAGACGGAATCAAAGTCAGCCTGCATTTTAGCGCCTTTAGCTTCATATTCAGCTTGTGCTACTGCCTGATCTCTAAAGCTGCTAGAAAAACCCACCCAATAAACATCAGCATCGAGCGCATCATAGTAGAAGGGTGACAGAACCAAGCCTGTATATGCCACAGAGTGAATTTTGTCTGCCCACTTGTCCCACTTTTTTGTAACTTTCATCAGCTCATCCATACCCTTGCCATCAACAAAATCACAAGCAAATGTTTCGACACCGCCAAATACCGGTAACTCAAGATGGTCATCTGAAATCGCTAACGAAGTAGAGAAAGATGCTAGTGAGGCGCAAATTAGCAGAGCAAAGTTCTTCATAATCTATCCTTATTATTTTTATCATTGCTGCAATAGCAGTTGGAATTTCAAACTAACAGATCAGAAGCAAAGCGCAAGGACAGCATTTAAAGCTGAACAACTTAAATTAATTTACTAAATCACGCATTAATCAGTGTAAGGGTGAATTCAAATCAATCTGTTGTCTCAGCTATCTGCGTAATTGATTAGCGCTCTATCGACTTCTAGCTAACGCTGAAACCCATCGATGTATTCATAGAAATCTGCTTCAAAGTCATTGTTTGCCATCCACTGCTTAGCTTCCTTGGACACATTGCCATAGAACGCCAGTTTGTAGTTGCTGGTGTGTTCCATAATTTGAGATACAAAATCACCTTTAGAAAAACGATCTGCATGGAACAATAGAGCATCACTATCTTTCTGAGTATGCCAAAACGTGAGCAAAGACTTCTCTTCATTGATGTAAACATCATAGAGAAGGGTGTCAGGCTCACCAATGGAGTTTACTGCTGTCATCTGCTTCGCAATATTTCTTAATTCCTCAGAACTGCCCGGGTTAATCGTTAGCTCATATCGCACATTTATCTTGTCCGGGTACTTATTGCTTTGAGAATTAGCAGCTTCAGGAGCCACTAAAATGAAGGCTACTGCCAAAGCTAATAGTAATTTGTTCATGACTAAATCCTAATATCGCGTTTCTATATTTAAGCAAAGCTCAACATTAGAATGGCAAAAGCCAATATCACTAGCAGGATCGATGTACCCGCATACGCCAAACTTTTATTTTCTTCGCCCTCACACAACTGAGGTTTTATCAAGTTACAGGTAGTTAATAGGATCATTGTGTATTGCAAGGTTAGTAAAGCAACCGCCATTGCAGGGCCAATAGATTTTGGATCGTTTATGTTCTGGAGCATCCCAATTAGCCCTATAAAAAAGCCAACGAATCCAATCAATGGGAGTGTCTTAGCGATGTTGTCTAGAACATGTTCTTTACTATTAATATAAGAAATTGCCACGACTATCGAGATTGCAATCAGGATTATCACGATTGAAGTTAGGTCAATAAAGGCAGCCAGCCCCACGCTAGTGGCCATAGGTGAAATAAGTACAACCGTTAAAATTAAAATTCCCAGCCAAGACATGCTTGTACTTGGTTCTGTTGCTGGAATGTTCATTACTTTGGCGAGATTGAAAGTAATGCCTTTGATAATCAAACAGTAGAGAGGGACTAATAAAGCAACAGCCATTGCTGGTCCTATAGCGTTTGGATCACTCATATTTTGGAGGATGATAACAACTCCTATTAAAGTGCCAGTTACACCCACTTGCATAATGGAATGGTCGATTATTTTTATTGAATATGTGCTGAAACGACCAGCTACCAACATTGCAAAAGCTGAACCCAGAACGAATAGTAAGCTTGGTAGGTCAGATAGGACAGATGGATCCATGTATATCTCCGTTTTTTCAGCAGTTCTCTTGAATTTAACACACCAACACACCTTGACAAGCCTCCACAAATAAGCTATTGTCAAGTGACTAGCTAGTTGCTAGTTAATTTTTGACAAGCCCTTTATACTTATACCTTCAAGGTCTAAAAATTGCTTGGAACGCATTACAGAGCGTCTCAGGGCATGGTTTAATGTGGGCTTACGCTTATAAGAAGAAGAATGAAAAGAATAATAGCTACGATCTTGTCTCTACTAATCACTCCATTTGCTCTTGCCTGTCACCACGAAGAAGCAAAGGGAGATTCTCCTAAAACTTTCATCAAACGATATTTCCAAGAGTTCAACTCGATGAAAGTAGATTCAGATCCAGAAAGTACTTTTGTGTTCCCTGCAGCCATTATTAACGACGGCAAAATTAGATACATACAAAATGCATCTGACGGGGTGTTTGATTATGACGCAATCAAAGCTACTGGTTGGTCATATTCAAAGATTTCAAAAGTCACAGTTTTATCTGAAGAAAAGAAAACTTCTTTAGTGAAAGTAAACTTCACTCGAAACAACGAAAAAGATGAAGTGCTAAGTAACAATGCGGTCTTTTATGCTCTTACTAAAACCAAAGATGGCTGGAGGGTAATTTCTGCCATTATTCCAGACGGAATCGTTTTAGATTAGTTAGAGCTAAATATTCCAGCTTCTATTTTGTGTCATGTGATTGGCATAAATGAACGCTAGATTCACAAAGCCTCACCAGAGGCTATTTCAAACTTTAAACGGAGACAAAAATGATTAAAGCTTTTCTGACCTTAATCTTGGTTTTTTCCTCAGCACTAACCTTTGCAGATGATCATGCCGCAAATGAACCTGCTGCTGTAGAAACTTGGTTGTGTACTTTTAATGAAGGGAAAGGCATGGCTGATATGGATAAGTGGTTTGATGGCGTAAACGAATACGCGAAAACCCAAACGAACAACCAATACAATATGTACCTATGGGTTCCAAATTTTGTAAGCGATTTGAAAAGAGCAGATATTGCTTTGACCGTTGGTTTTCCTTCACTCGCTGGAATGGCAGCATCTCAAATAGAATTTTTTGGTAGTAAGGTGGGTTCCGCTTTGTTTGAAGAGTATCAAGAAATTCTTGATTGCAGCAGTCGAGAAGTTTGGATGGTGACTCAGAAGCGAATGGGAATGTAAATCTAGTTCTTGAAGGGGGCTGCCTAACCAGTCCCCTTCCAACCAATAGGCTACAAATGAAAAAAATATTAGCTACTCATGGACACGCGTTAAAAACCCTAGGTAACGTGTACTTAAAGGAGATGGTTTTTTAACTAACACATATAACGGGTGGCGATATGAATTGGGATGCATTGGGTGCAATAGCAGAGTTATTAGGGGCTTTGGCCGTATTCATTACGGTCGTGTATTTGACTATTCAGGTGCGTCAGAGCGCGAAGGCTCAAGAGCAGCAAAATGCTCTGACTTCGGCTGTGATAATGCAATCAAGGACAGATACGGTCATGAGTTTCATGAACGTTATAACAATGGATGATACAAACCTTAAAGTGATTGCTAAGTACACAGAGAACCCAGAAGAATTGGACTTAGATTCAATGCCGCAAGCTGAGAGGCTAAGAGTTCGTTATCTCGCAACCTGTGCTAGAGCATTATTTGAAAATGTCTTTGAGCAGAATAAGCAAGGCTTTGTGTCTGATGATTTTTATTTAGGATCTGCAATCAGGAATATTCTGATGTGGGGACACCTTTGGCTTGCTTTAGAAACCCCAATGTCTTTTGAATTTGAAGCAGAAGTCAAAAGGATACTATCGGAGAACTCTGGGTAATCCTTAAAAATTCATGTGAGAAAATTAATTGTCTCAAGTATCTTCTAGTTATGAGCGCTAACCAAGGAAATTACTATGCCTATTCCGTTTGAAGGCGGATTTCATTGCGGAGCAGCTCGTTATGTCTGTTCTGAAGAGCCAACAACAGTGATTAATTGCCATTGTGGGGATTGCCAAAAAATTGCAGGATCCGCATTCATAACTGGGGTTCTTGTCCCAGCAAACTCAGTAAAAATAAGCAGTGAACTTAAAAGTTATAAGGTAAAAGCTGACAGCGGAAATGATATTACGCGAAATTTTTGTCTAATTTGCGGAACAAGAATATTAGTTGAATTAGAAGTTGGAGTTGGAGTTAGCTACACAACTCTTGATGATAATTCGTGGCTAGAGCCGGCAGTAGAGTTTTATACCAACAAGGCTCTACCTTGGATCAACTTATGTTCAAACACTGAAAAACTAACGGATATGGCTTAATGGATTTAATAATTAAACTATTAAAAGCAATAAACCTACGACATAAAGAGCCGTAGCATGAAACCTGAAAATAAAAGAGCTTTAATTCTAATAGTGGGTTTCTTTGTGGTATTAAACTTAGGGCTTTTGATCATCCTTAATTTCACCTAAATCCACTACTAACGAATTGATCAACGGTTACGTGGGACGAATAAATATTTAAATTTTTGAAAATATTATATAAATCAAAGATTTAGATATTCATCAATCTTTATAAGAAAAGCCTTACAACCTAAAAATCCCTCTAAATATCTCCACTCACCTTTATCTATATGGGAAGGGGGTAAGGTCACCTGCCTAGGGTAGTCAAAAGGGTAGATATTTTTGTCCCTGTGACAGGGTTCAACAGTCCTAGAAAGCTTGGTTTTACGTGAGTTGAATATTGTGAATATTCCTAAGTCAGGTAGTGAACTACCATTTCTTCTTTGGGATTCTCTTTGGTTCTGTTTGGGTAGATTGAAACCATCCAGATATTTCGAGTACCACTCAGCGAAGATTCTCACTAGTAGTTGCCAAAATATTAAAAGACGCCGTAGTAAAAAAATAACTAAAGATAAAAGTCTCAATGCCACAACTTAAAACATATGAATCTAAATTGGCTAGAACTAACTAACGCCCAATAATTTCTTGCATTTCTTGCCTAAATCCTGGAGTTAGCCACATATCTAACGCGAGCATGGCAGGACCATAAGTCTTGATTGTCTGAACGGTAACGCCCTGATAAAAATCTCTACTTATTAAGCCCTTCGTATATTGCTCGTAGGTGTTTTCAAGCGTAGCTCTGATCACACTCAACACAACCAACGCATCTCTCTTGTCTTGTTCAGAAACCTCTCCTTTCCCAGGTTCATTCAAATATGCCATCACGGTGTTAATTGCCTCCAAGTACTTGGGATCAGACATGACGAAAGAGATCATATTTATTTGAGTGTCGGTTCTCGCTTGCATGGCCTGCGCTTGAGCGAAAATATTATTTTGTCTTACTTGAATAGCCAGATAGATCAGGGTTACCAATACTGCAAGAGCACTCGATAATTCAGCCAATCCGCTTAATATTTCCCAATTCATAATTTTTCTCCTAACAGGTACTTTATGCGTGTTGAGTATATAGAGACTAGAAAAAAGGAAGTAAAGCCTTGGAGATAGGAGCTACTGTCGTACTAAGCGGCCTATATTGCTTTGTTTTATCTATGTAGCCGCAGTACAGCTAGTCTCGAGACCAGAAAACTCAACTCTGACCTCGCTACCAGGCGACACGAGATGCAGAGCTCCAGGCGTAGAGCAAATAACAAACGCTCCCTCTCTTAGCAAAGCTTCTTCTTTGTTTCCTTCGGATTTCAATTTTTTTAGCAACCAAGAAAGTGTAGCCACCGGACCAAGCATGTCTCCAACCCTCAGTTCGGAGAGGGTAACTTGCTCAACCTTCTCTTTACCCACGCTAACGGTCATCATCTCATTAAGCGAGATCTCGCCGATAAGGCAGCGTTTGGTATTCGTAGAGTGCACTACTCCCGCGTGTATACAATTCGTTCCAATCAATTCTAGGCCGCGCCTACCCAAGTCATCGTCCTTCGGCCCATCCATTCCCGCCATATGAATCTCGATTACGGGTTCATACTCGACTTCCCACTCAGAAACATCATCAGAATCGGCAGACAAAAGCTTAACGCCTAGCTCGCCTTCAATCGCAAGACGGCGATGATCTACAACTGCAGTATTTTTATAGCTCTCGCTATCCCACAAGTAACCATGAACAGATTCGGTCAGCCCCATAATACCTTCAAGATTTTCGCGGACGCCCTTACTTGTATATCCCACCTTAAAACCTACGACTTTTTCGCCTCGAGCTTCGCGAACCGATCTCAAAGCCCTCTGGAGCTTATAGGCCTCCTCAATGGATTTAGGTCCTCTACCTTCTGAAAAAATGCGGCGTTTGGATCGCTCATCCAAGTCATGTTGAAGATCTTGAGCAACAGCTAAGAACGTTTTATCCATAATTTGCCTTCCTTCTCCACTTACGTAATCGCTTCTTTATAGGACATCAACGATCTTTTGTTAAATTAATTCATCCCGAGTAAAGGCCTAAACGACGAACTAAAGACCAATCTCTCTGCATTTCAACGGCGACCAGTATTTAATTTCTAGGATTTGAGCTAACTGGATAGAAATCGGGTAGTGACAAAACCACGAACATTAAGTTAGTTTCAATCTAGCCTGAACTAACCACGGGCGACTAAATAATAAATAAAAGGAAACCTTTAGATGAAAAATGTACTTATTGCGACAATCGCTTTTGTCATTACGGCCTTCTCATCAATAACTATCGCAGATGATCATGCTGTGTTTACAGGCGGCATGGACCCACAACAACCCATGAATGCTCAAACTCAGCTATGCACGTTGAATCCAGGCAAGACCATGGCACAGTATGATCGTCTTCAACAAAAATATATTGCCTGGTCCAAAAAGAACGGGGTCGAGACCACTGTTATCAGAGCCTATCCGTTCATCTCTCATGACAATCCGGACAATCGGAGCAACACGGAATTCGTCGAGTTTTTAGTTTCTGATCACAAAACCTCTGCCAAGGGTTGGCAGTTGTGGCTCAACACACCTGAGGGGAAAAAACTCAATACCGAGTGGCAAAGTATTGCTAAGTGCGACCTTAAAATGGCGACTGTTTACACTCGTTGGGCCGATGTAGATGCCATGAATTCCAGCAAGAATCGCCTCGCTATGTGGAACTGGTGCGACCTAAAAGAAGGAGTAACCTCAGACTCGCTCATAGCAAAGAACGCTTCAATCGTTGAGAATTACTCTGAAGGAATTGGCAACATTGGTTGGTTCGGCTTTTTCCCAAGCATCGGAGGCGCGAATGCGCCAGCTGCTTTTGCAAACGTCTTAATCTTCCCGGATATGGCGGGGCTGATGGAACATAAGCAATGGATAGCTGAAGGGGGATGGAGGGTAAGACAGGATTATTACAACTACGTCGATTGTCAGGGAGACTCGGTGATGATCGAAGAAATTCGGCACCAACCCGGAACTTAGAAAAACACTTTGTTCGCATGAAAAACAAAGCCCGCTTGGTCAAGTTTCAAGCGGGCTCTCATTTTGGTAGGGTCTTAAAAGGGAAAATATTCTTAATCTATGCCAGAAAAAAGTTTTTACGATAGCGGCCAGTTAAAGTCTGAATGGACTTATGAGAATGGTAGGTTAGAAGGTCAGCTACTGACCTACTTCGAAACTGGTCAATTAGAATCCAAGCGCACTTACAGCAAAGGCGAGCTGGAGGGTCTACTTGAAACTTATTATGAGAGTGGACAGTTAAAGTCTAGAGGCGAATATAAGAAAGGTAAAAAAATTGGGGTGAGCCAGCGGTATCATAGCAATGGCAGACTGAAAACGATGACCATCTACAGAGACGGTATTCTCAATGGTCGTCATGAAATTTATGACGAAACCGGTGAGTTAACACACCGGGGTCAATTCATAAATGGAAAACTCGAATAGCAAAAATTTTTAAAAAGCCTTTCTAGCCCTAGCCACAACCAAAAGTTGGTTATTCAGTCTTGAGCAAAACTTATGATCCCTTCGCTGTTGTCCGTTCTCAAGGCAAGAATCTCTTGATACTCAGGAGAATCATACCAGCCCTGCAGCGCTTCCATACTATCGAACTTTAAAACGACCGACAGATGCTCGGGATCGCCCTCAACCGGAACCGAATTCGCATCTGCAACCACATACTCGCCACCATGATCTGCTATTGTCTTAGCAACAAGCTCTCGATACTTCGTAAACCCTTCCGGGTTAGTTACTTTTAAGTTTCCTACAAGATAAGCGGCCATCCGAACTCCTTAACGTGAAAATAATTTGTAATAAATTACGAAACTGAAATATTCTCTCAATTAAAACCTCTGATTCAAATAAAACTTATTAAGCGTGCAGCTTTTGACATTCTTCATAGCGAAAACAGTCAAGGGAATGATCATTCACTAGACCAACAGCTTGCATGAACGCATAGATAATTGTCGAACCCACAAACTTGAACCCCAACCTCTTTAGATCTTTACTGATCCTTTCTGATAGCTGTGTAGAAGAAGGCACCTCGCCATCTAATCTTAGGATGGGCTTATTATCAACATAGTGCCATATGAAGTTGCTAAAACTGTCCCATTCTTTTTGGACCTGAATAAAAGCGATAGCGTTCTGGCGAACGCTCATAATTTTTAAACGATTACGAATAATTTTTTCATCCTCAATCAGCCTTTCTAGTTTTTTGTCAGAGTATTTCGCGATTTTTCGATAATCAAAATGATCAAAAGCTGATCTGTAGCCCTCCCGTTTTCTCAGCACCGTAATCCATGACAGCCCCGCCTGGGCTCCCTCCAAGGTAAGACATTCGAATAAAGCAGCATCTTCGTAAAGCGGGACCCCCCATTCTTGATCATGATAGTTGACGTAAAGAGGATCGTCTCCACACCAGCCACATCGATTGATCATTCCATCTCTCCAATAACATCTAATACATAACCCGAACCTAAATACTATCTACCCCCTAGTCCATCGAGTTAACAGAGAGATTTACAGCTGAAGTTCTTCCAATCAGTGTCAACTATTGATATTTGGTTGTCCAACTAGAATGATGAGTCCTAACAGACAACAAAAAAGGTACTCGTATGGAGGCTGTAAAAATCTGGCACCAGGCAATGAAGTCAAAGGATGCAAGCATATGGAATGAACTTCTAGACGATGATGTCGTGTTCCACTCTCCTGTGGTTTTTACGCCTCAAAAAGGCAAAAAAATTACAATGATGTACCTAATGGCGGCAACGGGCGTTTTTGGGAGCGCCGACAAAAAAAATGGTTTATCTGAGAGCACACAAACTGGATCAAAATTTCACTATATCAACGAAATCGTGGGAAAAACCTCGGCCCTACTGGAATTTGAATCAGAAATAGAGGGCACTTACATTAACGGCGCCGACCTGCTCAAATGGAACGAAAATAACAAATTAACTGAAGTAAAAGTCATGGTTCGACCTCTACAAGCAGTCAACATGCTACATCAAAAAATGAGGGCGATGCTTGAATCGATGTCCTAAAAAGCTCTAACAATTCAGGCTGTAGCCTCACCAGAAATTCAGCTAACTCTCTTTGCCTGCTGCGATTTCAGGCACAATCTTTACGATCTTGGAACCTTTCGTGTGTTCTAACAATAGGAAAACTTCTCCCGTCGGGCTCATTTCCACATCTCTAAATCGAGCCAACTGAGATATGAGGGTTTCTTTATGAATGACTTGGTTATCTTCCAGCACCAGCCGGTAAAGATTAGAGCCAGCCAGGCTTCCCACGATAATGTTATTGCTCCAGCCCGGAATTTGATCTCCTTCATAGAAAATAAAACTCGAAATTGCGGGTGAAGGAGTAAAGTCGTAAACGGGCTGCTCAATATCGTCTAGTGAAAATTCTATACCGAGCTGCTTACCAAAATTAACCGGTGTCATATCATAGTTCAGGCCTTTCGAGTACAAGGGCCATCCAAAATTCCTACCGGGGCGAAGCAAGTTCAATTCATCACCACCGCGCGGGCCCATCTCAGTTCCCCAGAGCTGGCCGGTTCCTTTTCGGTACTCTAAACCCTGTGGACTTCGATGTCCGTATGTCCAAACTGTTTTTTCAGCGCCTTCAACATCAACAAAGGGATTGTCGGTAGGAATTCTTCCATCATCGTGGATACGGTGAATTTTGCCTTCCGGAAAGGATAAATCTTGAACTCGTTCAAAGTAGTGTCTAATTCCGACACTGATATATACAAATCCCTCCTCGTCGAAGGCGATCCTGCCCCCAGCACCCTGATCAGCAGTTGCCTCTGTGTAATAATCCTCGGGCGCTGCTTGCCAAATAACCTCCTCATCCACCCATTTTTCGTGGCGTATACGACCACGGACCAATTTGTTCATGATTCCGCTCTCTCCTCCCCAAGCACAGGATTCGCAGTTATCAGAATAGTGAAGGTACACCCAACCGTTTTGGTCGTAGTTTGGATGCAAGGCAACATCCATCAAACTACCCTCGGTCATAATATAGGGCTGATCTTCATCTCCCCAATCATTGAGCGTTTCCCAAAGAGCGGACAGTTTAGGCACAGTACCATCGACAATCTCGCTGATAGAACCGTCAGGCCTTACAATTCTTAGCCCTTTCGTCTTCTCAGTAACCAAGATGCTTCCATCTCGCATCGGCGCAATCGAAAACGGGTGTTTATGAATTTCATTCGAAACAACTTCAAGACGAAAATCTAAGACCTCTGATCTAATCGTCCTTTCTGGAACCAATAGCTCTTCGTCCACCACCTGAAAGTCGAAATATTCAGCTCTACCTGCTCTTACATCAGCGATATAGATCGCTAAACCTTGGACGACCCCATCATCTAAATTACCGGTCCAGGCTGGCATGCCCGCCTCAGGAAACCCCTTCTGAATGCTTAATCTCAGCGACTCGATTGTTTCACCGTGTTTGAGATCGCGCCCTATAAGTGCTGGACCTATACCAGTCCCTTCTAAATTGTCTCCATGACATGACGCACAGTACTCCGCATAACTAGTAGAGAAACCTTCGTCCCCCAATTCATCCATGCATCCCATCAAAGACAATAAAATCGATATGCAAATAATGTTTAGACAACGGAGTTTAAGAGTAGGAGCCAAATCCATAACCTATAACAAGCTGATTAACATAAAGTATCAACTTAGATCGCACTTGAATACTATTACTTTTGATTCAAGCTCATTACCTCGATCTTTAACTGCAGAGTCATTTGCAGCGGAAATAATCCAAATCGAGATCTAAAAACCAGGCATCAAAAATGCTAGAGTCTTTCTCGTCCAGAGAAGCCTCTGGGATAAGCTTAATTTCTAATAAACAGGTATGAACATATGAGAATAATTTTAACAAGTGTTTTGCTATTCACCCTGAGTCAATTTTCCCACTCAGCGAGCGCATCTGATGAATCCATCAGTCTCGTCAAAAGACAACCCGACTCGATTATGACTGTGACATCAATAAACACAGGCGCTGAGAAAACAACGATTACCGCTAAAGGAAAGATGGGCGAATACGGCAAGGTCTACGTTACCTACAACCTTAGCCTAAACGCGGATCGAACCGGCGGATTTGTCGATGGTTCAGGTCGCGGCGTCGTAGATGCAAACACCGTAGCAGCCGGTTTCTTTAAGGGCATATGGCGAAGAGAAGGATCAACGATCACAATGCACAACGTCGTAAATCTGGCTGATGGGACTCAAAACTTCGATATCATCACTTTTGATGCTCGACGAGATACGCTTAAACACGAAGTATACGTATTAAAGTAAACCGCGCACTGGACGGGCACAAAGCCTGTCCAGTCAACAACAATTAGTCTTCAGTAAAGTTGCCAAAAACTATGAAATTATTCTGGAAGGTAATGAACACATTTGTGGTTGCGATATCGAGCTCTCCTCTGCACATAGTCCTAAGCAACAACATTTTAGTGTTACAAATCAAAGGAATAAAAACGGGTAAGCTATATAAGGTACCGGTCAGCTATCTTGAAATAAAATCTGGCAAACTCTGTTGTGTTACGGATCGAGACAATCTTTGGTGGAGAAACTTAGTGAATCCGCAATTCACGAAAGTAAAACATAGAGGAAGACTGATTGACGCAACTCTAGTCTCATCACAGGATGATAAAGATCAAATCGAAAATTACCTAGACGCACTCTGTCGTCACAGCAGAGTCGATGGTTTTTTTGCAAAAGTCCGCTACAAAAACGGTGAACCTTTAATGAGCGACATCGAGTCAGCCGCCCAAAAGATGATCGCGGTAACGGTTCGTCTTCATCGATAGAAGTTAGGTTTTATCAATTCCAAGGAAAGGGGGCAAAGCCCCCTTAGATAAATCAATCCTTTAAAGCCTTAAGGAGAAATTTTCTTAGCAATTCTCTGCTGGTTCTTTGCAATATCACCAGCGTTTTTAATTATGTTGGCTCTTCGCTCCATAATCTTATCGCTGTTTTTCTCAATTCTCTTACGGTTTACTTGCATTTGAGCACTCATCGAGTCCATTTTCTTAGAGTTTGCAAGCGCTTGTTTTTGTACATCCTTGCTTCTCTTCGCATTACGCTTAATCCTTTCAGCGTTTCTAGATGGCGTCGCATTCGATGGTTTCAAACCACCTGCGATAAGTTTGTTATTTGCAGCGATCTGCTTGGCATTATACTTAACTATACTTTCATTCGCAGACATAATGGTGTCGTTGATATCAATAAGCATTTCATTGACAGCTATCATTTTCTCATTTACGGAGAGCACTGCAGCATTCAAGGACGCTCTGTGCTCCAAAAACTCTAGAGAAGCTTCGTTGGTCAGAGACTCCTTGAAGTTTTGCTGAACGTCATTTTCAGCATCAATGTTCGCGATTATTGCTTTTCTGTTTCTAAACACATCGTCTGTATTTTGATTAGCGAGCTGTCTATTACCCATAAAAGCTGCTGTGTAGTTCTTGAGAATCAAAGCGCGATTCTCTTCTATTATGGAGCGTGTTGCATACGCCTTAGCTCTATTTGATGTAACGGTAGCTTCAACTTCAAATATTGCTCGACGATTTTTCTTTATATTTTTTCTGTTAGTCGCTGATGTAGCCATGGCTTAAAACCTTTTTCGTAGTTAGTTTGAGTCCCACCCAAGATCAATTACTCAAGCAGACCCAAACTTTTGACGTATTGTTACTTAAAGTCAAACGAAAGATTTTTTTAAAAGCCATTGATTTTTTAAATTATCTACAAGTTGAAAAGTTACTTTCATCTCTTTCTCTCTTAAAGATTATAAAGTTGCTAGTCCTAAGATAGTGCTTAAGTCCTAACTAACAAAATATCGGTTAAACTAGTCGCACAGAATATGGGGAGATCAAAAGAGTGACAGACCGAAAATCAATGGGAATTACGTTTGGCAGCTTAGGCGTCTTAGGACCGAAAGCTATCACCAACATAGCAACCGAGGCCCAAACGCTAGGATACCGATCGATCTGGACTGTCGAGGCTACTGGTACTGATGCGTTGACGATGCTGGGTGCTGTAAGTCAATCCGCCCCAAAGCTTGACCTTGGTACGGGAATCGTACCAATACAGGTCAGAACACCAGCACTGGCTGCTATGTCAGCAGCCACTCTTCAGGCCCTAAATCCAGATGTCGACGTGTGGTTGGGAGTCGGCGTCTCGGCGCCAGGTATTCTTAGTCAACACGGCATGCCGACAACAGATAAACCTATAGGCATGATGCGGGAATACGTGGCTTTATTTCGTGAGTGCTTATCTGGCGAATCCGTAACCTTTGAGGGAGATTATTTTCAAACCAAGCGTTTTCGTCTAGGCATGAGACTTGGAGAGCGAAAACCAAAAATCGTGATGGCTGCTCTCAACCCTCAGATGTTGAAGTTAGCCGGTGAAGTTGCAGACGGTGTCCTGCTTAACTATTTACCGTCGTCTCACGTTCAACCATCCATTAATCAAGTAAGAAAAGGCGGTCCTGCAAAAATTTTCGCGTACGTTCATGCATCAGTCACCGAGTTCGAGCGCGGGGTAAAGTCAGCCAAAAAGGATCTATTTAACTATGTTATGGCTGATGGTTACGCCAAGATGTTCAAACAAGCCGGCTTCGGTGAGGAAGTTGACGAAATTAGAGCGCTTCAAAAACAAAGAAATCGGGACGGCGCGGTCGATGCAGTCTCTGAAAAAATGATTCAGGCTATAGACTTCATAGGTTCCCAAAGTGAAGTAACACAATTTGTAAAGTCTTACATCGACGCAGGAGTGGAACATCCGATTCTAATGCCTATGCCCTGGGGAGAAGACAGGATGGCTGTTACAAAGGCAACAATGGAGGCGGCGATTACGGCCTCTCAATTGGACTAAGTAAAGCTAGAACCCATGTTTAAATACAAAACTATTACTCCTAAATTCGGCGTCGAATTGCTTGACGACCCCCAACTTACAGAGTTCACCGACCCCAAAATAAAACATCTCAATGAATTAGCGGCCGAATACGGTGTTGTCGTTGCTCGAAATCAGCTCATGACGATGGAACAGCAGGCAGCTTTTGCTCACAGACTTGGCACGCCGTTGACCACTCCTATCAATAAAAATGATGTCCCGGATGAGCTCATCGTGATCAAGGCCAACGAACACTCTAAACGGGTAGCTGGGGAGGGTTGGCACTCAGACGTTTCAAGTAATGCTCAACCGCCCGGGCTATCAATGCTTCGCATGGAAATAGTGCCCGAGTCTGGAGGAGACACCTTGTTCGCGAATATGGTGGAAGCTTTGGCTACTCTGTCTCCTAAGATGCAAGTCTTTCTCAAAGAGCTTACCGCTCGACATGATCCTCGAGGTCACTACCTCTACCTCAGTGGAGCAAAGACGTTAGACGAGCTGCCTTCGGCGATACATCCTGTAGTAAGAACCCATCCAATCTCAGGTAAAGAGGCGCTGTATGTCAACGATGGCTTCGTCGGAAAAATCGTAGAACTCTCGGATTCCGAAAGTAAAGCGCTACTCAAAATGCTTTACGATCACGTAGCATATTCAGTCAATATTCAATGTCGAGTAAGGTGGGAACCAAACACTGTAGTATTTTGGGATAATCGGATCGTGCAACACCATGCCGCTTTTGATTACTCACCCTCAGTTAGAAAGGGTTATAGAGCAACCATCCAGGGCGAAGCACCGACACTTTTATAAGCCTAGAAAGAGATCACACAGTGGTTATTGCTCTTGAGGTGTAACAAGAATCATTTGACGCTCTTTTCTCTTTCCGGATAACCACGAAAAGAACTCAAAGACATAAAATTGAAGACCATACTTTGATCTGAAAAGACGAATCATATCCAGGGACTCAGTAACGAGCTCCGCGCTGGCTAACTCCCAATCTCCTTTTAACCGTCCCTTCCAATCACAAATAGCAATTCGAGTAGAATTGAAATTGCGCAAACGTTTAACCTTCCCAGATTTCACGTTTGCTAGAACATAATAGGCTTCACCTAAGGATTCCCTAGCAAACCAGACAGGCGTATCTACATAGGACCCATCTCTCTTTAGAGTGCCCAGATTGAAATATTTCTCATCATCTGAAATCAAAGGTTCTATCGCCCCAAAAGTGTCCAACTTACTCAATCAGAAGAAATTAAAGCAAGCTCGAGTCGAGCGACTCGAGCCATCTAGTAGAAATCGCTAAACTACTCTTCTTTACCGCCCACGCTCACGTATAGAGACGTGCTGCCTCCTTGACACTCAACAAGTTCACCATAAATAGATGCATTCGCCTGCCTCATTCCACTTGCTATAGCGCGATCATAATTTTTACCGCGCTCAGCAAGAGAGGAATTACTCGTTACTTGAACGTAGTCGCCCGTAAACGAACTGCTTTGGCCTCCCAGTGGGAACCAACGTAACATACCACCTGTTATGCCTATCTTTTCCGCTAGGGCATTCATTTTCGCGTCTGCCATCATCATTTGTTCCATGCTGGCTCCTTCTTTCATACTGCATGATTGAAAACTTACAGTGCCCTCTTCCGGAACACTGTCACCCCCACTCATAACCATCATAGCTGCCCATTGGCCCTGCATATCACAGTCTAAAACCTCTAAAAACTCTTCATTGAGCTTAGCTCCTTTAGTTCGCATCTCGTCTTGAGTGGTTCCTTGTGCTTCAAAATTTGGAGACATCCCAACCCAGTACACCTCATGTTGGTTTTCCGGGCTTCTGTAGTAGGGTGTCAACACATAACCTTGATAAGGCATGGAAAAGTTTTTAGTGGCAAATCTGTCCCATTTTTTTGAAACACTCAGAAGGTCTTCAAGCGTTTTACCTTCATTGTAATTGCATGCGTAGGTTTCTATCCCAAATATTGACGGGGCATGATCATCCGCGATCGCTCCAAAGCTAAGCAGCGATAGTCCAATTGCCGATAGTAATTTTTTCATTGTAATTCCTTATTCTTATAATGATTGTCGACGACACGTAGCATTGAGCCGTCTAGATCAAGCTTATAACTAAATTGCAACGTGGAACACTCTTAATAAGTGATAGATTAGGCCAGAGGAATCTCAAATATTAAGGCGGTTGGCGTCACTTACGCAATCATTTCACAGGATCTATTGGGGTTGGGCACTGCGTTTCGGACTCGATAATCTCTGAGGCCATCAAACACAAGTCTTCTCGGTAGACCTCGGAATAGACCTGAATACCGGTTGGCAGTCCATCAGATACTCCCATTGGAAGAGCCACTGAGGGAAGTCCCAAAGCATTCCCAGGTGTAATGAAAGCCCAGCTTTCTCTGAGTAGCTCAAGTCCCTTATCCGGATCAAGGTCACTATCAATAGGCCATGGTAAGTTAGCCCAGGTCGGGCCGATCGCAACGGTATAGTCAGTTAAAAAGGCAGACCACAATCTTCTGAGCCTTCGACGTTCTATCAGCGCCTCGTCCAAGGTCAAAGATTGAACATCATGAACAGTCCACATCCTCTCCAAATAGGTCGCGGTCTCCGGCTTGACCACTTCATCTAATCCGTCGAGGGTCGAACCGCCCATCACAAGTTTTCCCCATACCTCATACACTCTGTCTAGCTCGGGTGCTTTGACATAATCAACACTCCAACCTTTATCCCGGAGGATTTTTCCTGCCCGCTCGATTTCATTCTTGGTTGACGAAGGAATCTGACAACCCTCTATCTCGCTAATTAAAGCAGCCTTTGGAAAATCCGGGAGCCTACCCTCAAGCGGCACGTCCACTGACTGGGGATCATCAATATGCCGGCCCGCAAGAACCGAAAGGCCAACCCGAAGATCGTTCACCGAACGAGCCATAGGCCCATCTGTCACAAATGTACCCGCAATCCCCAGGTCGACGGGCTCTATTGAAAAGACGAACGGCACTCGACCAATCGAAGGTTTTAGCGCAGCAACACCACAGCAATAAGCAGGATTACGTAAAGAGCCCCCGATGTCGTTACCAAGACCAAACGGTGTCATCCCCGTCGCCAGTGCTACGGCTTCTCCTCCGCTAGATCCTCCCGGCGTCAGCGCAGCATTCCATGGATTGAAGGTTCGCCCCCGCAAGGGATTGTCTGTGTCCAAACGAGCACCCATCTCAGGCAGGTTGGTTCTTCCTATGGGAATCGCGCCGGCCGCTATCATTCGGTCTACGATCGGTGCGTTACGCGCCGGCATCGCCTCGGCATTCACGGCTAAACCTTGGGTAGTGGGCGTCCCCACCAAATCGATATTCTCTTTAATGGTAATTGGTACTCCATGAAATGGCCTCATTTTGTCTTCTTCAGAAGCACTATCCGCCTGCTCTGCCGCTTTGAGCGCAGACTCTCCGAGAATCACAGTGATCGCATTAACATCAGGGTTTACCTCTTCGATGCGATCAAGATGAGCTCGAACCACCTCCTGGCTAGATGTTTCGCCCGTTCTGATTAAATTCGCTAATTGAGTAGCAGATTGCGCGCACAGTTTATTCATATTATTCACCTCATCCCTTACTTTTAAATCACCTCAACTGACCTTCAGCATCCAAATGAATCAAGTCCACCCCAGCTCGTTCAACGCCCAAGGTGCGTTCCAGACTTTAGTCATAGACATCACCGCGTCATTTCGATCCATCGTAATCGCATAAACATAATCAGTATTGGTCGACTGATTAGTCGGAGGCACCGGACCGCCCTCACCGACGTGAGTCGCGTGAAAAGTAGCAAAAAATAGAGCGCAGCGTTTGTCTTCATCCCAAGCACTACTGTGCAACGTATAACTTGCTCCCTTTAAAGTTTCACCACCCATTTGTTTCATCCACTCCGCATAATCTTTGACTGTTTTAATATCAACAATGGGTTCACTTTGAGCAGCAAACACCGCATCCTCAACCACAAATTCTTGGCAACCGTTCCACCCTTCACCCGCTTCACAAGCCTCGAAGAATTGCTTTGCTACTTTAAAACCACTCATAGATTCTCCTTTTATTTTTATTTCAGTCGTTCGCGTCTTGAAGAGCGATCATTCTTCTCACAATCTCATCTTCATAGCATCTGGGTATCTCGTGCCCAGCCTTGTCCAACGTCATGAGCTCGCAACCCGAAATAGTCTCTGCGAGACTGACGCCATGCTCGTAGGGAAGAATCGGATCTTCGGTACCATGGATCACTAACGTCGGTGTTTTTGTACTTGCGAGCAAAGGCCTGCGATCGGACGGGGAAGAATTATCGATCGCTAGGGGATGATTCATTGCTGCCGACAGATCAATTGCCTGATCAACTTCGACCGTCGCGATCTCTCGCTGTAAGTCCGAATCAAATTCTTCAGCGGTACCAGCAAGCATACGAAACTGCTCGATTTTCCGCTCGATCATCTCTTCTCGTGATCCTGGAGGTGACGACAGCAACCTAATAGATTTCTCCATCCAGGCAGGATCCGGCCCTGGCAAATCTCCCGCACTCAGTCCTTCATCTGTAGTCCCAGACAGAGGAGTCGACATAATTAAAGTTGCCGTTCGTAAACGAGGCGCATGCTGCAACATCAAGGTCTGGACTATCATGCCTCCCATGGAGGCTCCGGCCACGTGGGCCTTGTCTATTCCGTAGGCGTCCATGACGGCAATAGCGTCCGATGCCATGTCTTCTAGATTGTATGGGTGTTCATTAAAATCTACGCAGGTAGTTTTACCGGTATCGCGATTGTCGTAGCGAATAACAAACCTTCCCTGATCTAAAAACTTATCTATGAACCGTTCAGGCCAGTAAATACCAGGCGCCGTCGCACCCATGATCAGAATCATAGGAACGACTTCTTTATCTCCAAAGGATTCCGTCCTTATTGTTATTCCATTAGCTTCGACCATTTTATCCGTCATAACGAATCTCATAGATCACATCAAATAAGGTTGGATCGAAACATATCACCAAGTATCAATCCAGCCTCGTTTCTTATGGGTTCGGACCGGCACAGGCGGCAAGGAATCAAGACCCATCACTAACCAGTTTCGAGTCTCCGCAGGATCAATCACATCATCCACTTCCAACACCGTGGCCGCGTTGAGCGCTCTTGACCATGCATACGCGTCTGCGACCATCTTTTCATAGCGTGCCTTACGCTCAGATATATCTTCGATAGCCGCTAGTTCAGCACGACGACCTAACTTGATCATGCCCTCTAGTCCCATACCTGCAAACTCGCCGGTAGGCCAACTGATCGAAAAAAAGGTTTCGTCAAAACTACCAGTCGCCATCGCTAGCGCGCCAAGACCATAAGATTTGCGCAAAACGACCAAAAAGTAGGGGACGGTGATATTTGCTCCCGCTACATACATTCGTCCACAGTGTCTGATCAACGCGGTTTTTTCCGCTTCAGGACCAACCATATTTCCAGGTGTATCTACCAGGGACAGAATCGGTATATCGAAGGCGTCACAAAGCTGCATAAATCGAGCGGCCTTGTCGGCTCCCTCCGAATCAATCGCCCCGCCTGTAGGTGAATTCGAATTATTGGCGACCACGCCCACGGCCTTTCCTTCAATTCTGATAAAAGCAGTCACCATAGACAGGCCAAACTTTGGACGAAGCTCAAGCATCGAGCCTTCATCTGCTAAGGTTTCGATAACACTTCTTATGCTATATACCGCCCTGCGATTCTCTGGAACGATATGACGAAGAATTCTCTGGTCGTTCTCTGTCCAACTTTTTACTGGACCCTGGAAATACGACAAGTATTTTTTTGCGACAGCGGTGGCCTCTGCTTCATCCTCCACCAAGATATCAATCACACCATTGGGCTCCTGAATTTCTACAGGTCCAACCTCAGACGGTGCATACGCGCCAAGACCCCCACCTTCGATCATGGCCGGACCACCGATGCCTAAACTTGAGTCTTTGGTCGCAATAATCACATCACACGCACCAAGCAAAACCACGTTACCAGCAAAACAATAACCTGAATTCACTCCGACGATCGGCACCAAGCCAGACAACTTACCGAGTTCTCTCCAGGTCCGAACATTTAAACCTCCAACCGAGCTTACATTTGGCCCGCTCTCGCTGCGCGGACCACCATAGGTTCGGCCTCCACCACCTTCTGTATACAAGACCACTGGCAGTTTATATCTCTCAGCTATACCAAACATACGGTCCTGTTTCTGGTGGTTTTTATTGCCCTGAGTACCAGCAAGTACCGAGTAGTCATAAGACATAGCAATACATCGAGCGTTGTCCTTACCAACAAGCTCACCATTAATCCTACCTACACCCATGACCATCGCATCGGCGGCCGTTCGCTTAACACGCTCCTCGAGCTCTTCGGTCGTATCGTTTCTGTATCGGGCTGCTGTAACCAAAGGCCCATATTCAAAAAACGATCCGTCATCACAAAGATCCAGGATATTTTCCCGAGCCGTGCGTTTACCCGCCTCATGCCTCTTTTCTGCTGCCTCGACCCTAGCATCATCGCGTGTCAACTCATGAAAGTGGTTGACCTCGGCCACATCAGGCCGAATCTCATCCAAGTCTTGCAATTCTCCAGAATCATATTCTCCTTCGACATCAAGCGGCTCGATGAACATGATCGGTGTCGATTCAAATATCGTGTCGCCAACCTCTAGTGCCAACTCTCTTACGACCCCAGAGACCTCGGATTTAATCACATGCTCCATCTTCAAAGCTTCCATCACAGCGACCGGTTGGTTTTTCTGGACCTCGTCTCCTACTCCCACGGAAAACTCTATGACCATCCCTTGAAGAGGCGCAAGCACCGATACAGTTCCTGAGGGACCTGAGACCTCAGGAGAAGCGATCTCTTTAGTCTTAGCTTCTGCAGCCGGTCCTTTGAGAGCGAGAACAGCGAGCGGATCATCAGGATCAACCTCCGATCCTGCTTTTTCGAGCTCTCTTTCTGGAGGCACAAAATATTTACCGGGTTCTTCTTCAGCTGCAAGTAAATCAGCCATGTTCTCTTCGACAAACAAGGTGTGTATACCAGACTCGGAAAATGGAGCATTTTTTAGAATGGACTGTAAAAACGAAATATTGGTAGGCGCGCCTTCTATCTTAAATTCAGACAAAGCTCTTCGCGCCCGAAGAAGCCCTCGCTGAAGCTCATCAGAGTGAACAATCAGCTTGGCCAAAAGGGAGTCGTACAAGACACTAGTCGAGTACCCGTTATATCCAAAACCGTCCAACCGTATTCCTGGTCCAGATGGCGGCTCGTAACTAGTCAGCACGCCTCCGCCTGGGATCGAAGTGCCGTCCTCATTCATTTTCTCCAGGTTGACTCGTACTTGAACGGCAACACCCTTGGGCTCTCCGATCAGGTCCTGTGTCAGTGCAATTTCATCAAGATTTTCCCCTCCGGCCAATCTGAGCTGCAGCGCAACGAGATCTAATCCCGTGACCTCTTCGGTAACCGTATGCTCAACTTGCAGTCTCGCATTCGCTTCCATAAAAACAAAGCGCTCAACACCTTGATCATCAGCACCAACCAGAAATTCAATGGTCCCGACACCTTCATAATTAGCTGCAAGAGCTATTCGTTGTGCCGACTCAAGCATCGCCGTTCGAATTTCATTGGATAACCCAAACGCAGGAGCAATCTCGACCAGTTTCTGCCGTTGACGCTGTAGACTGCACTCTCGATCCCATAAGTGGACCACCCTCTCGCCGTCGCCGACGACCTGAACCTCAACGTGTTTTGCTGGATAAAGCATCTCTTCAAGATAAAGATCGCCCGACCCAAAAGCTTTTTGGGCTTCAGAGGTCGCCCTCGCGTATGCCTCCTCCAACTCAGCCTTCTCACGGACGGGTCTCATTCCGCGCCCCCCGCCTCCCGCCAGCGCTTTAATCATAACGGCTGTCCCGACGCCCAGACTGTCATAAAAAGCGTTTGCTTCTTCTAGGGTTGTCGCTTGATTAGTTCCCTTTAAAACGGGCACCTCGCTCGCTATCGCGAGATTTCTTGCTTGAGCCTTGTCACCAAATTGACTGAGTGTAGCAGGAGAAGGTCCCACAAAGCGTATGCCCGCTTCAGCACACAGCTTTGAAAACTCGGCAGATTCGCTCAGAAATCCATATCCCGGGTGAATTGCATCGCAACCTGTCTCCTTTGCTACTTGGATCAAGTTTTCTGCATTGAGATAGGCGACAACGCCCGCTTGTCCTAAATTGACAGCGCTCTCACTATGACGGGTATGCAAAGACAAATGATCGTCTTCCGAAAACACACTCACCGTTTTAATACCCATATCCGATGCGGTGCGCGCAATACGAATGGCAATCTCGCCTCTATTAGCGATTAGCAATCTCTCAAGCATAGTCCCCCCTTAAAACGTCTCCCCAAAATTCTTTAGCCTGCAGCACGCTCAACCCAACTAAGATTGATCACAGAGAATAAGAGCTACTAGTGAGATTGTTTATACCTTGAAGGCAAAACACTCCCAGAAAAATAACTTCAATCCATAGCCGCGCTAACGCTTGCTCGCGCCAGGGCCGGAGAATCCGATTCAGGCGTATCCCCTAGATAGCGCAGCGTGACAAAACCAAAAAACATTTCATGCATGGTTTGCAGACCAAAAAATACAGGTTTAGACGGGTCCGGATTTGCAGGATTACGATCCGAATTATCCATCGCGCCTTTCGCGGTCAGCTTAGTCCCTGCGGGCAAAAATATTGGCTCTTGAGGACGGTAACTGTACTGCCAGTTAAAATTGTATTTTGGAACGGACAATAGCACCTCAGAGCTTCCGTCGGGGTAGAAGGCCTCATAACTCATATACTTCCCACGAAAATGCATATGAGGAGTAAACTGATAGAGAAGCGCGTCTCGCTCGATTTCCTGCGTGGCCTCTAGTTTATGCTCTTTCGCCCCGGGCGGAATCATAAATCTTCGCTGGCCAACTACATCTCCAGACATCACATAAGCAGGCGGCTTTTTGTGTAAAAAAATCCCTACCTTTGTCGCATCCACCGCCTCTCGACCCGAAGTGGTATAGTGCATCTGCAACAGCAAGTTCGATCCCCGCGGTATCAGCCGACCGCTATCTTCACCGAAATAATCGGGCTGTCTTCCAGGCGCAAACCCTGCGATATTCTGCCCTGAGCCAGCGGAACTAGCTTTAGCAGTTTTATCAGCTGGACTCGTTAAATAGGCGATTACATGGTGAAGCACTTCTCTGTCGCCCGGCAAAAATTCCATACCGCTTATCCATACGTCTTCATCCAGGTTTAACGGGACCGGCACATACCGGTAATCAATAACTCCAGTTGCAGGAATAGATTGAGGAGACACCTCTAGCACTATATCCGGCTCACCCAAACTGAACTTTTGAACCTCAGCCTCAACATCCGCTAACGGATCAGCTCCACCATCTTTGGGAGATCCCGAGTCAATCCAGCTGACCAAACGCTTTCGTTCTTCAATCGTTAAACCAGGGACATTTTCTATAGGTCTTCCTACATGCGTGTCTATTTGTCCTGGAGGCATACGCTGAGTCAACACGACTTCCCGGATCATCGGAGAAAACCCCTTGATCATCTCGTGGCTGGACATTGCCCATGGCGCGATGGCTCCTTCTCTATGACACTTCACACAATTTTCTTTTAAGATCGGAACAACTTCATTGGTGTAGGAGACCGAGTCTTTTTCAGCAAAGGATGACTCAAACACAATCTTAGGACCTAGGCTTGGCTTTCCCTTGGGCTCAGGATCTTGACCAGCAATCACTTTCTGTAACGATGCCTCCAAACCATCGATCCCCCCGCGATAAAGCACGCGTCTATTCCCCGCATCAATAACTAAAACTTCTCCTAACCTCGAGATAGCAAGATCTCGAGAGACGATCTGCGTCTCATCCAGCAGCACCGACACCCGCGCCTCTTTATTTTTCATCTGTTCTGCGACTGAATCGCGTGAATCCTGTGAGAAAGCGTTGATCATGAAAAATACAACTTGATCGTCACTATATTCGGATTGAAGCTTTTCGAATCGATCGATGTCAGAATTCGCGCCAGAATATTCGACCCCGTGGCTATATAAAACAACCCCACGCTGGTCTCCGTAATAGGATAGTTGATGAAACTTGCCCGTGTGGTCTAGCAAAGCAAAATCTTTCGGACTCGGGGTTAAATCGGCCGATGAAGCCGCACTCAATAAAAGCCAAAAGCACAAAACTGCAATGTTCAAAGCCTTCATAAATTTTCCATGTGAAATTAAGTTAGCACTGGTTTAGGATACCTTGCTTCTGATTTTTTTCACTAACAGATTAAATAAAAGCATGGAAAATTGGGTCGAAAAACTCATAGCCCAGCGCTACCTCCTTGCGCTAACAACACTCATCGTAACGGTCTTCATGAGCTTTGGAGCGCAGCAAGCCTCCATGGCAGCTACCGACCAAACGCTGCTGAGCGAGGACGATCCCTATCGAGAAGAAGTTAAACAAGCTCGCGAGGACTTCCCTCCTACCACCGGCGTGCTTTTTGCTTTTAAATCCGGTTCCCAGAGTGTATTCAACAAAGAAACGCTGACCGCCATGGCTGAGCTGAACAGTCGTTTCGCTCAAATTAAACATGCTGTCTCGGTCCAATCGCTTATCAATTTTCGTATGAGCGCAATTGATCAGGAGTCATATGGAAGAGATTATCTGGTTCCTGCGCTCGAATCGGTCGATGAAGAAAAGATCAAAGAGATAGAAACGATCGCACTGGCGGACGAAGACCTGACTAAAAGCATACTGTCTTCTGACGGTCAGCTCGCACTTGCCAACATTCGCTACAAGGATAACGAAGACACTCAGGAATCGAGGATTGAGGTTGCGGACTCCATCCTTAACCTTCGCGACTCGCTACGAGTCAAATACCCAAACACTCAAATTTATGCAGTCGGAGGGCCTCTGTTTGAAAAGGCAAGCCTTGAGGCGCGAGAAGCGGATAATTCACTATACGCTATCGCTTTTTGCCTCGGCCTGGCCCTTTTTTGGATCTGCTTGAAGTCCTTCTCTTTTTCGATCGCTCTTCTAAGTATCGCAGCGGCGACCTTCGGCGCTACTTTGGGAACCTACGGATGGTTGGGGATTCCGTTAAATCAGATTTCCGCTCTTGGCCCTTTAGTCGTTGTAGTTGTGGCAATAGCAGATGGGATACATATCTTGGCCGCCTATGTTCAAGGACTACATCAAGGACTGGCTAAGCTCGACTCAATGAGAAAAAGCCTCGAGATCAATTTACGACCCATAACGCTTGCAACCATCACCACGGCTATGGGATTTTTAAGCCTGAACTACTCATCATCTCCAGGCATCTACGGATTTGGCAATCTTGTTGCAATCGGCGTCTGTTGGGCTTACGTAATATCAGTCTTCTTATTGCCTTCTTTGATTCTCCTACTGCCGACTAAAACAATACCCCGTCCTCTCGGGGTCAAAGCTTTCATTGAGCAAATAAAGAAAATCGTCGCAAATCATGGAAACCTAACCTTTAGAGTGGGCGTCGTCATTATCTTAGGAACTCTCGCTCTACTGCCTTTAAACAAACTCGACTTTGACCGTTTCTCTTTCATCGATGAGGATTCGGATTTCCACCTGGTTTACGAGTTACTTAAGGAAAAGATCGGAAACGATCAAGCTCTAGCCTATAGCATCGACAGCAATGAATATTACGGCATCACGCAGGTGGACTTCCTGCAAGAAGTGAACGAGCTGGCAATCTGGCTGGAGCAACAACCAGAGGCTAGCTTCGTCACAACCTACACCGACTACCTGCGCAGCAGAAATAAAGATGAACACGACGACGATGAAGCTTACGACAGATTACCTACGGATCAACTCCAGATCATCGATTACCTGGTCGGATATCAACTAATTCAGGAAATAGAGCCAAGCTTACAACCGATTTTCAACTCGGATTATTCAGCAGTCCGGTTTATCGTTGGCACATCAAACCTCTCTAACCGAGAGCTAATCGCTTTTAATGAGCGCATTGACGCCTGGATTGCGGATAACATCTCGAAAAAATATAAGGTCCTTCATGGTGACAACAGCATTCTGTTTGCCCGCCTCAATACAAAAATCACAGTAGAGCTGTTACAAGGTTTCAGCCTGAGTTTCGCCTTCATCACTTTGACGATGATAATCGGACTCAAAAGTTTGCGTTACGGCCTACTAAGTATCATTCCGAATTTATTTCCCGCCACCATCGTTTTCGGTCTTTGGGGATTATTGGTGGGGGAGTTAAGCCCCTATATTCTGATGCTCTTCTCAATCAGTATAGGTTTAGTGGTTGACGACTCGGTACACGTCCTGAGCAAATACATCCGCGCAAAGAAAGAAGGCCTAACTCCAGAAGAGGCGGTCCAATATTCTCTGGAACGAGCAGGCTCTGCCATCACAATCACCACCTTAGCTTTGGCTATTGGAACTTGTATCCTCGTTTTTTCGAGCACCATATATTTTCAGAGCGTCGCCCAGATGCTTACCCCGATCATTGTAATGGCCTTGATACTGGATCTCTTTTTCCTACCACCTTTGTTAGTTAAATTTGACAGGTGGTACGATCAACGCAGAGCTGAATCGCCTCCATCGATTAAGAACCTAGAAGCAACTAGTTAACCCAGTAGTCTGCGGTTCCGGCCAGCCACTTCATAAGGCCGGCATTAACCTCCATTGGTTTTTCCTGCGCCATCCAGTGCCCGGATTTGATAAATATCTCAACCAAGCTCGGACAATTTTCCCGCATTGGTTCGGCTAGCGTCGAGTTAACAGTCTGACACACGAAATCGTATTCGCCGTGGAAAAAGAGAACAGGCATGTCCAATTTTTTGTCTCCCGACAATTCTTGTGAGTACTCATAGTTCTTGTCGTGATTCATGTACCACGAATTGGCACCAAAAAAGCCGTTTCGGCTGAGCGCAGCCGCAAAGGTCTTTGCATCCTCGGCAGAAACCACGTCGAGATCAATCGGCAGATCGGGGGGCCCATCCTTTCCAAACCAACCACCATTTTTCCGAGTAACCGCTGTACCTGCCGGTTTACCCACTCCTTCGGGGCTGCCTTTACGAAACAGAGCCTTCACCAGACGATAGGGGTCTACTTCCATCTCACTCTGCGCCACCTCAAATGATTCTTGATAAAAGTACTGATAATCCCACTGACCTTTTGGATATTCAGCTTCAGGGTAGATATCTCTGTTCACGTGAGGAATGAAAGCCTCGACCCCCTCCTCAAACCCCATGGGAACGCAAAGGCTCGCAACACCGTGAACGACTTCCGGATGGTGTAATGCCATATTCCATACAACCGGCGATCCCCAGTCATGACCTACCCATACAGCCTTGCCATTTCCCGTCGCCTCATGCAGCTCAAGCATGTCTTTGACGATTTCTGTTTGCGCGTAATCACCATGAGAATGATAGACACTGGATTTTCCGTAACCCCGCATGTCAGGAGCAATCGCTCTGAAACCAACATTTCCAAGGGCGTAGAGCTGATGCCTCCAACTGAGAGATAGTTCAGGCCACCCGTGCACAAAATAGACTCTCGGCCCTGAAGATGGCCCACAAGCTAGATAACCACTGGTGTGACGATCTGTTTTAACCGTGCCTTCTTCGATGTCCATTTTTAACTCCTTTCTCGCGAATTCCTAATCGCCAAAGATAACACCGGGCAATTACCTTTACGCAGTTTTAAACGGATACTGCTTTCTCTATCGGTTTCTAAGCAGGTTACGTTATGATCGTTGGCCTTTTAAATCCAGAATAGAGGCAAACAACTTAACCGATGGAAATTTCCGCAACTCAATCAATCGATCATCGCGCAGGGGCCTGGTACTTGTGCTTGGCCATGCTATTTGCTGCCAGTATAGACGTAATAGCCAAGCTGCTTACAGAGGATTTTAGCACCGCACAGATCGTTTTTCTGAGATCGCTCTTCGCGATTCCTTTTGCCTACGCCATATGCTTCCAGCAAAAAACAACCAATCAGCTAGCTAGACCGCTCTGGGGTTGGCAATTGTATAGAGGCCTACTGACCGTTGGAGCGCAATTTGGTTTCTTCTTCGGTTTAGCCTACCTGGACCTGGTAACCGCTCTGATGCTGGCTTACATTTCACCTGTGCTGATCGTGCTTGCGGCCAACGTAATCCTTAAAGAACGCATCGCAGTCAAGAGATGGATCGGCGTTAGCATCGCATTTAGCGGAGTCCTGATCATGCTCAATCCATCCGAATTCGAAATCCAACCCGCAATGATCGCGATTCTTTGTTCAATGGTTTGCTGGGCACTTTTAAGTATTTCCAATCGTCAATTGAGCGACAGAATCGACCCATCGGTTCTCGGTTTCTACACCACCCCCATCAGTATTTTGGTCGCGGGCATGCTGGTATATGGTGAGTGGATCAATCCCGATCCGGCAGAGTGGTCACTCTATATTTTGATGGCTCTAGTTGGTGCGCTGACGCAATACTTTGCCGCGCTAGCATATAAATATGCCCAGGCAGGGGCCATCGCGCCTCTCGAGTATTCGAATTTAATCTGGGCAACGATGGCGTCCTGGCTGATTTGGAGTGAGCTTCCAGATCTATTCGTCTGGCTCGGCGGAGGCCTCATTATCATTGGAGGCCTCATCTCTCTGAGAGCCGAGGACGCCAAGCGTCAACCGGGTTATCGTTAAACCCACAACTCGACTAACATCGGACCTTTAGCCACATTCGCGAACCAGTGACTCAAGCATCGCAAAACGCTTGTCGATTTGCTCAGGCCGTTGACCGCCTAACTGCACCACAATCCTATCAACGCCAATCTGAGCGTACTGCTCAATCATTTCAGCGTTAACTTGATAAGGGGGCGTGATGATTATTTCAAAATCGTCCCCTCGCTCCCGATCTGCTTCAGCTAAAAAACTATCCAGTCGGTTCATGGCTTTTAAGGACGCCTCTGGATCTGTATTGAAACCATACCAACCCGCTCCAAACCGCGCGGCCCTTCGATAAGCCGCATCAGCGTAACCACCAACGATGATTGGCAAGTGAGGTTTTTGGACAGGTTTTGGGTCTAAACGGACTTTTTCTACCGACAAAAAATATCCCTCGTAAGACACTTCATCTTCAGTCCACAGTTTTTGAAACAATTCCAAAAACTCATCACAGCGTCTTCCACGGGTTGGCCAATCGTAGCCACACGCGATCACTTCTTCCTTACACCACCCAACTCCTACTCCTAAATCCATTCGCCCACTGGTCAAGTAATCTAAGGTCGCAAATTCTTTGGCCGTATATATCGGATTTCTCTGAGGCACCAAAGCTATTCCGGTACCAAGTCTCAATTTGGTGGTAGCTGCAGCCAACACCCCAAAGGTTGCCACCGTCTCCAATAGACCACCGCCTTCCGGAACAGGAATCTTGCCATCCGGCGAGCCCGGGTAGGGAAACTCCATTTCATTGAACAAAACAACATGTTCCCCTAACCAAACAGAGTCCAAGCCTATATCTTCTGCGCGGCGTCCAAAGTCCATAATCATTTGTGTATTCGCTATGGGCGACATGAACGTCGCAAACACTCCAATTTTCATAATTCCCTTTCCTTATCAATCAACTTTGGGGTCAAGATACCGTGATATTGACGCCCATAACAACCGGGCTGGTGGCCAACGCGACGCAAATCAAACTGGTCAATGACTATCTTGGCCACCACAAGTAACCCAGAAGAAATACTCACCCAACCCTTGGCCGATCAAGACTCCACTAGGGGATAACTGTCCCAGCCGCATTTTGCATGACGGCATTCTGAGTAACTTCAGGAAAAATCTCCCTGAATAGCGCAAGCATATTTTGTGTCGATCTTCGGTCGGCAGGCTCGTAAAGTCTCCCGGGTGGTCCCAAAGAAGGCGGCAACGCAAAACCATGAGGTGTTTTGGCATGATGATGAAAAACCCAATCGACGCCAGCATCATCCATCTCTTTAAAAAACCTTTCTCTGCTATTGTCTGGCACCAGTTGATCCTCAGCCCCGTTCTCAATCAACACCACGGTTTTCGTGTTGTAATGATTATCACAAAATTTCACAGGTGGTCGGACCGCCCCAAAGTGCGCGGGATTAGGATCCTCCCCGGTTTGTAATAGCCCATGAAAAGAAACCACCCCACTAAGACCTAATCCTGCTCTGACCGCCTCGAGAACAGCCACCCCACCAAAACAGTAACCTATAGCCGCAGGCTCAACAGAGTAGTCAACACTTTCATCTTCCAATCCTGCATTCAACCAACTCTCAATCAGGCTTCGAAAAAATTCGTGGTTACTATCCAGTCTCACCATCGCGTCAAAACAAAGTTTTTGAAAATCTGCCACCCTCTTAGAATCCTCAGGGAATAACCGTTGCTCAGCGGGCACGTACTCACCATAAAGATCAATCGCCAGTCCCACATATCCAACTCTCGCAAGGTACTCGGCTACATCCATATCAAAAAACTTTAAACCTTGATAATTGTGAATCACTAACACTAACGGCCTTTCTCCAACAACCTTTGGCGGGGCAACCAGGTGCCCCAAATATTTAATGCCTCTAAATTCGATCTCAATGTCTCTGCGTTGCAGATCTGGTTCGTCCGTCCAAAACATTGTGTGTGAGCTCATCCTAATCTCTCGATAACACAAAACCGTGTTTTACCAGACTTCATCGAGCGACAAAACATGCAAACAGGTTTAAGACACGTTATAAAAGCAATGAGGGGCTATCAAAATCAGGGAGTGAGAAGAGAACATGAGCGACAATACCGCAGATCCGTATACCGTTCGCGAGGAAGAAGCTCATCCTCCGCCTACCTCACTTACTGGACGATTAAGCTACCTAGGCCCCAGTCTAATTGTTACTGGAGCCGTCATCGGATCAGGAGAGCTGGTTCTAACGACCAGCCTTGGTGCCGTAGCAGGTTGGTCACTACTTTGGTGGCTGGTCCTGTCTTGTTGGTGCAAATCTCTTGTTCAGGCCGAGCTTGCAAGGTACACCATAGTATCTGGGGACACCTACTTAAGGGCAATCAACCGCCTTCCTGGTCGCATATGGCGGATCTCTTGGCCAATCTGGCTAGGGCTTATTGCGTACATACCAGGAACCCTCGGACTTGGCGGTATATTTGGAGGCACAGGAGAAGCTCTGTCTTTTCTTTTATCTAACATGGACATTGAGCTAAACGGAGTTTGGTGCACCGGCATCGTCGCAGTGGTTGTCGCTGGCATCCTGAGCACCGGATCTTACAGGTGGATCGAAACACTAATGCTGCCACTGGTCCTCTTATTCACTATCACAACTCTTATATGCTCTATTGCAATGCAGTTCACTGAATATCAGGTCTCCGCAGGAGAATTGTTTAAAGGAATGACACCTGACTTCTCAGCTTTTATCGCCTTAGCAGCGTTAGCGCTATCCGCTTATGGCTATACCGGGACCACATCGGGTGACCGATCAGCCTATACCTATTGGGCGATCGAAAAAGGTTATCCAAGTTTTCTCGGCTCAAATCGTGATCATCCGGACTGGGAGAAGCACGCGAGAGGTTGGATGAAAGTCCTACATACTGATGTTTTGTTTGGGCTGATTATTGTGACATGCGCGACCGTGCCCTTTTATGTACTCGGTGCTGGAGTCTTAAATCAAATGGGGTTGGAACCCGAAGGAAGTGAGGCGGTAATCGGCACCTTGTCCAATATATTTACTCAGACTCTCGGCGAGTGGGCTCTGTGGTTATTTAGTATCGGCGCATTCGTGATTCTGTTTTCCACAGTCATATCAGGAGTCGGAGCGGGCGGACGATTTATTCCTGATTATTTGATCGAGATGCAGTTCATGGACAGGTCTAACCTAAAACTACGTAAAGCAATCGTTCGCTGGTACTTGGGCTTTCTTCCCTTTATCGCTTTCCTTTTCTATCTGATGGCGCCTAACTTCGTCATATTGATTATGATTGGAGGGCTTACCTCAGCAATATTCTTGCCTATCCAGAGCGGCGCAACTCTTTGGCTACAGGCAACTAACATGGACGAGAGAATCCGGCCGCGAAGGTTGACGTATTACAGCCTTTGGCTAATCTTCTTTTTCGAGCTAACCATGGCCGGTTTTGTGATCTGGTTTGTCGTGTTGCCGCCAATTATAAATTAGATGCCGAACAACTAGTCTTTCTCAGAAGAGGACAGGAACTCTTTTAGTGTGTCCACATCAGGCAAGTCACCCGCTCTTCGAACGAAGGCTTCAGCACTAGATCTCGACTGCTTTCTTCGTCGACTCCACTTGATCACTTCCTGCAATTCGATCAAATCGATCATCCAATCGCCTGGCGACAGAAAGGTAACGTCCTTACCAAACACAGCCCCGCCCTCCTTGCCCAGTATCATCGCGAAAACTTTTTCGCCGTCCGCAACAAGCTCCAGCTCTCCCTGAAACTCTTCTGCGTATCTGACGTGGAAGCGTCGGCCCTTGTACGAAAACCCTACTCTGAGATTACAACCCAAACGGTGTTCTTCCTGGGTTGCCTCAACGCGCTCAACACCTATTAATTCCGCATCGGCGAAATGCGACTGCAAAACCCTACCTGGCCAATTTTCGACTTTCTGATACAAAGTCACTAGCGCATCGTCTAGACCGGACAAGGCAACCAGATGTTCTGTATCTTCAATCTTCCTTTGCGCCAGACGAACCTCTATCTGGCCTCTAGATTGTGCCTGATTCAAACGAGAGTTAACGGCTTTTCTAAACTGCCTGAGCGACACACCCAACTCATCTATTTGTTCTGGATCGTTTCCTTTACCTAAATAGGACTCAGCACCAAGCTCTGGTATTTTGCCCTTTAACCAATTGAACATCGTTCACCAAATGTCTATTCCACCAAGATCTTCAGTGTACAACAGGACAAAGATAAAACCATAGTCTCACGACTTGGCTTAAGTAAGTGACTTAGCTAATTCGCTTGAACACCTTTACGCCGTTCAGCTAGTTCTTTAAGCATATTCCTGTGCATTTCAGGCGTTAATTTATAGCCGAAGTAAAAAAGCACTGAGACAAAACCAAGAACCAGAACCGCTGGCCCATAAAAAATCGCGAGGTTTGTCAGTGTTTCAGGTGGTATATCAGCTGCCGTTCGTATATGCGCGCCAACGGGCCAATCAATAAAAGATAGTACGATACCGGCAGCCGCAGCCCCGAAACCGCTCGTAGCCTTGGCCGAGAAAGCGACGGCCGAAAAAAAGGCGCCTTCTTGTCTCCTACCTGTGTGGTATTCATGCTCATCGCATACGTCAGCCATCATAGATCCATAGCCCACATTTGCCTGTGCCGTCGCAAAACCCTGAACGACCTTGAAGAAAATCAATGCGGGCAGGAGCATCGCATCCCCATTTTCTGGGAACCAATCGAGCAATCTGAGAACCACCGGAACGTTTTGAAAAAAGGCATATGACAAGCCACCAAGTATCAAACAGAATTTTTTTCCCCACAAAGCAAACAGTTTGACTGAGACAAAGGTCCCGAGCGCATTACCCGTTGCATAAGCGAGTAGAACCGGCACTATAACTCGCTCATCCAGCTCCCAAAAATAAGTGAACATATAGAGGTCCAGAGTCGTGGTAAAACCGACCATGATGTAAACAACAAGCACTCCAGTGAAAAGAAACCGGAAGTTTTTACTTTTAGTAACTTCCTTAAAATCTCGCCCTAGTTGCTTAAGCAGATTTAGTAGAGAAAATTTCGAACGTTCGGTAACTTTCTGCAGAAAAGGAACAACAGATCGAGTACCCCAGGCACTCCAGAAAATGGTGGCTCCCATGACAGTTGCGACCAAAATCGCCCAAGGCACATAAGCTCCCTCTACAAAGCGGCCCTCTCCGCCATAAAACGGTGACAACAGCCAGAAGAAAGCAATGTAGGTAAATAGCGCTCCAATATTTCCAAAAAACTGTCGGTAGGCTACTAATGCAGAACGATCGTCGGCATCCTCTGTCATCTCCGCCCCTAGCGCAATATGAGGCACATGATATAGAGACATCATTAGCCTCGAGACATTGGTGAAAACAGCCAACCATATAGCGAGGCCTATTTGAGACGAGACCAACGGAAAGAAAAGCAGAAAGAAAGTAAGACTCAGCGGCAGGAAGGAGGCGTACATGAAAGGATGCCTTCGTCCGCGTTCGGATTTCCAACCATCTGAAATGGAGCCAGCGATCAAATCCGAGGCTCCATCGAGGATCACTGCGATTCCGATTGCACCCGCGGCCAAGGCAGGATCAAGGCCAAGAATCTGGCTGTAGTAGAATAAAAGAAAGAAGCCCAAGCCTACGTTGAAAACACCTTCTCCGGCTTGCCCAACTCCAAAGGCAAACTTTGTGCTGAAATTCAATTTACCTTCGACCACTTAATGACTCCCTCTGTAAATCAGATTTTAAAACCACACTAATCTAAAACTCAGACACACCACTTTACGAAAAAGACGGAACCCATTAATGTCCACTCTCTAACGTCATCTGCCTGAGCCAACTTTCTATCCTGACTAAAACGCGATGAGCGCTCTAACAATCGATTAATCTTCATCGATACGCATTACCAAAAAATCACGATTCATTACGGGCTCTGGAATCGCTACGATGTACACTACTTTATCTTTGACCTCACCTTCAGCGTGCAAAGCCTTCTCTGGTATTATCACCTTGTCGCCCTTCGTTACATCGAGCTTTTCGCCTGTATCACTGTCCGTGAACGAGGTTTCTCCCTCCATAACGTAAGCGTGGACTTCATAATCGTGCCAGTGTTCGGGAAGGCCCTTTGAAGGTCCACTGACAAAGGTCGTAGGCCATGTACTGTTCGATTTCACATCATCGAGCACGTCGCTAAGATTAGCAAAGAAAGCTTTCTCGACCGTTAATCCCATAGACATTCACTCCGATAACTCAGTTTAGATTCATCATTACTGAACCAGCTCAATGACCGTCCCATCCGGATCCTTAAAACAAACGAATCGGGTTACGGGTCCGTCGTCGAGTTTCACCGATGCAGGTTCAGACAAAAACTCAACACCTTCGGCTTGAAGCCGAGCCATGTCTTGTTCCAAGTCGTCACTGGCCAGCGCCATTCTGTTAATGCCTAGGTGGTACAAATGATCATAGGGCGGATCATCGTCTTTAGGATCCTGCCATTCCAGCAAATCAATCACAAAGGGAACTTCTACATTTTGCAGTGCGAGCAAAGCTCCCTTTACTAAATAGGGAGGCATCCCCACCGCCGCCGCGACCTCTTTGGTATTTGTGCTAGGCACATTCAAGTATTTTTTAAATCCGAGAAGCTCGTAAAATTTGAGCGAGCGATCAAAATCACTGCAGTTCACATTTACGTGAACTAAACCTCGAATGGCCATCAGGATGGAGTACCCAACACAGCACCTTGATCAATCACCAATTCGGCACCGTTAAGGTGTTTCGATTCGTCGGAAACCAGAAACAACACCATATTAGCGATATCCAAAGGTTCTCCTATTCTCATTTTTTTTCTCGTCGCCTCAGGGTCTTCTTGCTCCATCAACTTAAAACCCGCCAGGCTCTCTAGCGCCTGATGAACCATAGGTGTAGAAATACTTCCTGGATGAATCGAGTTACAACGAATGTTGTTACGCGATTCTATGCAGTGCATCGCGATGGACTTCGTCATGGAGCGAATCGCGCCCTTGGCCGAAGAATAGGAAAGGTAAGAAGACAAACCAACCAAAGCAGCGATCGAAGACATGTTAATGATCGACCCACCTCCGCTCTTCGTCATTATCGGGATGGCTGACCGACACCCAAAGAACGTCGCGTCAACATGAACACCCATCACTCTTCGCCACTCTTGGGTCGTTGTTTTCTCAATATCTGAAATAGGAGCGATGCCGGCGTTATTAACAAGCGCATCAAGTCGCCCAAACTGGTTTAGGGTTTGATCAATGACCAAATCCCATGATTGTTCCTCGCTGACGTCTTGCTCAATGAACAAAGCGGCTTCGCCAATTTCGCTAGCAAGTGCTTCCCCATCGTCACAATTAACGTCGGTTAGAACAAGCTTAGCTCCTTCTTCGGCTAGTCGGTGCGCGTCCGCAAAGCCAAGACCAGACGCAGCACCCGTAATTAGAACGACCTTTTCTTCCACTCTTCCCATCAAGAGACTCGTCCCATAATAGTTAGGATTCCAATACTTTCTTGGCGTTATTGATCGCGTTGCTGTATATGCCTGAAGCCAGCTTAACGGCTTTTTCTTCCTCTACGCCTCTGGACTCAAATTGGCCCGTCCAGTCCACGCCGGTTGTCCCGTCCCCGTTGTCGCTCAACCGGATAGTGGCCGAGTAATTGGCAAAGGGTAACACTGAGTCTTCATTGATAATGGAATACGTGAAAATCTTATTCTCTCCATCATAAACGTCCAACCGCTCAACCACGCTGCCATTACTCATATTGATGGAGCGAGTCATACCGACACCTTCTCCTTCATAGTCCACTGATTCAATTCCTGGACCAGCTTTAACTCCTGAAAAATTACCCAGCTCTGCCCAGACCGACTCGATATCAGCTTTGATTGAGTCTACTACTTTCGCCTCCGCCATCTTGTCGCCCCTTACTTAATATATCTTCAACCTTACTCGTCGTTTACTAACTGAACAACGCCAAATCCGATAAATTGCTTCATTGCATTGCCGCATACCGAGCCATTAAGATCGAGAGCTACTCCACTACTAGGTTTAACTGGTTTTGGGACTTCAAATAGCAAAGGAAAAAAATGAAAAGAATTATAACTCTACTGCTGGCTCTACCTTTTTGTACTGCTGTTCTTGCCGATGATCATGGCGAGAACTACCGAGGGATGAACTTGAATAAGAACTTTGGGATTCAATTCGAGATTTGCGAACTGCGAGAGGGCAAGACGATGGCAGACGTGAATAAAGTAAACAGATCAATCGAAAAAGTTCTCACGAGTATCGATTCCAAGGGTTCAATATTAAGGCTGACCCCTTTCTATTCTCATGGAACTCCGGCAACGCCGGCAGCAGATTTTCTGGACTTGTTTGTGGCTCCCATCGAAGAGATAGGAAGAACCTGGACAGACTTTCTTAGCACCTCTGAAGGACCTAAGGCCTACAGTAACTTCCAGAGCGCGGCTAAGTGCCACAACAAACTGGCATATGGCACTCCAAAAATGACCAAAGTTGACGAGATGATGTCGTCGGAGGAAAGAGTTATAACCTTAAATTGGTGTACTCCAAAAGCGGGAATCTCATATCAACAGCTAAAAGCAAAACATGGATCCTGGCTCCAAGCTAATAAAGACAGCTTTCAGGCAGCAGCCTGGAGCGTAATTGTGCCAAGACAAGGTGCCGGAAACGCCCAGGGTAGATTTGCTCACATGAATGTGTTCACTAGCCTGAACCAAATGTTTGCCCACGAAGAATGGATTGCAAACGGTGGTGGACGGGACGGCATCAGCGATTACTATAGCTCCTACGCGGACTGTGATGGCGAGTCCTCCTACACGGCAGAGTACATCTACAAAGCTCCAAGCTAATCCCATTTGAGGGCCCTTAGTGGGCCCTCTAAAAACATCAGTAACCTAACGGAAAAGTCTATGGAAATTCTTACCTCCTCACCTGAATTAGACGAGGGTCTAATTAAGCCTGAACACTGGGCCAACGAGGAATGGATTCACGCTCAGCTCAAATGGTTAAGAGATAATGATCCTTTAAGACGAACCGAACCAGACGGCTTTGACCCCTTCTGGAACGTCACTAAATACAATGACATTAAAGAGGTCGAGCAGAACAAAAGTATCTTTATTAATGATCCTAGACCTGTATTAGGACCTAAAATGGTTAATGCAGTCGCGCAACAGTTGTCAGGACGAAAACACTTGGTTAGGTCTCTCGTCCAAATGGATGATCCTGATCACATGAAGTATCGACGTCTGACCCAGGGCTGGTTCATGGGTACGAACCTGAGAAAGCTACAGGGTGAAATAGAAGCGCTGGCAGACGAGTACATAGAGCGGCTTGATAACCTTGGGGGAGAATGTGATTTCGTTAAAGATCTCGCCATCTGGTACCCATTACGCGTAATCATGACAATCCTAGGCATTCCAAAAGAAGATGAACCGTTGATGCTCAAACTCACGCAAGAGCTATTCGGAGGCACCGACCCTGATATAGCTCGATCCTTTGAACCAATGGAGATCATGAATGTAGTTGGGGACTTTGAAAATTATTTCAACGAGCTCACAATTGACAGGAGAAAAAAACCAACAGACGATCTTGCGTCGCTAATCGCCAACTCCAAGATAGATGGCGAAAGCCCGCCCGAACTCGAGACCAACGGCTACTATATGATTGTGGCTACCGCAGGCCATGACACCACTTCTTCCTCTGTTTCGGGTGGCTTATTGGCCCTGATGGAGAACCCTGCAGAAATGGAGAAGCTAGAGAGTAACTTAGATGAATTGATGCCGACATTCATCGACGAAACAATCAGGTGGGTTACTCCCGTTCGACACTTTATGAGAACAGCGACCCAAGACTACACTCTCAGGGATACCCAAATAAAAGAGGGCGAGTCCGTCATTCTTTGGTATCCGTCAGCCAATCGAGACGAGGAGATCTTTGACAATCCCTTTGACTTCAAGGTGGACAGAAATGATGCAAAACAGATTGCCTTTGGATTTGGAGCGCATGTTTGTCTTGGACAGCACCTCGCCCGAATGGAGATGTCTATCTTGTTTAAAAAATTACTACCGAAACTTGAGCACATTGAACTTGCTGGAGAGCCAAAATACACGCAAGCGACCTTTGTCGGCGGCTTAAAAAGTCTACCGATTCGTTACAAATTAAGATAAAAATTTGATCGCGTACTTATATGGGACAGAGGAAAGTCCTTGCCTTAATCAGGCGGTCGATTAGCGGCCGACATCATGACGATGGTATCTAAGAAGCTCATATACCTAACTACCTTTCGCCCCTCAAAGTAAAAAACCTGCAAGCCCTTGGAATCATCAATTCCATCAGCAGTTACTCTGGTAATCGCGAAAACCACGTTCTTCGCCTGATGCAGCTCCACCACTTCAATCCGAAAACCCGGCAAGTAAAATGCCGTCGTATCAAATACGTTAGAGACAACCTCATCGAAACCAACAAAGGTGCCACCTGTTGGAAGAGACTCCTGAGCCTCCCAGACAATATTTTCGTGGGTGAGTTCAGCCATCCCCTCAACATCTCCAGTTTGATAAGCTCGATAAAAGTCTGTAACCAGACTAACAAGCGAGTCCTTCGAAGACTCACCATTAGAAAACGAAGGCAAACAGAAAATCAGAACACAAAACACAATAATGAATTGAACTGCTAACTTTCTGTGAATCATTATTACTTCGCCTTGGGTTGTGCCTTGTAAGTTACTCTGATTTAAGTGTCCGTCGCTTATTAATTAGTCGACCGTGTTAAAAGGAAAAGGCTTTTCGTTAGTAGAAAAACTCAAATAGCTAACGCAATCCTTAAAAAAATCAGTAAGCCAGGAAAATGCAGAGCCCAACTGGTTGGGGCTATCCCAAGAAGCAAGAAACAACACGAGTCTGAGAGCCACCAAAACTAAAATAAGTTGCACGCAAATACTTAAAAAGAATGCATACAATAACGTAAATAAAGTCCTTTCTAATTTACCGGGACCTTCTTCTACTGCCGAACCTTCATAGATCTCGTTCACGAATGTCTCCTGACACATTTAATATTACGACGCTGATTGCTCTCAGATTCATAAACAGCGCCACTAACGGGCTCATCCCTCGGGAGAATTGTAGGCAATGGCAATCCGAAATAGAACCGTTGCAGTTATAATCCCAGCAAAAAAATAACTCTGGAAGATTAAACGACACCCAAAATGAAAGAAATATTCCGAGAACTATTAATTGTTTCCAAGTTAGGACTTCCAGTGACACTAATTTATCTGACCGACGTTGGGATGGCTACGATAGCGACTATCGCTAGCGGTCAGTACTCCTCTGCAGCACTCGCCGCGGTCGGTTTAAGCAACATCCTTTATCTAACCGCGTTAACCTTTTTCATAATGGCTTTGAGCGGGATAATTCCTATTACTTCACAATTAGATGGCGCCAACAAGCGTACCCAGATTGGAGTATTAGCTCGACAAGGCCTAATAATTGCGATCATTTTCTCTGCGATCGTCATGGCGTTGGTATTTGGAATTCGATCGATGGTCGGTTACCTCGACTATGATCCAGAGATAGCGACTATTTCTCGAGATTACCTTTTGATTATTGTTTGGGTTGTACCGCTTGACTTGCTGGCCGCCCTAATCGTCTTTTTATCAACGGGACTAGGCAGAACTTTTTGGCCAAGCATCATCGCTTTTTCGAGCCTCCCCATTAACGCGCTGTTTACTTGGATTTTTGTTTTTGGGAAGTTTGGTATGCCAGAAATGGGGGCTCCCGGCTGCGCTGTTGCGGTCATTGTCAGCATCGGATTTCGCTTCATCTGTAATCTTTTCCTACTGACCCAAGAATATTTCAAGCAAATAAAGCTTATCGAATTCCAGCATTGGATAGACTCCCAATATTTAAAGGACCTAATAAAGGTCGGACTGCCCATCGGCGCCCAAGGGATTGTAATGTTCGGTTTTCTGAGCATGGCGTCGATTCTCATCGCATACGAGGGGGTCGTTTCTCTTGCTGCACACCACGTTGGAGCCAACATCGTCATGTTTAGCTTCCTTTTTGTTCATGGCCTCACGATTGGAACCGTTATTCGAACAGGGAATCTAGTCGGTGAGAGCCAACACCAGCAGATATCTAAAGTCGCGATTGCAGCGATCCTAGGCTCGCTAATCGCTCTGTTCATAGCCGCGATGTTTTTAATTTTCGCTCGGGAAGAAATCGCGAGATTCTACTCCGATGATCCAGCGGTCTTACTCATCGTGCAAAACCTATTACTTATCGCACTGCTTATGAAACTTGCAGAGGACCCGGGCACGGCCATTGCCGCTGTCGTTCAGGGATGCAAAGACACTAAGATGATATTCTACTGTCGTCTAATCGGTGTCTGGGGCGTCGCCTTTCCCCTCGCAAACGTCTTGCTTTCTTCACAAGGTTTGTATGGATTCTGGACAGCGATTGCAATAGGTCAACTGGTAGCTACTTTGCTGCTTCTCTTTAGAATGCGGTGGTTACTCAACCAACCTACTTACGTTTACCAACTTAGAGACAATCTTGGCACCTGAGTTCCATCATCGTTTTCTTGATATAGCTCATCAAACAGCGCGATTCTATATTGGTTCTAGTTTTACTCGATGTGCTTAGCTTTGAGCCGGTCAGCCAACTCCGACCTTCCAGTATCGCGTAACCTAGTAAGATAGTTTTCAAGCTGACCGCGAACATGATAAGGACCACCCTCTTCGATCACATTATGCAGCGGGTCTCTACCTCGCGCAGCATCCAACATCATTTCCTCGAGCCATCGATTCAACTTGGATTCACCAATTGAGACTAGGGATGGATAATCACCAGCCAAATTTCTTAGCTCGTACGGATCATTCGACAAGTCAAACAACATAATGTCGTCATACAAGTGATATCCATCGTGCAGCGTCTGAATAAGAATGTAATCGTCCCAGCGCACCGCTCTCTGACAAGTCCACGCTCCCTGAGACAAAATGAGATGTTCCCTACCCTGATCTTTCCCTTGATTAAGACTTTCTGCAAAACTACATCCGTCCCAGGATTGGGGAACCCTACCCCCCAAAAGCTCTATCAAAGTCGCGCTCACGTCAATCTGATAATGAAACGCATCGAATTTTTTGCCGTTTAGATTATCTGCTCCAGGCCATTTCAAGATCATCGGAACTCGTGTGGTCAGCTGATCGGCGGTCTGATGATCGCCATAAACGTTAAGTTCTCCTAATGTCTCACCGTGGTCGGAAGACAGCATGATCGCAGTGTCATCGAGAACTCCCAAGGCCTCCAAGTCCCTGATCAACTTGCCGAAATATTCATCAGCAACCAATACGCCTGCATCATAACCGTCAAACATTTTTCTGACTTGTGACATGTCAGAAATTTGCTGAGGTTGTCTCGGAAATGCCTCCAGCATCATCGGTTTAGGCGCAAAACCATTACACTCCTGCGCAGAATGAGGTCCTGCTTCTTCCCAGTGCTTTGCACGAACTTCTTCTGTGAGCCAATCGGGCAAGGGATCCTCTGCAAAGGGTTCGCCATAGCTCTCCGCCGCCCGATAAGGGGTATGAGGATCCCACAAATGAACATGTAAAAACCAATTATCTTCTGAGCCATTTCTCGTCAACCATGACTGGGCAAGCTCATAAACCTGGTCGGCTGTTTCGAGCCCGAAAGCCCCCGGCACTCTCTGTGCTTCATCAAAGCCCGCATACCAGTGAAATGCCGAGTGACGCTGAGCAAAACTGGAAATGCTGCACGTCCGAAGTCCCGCCCTTTTAAGACGCGAAGGAAAGCTGTGCAACTGCATTTCGGACCAAAATTCGCGTTGAGGACCCCCAATCACAGGATCCGCATCGGTTCCTCCGTGATTGACCACGCCATTGTGAATGCCAAATCTCCCAGTCAACAAAGCCGAACGGCTAGGCAAACAGGGCGTGTCAGACGCATGAACGTTGTTGAAGATCATTGCAGACTTTGCAAACTCGTCAATGTTAGGAGAGGTATTCCGGTGATACCCGTAGCAACCCAGATGGTCTGCCCGAAGAGTATCAATGTCTACATAGAGGATTCGCAAAGAACACCTTTTGATCTATCAATTAGACCAACTTAACTATAGCTAACGTAAAATCTCAATTGTTTGAGAGAAACACACGACGTACACTCAAGATCTGAATCGATTCGAGAGGGGAAAGTCGTGACTATTATTGTTAAGCCAATAGAAGATACAACACTGGGAGCGATAGTAACCGGCGTACGTCTAGTGGATATTGAAGCAGCAAGCTGGGAGAAGATTTACGACGCTTTTCTTAATTTCGGTGTGCTTATTTTTCCAGAACAACATCTCACGGAAGAAGAGCAAAACAACTTCGCAAAAAGATTCGGTGAAACAGAACAGCTGTCACCGCTACAAAAAGGCCCCTCGGTACCAATTTCCAATAAAAAGCCCGACGGAACATTGGCAACGCCGAGCGACCAGGGCTACAAGCTACTTCGAGGAAATGAAGGCTGGCACACCGACAGTACCTATATGCCCTTGGCATCGAAGGCAGCCATGTTATCGGCGATCGAAGTCCCGGACCACGGAGGCGAAACCGAATTTGCCGATATGCGCGCAGCTTGGGATGAGTTAGACACAACAACACAAGAGGAACTCGAACAATTGTCGGCTTATCACTCCCTCTATTATTCGCAGGAACGAGCTGGGTTCAAACACACCACCGACAATATATACGGACTTCATGATAAAGGCGCTCCTCTGCGGCCTGTTATAAAAACGCACCCCGAGACTGGGAGAAAGTCGATATATACAGGCAGGCACGCCTATGGAATCCCTGGAATGACCTATGAGGAATCCAGAGCGCTGCTCGACAAACTCATGGAGAATGCCTGCCAATCGCCCAGAACCTATAAACACAAATGGACTCCTGGAGATATCGTTGTCTGGGATAATCGATGTGTTATGCACCGCGCAAGGCCGTACGATGAGTCTTTGCCCAGAATTCTTCGGGGGGCACGAATATCAGGCGACCCCGAGACAGAGCTCGCAGAAACCTTTGAAGACCAACGAGCAGAGGCCTTCTTGCCGTCTCAGTCAAACCTATCCTCAGCCCAGAACTAAAGATATCTATCAACCACTGTAAGAAACCAAAGAAAAGAAAAGGAAAAATAATGACCGCGATGAGCCAGAAAGAAAAAGAAGCCTACCTTGCGGATCTTCATGTTGGTGTACTCGCCATTAACGAGCCAGGGCTTGGCCCCCTAACAGTTCCGATCTGGTACGACTATACGCCGGGCGGACCCCTGTGGATGATCACAGGAACAGAGTCTAGAAAGGGCAGATTGCTCAAGCTGGGGGAACGAGTCAGCTTGGCCGCCCAAAGTGAGGCCCCACCCTATAAATACGTAAGCGTCGAAGGTCCTATAACGGAAATAAAAAACTCTTCTCAGAAGGAACTGCTATCGATGGCGATCCGGTATCTTGGGGAGAAACAGGGACAGGCTTACGCAAAAGCCAACGCTTCGGTGTCAGAGGGACACTCTATCTTGGTTTCAGTAACGCCTGAGCGCTGGCTGGCAGTCGATTACTCAAAAGGATAGACCGCGACCGTTTAGAGATACAAAAGTCTATTGAACAGGGAGCTTTCATGGATTTGTTTCAACAATATCAAGTCGTTGATATCGATACCCACCTAACCGAACCGTCTTCTGTGTGGACCGAACGCATGTCTTCAAAATGGGGCACCCTGACCCCGCACATCAAAAGGATACGCGACTTCGACGTTTGGTTTATAGGTGACAAAGGTGTTTTACGACCCGGCGGCGTTAGCATGGCTGGCTTTGACGGAACGATGCCCGATCATCCTCTAACTTACGAAGACATCCCTAGGCCCGCATACGATTCAAGCGCTCGAATAGAGCATATGGACGATTTAGGAATCTACGCTCAGGTCATTTATCCGAACTTAATCAGCATGCTGACTCAATTCCTTCTGGAACACGAGGAACAAACCTTCGTGCTAGAGTGTTTACAAGCGTATAACGATTTTCTTATTGATTGGTGCAGCATTGATAAAAATCGTCTCATTCCCGTGATGACGTTACCAATTTGGGATCTCGAGGCGTCGATCAAAGAAACAAACCGCTGCATACAGAAAGGGCATAAGGCGATGCTGTTCCCCAGCCAACCACAGGGTTTTGGTTTGCCAGCTCTAAGTCACACCCACTGGGACCCAATTTGGAAAATAGCTCAAGAGGCCGATCTACCAGTCAGCTTCCACATTGGGGACCAAGAGGACAGCGAACTTCGCTTTGACGGAAGCGACATGGGCACGCGAACCAATTTCGCGCGCTTTTCGTCCTTGATGTTCGTAGAAAACTCCAAGGGAATCGCAGAAATAATTTTTGGAGGCGTGTGCCACCGTTTTCCCAAACTCAAGTTCGTTTCGGTTGAGAGCGGAGCTGGTTGGATTCCCTGGTTATTAGAAGCATTCGATTGGCAGTGGCAGAACAGCGGTGTATCGAAAGAACACCCCGAGTTTAAATTGCTACCAAGCGAGTATTTTGAAAGGCAGATTTACGCGTCATTCTGGTTTGAAAAAAAGATGCTTCAATCGGCGATAGAAAAATATCCCAACAACATGATGTACGAAACGGATTTTCCACACGCAACGTCTATGTCTCCGGGACCACAAAGCACGGCGCAAGCTCCAAGAGACTACGCTCAGGAAGTTCTCAGTGGATTAAAACCAGATCATCTTCAAAAGCTGCTCCACGACAACGCAGCGAAGCTCTACCAAATCGATTAAATACGAATCCTCTTATAAAGCCTACTAACTCATCGGAGGTTTACTATAACCACCATTGTGCTCCGCAATAAATTTAGCAAGTCTAATAGTCGTGTAGTCGCCCCCATAAGGTCCCACAACCTGAAAACTCACTGGCAAACCATCAGAGTCGAGGCCAATCGGGGGCGTTGTCGCCGGCAGATAAGCCATGCCAGTCAAGATCGTCCAGCGAATCAAATCGGAATAAGGCCTTGTTTGCCCATCTGATCCCTGCAGCATTCTAGTACCAAAGTTCCCCTCCTGATTATGTGGAAAAGGAGGCACAGGACTAATCGGCATGATAATCGCGTCATAGTTCTCAAAGAATTCAGCCCACTTCAGCCTTATAGCCTCTCGACGCATGTGATTATCCAGCCAATCGCGATGGGTAGTTTGAGGTGGCACTAGGCCTTCCTCACTCAGTGCTTTCAGCGTCTCTGCCGGCATCGATTGAAGCATCGCCGACGTCACCAGCCAGCTACCCAACGAAAAAGCTTCATTGGGGTCGATATCCGGTCTCGCCTCTCGGTCAACTGATAGCCCGGTGTTTTCTAGGTTTTTTACGGCAGCCTCTAATACCGAAGCCACCTGACCATCAATTGGACAAAATGGGTCATCCAGCCAAGCCGCCACCTTCAAGGAAGTCACATCTTCAGGAGGCTCAGCGAGAGACGCCACAAGAGGGCCCTCTTTTCTCAACATCAGTTCTAACAGAAGCTCTAAATCCTCGGCGCTTCTTGCCATAGGTCCTATAACATTGACGTCGGCCTCGGTCGTCCCTCCAACCTCATGATCTATATACCCTGTGGAAGGCACAACACCAAAACTTGGTTTGTGACCATATATCCCACAAAAAGAGGCTGGAAACCGAATAGAACCTCCAATATCGGTTCCGATTTCAAAGGAGCTCAAACCGGCAGAAACCGCAGCAGCGGCACCTCCAGAACTCCCACCAGGAACGCGATCTGAATTCCATGGGTTAACCGTTGTCCCAAACATATCGTTATACGCCTGAATATCGCCTGACCATCTCGGCAGGTTGGTTTTACCCAAAACGATTGCGCCAGCATCCTTAACCGCCTTCACAACCGGAGCATCTCGGTCTGGCACATGGTTGTGAAGCTCGGTTGCTCCGCCGGTCGAGCGTATTCCAGCTGTCTCGAGCGCATCTTTTACTGTGATGGGTATCCCATGGAGTGGCCCAACCACTGCGCCTGCCTTTAGTTTTGCATCAGCCTCGTCGGCTAATTTTCTGGCGAGATCTAGATCCATGGTCACAACAGCATTCAGTTCTGGGTTAACTGATTCAATGCGCTCGATCGTCAATTCAAGCAATTCTCTACTAGTGAACTCCCCCTCTTTGATCGCCTTGGCTTGCTCAACGACCGACCAATAGGCAACCTCTTTACTAATAGGCATCACTTTCCTCCACGAACTGAAGTTTTCTATCCTGCCTGATGGCTTCATTATTTGCTATCTTCTTAACAAGCCTCGGCATATCACAAGACAAGGGAGAAAAAATCATGACCGACTTCGAACTAACAGAAACCGACCGACTTTTGATGACCACGAAGCAGGTTAGAAAACGACTCGATCTAACCAAGGAAGTACCCATAAAAACAGTTCTCGAATGCATCGAAGTCGCATCAAGAGCGCCTATAGGCGGTAACGCGCAGGTCAATCGATGGATGTTGGTAAACGACCCGAAGACCAAGGAGGCCCTTGCAGATTTATATCGTAGAGAGGGTACCGCGTATCTGGAAAGCGGAAAAAAACAAGTCGAAGAACTAGGGGGCGACGCAACCCAGCGTGCTGTTGTCGATTCCTCTCTGTACCTACTAGATCATCTGCATGAAGTTCCTATGATGATTATACCCATTCGCAACGATCGACCAAGAACCAGCGTGTTTGATCAGGCCACGTTTTGGGGCTCGGTCACACCAGGCGTTTGGAGCCTTCAACTTGCACTAAGGGCGCGAGGCATCGGCAGCGCCTGGACAACTTTACACCTTTACCATGAAAACGAGGCCTCAAATTTACTTGGGATACCCGAAAGTGTTACGCAAATTGCTTTATTGCCCACGGCCTATTACACCGGCGAAAAGTTCCATCCGGCCAAGCGTAGGCCCGCGGAAGAGATCACCTATTTGAATCAGTGGAAGCAACCCCCAACTAACTAGCGATAATTCAATAAAACAGACTTAATCCTCTGTCGCCATTTGAGCTCGAGCAGAAAACACCATTTCAACCATAACGTTTTCTGCTTCTTTTATGTTCGATATTCGCTTTGATAAGGCAATCTCTACGTCTTTACGAACACCCCCAATATCTGCTGAGACCCACATTGTTTCTTCGTTTACTTTATCCAGAGTCGCACTCTTGGCTTCAACAAGTCCCGCATAATGGTGGACATAAGTCAGCACGGCGTCTGAATGATCGCTATTCATGTGACTGATAATTTCTTCTATTTCTTCGGGCAGCAGCGTCGTTCGTTCACTGGATGCTTCAGTTTTACCGCTATTATCTGGACCTTGTGAGCCTACCACCTCGGTTCCTTCGATAACCGATTCAAATACCTCCAAGTTAGGATGACCCTGATAAGTCCCTTTAGGCGCGTGGGCCTGCGCGTGAGCCTTCCTAAAATAATCCGACTCTGTCCATGCCACAAAGGCATCCCTTGATTCCCAAATAGTATGCGATGCGTAAAGGGTATGGTCGTTGAAGGTATCCCCTTTCAAAAGAGCAAAGGATTGATACCCCGGAACTTCTTCCAAATGGGACTCTCTCTCTCTCCAAATTTTCTCGAAGCCCTCTTCGAATCCAAGGTTAATCTTGAAACGATTCATTGCAATAAACATATCAGCTCCTCACGAGTAAACAACAATCCTATCCAACTGCTCGTGACGCTCGACTCTTAATTCCGTCGAATACCGGATTACTCAGTAGGTGGCCTATTCTTATCTCCGCAGTTTCGGTTAATCCATCGCCATATTCCTGATAGCCTTTTGATGCGCCGATAACGGGGAAGCAACCCACTAGAACCCCTACCAGTATCGCAATAAACCTCATCAGTAACTCCTTAAAACAAGCTAGGTTTTCCCCGGGCCTCAACACGTAGTGAGACCGAAGCGGAAAAAACTCTTAGGCTATAATGAGAATGATTATCAATCAAATCCTTAATCTCCTTATACGCACAAACGAAGGGCGAGCAAGAGACCCTCTTGGACCACACAACTGGTAGTAGTCTGAAAAATAAAATACTCTCCAGAATCCAATCAACAAAAACAGAAGAGAAACAAATGATCAGACACCTAGGAACAAAGATAACCTCGGTTGTGATTTTTGCTGGCTTTCTACTAGCAGGGTCTCCTGCTCAATCAGACGACCATCAAAATTCAGAAATCAACGACATGAGCAATGGAACCATTGACGCTGGACAATTGACGCTCTGCACTCTGAACTCGGGTAAAACTATGAAGGACGTTGAAAAACTCATCCCTTCTATTCTGAATCTACATAAGGAAATCAAGCTGAATTCTTTCTTTGGACTAATGACTCCAATGTTTGTTAGTAGACAAAGCACGATCGACTTTATCTTTGCCGACTTCGCCCCCTTTGACCAGCTAGGTAACGCCTGGGATGAGTTCATGGTCAGTCCCTCGGGAGCCAAAGTTCAGGCTACACTCGACAAAGTCGCGACCTGCAACCGATCATTACACCGATATTATAATCAGTACACTAAATACTCTGATGATGATCGAAGAGTGTTGAGTATCAACTGGTGTACTAAAAAAGACGAGGTCAGCATGGAGAATCTGATGGCCAAGCATCGTTCATTCGCAGAGCCCCCAAACAAGCACATTTTACACTGGGGGATTGCTGCGCCAGCATGGGGCGTGCGAACTGGCGATATCCAGGGTGACTTTGCGCACTTTGTCGGATACCCAGATATGAAAGCGGCCCTAGCCGATCAGAGCGACATAGCAACAAAAGGTGGTTGGAAAGAAAGAAGAGACTACTTCAGCTCTTACGCAAATTGTTCCGGAGAGAATCTTTGGAAATTTGATATCGCCAACATTCCTGCTTCTTAGGAAATCGAGCAAAGTCTGCAAGTTGAGGCCAGAGCCTCAACTTGCGACAGACTTCACTTGGAGTCTTCTTCATCTTTTTTCTTGTAGATGGATTTACCAATGAATAACAGAGGAAGAAAAAAGAAACCCGATAAGAGAGAAAACTTAAATACCATATACAGAACGTAAAATGCCAAAAGCCCTACACTCAACCAAAGCAAATAGTCATTTATTTTCATCGGTCAGTACCTTTCGCCAACGACTTCTTCGTTAACTGATTTTGTTCATCTTTAACAACAAGCATACCAAGCAACCTCGAACTGACTCTTGGGTTATCCCTTCATGGAACTGCAATAATAAAAGTTGACGAATAGCTTACAAAGGCTAGATTCTTTTCTTTTTAATTTAATAGGCAAGACTCATGAGCGAATCGTTATTAGTAGAACATTTAGGCGCTGTCGCCAAGCTCACGCTCAATGACCCACCGTTCAACCGAATGTCACTAAACTTTATGGATGAGCTGGAACAGCAAGTTATCGAAATTTCCAGCAACGCTGAAATTCGTGCTGTATTGCTCACCTCGGCTGGCGAAGAAAACTTTTCAGTTGGAATGAACCTCAAACAACTCCCCGAAGGCATCGAACGAATGGGAAGTGCAGCTGCTGTCTTTGAGCAGCGACTCAGAGTCATCCGCTCAATAGAGACCATGGGAAAGCCCTGGGTAACGACGCTGTTTGGTTATTGTCTGGGAGGAGGCCTAGAAATTCCATTGGGCTGTCACTTTCGACTTGCCGCGCAAGAGAACGCGCAAATCGGTCTACCGGAACTCGATCTTGGGGCTGTACCCGCCTGGGGCGGTAGCGCCAGACTGACCAGATGTGTGGGAGAACACCATGCTTTAGATATGATTCTTCGAGCTAAAAAAATCAGCGGCCCAGAAGCTTTTAGAATCGGATTGGTTCATGAAGTATGGCCAATCGGTCAACTTAAAGAGAAGGCACTGGAGCTTGCTCAGACACTATCCGATATGCCCGCACAAGCGGTCAGGAGTATGTTGAAAGTAATAGTAGACGGTAGAGAAAAAACTTTGACAGAACTGATCGAAGCAGAAAAAAAAGCCGTTCTAGAAAACAGAGGCACGCCCGACTCTCAAGAAGGAATGCGTGCATTCCTTGAGAAACGCGACCCTGTGTTTAATCAAAATAATGACTGAGGCTAAACCAATCTCGGTCGCTATACGCTGGCTAGCCAAATAACCCAACAAACCAAGGCCAGACATAGGAGTAAATCGCCCAGAACAAGGTCGCCAAAGCAAACAACATAATCAGCAAAGTCTGCAAAAACTCTTCTAGAAGGGCGAAGAGTAGCTGTTTCGTTTTATCAACTCCCAAGACCAGAAAGCTGAACACCAAAGAGAGGGGGAAAGTCGCAAAAAAAGCAAAGGACACAGCCCCAAATAAAAGAAAATTCATTTCCTTAAAGAGGTTTTTGTCTGCGATCGGATATCCCCGAAGGTGGTAGTCAAAAAATTACTAAGAAGATTGACCCCAAGAAATCACTTGGGGTCAACTTTTATAAAACGCGCTACTCGGTTACCCGCTTAAAGTTAGGCGGACGTCTCTCGACAAAAGAGCTTACCCCTTCCTTAAAGTCATCGCCTTTGAGCGAAGTGGCCATCCATTCATTGCTCTCTGTCATAGCGGGTCCCAGGTTCATATTCAAGTGACGATAAACTTGAGCCTTTATGACTTTGATTGATTGGGGTGACGCTGTCTCGGCGAGCATCTTAATATAGTCGCTAGCCTGTTGTTTTGAAGACCCCTCGTCGCACAATCGATCTGCAAGACCTAAACGATCTGCTTCTTCCCCAGTAAACTTTCTGCCACTCCACAATAAATCCAAAGCTCTTGAAGTGCCCAGTAAGCGCGGCAACACCCAGCTAGACCCATGCTCCGCTATCAATCCTCTATTAACGAAGGCGCTGGTAAACTTTGCCTGGCGCTCTACGAAACGCATGTCACACAGCAAAGCAAATACAAATCCTAACCCTGCGCAGGCTCCATTGATCGCAGCGATCAACGGCTTACGAATAGTCGGGATATAGGAAAAGGTTACCTCAAAATCCTCACCCATGACCGGGTTACCAGGGTTAGCCTCAAACTGGCTTAAATCTTCTGCGGCGCCCCGCTCGCCCGAAGCTGTGGCCTGCAAGCCGCCGATGTCTGCTCCAGCGCAAAAACCCTTACCTGCTCCAGTAAGAACGATACCCACAACAGATTCATCTTGTTCTGCTGCTGCCAGAGCATGTTTAAGCTCAGCCTGCATTCTTCCAGTAATCGCATTAAGTGCATCTGGCCTGTTCAACGTAATGGTTGCTACAGGATCAGAAACATCATATTGAATGTGCTCGTACATAATTCCTCCTTTACATAACACCCGAAGCATATCAGATATCACACATCGCATCCCGGTTCTAAAAAGACCTTTGGTGTTCCTACTAATTGTTGCTATCTTTTAATATGAAACGGTTGTCATTTTGTAGGGGAGTCATTTGACAAAGGCACTAGAGGGAATACGAATACTGGACCTTACGCGGGGGTCCAGCCGGAGGCCTCGCCACGATGATTCTGGCTGATTTTGGCGCCGAGGTCATCGTGATCGATGGACCACCTGAAGACCCTCTTTTAGATTTACCGGCTTCGCCCATGTGGCGCAGAGGCAAAACCTGTCTCGAGCTCGACCTCGATAAGGAAAATGACCTCAACAGTTTCCATGAACTTTGCTCTGCGAGTGACGTACTTGTTTGTAATTGGCGAACTGCAGCTCTAGAAAAAAAGCAGTTGACCTACGACCAATTAAAACAAAAGCACCCACACCTTATTTTCTCACACATAACAGGATTCGGTTCAAAAGGACCCAAAGCAAACTACCCTGGCTATGAACATCTTATAGCGGCCGCAGCAGGCCGAATGCAGGTGTTTTCTGGAATCGTCGATCGCCCTGGTCCTGTCTTCTCTGCTCTACAAGTCGGAATTCACGCATGTGCTCAATCAACGGCTTCCGGGATATTAGCAGCACTTCTTGAGAAGGAAGACTTAAGTGAGGGCAGGCTGATCGAGACCAGTCTGTTACAGGGCATGCTTCCGTACGAAATGGGAATCATGATTGGAGCCCAATTCCCCGAGAAATTTGCCGATATGTTTGCCCTCGCCGATAGCAATGAAGTACCGATGCCGTCACTCTACTACCACCCTACTCAGGCTGGCGATGGTAAATGGGTGCAATTTGGCAATCTGCTGCCTCATCTCTTTGATAATTTTCTATTAGTTTCAGATCTGACTGATATTCTCGTTGATCCAGAGTTTGAGCCCAAGCAGCTCTTATTTTTAGATCCCGAAAAACACGAAGCATTTCGCGAGCGAATGCTAAGGCGCATCCAGGAAAAACCTGCCTCTGAGTGGATAGATTCATGCATTGAAAATGGTGGGGTGGTCGCCACCACATACCAAACGACCCAGCAAGCGATCCACGACCCAGACATCAAAGCTAACGGGCACGTTGTAGAGCGCAGTGATGGCGGGCTGCAATTAGGACCTCTAGCAAGACTCACCAAAACCCCAGGCACCCCGGGCCCTGAGATCAATAAGAACAGCGAACTAGTCAAGCAATGGCTGTCTGATCCCCGGCAAAAACCCAAGAACTCTGGTTCAGTCCAGCCGCCCCTAGACGGAATCAAGGTCGTAGAGATAGCGACCATTATCGCAGCACCTCTTGGGTCTTCCTTTCTCGCAGACATGGGAGCAGAAGTCATTAAAATAGAACCGGTGGGGGGTGATCCTTTCAGAGGCCTGTTAATGGGTCTGGGATCAGCACGGGTCAACGGCGGCAAGAGAAGCATCGGACTAAATTTGAAGTCCGACGAGGGAAAACAAATCGTCCTCGATCTCATCAAATCCGCAGACGTCTTAATACATAATTTTCGCCCAGGAGTCCCAGAGCGACTGGGAATAGGTTACGACAAAGTAAGCGAGTTAAATCCTTCAATCATCTACCTACAGAGCAATGGTTATGGCCCTGACGGTCCCGGCGCGCTCAGACCTAGCACTCACCCTATCCCAGGAGCCGCGATGGGCGGAGTGGTGTATCAGATGGGAGAAAAACTCCCTTCTGAAGTTCAGGACATGGAGAACTTGAGACTATGGACCAAACGTCTCATGCGAGCCAATGAGGTCAATCCCGATCCAAACACAGCTATGGTTGTTTGCACCTCCGTGATGCTCGGACTGATGGCCAGAAAAACAACAGGCGAGGGACAACAAATATTCATGGATATGTTTGGAGCTAACGCCTACGCCAATCATGATGACTTCTTGAACTATCCAGGGAAAAAACCAAGAGCCCTCACCGATGATCTTATGCACGGGCTCAATCCAACCTACCGACTCTACCAATGTGATAATAATGAGTGGATTTTTCTAGCTTTGGTAACCGATCGAGAGAAAGCCCGGTTCCTTGAAATCTTAGGCAAGGCTGGCATCGATTGTAGTCAGCTTTCTCCGAGCGAGATGGAAGAGAACACTGTTACTGCCAAACTAGAGGCTTTATTCAAAACACGCTCAGCCTCTGAATGGGAGGAGCTTCTGGCTTACAAAGGAATCGGCTGCGTTAGAGCGGACGGGCTGCCCCCCTCCCTATTTTGGTTAGAAGACGAACAAGCCCAGTCGATGAACTTGACCAAAAACTCAACCTATCCCGAATGGGGCGACTATAAACGGCATGGGCCCACTGCACTGTTCAGCTGCGGTGTCAGCCACCTGAAAGCTGCCCCGACGGGTGGACAACATTCGGAAGAGATTCTTGACGAGTTGGGCTACCAAAGCATCCAAATCGAGGAATTCATAAAAACCGGCGTAATCTGGAAAGAGGTGAGTTGATCATCACACGGTACGCTATTTCATAGGTTTATTATTCTGGTTTTAATTGATTCAAAGTCGTTTCGATATTCAATTGTCCTTGTAGACCAGCGGCTCTGTGAGCAGAGATTTCCTTCATCCCATCAGTCATCATCATTTCCAGCATAGCTGCACGAGATGGATACATAGCTATAGCCACTGAGTCCCAGAGCTCTTCGACCTCTCCAAGCATAAGCCGCTCGACTTGCCCATTGAACTCAATCTTGCCTCCAACATCCTCAAGTAGTTTGCTAACCCCCTGGGCATATAGACCGTAAGCCTCTCTGCCACTCAGTTCCGTATGCCTGCCATCCTCATAGACCGCCTTCTCTTTGAACTTTAGAAGATTAACCATGTATATCGGTCCTTCTGGACCGGGTTTCGCGAAGCCCTCCATCTGTTCAGAATTAGGTACTACTTTATTGACAACTTCCATTGCGGCTCCTTTCTGTTCCTGAATTAGTGATACGCATCTCTGACGATAACTCAGAGAATATAGCCTATCTTCAAGAGAAGTATAATTTTCGAGAACTATAAGAAAAAATGTATGTCACCTAGCGATCGCCTAATTTGAAAAAACTGCTCAAACGATTAGAATTCCACCCTAGTAGTAGATTGTTGGGCCTACTGGCAGACCCAACGCTTCACCAGACAAATGAGGAGGAGAGTCAAAATGTCCCATGACATGATTATAAGCGGGGGTACCGTTGTCGACGGAAGCGGCGCTGATGGATTCAAAGCAGATGTTGCGATCGATAACGGAAAGATAAGCAGAATTGGAGACCTGACAGGCGAACAGGCTGCAAAAACCATTGATGCCACCGACAGAATCGTTACGCCTGGCTTTGTGGACTTACACACTCACCTCGACGCCCAGGTGGGATGGGATCCTCAGATGAGTTCCAGCTCCTATCACGGCGTTACCACAGCTCTTATTGGCAACTGTGGAGTAACTTTCGCGCCTGTTACCAAGAAGAATCACAGGTACCTTGCCGAACTAATGGAAGCAGTCGAAGACATTGCGGCCGACGCCATCATGGATGGCCTCCCCTGGAATTGGGAGTCATATGGTGAGTATCTTGACTGCATTGAGACGCTAAACCCTGCACTTAATGTTGTAGGCCTTGTAGGCCACTCGGCAGTTCGACTCGAAGCTATGGGCGATAAAAGCATGGACGAAGGCGTCCAGCCAGACGACAAAGAACTCGAGCACATTACTCAAATGGTCAAGCAGTCCCTAGAAGAAGGTGCAGTAGGGTTTTCAACCTCCCGCTTTCTACAGCATACCGTCCCCGATGGACGCTGTACTCCGGGAACCTGGGCAGACCTGAGAGAAACACAGGCCATACAAAGAGCTGTCATCGAAGGCGGTGGTACTGGCGCTCTGTTTCAATCAGCCAACGACATGGCGACACGCTTCGAGACAGAAAAAGAAATGTTCCGACAAGGAACAGAACTAGGTTGTCAGGTCTTGTTCTCAGGAGGCACAGGACCTAATGGAGATGGCGGTGTGTCACACTGGCGCGATTTCTTCGAAGAACAGAATGAAGGCGGTAAGCGATTAGCGTCAATCTGTCATACAAGGCCAAGCGGCGCGTTCTTTGGCCTAGCTCAGCTTTCTCCTTTCACACGAACTTGTGACTCCTGGAAAGAGCTCATGGCTTTACCAACAATCGCTGATCGAGTCGACGCGCTAAGAAATGAAAATACACGCAAAAAATTGATTAGCGATGGTATAGCGGAAGGAAGCCTGAAAGACATTGCGCATATGCTTCACCCATTTGGGCTAGAAGATCGACCTAATCTGGACCTCTATAAAAAGGCCAACCTCGGTCAGTTAGCTGAAGAGGCTGGTAAAGATGTAGTGGAAGTGTATGTTGAGCGTCTCCTTGCTTCGGAAGGTAAAGAGTTTTTCAACTTCTGGGCCTTCGGCGGAAACCTTGAAAACCAATGGAACTACATGCGATTACCTCAGGTCGTCCCAATGTTAGGCGACGCGGGCGCGCATGTGGGAATTTTCACTGATACAGATTCTCCTACGATTCTACTCAGTGAGTTAACTCGCAAGCACGGCGTTTACACTCTGCCCGAGGCGGTTCACCGCATCTCAGGGAAGTCGGCCGAAATCCTTGGTTTAAAGGAGAGAGGCATGCTGAAGGAAGGCTGGCACGCCGATATCAACGTCATCGACTACGAAAATTTAAGATCATGCCAGCCCGAGTACGTGAATGACCTCCCCCACAACGGCGGCAGGTACATTGTCAAAAGTAAGGGCTATGACGCCACAATCGTAGGCGGGAAAGTAGTGATAGAGAATTGCGAATACACGGACGCTCGACCAGGCAGTGTTATTCGGGAATTCATCAGAGGATAGACTAGAATCCTTAACTCTTAAAAAAAGCCCCGTTAAGGGGCTTTTTTGTTGGAAGGGTCTCCAATCGCCGTTAGCCTATCACACCCATACGCGCGAGTTCCTTCATTTCAGCAAGCTCCAGACCAACTGTTTTCAGTACCTCATAGGTGTGCTGTCCGAGTTCGGCAGAGGGTTTTTTCGGCATATCCGATGACGCACTGAACTTTGCGGGGCTTCTCGGCAGTAACATTGGACCGCCTCTGGGATGTTCAATCTCTTCGATAATACCCGAGGCGCCGATCTGGGGATCAGTTAATACGTCCTCTCGACGATTAGCTCTTGAAACGGGTATCTCATTTTCAACCAACAAATTCACTAGCTGCTCAGTCTCATAATTCGAGGTATCGGCGCCCAGATAATTAGAGACAATCGCGCCGTCACTGGTCTTACTGACTTCATAGATATCTGCCAGGTCTCCCGCAAACTGCACACCCTGACCTTTAAAACTGTAATTCCACATTAGATCAGGCCAATTAAAGTAGACCGCACCGTCGAGCATTGAAAGCTCGACATGCTGCCCACCCTGACCTCTCTCTCTCGCCAATAAAGCAGCCGTAATCGCTTGAGATGCTAATAGCGAGGTAACCTTGTCGTAGATAATGGTCCGGACCATTTTAAGATCGTTCCCTTCTGCCTGAGCATCGAGCACGCCACTAAGACCCTGTATCACATAATCGTAAACTCGTTGGGTAGCATAGGGTCCAACGGATCCCATACCACTAATAGAGGTGTAAACGAGGTCTTTGTTTACCTTTTTCAAATCGCTATAGCCTAGACCGATGCGGTCCAATTTTCCGGGCCTGTAATTCTGTAAGAGCACGTCCGATTGTGCGACCAGTTTAATCAAGAGCTCTTTCCCTCTGGGATGTTTAAAATTCAGAGCCAATGAACGTTTATTGCGATTGATCATGGCGTAGATCGATGACAGACCATTTCGTGAAGCGCCAAGACGACGTATTCCATCCCCCCAGCCTGGCGGCTCTACTTTGACTACATCGGCTCCCTGATCAGCAAGCATCACACTGGCCATGGGCCCAGACACAACTGACGACAGGTCTAATATTTTAAATCCTTCGAGTGGCCCACTACTCACGCAAATGCACCTCGTTGATTAATTGGGTCTTTCTCTTTGCCAAAAGCCCTACAAATTTGAAAAGGCTCTACAAAACTATAAACCAGAAGGTTCCGTGAACCATACAAACACTTGTTTATGGGCGCAATAACTACGGCTTCTTTCAACAACATAGAGTTGACTAAAACCTGTAATCAATAGTTCAATCAAAGTCTTCTTGGAGGGAGTTTAAACATGGCTGGTGCACTTGATGGAGTTAAGGTACTCGACCTGACCACTATTTATTCTGGGCCAATCTGTACCACAATCCTGGGTGATCAGGGGGCGGATATAATCAAAATTGAATCGCCAGAGGGGGATTTTATGCGCCAGGCACTCGATGTTGAGCGCAACGGTGTTAGCGGAATGTTCTCCATGTTGAACCGTAACAAGCGTTCAATTGTTATTGATCTGAGTACCGAAGAAGGCAAGTCATTACTCAAAGAAATGCTGGCATCCGCCGACGTCATTGTCGAAAACTTTCGACCAGGCGTTATGGATCGATTGGGATTCGACTACGAAACCATGAAGAGCATCAACCCAGGAATCATCTACGCTTCAATAAACGGGGTCGGGCAATCTGGCCCTTACGCAAAGCGACGAGTCTATGACGCAATCATTCAAGCTATCTCTGGAGTCGCTACCCTGCAGTCAGACCCCTCAAAAGAACGCCCGATCATGGTTAACACCCTGATCTGTGACAAGCTCACATCGCTGGTAAGCGCACAAGCGATCTCATCAGCCCTATACAGTCGATCTCAAACTGGACTGGGACAGAGAATTGACGTTGCAATGCTTGATGCCGCCCTGTTCTTCCTATGGCCAGACAACATGAGGCACTATGCTTTTGTTGGCGACGAAGTCCCGCCTGAATCACCGCACACGCATACCAATATGGTTCGAAAAACCAAAGATGGCTATGTTTGCACAATGCCCGTCCAACCGGACGAGTGGATGGGCCTCTTCAGAGCACTAGATTTACCAAACCTACTCGAGGATCCTAGTTATTATGTCGACTCGGCGGTCGATACCGAGAAACTAACAAACACCATCAACAGTGCCTTTGAAACCTTCACAACAGAAGAAATGCTAATAGCTCTGGAGCGCGAAGACGTTCCCTTTTCAAAAATCAATTCCCGAGAAGAAGTACTTGATGACCCCCAGGTTAAAGCCATGGATTCCATTTGGGAATTTGATCACCCCTTTGCGGGGCCAATGCGACAGGCAAGACCACCGGCCAGGTTCAGTGAGACACCCTCAGAGATCTTTCATTGCTCTCCTGAGCTAGGACAGCATACTCGCGATATCCTCTCCGAGTTTGGTATCGACGAGGCGCGCGCCAGAGCACTTATGCAGCAAAAAATCGCGCAATAAAAAAATCAACCGTGAGCTATCAAAAAATGGCCATCGGATTCAACGGAGACCCAGTACCACCAACCACTTTCAAAGGCGCAGCCACAAACAAAAATGTCGATCGATCTTTAATTCTCGCCGTCATCGAAAGTCGGTCTAAATCAAGATTATCAAAAATAGGCATCCCCATACCGACAATCACTAATTCGTGTAGTGGATTCAATCGAGCACCTACACCAGAAGGCATAACATCCGACACGCCATCACACCCAATAGCCGCAACGTCGCGCTCTTTAAGCCATTTCGCAACAGAAGCGTGCATACCAGCCGCCTTTTGAACAAAATTCCATTGTCCCTTGTCTCGCACCCTATGCCAGCGACCCGTTCGCACCAGTAGTACATCCCCGGCCGATATAGTGATTCCAGATGCTTTCTCCCACGCTTCGAGATCTTCGATGGTGATAGCGTTACCTGGCTCCATATACTTCTTACCCAAAAAAACCGGCATGTCGACTAAAACACCACGGGTAAACACTCCGGCCTTTCCTATCTTGTCGATTCCAAGATTCATGAAGCCTTTACCGTCCTGATTATCAAATGGGTAGCCGTTATACATCTTCCCCTTATATGCGAAGTGGTTAATACCGTCCAAATGCGAATGCCCGAAACCGTGATAATCAATTTTATAAATATCCCCTGCCGCCTGAGCTGCGTCCTCGGAATTAATGCCCAGTTCTTCCATTTCCGCACCGCCAAAAATAAAACTCTCATGAACAAAGGGTTTTTGATTCACTTGGTCAGATACCGTATTCAGCGGGAGAGCCAAAGACACAGATTCGCCTTCACTTACCAGGCCAGCAGCATCAATCCGCTTCTGCGCTGTAATCGTGTTGAGCGTTCCCAATTGATCCTCTTCACCCCAACGGCCCCAATTCGATACCTCTGTCATCAGCGAATCAAATTCAGCCTGACTCATCGGAGCCGGAGGACCCACAGAAAACCCACTAGAAGACAAAAATAGTAAAGTAAGGCAGGTGAGCAACCTTAGCATCAGATTTCCTTTTTTCGTCAAATATTAAACGCCTAATCTGTCATATCGACCAATATATTCAAGTAAAGAATTCTCTTCCTTGAAAGAGAAAAGAGTTGTCATAACAAGAAATTAAACTAGCATGTCCAAAAGGTTTTTTGAGGGGAAAATCTATGAGCTTAACTGGTCAATGCCTTTGTGGCATCGTTACATACGAACTAAAAAATCCACCCATGATGACTGGAGTCTGTCACTGCAAGAATTGTCAGAGACAGGCGGGTTCAGCGTTTTCGACTCTTGCGGGAGTTGCGAAAAATGACTTCGTCTTGAACTCAGGGAGAATGAAAATTTATAAAGACTCCGAGACCGATACTGGGAACACAGTCGAGCGCCATTTTTGTGGCGAGTGCGGATCACCAATCTACTCCGCCGTCCCTGACTCTCCGGACGTATTATTCATTAAAACAGGAACAATGGATGACACCTCTTCTTTTGCTCCCCAGTTCCACGTATGGTGCAGCAGCAAACAAAACTGGGTTGGATTGGAAGAAGGCGTTCCTGCCATGCAAAAAACGGAAGGGTTAGGTTAGTCGAACACAAAAGACACTAATGGGTTAATTAGAATTCTTGATACCGATAGACAAGATCCAAGACTACTGGATATGGTTGTCTATTAAAGATTAGGGAGACGTCATGAGCGAAGCAGAACAGTCAAATTCACGAGAAGATCGAATCGAGCGTTACTCACAGAGAACCCTGGGACCTTATGAGGTTTCCGAGGAACTAACCCCTACTGTAGATGAACTAGATCTGTGGACGAACGTCAACGAGCTCAGAGATCAGGGCTATACGGTCGTGAAAAATGTCTGTGAACCTGAACTCATGGATGATCTAAGAGAGGTAATTCACACTTTTTCTGAACAAACTGAGGGGCCCACAAAGGGCTACACAGCGTCCATGCTGTTGGGACGTCATCCCGTTGTAGATCGAGTCGCAACACTACCAAAGATTTTAGCACTTACGGAGGTCAGCGTTGGCAAGGGCATGCGAGCTGGTCAATTTATTGGCTCTATTAAAAGAGAAGGAATGCCCGCTCTTGGCCTCCATGCAGACCAAAACTGGATGCCCGCCCCCTTTCCTGAACATAATCTTTTGCTCACTTTTTGCATTCCATGCGAAGGCATGACCGCGGAAGGGGGCGCCACCACCATCGTACCAGGATCTCAAAGCCTGCGACGTCATCCGACGAGCGAAGAGCTGGAAAATCCAGTCACGATACCCATTGAAGTTGAAAAAGGGTCCGTCGCCGTATGGGACGGATCAGTGTGGCACGCTTCCGGAGCTCGAACGATCCCTGGGACTCGCACGGTTCTTCACGCTACATACCAACGACTCTACACCCAGCCAATTGATGATTACGGATATCTCCTAGAAGACGAAGAATACGTAGGCAACGCCTCTCCAGAAATATTGAGCCTACTCGGACAAGATCTTTTTTATGGAACAGCGACCCCGACTAGTGGTGGTACTAACATGGATAAGTTCATGAAGAGCGCGTCAATGTCCAAACTGTAAAATGATTGATAGGATTAACTGATTCAAAAGAACTTAGGACTTAGGACTTAGACATGAGTAACGACAAAGAACAGATCGAACAAACCGTTCAGGTGTATTTTGACAGTATGTATGAGTCTGACTCTGAAAAAGTAGACAAGGCGTTTCATCCTAGCGCCATGATCAGCGGGAATTTTGGCGGCTCGTTCTCGGAAATGACCAGAGAAGCCTTCGGAAAATTTGTGGCCAGCCAGCAACCTTCCCCAAAAGCAAAAGGAGAGCCCGCTCGCCTAGAAATAGTAAGCATCGAAATAGCTGGAGAAACTGCTGTCGCTCGAGTTCGAGACGATTATTTAGGGCAAACGTTCTTAGATACTCTATCTATGGTGAAGCTGGAAGGTGATTGGAGCATATACAACAAGCTGTACCATATCGAAGGTAAAGCCTGAGCCTTTTATTAATCTAGTTAAGAAGAAGACCTAAGCGCATAGAGAACGCGCGCTTTTGCGCACAACACGCCCTGGTTGTTGATTACGTTCACTTCGATGGTGCACAGGTTTCTTCCTCTTTTTATGACTGTCGCTTCCGCATCAATCCACTCTCCCTGAGCCTGTCTCAGAAACGTAACCTGCAAATCCGCAGTACCACCAGCCTGGGAACCCTCTTTCATATTACTGAACACAGCGGGCAAAGCGGCTATGTCAACTAAAGTCGCAATCACCCCTCCATTAACGCTTCCGCCTATACCGGAGGGCGTGCTTTCGGTTTTCTTTAAACGAAGCCTCGCATAATCAGTAGAGGTCTCCTCGATTGTCATCCCTAGGTACTTATGGAAGGGCTGCTCAGCAAAATGTTGGAAAAATTCGTTATTACTATCCATTTGTTATCTCTACCGTATTTTAGAAAAAGACCAACTTTAGACATCGTCCCTTATAACGAAGGTTCGAGGTTTCAGCTCACCCGCCAAAAAATCGCTAAACGCCTCTGTAAGACCTGTCTCGATCCTCCAATTAAGATAGGCTTGCTGGTGCTCAGCCGTCTCCCAAAGCTCCACCAACACGACATTCCCCGTCTCCATCTCAACAAAGGTCTCCACCTTTTGACAACCTTCGTAGACCCGAGTTTCTTTCAATGCTTCTCTGAGCACATCAAGAAACCCTTCTAACTTTTCCTTATGTACGGGAATCTCCAAAGTCACCATCACACTCATTCAGGATACTCCATGAACCATTAATTAGTTTTTAATTATACAGGTTTTCGATAAGGCGATTTAAAGCTCCAGCGCAGCCGAGCCTATCCTCTCTGCAATTCCACAAACTGTCGGTAGGGACCATCGTCCTTCGAAATCAATTCTTCATGAGTGCCGCTATCTTCAAGCCTTCCGTCGTTAAAAAACAATATTTCATCGGCCATACGAATAGTCGACAGCCGGTGGGCAATAATAATAACCAGTCGATCGGATAGCTTATCAAGTAAATTGTTGATGAGCGTCTGTTCTGTGACTAGGTCTAGGGAAGCCGTGGGCTCATCCAAAATCAGTATCGGTGTATCCCGTAAAAGCCCCCGAGCAATACTGAGTCTTTGCTGCTGGCCAACAGACAAGGTATCGCCCGACCTGCCTAACACCGTATCAAGACCATTCGGCAAACCCTTGACAAAATCAATCGATCCAGACACTTCGAGGGCTTGCTGAATTTGATGATGCTCCGCTTTAGGATTTACTAATAACAGGTTGTCTCTGATGGACTCGGAAAGTAACAGATGTTCTTGAAACACATAACTCACCTGCTCTCTTAGACTATCCAGATTAACCTGTCTCAAATCGACCCCATCAATAAGGATTCGTCCGGAAGTAGGAATCAAATAGCCCGGCACCATTTGAGCAAGCGTAGTCTTTCCACTACCGGTGGGCCCCACCATAGCGATCAGCTTTCCCTTGGGCATTGTCGTAGTAAAATTACTGATGACCCTAGAGCCACCCGGATAAGAAAACGAGACATCATCAAATTCGATCGAACGCTCAAAGGTCTTAAAGGTGGTCTGGTCGGCTCGCTCTTCCTCGGTCTCCAGATCAAAAAAGAAGAAAACTCGGCGCACGGCTGCCACGTTCCCTTGAATTGTGATCCAGATAGCGCCTATCGAAAACGCGGCCCCACCTAGCTGAAAGATTAGGCCTCCAATCACCCAGAAGTCACCGGGGCTCATCACACCGTCTATTATCAAGTTACCGACTACTCTTGCACCGTAAAACAACAACGCAACTATCAACATCAGGCTCAAAAACACTAAAGCTATTTCCAGAATCTTGATCAATCTAAATCTCAGATAAGACTCCTGGCTTCTACTGGAAAACTCCTCGATCTCCTTTGTCATGCCACCGAGACTTTGTACTGCTTCAATCTGACTGAGACTCTCTTCCATCGAATTCGTAGTTGCACTTCCCGCCGATCGGCTATCTTGTTGGAGATGACGGGCCAACGCCGACAAGGGAATAGTTATAATAAGCGCAATAGGGACCAGGCAGGCCGCGCTAAAAACAATCTCTGGTAACACGTCCGAGTAACTAAAATACAAAAGATAAATAGAGATTGAAGAACTTAAGATCAGGAGCAAGGGATAGAATAGAATTTGATAACACAGTCCAGGTATCATGGGCGAGTCGTACATCACTCGGTAGATGGTATCGCCAGTCCTCTGGTCATTAAACGTTGTCATTGGCAAACGGCTCATGTGCTTAAATAGCCGTGTCCTAAGTAAATTGGTCAGCCCCTGAGATATCCGGACTTGTATCAGAGCCTCCAAAACACCCAGAAGAGATCCTGAATTACCGTGCCCCGCATTCATTGCGTTTTCTGACTGAGTAGCACTGTCTTCGCCCTGTGCCATTGCGACTTCGATTTCCGTTTTGGTTTTACTGAATAATAAGAGTAGAGCTACTCCAAAGACGACTACCGAGACCATGATTTCCATTGGCGTCTTTCCAGACAAGAAACTGATAAATGGTTCAATATGAGGGGGAAATGGAATTTCCGTGCTATCGAAGGACCTCGCAAGAATCACGTGATCTACAATAATTTTGGGTAAAAACGGGTAGAAAAACAGAGGTACTAAAGACAAAAGCATTAATGCGAACTTCAACGAGGCCAGGCGACGCAGGGGCCACAAGAATCGGAGACTGCGTCCTACGAGACCAATGACTTCTAGATTCGAGATTCTTGTGTCAGCGTCTATTCGATCGTCGTAACGCTGACTTTTCATGCTCCAGACTCTTCCGAATCGATGTTGACTATGCTTCGATAATATCCTTCTGGCGACCTCATCAGGTCTTCGTGCTCACCTGCTTCCACTATCCTGCCGTCGCGAAGAACTGCGATCTGGTCCGCACGACGTATCGTGGACAATCGGTGAGTGATTAAGACGATCACCCTATTGGCGCCCCACCGTCGAATATTTTCCAAGACAGTGATTTCAGTTTCGGCGTCCAGAGAAGCGGTGGGCTCATCTAGAATTAATATTGGGGTGTCTCTGACCAAGGCGCGTGCAATCGATAGTCGCTGCTTCTGCCCCGTGGATAGTTTTGCACCTCTCTCGCCCAACTCAGTTTCGTAGCCCTGAGGCATTTGAGTAATAAAATCATGTGCAAGAGCAATTTTGGCGGCCTCTTCTATCTTAGCCTGATCAACTTCGAGACAGGCATAGCCGATGTTATCGGAGACGCTTTTAGAAAAAAGCGGGTTTTGCTGCAAAGCGATCGCGATATTCGCTCGGATCTCCGCAACACGTATCGACCGAATGTCGAGATCGTCAATGGTAATCGATCCCTGATCAGGGTCATAAAGCCTAAGCAACAAACTAGCAAGAGTCGATTTTCCAGAGCCAGTCTCCCCGACGAGGGCCGTTATAGTACCCACCTTCAGATCGAGATCGAGGCCGTCTAACAGAAGCTTGCTGTTTTCGTACGAGAAACCCAAATCAGAGAGATGGATTTGATTAAAATCTGCCGGGAAGCTCTTGGCGTCAGGCGCATCTCGGACCTCCGCCTCTAACTCTAATAAATAAAAGGCCCTTTCCAAGCCTATTGCCATATCTTGCAGGATGCCCCAGATACCCACGATCCAGATTCCGTTTTCGACCATCTCGCCTTCCATGCGTCCTTGCGCAGACTGGTAAGCCCCCAGATTCCAAACCGTGAACCCCACCAGGCCCAGAACCCCCACCAAAAAGGTTTCCTCCTGGCTAATTACCCACCCAGCCATGAGATACTCGCAAAAAATGACAACCGCCAAAACAAAGACCGCGATCAGGGTTCGCATAGTGATCCATTCAGCTCTTACCCAAAAAGCCCCATCGATTGCACGAGTCGAAGCTTCATCGAACCATCTTTGAACGGCCACTTCAGAACGGTTTGCTTTTATTACCTTTAAGCTGGAGAAAACTTCTTGAATACGAGATACCAACGCACTGTTTGACCTTCTGGCAACACGAGATCGAATCTGTAACCTGGGGGTAAACCAGCCAATCAGTAAAAGAATAGGAACTGCGGCAAGCAAAAATACCAGTGCGAGTCTCGGACTAAACAAAAAAAGGACAAACAATGTAAAGGATACTTGCCCCAAGCCAATGATAGGGTTGATGATAATCTGCTCAACGACAGACGTGATCATCGCGCTGTCCTGATAAATTCGATGAATCGAATCCCCTGCACGAGCATGATCGTGATATTTCAAGGACAAATGTTCTGCATTACTGACCATTCTCACGCGAAGAGCCTGGTTAATACGTTGGAGTATCCAGACACGGTAATAAGCCGCTATCGGCATCAAAGCGAACAATAAAATGCCCGCAATACCAAAAAGGATAAGTAGTCTGTCAAAAACCTCCCTTCGCTGTGATTGGCTGAGTTTATGGTCAAGATTAGAGTCAAGCGATTCGCTAGACTTTGTCGACAGATCCGGAGACTCAGAGAACTCGTCTTCTGAAAAATCTCCGATGTAGTCATCGGTCAGAAACAACATCTTTGCCTGTTGAGGCTCTAATTTTTCAGCTTCGATCACCTTATTATTGAACAGATCAGAACCGATGAGCATTGAAACGACAAAGAGCGCTTCGATCAGCAAAACGGCGATCACCCAAAAAAACAAGTGCACGAGCTGAGACTTCATGTACGGCCACGTGCGCGCGTATAAACTAAAAAACTCTTTAGGTCTCAGGGTTCCTTCTGGATCATTAGTCAGATCCGCTGATAGTCCCCTACTAAACCAGTTCACAGCAAAACCAACCAGTCAGCCGCTGCAGGTGTTCTAGGCATAAAGGCACATCACACGGACTTCGATACTCTCTCGCAAGCTCGCCCTTTCGGGACATTCAGGGTCATCGAAGGCACTATGCAAAGTCGGCATAAATGGGCTCATGGCAGAGTCGTAGGTCTTGAACATTAAGACCTCTTCCTTATGCATTTTCGGGAAATAAAACCAGCGATGTTCAGGGTTGTGGCTACTCTGGTAGATCTCAATGGCAAACCCCTGTTCGTCCCCGTAATTCCACAGATCAGTAGGAATCAGCTCCGCTTCTCTAACGGATGACGCATCACAAACCGCCAACGGAGCGTGAAGACCATCTGCATCAAACCTTCTCCAAAGATTAAATATACAGATACGACCATTCTCCATGTCGTATTTACCCTCCTCCTCCAGGGCGGCAAAAAATCCATCCTTTATTAAATTGGAAGTAAAATCGTTGTGGACCAATCGATGGGCGCCCAAACGCTTGCCCTGAAGCGCCTGTTCTTCACTGCGCGTAATGTGAGACAGGACCTGTACAAAAGCCGCGCCACTCTCCCTTGAAACGAGCTCTTTGATCTCAGGATAGTATTGATCTTGCACACACTGATCATCATAAAAATCTACCACTGAGGATGAATGTTCAATCAGCTTGAAGCCTTCCTGATCCAGAGACGTAGCTGTATCGCGACCATCCACTATGTGCGCCATATGTCCAGCATGATCGGGCCTACTTGGATCTGGTTCTTCCAGACCAAATGCTGGCTTGGCTTCACCCACGCGCAACGGATTACGATAAAAGAGTTCCGCTGACAGTTGATTCAATCCATCTGACACTATTTTCTCCTCACAACGCTATCTGCACTAGTGTACTGGTCTTCGACCGATTGAAGAAACCTAAACTCTAGTCAGTTTAATCAATAAGTCTATTGCCAAGTCCTTCGAAAAAAAGTAATCATCAACTAGATAGTTGATTGAGAGACTAAATCAAGATGTTGAAGCATTTCTGTGTTTGGATCTTATGCCTGTATGGGGCCCTTTCTTGGTCGGCTGATCCATTTGAGTCGATGTCAGCAAAGAGTCTCTTGACTTGGACCCCCGAGCAACAGCTTAAGGGATACCCAAACATTCACCGAATTTACCACACCCGTAAAATCGGAGCCTCCTCAAAGAAACTAGATTTAAGGAGTGCAAACCTCAGGCTTGAGGACTTTACCTATATCCACCAAAAGCAGCTCAAGACAATCGACGATTATTTCGAAGAGCTCAATACGGCAGGCCTCATCGTCTTAAAAAATGGAGAGCTGGTCTTTGAAAAATACGCGCTGGGCCACGATGAGAAACAAACATGGATTTCTTTTTCCGTCGCAAAATCAGTAGTCAGTATGCTTTATGGGGCTGCGATAAAAGACGGTTACATAGAGAGTGTCAATGACCTCGCTTCCACCTATTTACCTTCGCTAAGCGAAGGGGCCTACAAAGACACCACGATCAAAAATATTCTACAAATGGCATCAGGCGTGAAATGGAATGAAGATTACGAAGACCTCGATTCAGATGTTGCTAGTTCACCAATACAAATTCTGGATCTCATCGAATACATGGGAAACTTGAAAAAGCAGCACCCACCAGGAACGCACTTCAACTACAACACCGGGGAAACCAACCTGGCCGGCGCCGTGCTCAGGGCCGCCATTGGGAATAACCTGGCGACCTATCTCCATAAAAAGATATGGGAGCCTTTCGGTATGGAGTCCGATGCTCACTGGATGCTAGACGAAGCCGACGGTGTCGAGTATGGAGGGTGCTGCTTAAACGCGACCTTGAGAGACTACGCGAGACTAGGTTTGTACGCGTTGCGTCATGGGGAATTATCGCCAGGGAACGGTAGCCTCCCGGATAATTGGATGCTCGACTCTACAAGCCCTTCGGAGGGGGCCGGCTATTACGGCTATTACTGGTGGCTCAGACCCAACGGCTCATATCGAGCAACCGGTATATTCGGCCAATTCATATGGGTCGATCCAAGAGAACAACTTGTCGTTGCTATTCATAGCGCCTGGGATAAAGCCTGGCGAGATGACCATGATGAACATACCGCAAAACTGGTATCCAGTATTTCAAATCACTTGAACAGGAAAGTACTCAAACTCGATGAATAACATAGTCCCAGCTTCACTAAAAGACCCCAGGATAGATACGCAGGTTTTGCAAATTGGCGATCTCGAATTCGAGATCGATTGCTGCGGCGATGGCGACCGCCTAGCGCTATGTCTCCACGGATTTCCAGAACACAGCTTCTCCTGGAGGCACCAGTTGCCGGTGCTCGCTCAGCAAGGTTTCAAAGCCTGGGCCCCAAACTTGCGTGGTTATGGGAAATCTTCAAAGCCAAAAGGCGTTTCAGCCTATGGTCTCGACCTACTCGTTGAGGACGTTGCAGCCATCATCCAAGCGAGCGGCTGCAAGGAAACAGTTCTAATCGCTCATGACTGGGGAGCGGTTATCGCATGGCACTTTGCGATCACCGATCGGCTACCTCTTAGTCACTTAGTGATATGCAATGTCCCTCATCCTCAGGCGATGCAGAAAGCCTTTGGATGGGAACAAATGAAAAAAAGCTGGTATGTCTTTTTCTTTCAACTACCCAAAATACCCGAGTATCTACTCGGTAGGGACAACGCAAAAGGGGTGGGAGAGATGATACGCAATACCTTTGTGGATCCTACGAAATTTCCTCCCGAAATTGCCGAGGTATTCAGCCGCAACGCGAATCAACCTGGCGCTCTAACCGCTATGATTAACTACTACCGCGCTTTAATACGAAACAACCCCAACTCAAAACCAAAAAACGAAGATTTTCCTATCATAAAAACACCGACACTTATGATATGGGGAGAAGAAGATGTCGCCTTATCAAAAGAAACGACCTACGGAACCGAGCGATACGTAGAAGACTTCACTATACGCTACCTGCCTGGGGTGTCCCACTGGGTCCAACAAGAGTCTCCCGAAACCGTCAACTCCATGATAACAGCGTTTCTCAAAGGCGAATCAGTGCCTCAGGCCTAGCCACATAAGCAGATAGAGTACCGACTATCTAAAAACA
>CACFPX010000005.1:0-94184 GCA_902568205.1 K189A clade bacterium | reverse complement strand
CCCATATAGCTTTGAGTTCGTTGTCGATCGCCCACTCCGCCTCTGCTATCGCATACTCGGGATCATCCAAGGGCACTATACCAACCCCCAGCAAACGTTCGTCATCTGAGCAGAAATCGACCATGTGTCTGTTATGAGCCCTAGCAGCACCATACCGCAACTCAGAAGGTTTTTTTGAACTGGGGTGAAATGGAAAGGCCACGCTATGCGTTGCAAAGACCAATTGCTGTTTAAAACCCAGCAAGTCGAGCGCATCGGATCTATCCGTGGAGTCAAAAGCACCTAAAGCCTGGATTTCTTTTGACTTCGCTATTAATTCATCCCCCAACTCAAGCTGATTCTGGATGTGTTCTGCTGAATGCTTACCACCCTGACTCATGATGATCTCAACTTCTTCATCAGTCACCAGTGAGGCGCTATAGCTTACCTCAGGTATCTGGTCGCGGATCTTCGGGTCTGCATAAGAAGTAAGAAAATTCGGTAGTTCCATGATATGACTGTCTGCATCATAGTAATCTCGATCGGCCGGCGCATAACTCATAGCTTTCTCTCCAAATATCAAATCCCCTTCTACCGTCTAATCATGCATCAAATGAATTGATAAGGCACCCCACAGTAATTTTGTTAGACTGCTCTTATCATCCGAGGATTCTCCAATGTCCATTTCAATTCTAGATCGATTATGGTTCCTCCATCAAAATCCCGGGCAACAAGCTCCACAAATCTTGATGGACACTCCTCTGGGCATTGAAGAAGGTCAAAACCTCCAAATACAACTCCTCGAAAGATGGCTAGACCAAGGGGAAGAATTAGGGGGCTGGAAAATCGGTATGACCTCAGGCGCCTCGAGAAACGCCATGGGCGATGGGATCAGGCCCTTCGGTTTTATTCTGAAAAGCAGGATCGGCTTGGACAACATGAAACTGAACCTAAAAGAACTTTACAATGGTGGAGTCGAAAACGAAGTTTGTTTCGGTTTTGATTCAAGCCTGTCAGCTGGAACAACTATTGAAGATGCCAAGCTCAAAGTTGCATCGATCCATCCGGGATTCGAAATTAATCAAAAGCGCTTACCAAACACTGCCAGTAGTGGACTGCGAGTTGCCGACAATCTATCTAACTGGGGCATCGTCTACGGGCAAGATGCCGGAACCGACATCGAGATCAACGAAATTTTCGTCGAGCTATATGCCAACGGAAAAGCGATAGAACAAACAGTTAGTAAAGACCACATAGACGACCACTATCAATCCATTTGCACCTTGGCAAACAAACTAGGAGCACACGGCTTATCAATCGAAAAAGAACACAAGGTCATCACCGGCGCTTTTGGCAAAACTCCATTTGCTAAAGGTTTTTTTAAAGGCGAATTTAGCCACGAGTTGGGTTCAGTCTCTTTGGAGATAATTTGATGGGACTGAAAATATTAATTATACCTGGGCTTACGTTAACCGAAATACCAGAACAATCAGTGGAAACCATCAAGACTATCACGGGTGCAGATAGTGAGGTAGTAATTTGCGAACACGCAGACGCACACATCCATATAGTAGATGCGGATATAGTTCTTGGAATAGTGACTCCGAAACTATTTTCGTCAGCTAAAAAGCTTCGATGGGTTCAATCCATTTCTTCGGGAGTCGACTCGTTTATGTATCCCGAATTCATCAACAGCGACGTTTTGCTTACAAGCGAGAAAGGTTTGGTGGGTGAGCATCTAGCCGACCATGCCTTCGGCTTGCTGTTAACCCTAACTCGACAACTAGCCGCCGCTCGAGACTTGGGCCCAGAGAGCTGGAACAATCGCCCTGAACTAAGAGCCCAAGAAGTTGAGCTAACAGGACTCAACCTCGGAATAATTGGCTTTGGAGGTACAGGCAGAGCAATAGCCAAGAGAGCGAATGCCTTCGGACTGAAGATCCGAGCAATTGATAAAGACGTCATGGCCGGAACAGATTCTGTTAAAAAGGTAGAATCAACTGAAGCGCTGGACGATTTACTAGCCTGGAGCGATGTCCTCTCAATTTGCTGTCCTCTTACTCAAGAAACAGACAAGCTAATTAATCAAGCAACTCTCAGCCGGTTAAAACCTGGCGCTTACATCATCAATGTGACTAGGGGTGAAATCATTGACGAAGATTCTCTGGTAGAAGCTCTGAAATCGGGTCACGTTCGCGGAGCGGGATTAGATGTCACGCCACGCGAACCCTTGCCCGCAGACAGCGATTTGTGGCGATTACCTAACGTAGTAATGACTCCGCATACGGCCGGCGCAAGCCAGTTTAGGGCATCAAGAAATCTGGAACGCTTCATTTCCAATGTCGAAAAATTCCGACAAAATCTTCCGCTAGACGGCATCATCAACAAAATCGAGGGTTATTAGACTCTTAAAACATTGGGGTCGTTGGGCAATCTATTCTATTCAAATGCCTGCAAGTCACTGATAAGGTGGACAAGTGCTGAAGAAACAGGAGTAACACGAGTGGCAGAAACATTAGATCAACACGAAGAAATTAAGGAACCTCCTCTAACATCGATGCTGTTTAAAGATGCTTTATTACTGCTCGCAGCTCTTTCCATTTGGGCAGCAGCTTATTCATGGTTTCAATTTTCTGATCTGCTACTCGCTAAGGTTCTTATGGCTACCGATGCTCTGATTGTCGGGTTTATAGTAGCGTCCTTGTTTCACGAGTGGGGTCATTATGCAGGTGCTCGAGGTTCTGGCGGAAATACAACCCGATTTGCCGGCAAACCCTTATCGATTTTCAGATTTAATTTTAACTTCGAGCAAAACACGAAATCCCAATTTCTCTGGATGAGCTATGGTGGTCAGATTGGACACTGGGGAGTACTTGCCGTTCTGTTCTTCGCGCTTCCTCTCAACAATCTAGCAGAAATTGTGCTCGTGTCCTCTATATTTGGTTTCTGTGTCTTTGCTCTCATGGTCGAATATAAAATCATCTGGGAAGTTCTGCGTGGTATGGACCCTCTAGAAAGCCTCAAAAAACTGAATTCGAAAAAACTCAGAACTGCACAAATGATCGGAGGCGCGGCCGGTATTGCATCAATTATTTTACTCGGTTAATCAAATCCGGCGCCTCAATGTACGATTTTCTGCGCCTCGCTAAGAGACAAGAAGTAAGAATGCGTGCTTTTAAAGTAAGCTTAGTCGTTGGCTCAATACTCGCCCTTATCAACCATAGTGATTCGTTCTTCACCGGCAAACTCGAGGTTCACCACTCTTTTCAAATCATAGCTACTTTTCTAGTGCCCTACCTGGTTTCAACTTATTCAAGCGTAAGCGCCATAAAGCATCAAGAAAACCCAAGCGACAACAAGTTGTGAACAGGGGAATATAACTCCTCTAGATAAGCAACATCAGACTCTTCGAGCACTATGGTAGCGGCATCAGTCAGTTCATCGAGTTGCTCAGGTCTTGATACGCCCACTACAGGTGACACAATCTCGGGCTTGTTGAGCAGCCAAGCAAGCGCTATCTGAGCTGGTTTTTTTCCATACTTCGACGCCACCTCTATAACTCTCTCGGCAACCTGAAAGACGTGTTCACCGTGATAAAGACCTTCGGTACGAGCCCTATCTTGTCCTTTCGAACGATTGGTGCTCCCGCCATCAAATCCCCCTTGATAAGCTCCAGCAAGGATTCCTCTAGCCAAAGGAGACCAGGGCATGAGCGCAATTCCCGACTGCGCACAGTAAGGGTTCATTTCTCTCTCCTCTTCTCGATAAACCAGATTGTAATGATTCTGCATAGAAATAAATCGGGTCCAATTATTCATCTTTGCAGTCATTTGCAGTTCTGCAAATTGCCACGCAAACATCGAAGAACCACCCAGATAAAGCACCTTGCCAGCCTTAACAACGTCATGGAGAGCCTCCATAGTCTCCTCAATAGGGACTCTAACTTGGCCTGGAACTCCATGCGGATGGCGATGGATAACTAGGTGGTCGATATAGTCGTGACCCAGCCTTTTGAGACAGGCGTCAATCCCCTCCATCACGTGTTTTCGGGATAATCCCGATTGATTCGCCCCAGCTCCCATTGGCATAGAAATCTTCGTCGCGAGCACGTACTCATCTCTGGGCAATAAACTATTTAGTAAAGACCCAACAACCTCTTCTGACGCACCGAGCCCATAAACATCAGCACAATCAAAATAATAAAGACCATGGTCTATAGCAGACTTAAAAATGGGCTTTGCCTCTTCCTCGGTCAACGTCCAGTCTCCCTGATGACCTCTGCCCGGTATCCCAAAATTCATGGTGCCCAAACAAAGCTCTGAAACCCTAAGACCACTCGGCCCTAACTGAACACTATTAAGCATCTTTTACCCTCTTTTTCGTATTTGCCCTTCCTACATCTTAGAGATTAGACAAGATTTATTGAACCTTAAAATTTAGCGCAACTAAAAACGTGCATAGGTCTATTTATTAGAACTATCGAAAAGGAGATAATGGAAGGATGAACAATCAAGCAGTCTCTTCATTCGAAAACGTAAATCAATCAGAATCCGTCGCAATCGTTGGCGCAGGCATTTGCGGTCTTTGCACGGCGCTAGCTCTAAATCAAAAAGGGTTTAGAGTCTCCTTATTTGAGCGGGATGTTCCTCCACCCTCTGGAGACCCAGACCAAGCGTTTTTCGAATGGACTCGCCGAGGCGCGGCTCAGTTCAGGCATCCGCACGCCTTTCTAGGGCTTATGTGCAGTGTATTAGAAGAAAAATATCCTGACTTATTAGAAGATTTTTTCTCAGCTGGTGCTAGAAAAGTAGCCTTCAAAGACATGATTCCACCACACTTGTCCTCAACCTATCAGCCGGAGCCAGGCGACGAAAAAATATGGGTCTTGATGTGCCGACGCGCTACCATGGAGACGGTACTTCGTCGATATGTTGAACGGATTCCCAACATTGAAATCAACAACAAAAGCTACATCACAAACCTAGAGATTCAACATAAAGATGGTCAGAACACCGCCACGGGTTTACGGATAACTGACAGACAAGATAATAACCTAGAGAGTGTCAGGGATTTTGATTTGATTATTGACGCGACAGGCCGATCAAGCAAATTCCATCAGTGGCTTGCAGCAAAGGATATTGAAATCAACGAGCAGCGAGATGACGCAGAAATTGTATATTACACACGACACTACAAGTTAAAACAGGGTATCGACGAACCATCCAGACACCAGGAAGACCCTAGCATGGGCGACCTGGGATACATGAAATATGGCGTATTTCCAGGCGACGCGGGTCACTTCGCGCTGATCATCTGTCTACCACTAGCAGAAACCGAGCTGAGAAAAACCATCAAAACAGGTGGCGGGTTTGATTCAGTTTGCAGAACCATCCCGGGCTTACTTCCTTGGATTGGTTCTGACAAGTCTGATGCGACGACAGAACCATTTGGTATAGGACAGATTCACGCGGTCTGGCGTGATTATCTGGACCAGGGACAGCCCCAAATCTTAAATTTCTTCGCTGTTGGAGACTCGCACGCTAGGACGAACCCTCTATATGGCAGGGGTTGCAGCACGGCCACGTTACATGCACACATTCTCGCTGATGTACTGAACGAAACGAGAGACCCCTTCTCTCGTGCGATTCGTTTTTCAGAAGAAACAGCAAACAAAATTAGACCAATCTTTGATGCAAGCTTGAGAGAAGACAAGAACGGCATTAGAAAATCAGCAGAGTTGATCCATGGGAAGAGTCAAAAAGAGAAGTGGTCTTTCAAACAGTGGCTTGGGAAATCCTTTGGAGATGCACTAGGCGCTGCCGCTAAAGAAACCATAACGGTTCAGCGCGGGATTGCAAAAACGGTCAACCTTCTAGAAAATCCGGGCGATTTTCTCAAGGACCCAAAGATTAGACGCACCGTCTTTCTCTACATGCTGAGGGGAAGACGAAAAAATCAGGGAGTTCAGCGGTCTCGAGGTCTGGAGCGAGACGAAATGCTTGAGCATATCGCCTCACTGGGCTAAGTCATCAAACGTTTAAGCCCAACGCCCTAGCGTCCTCTTCGTACTTTTCATAAGAGTCTTTTAGAGTCGCGGAATTTAGAATCACTTCAGCGACTAACTGCTCGGAAACCTCGTCGATAACTTTTGTCTTAATCCAATTTGACTCAGTTCGTTTACTCTCGCTCAGAGCGACGATTTCCCGTTCAAGCTTATACGGATGATCAACAAAAATAGGCCCATTGATTAGCTTAATTTCCTGGCCAGCGAAAAGACCTATAGCGGGTCCTCTCGAGCGATAACCCGATAGTCCACTGGTGTACTGAGTCAAAACGCTGATCATTTCCAGAGGTACAACCGGTTTTTCCCAGGGCAAGGCATCCTGGTTTGCGTCATGGTAGTACTCGTGATCTTCAGTGATAGCCTGCAATTTCTCGGCTAGAGAAAAGGGATACATCGACCCCATATTTTGATCAAACCCCATTCTGACGCTCTCGGGATTGCCGGCGCCCAGTTGACCCACTTTCAGATCACTTAAAATAACCAGCTGCTCCGACGGCCTAAGTCTAGACATTCTTATATCTATTTCCGTTTCGCCATAATCAGGACCTATAGAGGCAGTGCCCGTCAAAACCGGCGTTCCGTCTTCTTTCTCAGCGCCTATCCTCGCAATACCCTTTTCCTCGGCAGGCATTTCCACAAAAGCTCGAACACTCTCCCCCTCGACAACCATATTTTGGTAATGCGCGCTGATACAGCCCTTTGAAAACCATTCATCTCCATAGACTTTATGAAGGAGTCGCACAAATTGACTAAAATGGGTTGGTCCCTCAATAGGCGCACCGCTGAAACCAAGATCGCCGGCCATTTTGTCATCATGTATCGATAGATGACCATCGTATTCCTGAGTACCCAGCATTTGCCTTGGTTTTCTGAACTCGCTGTATATTACTTCGCTCATTGACCTTCCTCCTAAAAATTAATGTGTTCTGTTGAGTGCTATCCTTTCATCGTGTCAACACTGTCAGTTAATATCTATTAGATTAAGTAAAACTCCAGAGTTTAAGCGAGGAATCATGAAAAATCTTTTTTCTGTAGAAGGGAAAGTAGCAATAGTAACTGGCGGTTCCAGAGGTATAGGTGAAATGATCGCAGCAGGTTACCTTGCCAACGGAGCTAAAGTTTATATCAGTTCGCGAAAAGCGGACGCATGCATAGCTACCGCAGCCAGATTGGTTGATGAATTTGGTGGTGAATGCATTCCCATTTCCGCGGATCTTTCCAATCTCGACGGAATCAATAATTTTGTACAAGAATTTTCTAAACATGAAACAAGTCTAGATATTCTTGTTAACAATGCCGGAGTCGCATGGGGGGCACCTCTTGAAGAGTTTCCAGAATTGGGTTGGGACAAAGTAATGAATACCAACGTAAAAGGCGTTTTCTTCCTCACACAACAACTACTCCAGCATCTTCAAGAAAACACAACACCTGAAAACCCAGCCCACGTCATAAATGTGGGTTCAGTCGACGGAATCAAAACTCCCGTTTTTGATAATTTCTCATACGGTCCCTCTAAAGCAGCTGTCCATCATTTGACTCGCGTCTTAGCCGCTCACCTGATTAAGCGAAATATCATCGTTAATGGAATTGCGCCAGGCCCTTTTCCTACATTTATGTTGAGCGCGGGAGTTGGCGGTGGAGGGGATACGGAAAATACAGACTGGGAAGCAGTAGGTAGAAGCAACCCACGAGGCAGGGTGGGAATGGCAGAGGACATTGCAGGCCTGGCAATTTTTCTGAGTTCACGAGCATGTAGCTTCACGGTGGGCGACGTGATCACGTGCGATGGAGGAGCAGTTGTTTCCTAAAGCAATCTAAACTTCAGAAAAGGAGAGGTTCAATCCTCTCCTCTCATCCGCTCGTACATGCGGTTCACAGCAAGCAAATCATACCCGACACGCAACACCCCAAGACTATCTCTAAAATTGGTCATATCAATGGCTTTGGAGGCTGCTTCAGCACTGACACCTTGTTCATAAAAATGCGTAGTTTTTTTCCAAAGATCCGAATAAAACTCTTGCGCCAAACCTATCTTGGACACATCAGTAAAAGGCATACCATGACCAGGGACGATCTTCTTTATATCTAAAGACTTCAAATTTTCGAGAGTGGCGGGGAACTCATCTACGTAACCATCTCCTAACCAGGATGGCCCCGCTAACATCATGTCTCCTGTGAAGGCCAACTTGTCTTCGGGGAAATAAACCACCACGTCCCCCCCTGTATGAGCTCGTCCAAAAAAGTGAATCTGAATTTCTCTGGACCCCCTAAAAAGTGTCATACGATCACTAAAGGATAAAGTAGAAGCGACCGGCGCTATTTCATCCCATTCGGACAAATGAGATCGCATAAGATCATACTGGCTCTGAATTTTTTCTCTTTGAGAACTGTCCTTTGAATTCTTTAACAGTCCACCCAAACGCTCAACAGCGCCCTCAGTGCCAGATAATCCTCTTTTAAAGGTTCCTTGTTCAAGAGGAGAATCTGACATCATCTGTCGGGTGAACTCATGACCTATGATCTCCAGACCAGTTGAATAGGGAGACCTTTCGTCCGTAAACGCTTGATTGCCATGGGAGTGATCAAAGTGAAAATGTGAGTTTATTAACGTGGTTACAGGTTTGCTAGTGAGCGAACTAATCGAGGATATTAGTTCCCTTCCTTTGGTTGGGGTTATATGAGAGTCGACTACAAGCACATCTTCGTCATTTATCACCACCAACGCATTACTATTGAAAAGTCTGGCTGTGGTCTGCGCCAAGTAAATCCCCTTCCCAACCTCTGTCAACCTATGAGTCTCGGTTTCCTGAGGACTCTTCGCCCTAGTAAATTGAGCACTACTCAGCAAAACCAGAAAAGCTAAGCAAATAATTCTCTCTATCATCTCTCCCCTCCTAATCGTACCCGCCTCTCCTCTATGAGCCTGCCAGAACAAATCAATCCATTCAAACAGGGATTAAGGTCGATAACGCGTTAACGTAGGCTTGCCGACCTCCCCTGCTATAACTTCGTAGGCATCCCTTACGAAATCCACAAGTAAAGGACGGCTTTCTCTAGGATCAATAATATTCTCTATACCGAAAGCATGAGCATTTCTGAAGGGAGAAGAAATTGCCTGCAGTCTGGCTTCAATTTCCTCTTTTTTTAAAATCGGGTCGTCGGCGCTTTCAATCTCTCTCTTATAAGCTATCGCTGTTCCACCTTCTATATGCATCGAGCCGCCATGCGTGGAAGGCCAGGCGTAACGCCTGTAGAGGCCCTCGCTGCGAGAATGCAACCCACCCGCGACTCCATATAATTGCCGAACCACAAAGCATATATAGGGCGTGCGGCTTGCCGAAAACGCACTAACCACTCTAGCGCCAGCACGAACAATACCTTGCTCCTCCTGTTGAGGGCCTACAGAAAAACCAGGCTCATCAGCAAAGTAAACCAGAGGTAAGTGGAAAGTTTCACAAAGATCCAACAAACGGAGCGTTTTCTCTCCAGCCGCAATATCCATCGAACCGCCATTGTATTTGGGGTTATTCGCCATTACTCCGACAGGAAACCCATCCACTCGAGCTAATCCAGTGATGCGCGCTTTTCCATAGAATGGGGCTATCTCGAAAAAGGAGTCTTGATCCAAAACCGCTGAGACAATTTTAAATGGATCGTAAATTTGCCGTCGATTCTTGGGAACAATCGATAAGAGCTCCTCCTCCCTTCTTTCTGGATCATCCTTGCATTCGACCTTCGGCGGCACCTGATAAACACTCTGAGGCATATAAGACAAAAACTGTTTTACCTGGTCCATAGCGTCTTCTTCGCTGTCTGCCAAATTCATTATGACGCCATTCTTAACCTGAGTTCGCTCATCGCCGAGTTCTTCCTTGGAAATCGATCTGCCAGTAGCCTGTTCGACAACCTTTGGGCCTGCCACAAAAACCTGAGAAGTATTCTTGACCATAACATTGAAATGACAAAGACAAGCCTGCACAGCCGGCAATCCAGCGACAGAACCTAACACGGCAGAGACAACCGGCACCGTGTTAAGCATTTCATCAACGCGTCCACCTCCCGTGCTGTTGCCGGGCAGATAAGTCCGACCTATTTGCTCAAAGGTCTTCACACTTCCTCCGGTCGCATCCAGCAACCGAACAAAAGGTATCCTGGACTTTAGCGACAATTCCTCTATATAGCCCCGTTTATCTCCCACATTAGCATCAGATGCGCCGCCTCTGATTGTAAAATCGCCGCCGGAGAAGGACACTTTCCGGTCATTGACTTTACAGATGCCGATGATGGTATTCGAAGGCTTAAATTCTTTAAGCTCATCACCGTCCCATTCGGCTGTTCCTGTTAACGTACCAACTTCGTGAAAAGAATTTTCGTCTGCCAGCAAATCTATACGTTCTCGGACCGTAAGCTTTCCTCTTCCATGCTGGAAGTCAATGCCTTCCTTTCCACCCATCTCTCTTGCCAGCTGCTCCTGGCGATTTAATTCATCAACTTCATCTTGCCAACTCACGACAACCTCTCAGTATTCAGTTCAAGATCTACCCCATTAATTCGGCAGAAAGTCCCAACACTTTTTTTATCAGTTGCGTTAAAGTCTATAGATCTTAAAGGGAGACTTCGAGATGCGGGGAAGACAAGTATTCATGGAAAGTCTAATGGCTCATGGCGTAGATGCTATTTTTGGCAACCCAGGAACCACAGAAAACCCTCTTCTAGATAGTCTTATAGATTACCCCAGCATCAAATATTACGTAGCCCTGCAAGAGAGCATCGCGATGAGCGCGGCAAGTTTCTACGCTCAAGCAAAGGGACTCACAAGTGTCGTAAATCTGCATGTTGCACCAGGATTGGGAAATGCTATCGGGATGGCATTCGGCGCTTTAAAAGCAAACTCGCCGGTTTTAATCACTGCAGGTCAACAAGATACTAGAATGCGTCTGCGTGAACCTTTGCTTTCCTATGACCTGGTCGAGATGGCCAAGCCGGTAGTCAAGTGGTCTGTAGAACCAAGAACGGCAGATGAAATGGGCCCAATTCTCAGCAGAGCCTTTAAAATTGCCATGACGCCACCTCGGGGGCCTGTATTTGTCAGTCTTCCAGTAGACGTGATGTCAACAGAAACTCTCGTGTTAGCTGCAAACAACAAAGGCCAACTTATACCTCCGTCAGCAGATCTCGATCAGATTCAAGGCTTAGCCGATAGATTATCTAAGGCTAATGCACCAGCTATCATCGCGGGCGACGATGTTACTGTCTACGACGGGTTTGACTCTTTAACAAAGATCGCCGAGATCACCGGCGCGACAGTTTTTCAGGAAGGAATACGAGTTCACAACAATTTTCCTAACAAACACCCAAACTACCAGGGTCGTATGCCTTTTCACGCCTCTGCTATTCGAAACTTGTTATCACCTTTTGATTTGGTGTTGTTAGTAGGCGGACAATTTTTTGAGGAAGTATGGTTTGACCCGGAAAGTATGATTCCGGAAAACGTGGAAGTACTTCAAATAGAATCTTCAGCTAAACAGCTCGAACAAAATTTCTCGGTTTCCTATGGAATTGTCGGCCACATTGGAAAAACACTTAAACAGTTATCACAATCGTTGACCTCGAGCGCAGCCTCTAACTCGAGAAATGAAAAACTATTAGCGATCGGAGAGCAAAACGGACACAAAAAAAGTCAAAGTTCAATTTCACCAGAAGACTCTCCGATGCATCCATCAACTGCAGCATCAGAGGTGATAAAAGCTCTTCCCGTCGACGCCATAGTCGTCGACGAGTCCATTACCAGTTCAGGCGAGGTAGCTGGCGCTCTAAACCTTTCAAGACCACATCAGTTCTATGCTGGGCGAGGGGGAGGTATTGGCCAGGGAGTTGCCGGTGCTATCGGCATACAAATAGCGCATCCTGATAAACCAGTTGTGTGTTTTTCCGGGGACGGATCAGCAATGTACTCCATCCAAGCTTTGTGGTCAGCGTCACATCATAACCTCCCGATCCTTTTCGTTATCTGGGCAAACCGCGAATACCGAGTACTCAAGCACAACCTCGATATATATCGCTTAAGATACGACAGTGCGTCGAATAATCCCTATCCGCATATGGATCTTAAGGGACCCATTATCGATTTCGTCGCGCTCGCCCAAGGACATGGTGTTCATGCGGAGCGCATTGACGACCCTGAAAAAATTGAGGCCGCAGTAAAAAAAGCATTCGAAAGCAAGTCGCCGACTCTGCTCGAAATAACAATAGCCGGTAAAAACGCTACTTGACGGGAGCCCTAATTCCCCTGAATACCTTTAGAGTACATGGCGATCAGTTTCTGGTCTTGTTCCCACCCAGGAACCCCTTCTATGCTGTCTTTCGCTTTTAACCTGGTTTCCTGAACCTCGTGATCAATACTCTTGATTTCAGAGTAGTCATCATCTTGCAGAGCAGTTCCAATCCTTTTCGCTAATGCCCAAGAATCACCCGAGATAGTCTCATTATTGCTGCGTCCGATGACCAACCCACAGAAAGACAGGTAGATATACAAAATTTCTGATTTACCGAACAAACGAACCCTCTCACTACTAACCAATTTCTCTGACGATAGCTTCACACCATTGAAACAGGCAATCCCTTCACTCATTTCCGGAAGAAACCCCTTTTCTTTAAGCTCGAAAGACAGTCCGGCCGTTTCCCGTTCCAGACAGAAATAAAGGGCCTGCTCACCTCTACCAGCCTTCACTACCAACTGTTGAGTTTGTCCAACTCCTGCAACCCACGTTTTATAACCATCCAACACAAAAATGCCATCAGATTTAGTCCAATTTAACCCCGGTTTCTCTCCAGTTCTGTCCTCTGATACTGCAAAACTTGCCCAGTCGTCTTTGTTCACCTCGGAGAAAGTGTGACTTATCGCAGATTGATATCCGGACAAAAACACCCACGAGAAACAGTTCGAAACTATGCCGCCGTTCAGAGCTCTAGACAAAAGATCCTGATCCTTCGCAATTTCTTGACACCAAATATCGTAGAAAGCCTTTTCATCTGTGATTTTTCTGGAGCAATATTCTTCCTTTAGGTCTCGTGCTCTCAAGTGATCAAACATAACCATCAACTCCCAACTACTTGCAGCCTTCTCAACACTCTTGGCTCATCGCCGTGATCATGCACCGCATAGTGGAGCAAGCAACGATTGTCCCACATAACCAAGTCCCCAGGTCGGTATCGGTGCCGCGCCTGATACTCAAGGCGGACCGAGTGTTCGAATAAAAACTCCAACATCGCTTTGCTTTCCTGTCCAGACCAACCTACTATTTTTTTCGTAAAAGCCCTGCAAGCGTATAACCCTTTCTGCTTATTTTCGTCATGGATTCTAACTAAAGGGTGTTCTGCGCTGGGGGCCTTCTCAGATTTTTCCCCATATATCTGCGCCAAACCGCCAGCGGTATGAAAGGCCACCAAGCCATCGATGATTTCTTTGAAACCTTCGGAAAGCTCTTTATAAGCCAAAATCTGATTCGCAAAAGCAGTTTCCCCTCCGAACTCCGGCGCTTCAAGCGCATACAGCATGGTCAACTTCGGGGGTTTTACGTTATAAGTCATATCCGAATGCCAATGCTGATTTACATCCACTCGTTTCCCATGATTTTTTAGTTCAATCAAGGTCGGATAGTCTTTCATAGCCGCATAGGGATGAGCGACGAGATCACCCCAATACTCAGCAAATTTAATCTGCTCTTCAGGCGTAAGTACCTGACCAGGAAATACCAGCATATGGTATTCACAAAATAACTCATTGATTTGTTGAAAACTCGAGCGGTCTACCTCTCGAACGTCGATCCCACTGACGATAGCCCCGAGTGGCTCAGCTAACCGTTTCACGTCCATAGTCACTCCCTTAACACCCAAAATTCTGATTGGTACAGCCTAAGCAACTACCAGTCAGCAAATGGATTTGAAATCGTACTCCTTCTTTGCTGGTAATATACCCCAACTCTATAGTGACACTCACGACAACATGAAAACCTACGAGTATAAAGAATTAGATGCCGTTGATCTTGCTAACCTGATCAATGATAAACAGGTGACTCCTGCTGAGCTAATGGCCCTAGCCCAAGGACTGACTGACCTTAAGAATGAGCCTGTCAATGCGATTGTGCAAACCTTCTGGGAACTGGCCGATCAACAATTGAACGACCTAGCCGAAGGGCCCTTCGCAGGCATTCCATTTGTGATCAAAAATCTTAATCAACAATTGTCTGGGACCGTGACCACTAATAGTTCAAGGCTATTTCTAAACGAATCCTCTGATCAAGACACGACATTAGTCACTCGTTACAAATCCGCAGGCCTAGCAATATTTGGTAAAACCAACACACCCGAATTTGGATTAGCGACCACGACCGAGCCTCAACTTCACGGTCCTACAAAAAACCCCTGGAATCTTCTTTATTCACCCGGTGGGTCCAGCGGTGGAGCTGCTGCTGCTGTTGCCAGCGGCATCGTCCCAATGGCTAATGCTTCCGATGGAGGAGGTTCAATACGAATCCCAGCCAGCTGTTGTGGACTTTTTGGTCTCAAACCAACGCGAGGACGTGTCCCGATTGGGCCTTTTGCGATGGAAGGATGGGGAGGGCTCTCTACCTCGCATGCGATAACGAAAACTGTCAGAGACTCCGCCTTACTTCTCGACTGTACTCAAGGCCCCGAACCCGGCAGCCCTTATCACGCGCCAAACCTCGACTCTTCATTTTTCGAAACCCATGCTATTGAACCCGGCAAGTGTCGCATTGCTCTGTGCGTTCACACCTTCAATGGAGCCGCTCACGACCCTGAGGTCGTTGAAATAACAAGAAAGGCAGCGAAAATCCTCGAAGATCTTGGCCACACGATCGAGGAAACAAAATTACCGATAAACCAAGAATTGGTCCGTTCTGCCCATGGGATTATCGCCGTCTGTCATATCGGCTCAACAGTGGAAAAAATGGCAAAAAAACTAGATTTAGTAATCACCGAGGAACACCTTGAGACGGTAACTTGGAACAATTACCTAAGTGCGCAAGAAATATCTGGATCAGACTATGCAGGCGCTGTGACAGATATTCATCAAATGGGCAGAATCGTTTCCGAATTTTTCAAAGACTTTGATCTAATTCTTTCCCCTAGTCTCGCATGTGCCCCACCAAAAATCGGAGCCCTTGATACCATGAGCGAAGACACAGACAGCTATCTGAGCTTACTGTATCAAATGATCGGGTATACATCCTTGTTTAACGACACAGGTCACCCTGCCTGCAGTTTACCCTTGGGATTAAATTCAGAAGGATTACCGATCGGTTCACAACTGGTGGCCAGCTTCGGAAATGAAAAACTGTTGTTCCAAATCGCAAGCCAAGTTGAAAGGGCTGGTTACTTTCAGCCGATCCTGCCTCTTACGAACTAGAACCGGCTACTTAAGATGAAACGATAAAGCAGCGAACCAGATCAGACGCAATCTTTTTTGCCGGATACTAAAAGCAATTTCTCAAGAGAGATAACGCTCGTTGTCTTCTCCTACCTTTCGAGGTGGCCTTTCTGGTAACAAACTATCGCCGTTTAATCGAAAACCAATAGCAGGTAACCGGGTAGCGATTTGAGCATCGCCCACTTTCAGCTCACCCAGTAACGATCTGGCTTCCGGCTGTCCTTCAGACATGACCTCTTTGAGCGTTCGTACCCTGCTAGCGGGCACTCCAGCTTGATCGAGCATAACTTCCCAATCCTGGGCGGATTTAGTCAAGAATACGGCCATCAACTCCTCTCGCAGCGTTTCCTGATTTTCTGCACGGACCATCGGGCTGTTCCACCGAGTGTCGGCAACCCACTCCTCGTGTCCCAGCACCCTGCAAAGATCTTTGAACTGTCGCTCATTGTTAGCGGCAAGCATAATTAGTCCGCCGTCTCGAGTTTCGAAACACCCCGACGAAGGCGCTCGACTTGCTGCCTCGTTGCCCAGCTTAGGAATCTCGACACCCGTATTGGCAGTTGTCACAACATTGTTGGCCATTAGATTAAGCGCTGTGTCCAGCATAGCAACATCAACAATTTGGTGTTTATCAGTGCGGTCGCGCTCTCTTAGTGCAGCCATCACCGCAAAGGCCGCATTCAAACCGGTTGCGTAATCGATATAAGGAGCGCCCACTTTGGTTGGCCCCGATTCTTCCGGACCAGTGGTCGACATAATCCCGCTCATTGCTTGTACGACGTGGTCGTATGCTGGCCGATGTCCAATCGGACCCTCCCCTCCATAAGCTGATATAGAACAGTAAATAATCCTTGGATTAGCAGCTACCACCGCTTCTTCAGACAACCCCAGTCGATCTGCAACTCCGGGACGATAGTTCTGGACAAATATGTCGGCGCCAGCAATCAAGTCCAATATTTTGGAAATGATATCCGGATTTTTTAGGTCTGCTTCTACGCAATCTTTGTCCGAATTCTGAGTACAAAAGGCGAGTCCAAGCTTCTCTTTAGACAATTCCTGAGATCCACCACCGAGCCGTGTTAGTTCGCCACCTGGAGGTTCGATTTTGATGATCTTTGCGCCGAGTAAGGCCAACTGATAAGTACAATAGGGACCAGCTAATACTTGAGTAAGATCAATCACCTTAATACCTTCGAGAGGTTTTGGTCGAGTCATTTATAAATCTCCAGAAAAGCAAACACCTGACATTCTAAGCCTTCGACTGCCAACTTAAATAAAAGTTTGAGCGCGATACTCTACTTGGCCCCTATAAACTACGCGTATTCGTTTCCTTCAGAAGAAAAATAGAAACCCAAGTAACCAAAGAGGCTAAAGCAATGTATATCGAAATACCTATAGTCTCGCCGGTAGAGGCGAGAATAGCTGTCGCGACAATAGGAGCGGCACCACCACCAACTATAGCTCCCAACTGATAACCCAAAGAGGCTCCAGAATATCTGACTTCTGTTGCAAAAAGTTCTGCCAGCATTGCTGCCTGAGGTCCATACATCATCGAAATAATGATCTGAGCGACACCGAGCCCTAAAACAATCAACGGAATGCAACCAGTATCCATTAAGGGGAACACCACAAATGACCAGCCCGCCATCAAAATAGCGCCAGCCATGTATATTTTTCTTCTGCCTATTCGATCCGATAAATGGGAAAAATAAAAAACACCTGGTATCTGCATGGCTGAAGAAACTAAAACAGCTAATAGCATCTCCGTTTCACTTAAGCCCACTCCCCCATAGTCCGTTCCATACGCAATAGCGAAGGTTACAAAAATATAAAAACTGACCTGAACTGCGAGAAAAGCCCCTGCAGCCAATAGGATTTCTCTTGGATACTGTTTTACCACTCTTATCACTGGCGATTTTTGCACTTCTTGCTTGCTTTCCCTAGCTGACGAACTAAGGCGCCGAAAGACTTCCGTGTCTTCGATTGTAAGTTGTATGTAGAGACTAAGCGCTATCAGAACGATGCTCGCGACAAAGGGTAGCCTCCACCCCCATGACATAAAGTCTTGCTCGCTCATCGATGTCGAAACAGCGATAAAAGCTAAATTAGCCAAGACCAGACCTGTTGGTGCTCCTGCCTGGGCAAACGCGCCGTAAAATCCTCTGCGATTGGCAGGCGCATTCTCTGTTACGAGAAGCATCGCTCCTCCCCACTGTCCTCCTACCGCTAATCCTTGAATAAATCGGAAAAAAACCAGCAACAAGGGAGCCAGGAATCCGATCTGCGAGTAAGTTGGTAAAAGACCAATCAGAGTGGTGGACGCACCCATTAATGTTAAAGCAATAATCAGTGCCTTCTTTCTACCAAAGCGATCCCCGTAATGCCCAAAGATAACACCTCCAAGTGGTCGCGCCAGGAACCCGACTGCGAATGTGCTGAAAGAAGCTATCAAGCTGACGTAACGAGGCATATCTTCGGAAAAAAAGAGAACTGGAAACACCAGTGCCGCGGCGGTTCCATATAAAAAAAAGTCGAACCACTCAATGCTGGTGCCAGCAAGCGATGTTAGCGCAAGCTTGCGCATCTCTGCTTCAGACTGAACCGTCAACTCACTCGACTCAAGATCTTTTTAGCACCTATTTCAACAGTTTCTAGAGTGACGCTTTCACATCGACTGATCCCAAACGCTTCGAAATCAATCGTTCAGTTAACCAAAACAAACAAGTAAATAGTAGGGTGCTGACCAGGAGCCTGAAATCAAAAGGCCACGCACTGACGTATACCTCAAGCAAAGGTCTCGCTGGGATCGAATTAAGGTAAACTCCAAAATTCACTATTAAATGCCAAATCAGCACACCTAAAATCGCTTTCAAACCTAGCGATATGCTAAGTATGTGGGCCAAAACACCTATCAGTAACAATGAACCATAGGTGTATACCATCGTCGAATGGAAACCGAGCAGCAGATCCGTCAAAAATAAAACAATGACGGGAAGAAAGGCATAATGAACACCTTTGCTTATTATCGGGAGAAAAATCGCACCCGCGATAATCGGAGTGAAATTAGGCGGTAATCCCACCAGCCTGGTTAAACCAACCAGAAAACAGACAAAGACAAGACCGAACAGCCAATTCGGTCTTTGCGATTGTTCTTCGGGCGCTATTTCCATCATATAGCTTGCATACCTACCATTAACGACCGTTGAATACGGGTTCTTTTTTCTCAACGAAGGCTTTAGTCGCATTCCGGTGATCTTCGGTTTGCCCGCAATGGACGTGGTGGGTTGCCTCTAGATCAAGACAATCATCCACATCGCCCGAGGAAATTGCACGAGCGAAATTCTCTTTCATGTATCTGTAAGCAACAGTCGGACCAGTTGCAAGCCTATTGGCAATTTCACTTGTTTTTGAAGCAAGCTCTTCTGGCTCGCAAACCCAATTCGTTAACCCCAATCTTAATGCCTCTTCGGAACTCACTCTGTCAGACAGAAAATACAACTCTCGCGCCTTTGCGGTTCCGACCAGCTGAGACATAAAAAAGGTGCCCCCATAGTCTCCAGAAAATCCAACGCGACCAAAAGCTGTAGTCATAATAGCGTTGGAAGACATAATCCTCAGATCACAAGCTAGCGCCAGAGAAAGCCCAGCACCCGCAGCCGCTCCTGGTAAAGCTGCGATCGTCGGTTTTGGCATACCGAATAATTTTCCAGCTGTTGCGCGCTGATTTACTCTCTGCCGATGAATGGCACCATCAATAGTGTTGTTACCCACCGTTCCATCACCACTGGCAGCCATACCTTTGACATCGCCTCCCGCACAAAAACCTTTACCCGCACCAGTAAGCACAATGCATCTAACTTCCGGGTTTAGCTCCGCGCTAGCAAGCTGTTCCGACATGGCAGCCGTCATCTCTCCAGACATCGCATTTCTTGCTTCAGGTCGATTCATCGTCAGGGTCAACACCCCAGAATCTAACTCCCCCAAAAGATCATCCGTCCCCGTATTCACTGTTTCAGCCATGGAATCCCCCAAATAATATAGTTACTGATTTAATCTTAAGCCAACAATGGCAACATATTAACTTATTTTACCCGATCACACCTTTGCCTTTCATCGATTCAATCTGGTGCTCTTCATAACCCAGCTCCCTAAGGATTTCGGAACCATGCTCTCCTAAACCAGGGGCTCTCTTGGGTCCAACCTGTTCGACACTGGATACTTTAATCGGGTGATTAATCACTAAACCTGTCTCCATACTCTCATCGTCAGGCACAACTGCCATTTTATTTTCCAGAATCTGCTGATCATCTTTAGTTTCTTCGACAAGACCCACTAAATTGACAGGCAATTCAAACTCCTCGAATAGATCCAACCAGTCACGAGCATCTTTAGAGATGATGATCTTTTGAACTGTCTCGCTAAGCAGCGCACGGTTTTCAAACATTAATTCAGGAGTAGAAAAGCGCTCATCAGCTAATAAATGAAGAGCATCCAAAGCAGTCAACAAAATAGACAACAACTCTTCATTTCGAATCATGTTGAATTGCAACCAACGACCGTCTTGGGTTTGGTAAGGGCACATCATCGCTGAATAATCCCTACTACGACTCCGAAAATTAACGGAGTCGCCTCCAGCCATAACACCCTGCGCTATCCCGGAAACCGACCAGAGCCCGTTGGCCAATAACGAGGTATGTACCATAGCTCCTTCACCGGTTCGCTCACGGTGCAAAAGTGCTGTCATTATTCCGGCATAAAGTGCCACTCCAGTAGGATGATCCCCCATACCGGGGAGCCCCTGGGTTGGCCGGGTATCTGGGGCTCTCATCAAATCCATCAAACCGCTTCGCGCCCAATAGGCCAATTGGTCAAACCCCTTTCGATCTCTCTCCGGTCCTTTTTCGCCATAGGCGGTAAGAGAAGCATAAATCATCGACTCATTGAGAGGACGCAAAAACTCGTACGTTAGACCAAGGCTCTCTCTTACACCGTAGGGTTGGTTAGTGATAAACACATCACAGCCCTCCACGAGCTTACGGAGCACTTCGATCCCTTGCTCTGACTTTAGATCCAATGCGATGCTTCTTTTATTACGACCGTCCAATTCCCAGAACCAGTTAGAGTCGGTTTCAAATCCACTGATACCAGCAAGCATCCTAAGCATATCGCCCTCGCCAGGCTGCTCAATCTTAACTACATCAGCCCCAAAATCGGCCAGCATCATAGCTGCAGCAGGCGCAGCGATCACCGTCGCACAGTCGACCACCTTGAGGCCAGACAGTAAGTAATCTTTCACCTTAAGCTCACAGCTTGCCATCAGAAAATTTTGGCTCTTCCCACCAAGGGAAAAAATCGGGCAAATCAGTACTCACTTTTCCTGGAAAATCAGGATCCCTTTTCTCCAAAAACGCGTTGATGCCCTCTTTCGCATCTGGTGAAGTTGCTAACGCGTTGATCCCAGCGGTATCTACCCAATGAGCGTTGATCGGATCAGGGGCTCCTAGCATTCTCCACATCATGTGTCTGAGGACTGCATTAGAGACTTTGGAACTTCCCTGAACAAATTCCTTGGCGAGAGATCTAGCAGCAGGCAGCAGATCTTCTTTTTCATGTACGCTGCGAATAAGACCTGCCTCAAGCGCTTCCTCAGCTCTAAAAATTCTAGCCGAATAGCACCACTCTAAAGCCTTGCTAATTCCGACCAACCTGGGCAGGAACCATGAGGAGCAACCTTCTGGGACTATCCCTCTGGCCGAAAAAACGAAGCCCATCTTTGCTCCTTTGACCGCAATCCTAACGTCTGCAGCCAAAGTAAAGGTCATTCCGACTCCAACCGCTGGCCCATTAAAAGCCACAATGACCGGCTTTAGACTCCTAAAAAGTCGACGAGACAATTCGCCCCCGCCGTCCCCTACCTCTTTACCCTCAAGCGCTTCTTCATGACCTTCCCAGGTTGAATCCCCTTTCGATAAATCCTGGCCAGCACAAAATCCTCTGCCTGCGCCGGTTATAATCACGGCGTGAACATCATCATCGGCATCGGCTCTGTCAAAAGCTTCGGTAATATCGCGAAGCATACCCCCGCTGAACGCATTTAGGATTTCCGGGCGATTCAAAGTAATCGTTAAAATCCCGTCCTCTACTTCATACAAAATGTTTTCAAAGCTCACGGCCACCTCCCATCAAATCGATTATTCATGTTTTCGCAATTTAGCTTAGGCAAAATCCAGTTAAAGACAAGCTACTATCACAGCTTTTTACTTTTCCTAAGTCTCACGATAGTACATGATGGAAGCGGGGAGAGAACTGAGCTTGCTATTGCTGATCATATAAAACGTTTTTGTGGCTCACCTATTGAACGTAAATAAGACTGGGTATTGTTAATGAACCTTAGCGTTAACGAAGATCCTTTGGACTCCGAAAAGAGCTCAATCAAAGGAATGTTAGCATCCTTATTTTTTAGGGACTTTCGCTTAATCTGGTTTAGTGGCATTGCGGGCCTGTTCGCTATGAACATGCAAATCATGGCCCGAGGCTGGCTAATCTATGACATCACCGGTTCCGCCATGGATCTAACGTGGGTGATGCTTTCTTTCATGGCTCCTTCCCTATTTTTTTCCCTGCTCGGCGGTGTTATCGCTGACCGACTAAAAAAGAAACCCATTATCATTATTTCTGGTTCACTCAATACCGCTGCGACGATCGCCTTTGCATGGATTGTCTATCATGGACAAATCACTTTCGCCCATTTCATTTACTTCGGACTTTTTAACGGCACGGTTCTGGCCTTGAGCATGCCCGCAAGAGCCTCAGCCACTCCCGAAATTGTAGGAAAAGCCCACATAGTAAACGCGACTGCACTACAAAGTGCCACCTTTAACCTCTCGCGAATTGCAGGACCAGCTCTCGCCGGTTTGGTTATTCGGCTCGCTTCGGGGGGCGATACCTCGTCCCACGAGGGGGTCGGCATTGTCTTTTTTGTGGTTGCCGCTATGTACGGAATCTCAGTATTAATGACAATGCTAATGGAGTATCAAGGTAAACCTCATCAGGAAAGCAAAAGTCCCGTGCAGGATACCGTTGAAGCCTTTGTTTTTCTAAGAGAAGAAAAAACCTTGCTCAGCCTTCTTGTGCTTGGATTTGTACCGCTAACCTTTGGGTTTTCGGTTACCTTTCTGGCTCCTGTCTTTAATCAAGAAGCATTGGCAGGCAATGCATCAACTTTGAGCTTGCTGTTATCTGCTACAGGAATTGGAGCTCTGGCTGGCTCACTGATTCTGGCTAGACTTGGAAATATTGAAGAAAAAGGCAAGCTGATGTTCAGAACAGGCTACCTTTGGGCCGTATCCATTTGCCTATTTTCCACCGCGCGGACTATAGAGGTCGCACTGATTCTGATATCACTAACTGGGCTTTTCGGGGCAATCATTGGTTCGTTGAATATGGGACTAACACAGCTTCTAGTTCCTGATCATATCCGGGGCCGGGTGATGTCTATCATGATGATGACACACAGTTTTATGCCTATAGGCCTGATACCCATCAGCTCAATCGCAGAAAGTTATGGGATTACTTTGGCAATCATGCTGTCCGGCACTCTTGTAGGCCTTAGCCTGCTTGCAATTCGTCTTTGGTTACCAGAGCTCAATTCGATTAAAGACAATTTTGACTCACAGCCAGAAAGCAATCTCTCTACTGCCGATAAGTCAACCAACTTCTAATTATCGATCAATCGATAATCACTGTAATTTGCAAATAAGTGCTCGTCAGCCACATCTATCCCACCAACTGCTATGTGTATACGAAATTCGAAGTCCGTAGGAACTGTTCGGCCGTCGACCGCCGGCTGAAACTCGTAGTGCATAATGAACTCCTTCATCTTGGTAACGAAATTTGCTTTGAAAGGCTTTTGAGTTCGAACGTCCATCCATTCCAGGTAGTTTCCCTGCTTATTAATAGCCAGTTGTCCTTGCATCTTGCGCATCATCTTTTGATCCTCTCCCGTCGGCGTGAACAAGAACAGCCAACGCTCATTTTGATCCTCAAGTAGCTCTAAGCTACCAGGCCGTACCATGGTTTTAACACCTAGAGGAGATCTTTCCGGATATTTCTTGAGGTCTTCCGTTTGCTTGAGTTTATCCTTCGCGTACTGCTCCATTTCCTTATCAGAAGGCTCTTTACCGTCTGAACTTAATAGAACCCATGGCGCATTGACTCGGCTCGGGTCATAGTCTCCAACCACGTTCAAACCCTTCCTGGTAACCTGCTCCCTGAAAGCGAAGTGATCAACGTAGTCATCGTGAATTTTGTTCAATGCTTCTTGTAAAATAGACTGAAAATCGGGCTCTTCGGCAGCAGATTTTGCATCATTCACAGAGACCGACAAGCCTAATAGCAGGCAAGATAAAGCAACAAACTGTTGTCCGACCATTTTAATATTGACCATAACGCTTCTCCGCTTTCCTCCTGATTCAAAACAAGAGAAATTGTATAAAAATCCACTTTCCGATTCCTCTCGCACCCTATTAATTAACAAGTTAGTCTTGTTTCTTTTTTTGAAGAATACACAAATGAACTACGAATGCTTTGAGGTAACCATAGAAGACAGTGTCGCTCACATCAAATTAAACAGACCCGAAAAAAGAAACAGCATGAATCCTGCTTTTTGGCGCGAACTACCAGAGATAATCGAAGACATCGATGAAAACGTAAAGGCTCGAGCTATTGTTATATCCTCTACAGGACCGCATTTTTCGGCAGGGATGGACCTTGCTGCATTCTCCTCAAAGGAACCGAAGACTGACAAAGAAGCTAGAGATATGAAAATTCGTCATGGAGCTAGCTTTTATCGGGGCGCTCTTAATACCCAGCATACTTTCAATTCGATTGAAAACTGTCGAATTCCTGTGCTCGCTGCCATACAAGGCGGATGCATTGGTGGCGGTCTCGATATGATCACAGCTTGTGACATGCGGTATGCATCCGAGGACGCGTTTTTCACCATCTTCGAAGTCAATATCGGCATGACAGCAGATGTCGGGACATTCCCAAGACTGGTCAGACAAATTCCCGAGGGAATGGTTCGAGAACTCGCCTATACCGGAAGGAATATGATGGCAAAAGAAGCAAAGGAGATAGGTCTAATAAATCAGGTATACCCTGATCAAGGCTCGATGATTGAGGATGTAATCCGCATCGCGAAGGAAATCGCATCTAAACCACCCTTGGCCGTATACGGGTGCAAACGGATGATCACTTATTCTCATGACCACTCGACCGCAGACTCTTTAGACTATATTGCTATCTGGAATGCCTCAATGTTACAAATCCCAGAAATGCAAGAGGCAATGCAAGCAAACTCAGAAAAACGACAAGGTGACTTTGTGGAATTACCTCCTCTCAAAAAAAATAGCTCCATACCCTAGAGCATATTGTTCTTTGATTAGGTCTGCTGAGAATTCTGATTTGAGCTTTCTTGTGGCAGAATCTGTACGCTAATTACATTTCTTTAAGGGAGGGGAAGTGACTATACAGTTGAGACAAATCTGCCTTGTCGCAAGAAAACTTGAACCCGTAATCCAAGACTTAACAGCCATACTGGGGATTAATCGATGTTTTGTTGATCCAGGAGTTGGAGTATTTGGACTGGAAAATACGCTCATGCCGATTGGCAGAAATTTTCTAGAGGTAGTAGCCCCGATTGAGGAAAATACCGCCGGGGGAAGATACCTTGATCGTCGAAACGGCGACGGTGGCTATATGGTGATCACTCAGGCAGATAGCCTGGAGAGTCAACAACAGGTGCGACAAAACGCTTTGGATAATGGAGTGCGTGTTGCCCATGAGACAGTCAGAGAAGACTGGAACCTTTGCCAGTTGCATCCTGGAGACCTCAAGGCCGCGTTCTTCGAAATCGAATCGGACTCACATAACGATTTTCAGGGTCACTGGCATCCGGTGGGAGGCCTGGGCTGGGAAGACAAGGTCAAACAAGATATTACCGTCGACTACTTAGGTGTCGAACTTCAAAGCGCAGATCCTCTCGAACTCGCTGAGCTTTGGGGAAAGGTCGCAGGTCTCAACATTGCGAGAAACGGGGCGGAATTTAGTATGGACTTTAACAACGCCACTATTCGATTTGTCGAAGCTGAGGACGGGAGAGGACCTGGATTAGGTGGACTGGATATTGCCGTTGCAAATAGAGATCACATCTTGAGTGAAGCAGAGAATCGAGACTGCTTCGTGAGTGAAGACCGAGTCGACATTTGCGGAACCCGCTGGTATTTATACGAACACTAAATGATCCGCAGTCTCGACGACTATTCGTCGAGACTGTCCTAAGTCATTTCGCCGACGTCTTCACCATGCTCTCGCGCACGTTCAAGCCTAGTGGATTCATCCTTCGGCAAGTTCTTCCAAGCCAGGAATAAAAACACGAGGGTTAGAGCGAAAATCGACATTGAAGTCATAATCGCGCTGCGAAGCGCTTCAGCAGACTCCATTCCTCCTGCAGCATAGACATCTGACAGTTGTCCCATTACATAGGGCCCCATTGCAAGGCCAATCATCGTGTTGATCAATATGTAATAAGCTCCTGCTACTGCTCTCATTCGAGGCATGACTAGGTCTGTTGCCGTTGAAGGCGGAATTCCTGGCCAACACGCGCTGAACAAGTGATGCGCAAAATTCAGGAAAAAAGCCATCATCAGGCTTTCTGTATAGATCATCCATATTACCAAGGGCGCAGTCCCGACAACGGCAACCAAGCCTACCAGGAGCCTCCCAGCTGGATGTTTCTGCTTGAGCCAATCACCTAAGATGCCGCCAAAGGTCACTCCTAATAGCCCTCCCACAGCGCTACCTAGGCCAATATACATACCTACTTCAGTTGCGGTGACATCGTGCACCCTCAGTAACAGTGGGGCTGTCCAAAATCCCACGCCGTAAGTCACAAAAGATATCGAAGGAAAAGCGATCATCGTGTAGACCATCGCTTTTGATTTGAAAATCATATGATAGGTAGCTGGATCTCGAGCTTTTAGCGATTGTGCCCAGGAAAAAACCACGTAGACTCCCACCCCCAGTGCCAGCCACTGAGGCACATTATCAGTCAAAATAACCAAGCCCCAACTAACCAGTAAGATCACCGCGGCGGCAAGAAGGTTAATAGGAATCGATGCGCCATCACGCTTCAACCCAATCAAATTGAATATCGGCATCATGGCTGCAGTTTCCGTCATCAAAACAGAAAACGGTTTCGGGTGTTTCTCAGTGACCAGGCCTTCGCTGATTCCTCTCACAGGCTCCTTCAAAGTGCGAACCCACAGAGCCATCAAAATGCCAGGAATACCCACCGCTAAAAACGCGGCTTGCCAGCCCTTCAACCCTAAAGGCGCTTCGCCGACAGGAAACGAGTCGTTCCAAGTTTCCATGATAAAGCCACCCAGAAACAACCCAATCCCTCCGCCGATATAGACGCCCGAAGAATAGATGGCGATTACGGTCGCCCGCACTTTGGGTGAGTAGTAATCGGACAACATGGAATAAGCTGCTGGCGACGCACTCGCTTCACCTATGCCCACACCTATTCGAAAGGTCGCCAGCATCGCAAAGGATTTTGCAAACCCTGACAGGGCGGTCATCGCACTCCAAAACATCAGACCTAAAGAAATTAGACTTCTTCGAACCCAAACATCTGCGAATCGAGCCAAAGGAATACCAAACACCGCGTAAAAAACAGCGAAGACAGTGCCGTAAAGAAAACCCATTTCTGCATCAGAAATCCCCAGATCGCTCTGAATATCCTGACTAAGGATCGACAATATCTGTCGATCAATGAAGTTAAATACATAAACAATTATCAGCACAAAAAGTACATAATGAGCGTACGCACCACCCACTTTAGGCGACTGATCGTCTATCTTTTCTTGTTCCTCGCTCACTTCAAATACCCCTTTCCTATGCCTCCGGAATACTCACCGGTTTGTGCTATTTGCGCAACCCCAAATAAATACGGCAAACTGCTAGGATGTTATCTCCAGACCAAATCCATCAGTACCACGAGCAAGGTTACGTCATACCTGATTATCGCTTGTCAGATGACACCATCGAAGAAATCAAAATCGCTCATAAGCGCTTGATTGCAAAGTCTCCGCAATTTTCAGATTATTGCGGCGCTCTACTCATTGAAGATTTGAGCTTTTTGAACTACGCGAGAGATCAAAACATACTCGACATGGTCAGCCAGCTAATTGGTCCCGATATCGCGCTCTGGAATTCAAGTTTTTTTGCCAAGCCCGCCAAAATCGGAACCCGCACTCCCTGGCATCAAGATGGCGAATATTGGCCTATAACCCCGCTGGCAACCTGCACAGTCTGGATTGCACTGGACGATGCAACTATTAGCAATGGATGCCTCAAATTTCTCCCTGGCAGTCACAAAGACAAGCGCCTCCAGAGCCACCATTTAAATAATTCTGACGATATCGCTCTGCCTCTAGAATTAGATCATCACCATATTGATGAATCAAAGGCTGAGGCTATAGAACTAGAAGCAGGTCAAATCTCACTACACGATGTATTCTTGATGCATGCTTCAGAAGCTAATCGATCAAACCAACCCAGAAGAGGCATGACGCTTCGTTACATGCCCACTTCCTCCGTTTACAGGAGAGATCTCAATAAAAGCCCTCAGGACACAAAAAGACCTGTCTTTTTAATCAGAGGCATCGATCAGTCTGGTAAAAACGACTTTGCCCTTCGTTAACCCTCCGCCGTAACCGGGTCAATCATTTTGGTGATCTCGGTGACTTGCGACGCAGGAAAGCCACTGCGCTCAGCGTGTTCTTGAATAAGCGACTCACTGTCGGCGATGTAAATACAAAAGGTTTTATCTGCAACTACATAAGACTGTTCCCATTGTATGTGTTTGTTCTCGGCTTGCATGGCAGATAACACACCGTTTGATTGAGCCGAAGCAGCTCTGAGAGCTTCTCTATCTGAAGATCCAATTTCGGGTATTTCCCTCTCGATCATATACCTAGGCATAGCTTCCTCCTTTTAAAATCCATAACATATTAATTTCCATCCGATTAATCGAATTGGTTCTCTCCGCTCAATCGGAAAAGCAGAGTTTTACTTCACTGAACAACGATAGGAGCTTGCTTCATCGGGATCTCCTCTTCCCTTATATCTAGCTAGCTTGGGATAGACGCATAAGGGTCTCGTGAAACCGCCAGCCGTCGCCGTGCTGGCTGGAATAACCTCCGGTTCTATATTCTTTTCAGTCCACTCCACAATCGGGTCCACATAATCAGCCACCCAGGCTCCTGGTCCCAATGCGCAATGAACCATTCCAGGCACCATGAACATCCTAAAAAAGTCACGTGTCTCTTTTCGCCCGCCATTAGCTTCTTCAACCTCGGCCAAGTAATCAAACGCTCGACCTGGACGTAAAGGGAAATCATTCCAACCTTGGTACATCAAGATCTTGCCTCCGCGAGCTTTGAATTCACTCAAGTCTGCGGTATCAACATCCATAAAACTGATTTCTTCGAGCTGAGCATAATCGTTGGCTGGATCAAATTTCTCAATATCAAAATCAACCACACGTCTCATAAGTATGGCCAGGAACGAGCTCAAACTCTCATTCAGAGATTCAGAGCCATCACTCACCATGGCATTGGGGAACATCCACATGGCCCAGTCGCCAGCCGCTTCGGCTCCAGGCATCACACCAGGCGACACCAAGTTACCCTCGGAATCCTCGAGCCCCTTATATAGGTGCTCAGCCGTCTCTATCTGACCGACAGTTAAACAATCATCTCTAGCATCACGCTGGCAAGCTAATTTATTCAAATCGAGTACATCCAAGCTGCACAGTCTAGGGTCGTTAATCACGCCATCTTCTACCCCATCGAGCAAATCACACGCGGCCGAGGAGTTTTTATCCAATAGTTTCAAAGATGCCTCAGTCAAAGGCCCTTCCGATTGTTTTTTGGCTGCAGCTATAGCCCATGGCATGAACTCCTGGAACCGGAAAACCGGGGCTCCGGCAATAATTCCGTCATAGTCTTCCGGGAATCGGGTCGCTTCCAACAAGGCCGCTCGACCTCCGTTAGAGCAACCCTTTAAGTATGAATAGTCTATCTCTCTGTCGTAGTAACTCTCGATCGCTGCTTTCGCAAATTGGGTTGCCAAATGTACACCTCGATACGCATAGTCCAGCAATGCTTCCGGTTGATAGGCATAATCGAAACTCATGCCCTCATGCCCGGTGTCGGTTGAGGCCATTGCGAAACCTCTCGCTAGAAGGCTGGTTATATCTCCGATACTACCCGCTCCGCCTCCGACAGTAGAAAACATCATCCGGCCATTCCAATTTTCTACCGGCATTGTGACTTCAACCTGAATTGCTCGATTAATCACAGCCCTCACTTTACAGTGTTCAGGTATCGCATCCGCTTTTGGAATAACTTTTCCTGTTTCCACCGCATAAGCCAAGTCAGTCAAGCGATACAGATCTCGGCAATCTTTCTCGGTTTGCGAGTAGGCCCATGGACAAAAAGCCATACCCAAACCAACTACCAAAATGATAAAACGCATTGCACTCTCCCGTCGAAACAAAGCATTATTAAGGCACAATAATTCTATTTAGGAAACAGCATGTCTATACTTGAGAGAGCGAAGAAAGTATCGACATGCGCTAACTCTTTCGTCAAAGAAAATGAAAGCCTAGGAAGACTGCACGACGACGTAGTCAAGGCGATGCAGCAATCCGAACTACCCCAAATGTTAAAACCAGGTTCCAATTATTCGATCAAAGAATTCATCGAAGTTTGCGGAATACTAGGCGAAGGGTGCATGTCCGCCGGTTGGTGTAATTTCGTCTGGGGAATGCACAACTACCTCATCGGGCTTTATCCAAAAAAAATTCAATCCGAAGTCTGGAGCAATCCCAAGACGCTGGTTTCAGCTTCACTTAACCCACAAGGAGCGTGCGATCTCGACCAAAACTCGACGTCGGCGAAAATAGATGGGCATTGGACTTTTAATTCGGGTTGCGACCACGCAGACTGGTTACTCCTAGGGTGCAAAAAACCAGAAGGGGGACCTGTCCTAGCCCTACTTCACAAATCAGAATACCTAATTGACGACGACTCATGGGACGTTCTGGGCCTAAAAGGAACAGGCTCAAAAGACGCGAAAGTTGATCAAATAAGCATTCCTACAGACAGAATATTACCCTTCTCTCAAGTGATTAATCCTCTCGCTGCTTTATTGACTTTGGTAATTGTCGGGCCCGTTATTGGCGGAGCACAGTCATCGGTAAACACTTTCGCGTCGACCTTAAAGAAAAAACAACCCCAAATAGAGAAAGACCCTTTCCTTAATATTGAATCACTATATCTAAAGCTTGCCGAAGCAAGCGCAGAAGTCGACGCAGCGAGAAGCATAGTCGTGGCTGCCGCCGACCTATTGGATACCAATCCTACTCCGGACATACGGACGACCACTAAAATATCTCGAGATACTGCATTTGCGGCCAAGCTGTGTAATGCCGCAACCAGACGATTATTCGAGTCATCCGGAGGTAGCGCACTGCATCAGAAAAATACGATGCAAAGAATCTTTCGAGACGTTTCCGCTGGCTGCAACCATGCTCAACTATCCTGGGAGAGGCTGGCGGCAGCTCATGGAAGGCAACTCCTTGAGGATGCATTGTAAAAACCTTTAATTATTTCCGAAGTACAAGAATTACTAAAAGGAGCAATTTTGAATATTGGAGTACTGTTTAACACCGACCGACTCTCTGCTCAGGAGCTGTGTGAATACGCTGCATCTTTAGAAGAGCTTGGAATCGAGTCTCTTTGGCTTCCGGAACTTTTTACTCGAGACCCCTTCGCCACCGCCGGATTTTTACTGTCTCAGACCAAAACCCTAAAAATCGGAACCGGCATTGCCAACATCTACGTACGAGATGCTACTGCGACCATTTCGTCGGCAAGCTCGCTTAGCGAATTGTCGGATGGTCGTTTTGTATTAGGCCTGGGCGTGAGCAATGCTGGCCTCAATCAAGCGAGAGGACACCAGTGGGAAAAACCTCTCGGCAAACTAAGTAGGTACTTGGACGACATGAAGCAGGTAAAACTCACTTGCCCACAGATTGAGACCCCCATTAGTGTCGCAGCACATGGTCCAAAAATGTTGGAGATCGCTGCACAAAAAGCCGATGGTGCTAACACCTATTTGATGCCCAAAGAACACGTGAGTTTCGCCAGAAATATTTTAGGCGAAGGGCCATCGTTGAACACAATGCTATTCTGCTTGCTTGATGAGGACCCCGCTTCTGCCAGAGCCACAGCGCGTAAAGCTATCGCTTATTACGTCAACCTCGATTATTACCAGAGAGCGTGGAAACAGTTTGGGTTTACCGACTCAGACTTCAAAGAAGGAGGCAGCGACCGGTTAATTGATTCAGTTGTTTGTTGGGGCTCAGCTGATCAAATATTCGATCGCATTACAAAACAATTCAGTTTAGGTGCCTCAAGAGTCGTTGTGATCCCTATAGGCTCAAAAAATAAGGGGCACCCAGATTGGGATCTTCTAAAAAAACTGAAATCGGGTAGTAATCCCTAGAATTTTTGGTTGATTTCCCAACGCTTACATCCATAATCGGAGATAGTCGCACAACATAAAAGGAGGTGATCAGTGATATCTATTGCAAATTTTGAGGGTCAACTCTCGTAGGTGATCCTACAAATTAGCAGAAAGGCCGTCTCGTACGGCCTTTTTTGTTATTGAGCCCGACTAAGATCCTCTGAAACAGTCACTATCGTTTTTCCAAAGTTTCCGCCTGTTAACATGGCAGCAAAAGCCTCAGGCGCAGATTCAAGTCCTTCCCATCGGTCTTCCTTGTAGATTATCAAGCCAGAATTCACATAATCTGCCATTTTTGACAAAAACTCGTCCTGATATTGCTCGACAAAATTACCTACAAAGAGATCATGGACCTGAACGTTCTTCTTTGAAAAAACAGACTCGCCCAGCGCGTCCCAGGTCTGTCTGGGGTCTAAACCATCGGTATTACCATACTGAGAGATCATACCGCACACGGTGATTCTCGCGCCTTCATTCAGCAAAGGAAGTACCGCTTCAAAAACTTTACCACCTACATTTTCAAAGTAGACATCGCAGCCATCCGGACACAGTTCTCGAAGCTCTTCTGTAAAGGACTCACTTAAATGAGAGACACATTCATCCACGCCAACCTCGTTGCGCAAATAATCCAGTTTCTGCGAACTACCTGCTATTCCTACAACCCTGGATCCAGCAATCTTAGCAAGCTGACAAGCCACCTGCCCCACTCCGCCAGATGCAGCAGACACAATAATGGTCTCACCCGCTCTAGGTTGACACTGAATCACCAAGCCTGAGTATGCGGTAAGTCCGAGCATTCCCATGACGCCAATCGCCGTGGAAACGGGTGCCTTGGCTTGATCAAGCTGACGCGGGAACATGTAACCAAAATGAGAGACTCCCTCGCCTGTCAAACCATACTCTTGCCAGCCGTTGGTGTTAAAAACAAAATCGCCCTCTTTATACCCATTCAAATTGCTTTGGACTACTTGCGCTACGGTTCTTCCATGACAAACGTCGCCTGGTGATTCCGTACCACTTCGTCTTCTGCCCCACTGGTAGGGATCAAGCGACAAATAGATCGTCTTGGTTAGCATTTGATTAGGGCCAACCTCGGGCATTTGACCTCTCAACCAAGTAAAGTCTTCTGAAAGAGGAAAACCTTCTGGAGGTGTTCTCGCCAATACCCATTGGTGGTTGTTCATTTTGCTTATCTCATCCTTTAAACAACAATTTAATAAACATCATCATTTCGGAAAATTCCTGCTGATAGATTAAATACCCCACCATTAACCACTAGGGCTCAAACACGAGCCGACCCTTTGTTTCTCTGTTTGCTAGGCTTAACAAGGCCACCGGCAATTCCTCAAAACCAACTACCGAATCAATCCAAGGGTCTATTTCTCCATTGTCTAACATCTCATATAACTCGTTGTAGCAACGATCAAAAGGAGCAGGGTCCTGCTTTCGGTAGGCGCCCATATGAACTCCCACAACCGAATAGTTTTTCATTAAGATATGATTGGCAGGCGCTTGAGGTATCCTGTCACTTGCAAAGCCAATCACCAATAGACGGCCTTCCCAGGCAACCAAACGTCGTGCTACATCAAAAAAATCGCCGCCAACGGGATCATAGATCACATCATAGCCTCTACTTGAAGTCAGACTCATTGATTTGTCATATAGATCCTCGCTGTTGTAATCAATCACTTCGTCTGCGCCGAGCTTTTTACAGAGCTCGGTTTTGTCAGGCCCACCTGCCGCTGCCGTTACCCAACAACCATGTGCTTTCGCTAGTTGTATAGCCGCCGAACCTACGCCGCCAGCACCCGCTAAAACCAAAACAGTCTCTCCCGGCTGAAGATTCCCTCGTTGATGAAGTGCGAACCAAGCTGTGCCATAAGTCACGTGAATAGCAGACGCCGCCTTTGAGCTTATTGAGTCTGGCAATACCTGGCACTGTTCAGCTAACAACACAGATTGGGCAGCATAGCCACCATGTCCACCCATGGTCGGTCCAACCACACGTTGACCCACTTCTAGTTCAACGTTGTCGCCCACAGCTAAGATAGTCCCAGCGGCATTCATGCCAGGAGAAAATGGCGGCGTTAACTTAACCTGATAACGGCCTTGGCATTGCAAGATGTCAGCAAAATTCAGATCGGTCGCTTCTACTCCAATTAAAAGCTGACCGGTGCGGGGCTTTGGCTCCTCTATTTCCTCGATCACCAATCTTTCCCAAGGGTCCCCCAACTCATTGATCCGCCATGCCTTCAATTTAGCAACTCCCCTCAACAATTACTTTTGCATCTCATCTTAAACGGATTTCTTAATTTCGATAGCTTTCTTTAAAGCAAAAACAGTTGAAAATACGCAGATAATTGTGAACTCTGATAAGAATTAGGTTGCACTCGATAACCGCGGGATAATCTAGCGCGTCGAAGAGAGTGTTTTAGAATCAAAAGAGGGAAAAGTGGAAATCGAAGTAAGCGGGGCGATGATTCATTATGAGGAGGACGGATCAAAAGAATCACCAGCGGTTTTATTATGGAATGGCGCTAGTTGTACACTGCGAATGTGGGATTTTGTCGTTAAAGAACTGAAGGATGAGTATCGGTTTATTCGATTCGACGTGCGAGGCACAGGATCTAGCATCTACCAAGATCCTGATTCAAATTTGTTTTCGCTTGATCAGTACAACGAAGATGCGAATCGTATCCTCGAGCAACTGCAAATCGACAAGATAATCGTCTGGTCAATGGCCTGGGGTTCCCGAGCCGCAATCGCCTATTGCTCTAAAAATGTATGCCGCGTCAATAATGCGGTTCTTCATGATGCCAGCATAGCTAAGGCAGATCCGACAGCCCAAAAAGAAGGTGCAAAAGCTGCAGTTGAAAAGCAAATCTCCCAAGGAATCAAGAAATTTGAAAAACCTGCCAACTACAACCTAAACCATCAGCCAGAACTAGTCCCTAGCGCACTAGCCGCCGCGGCGAGCTTTGACTTGTCTTCAGCTATAAGCCAACTGTCTATGCCAGTACTATTAGTTACAGGCGACCACGACCCAAACCTTGTGTCGAGTCGGGAGATCAACAAAACTCTGGTCAATTCTTCACTCCAGGTTTTAGAAAACGTAGGACACGGATCAGTGCTACAAAGACCGGATCTCTGTATCAATTCGTTCAGACAATTTCAGATTGATCAGAAACAAAGTTAAAAAAGTGCTCACAAAGCCAATTAGATACTCTCTATCGATTATCTGTCTTGTCAGTTTGATGTCCGCCTGCGACAAAACAACACCAAATGATGTCCTTCGTGCTCAAAAACCAAATATCGTCTTAATACTAGCGGACGATCTGGGTATCGGAGACGTTGGTGCTTATAGAAAAGGGCCTATACAAACGCCCCACATAGATCAGCTAGCACGCAATGGCGTCAGATTTACTCAGGCTTACGTAACACACCCCGTCTGTTCACCCTCAAGAGCAGGCCTAGTTACCGGCTTGTATCAACAAAGACACGGCTGGGAATTCAATGTAGCGCAAAGAGATAAAGAATTTGGAATGAGCACAGAGGTAAGCACAGTGGCCGACACTTTGTCCGAGATGGGTTACCAAAACGGGCTGATTGGTAAATGGCACCTTGGCCATCAACGCCAACACCATCCCGTCAGCAGAGGCTTCCACGATTTTTTTGGCGTTCTAGATGGAGGAACTACTTACATAAATTCAGATACACCCGGCGCCTCCTTCGCATCTATCAATTCTTCGATGACGCAAAGAGCACCGCTCAACAGGCCCAACGCCGTATACCGTAATTTCGATGAAGTGAAGGTCAACGATTATTTAACCGACGTCTTTACTGAAGAGGCCGTCCACTTCATTCAAAAAAATCAGCATCGACCTTTCTTTTTATTCCTAAGTCACATCACCCCACATACCCCTCTTCAGACAATCGAGAAATACTCAAAGCGCTATGAACACCTTTCTGATAAAAGGGCTCGCATTTATGCCTCTATGGTAGCGTCTTTAGATGATAGCGTGGGGCGTATTGTTAAAGAACTGGAATCGCTAGGCCTATCCGAGAACACTTTGATCGTGTTTGCCTCTGATAACGGGTGCGCAGGCTATATCGAGGAGGCCTGTTCTAACGCTCCTTACTCAGGCTTCAAGCGATATCACCAGGAAGGCGGCATTCGTATACCTTTAATTATGAGCTGGGATAATTTTCTACCTAGGGGGCTGACTTACAAACAACCAGTCATCACGTTAGATCTCTATTCAACTTTTGTCGCTGCAGCGGGACACGCTGGCTTCTCTTCAATCGACAGCGTAAATCTCATCCCATTTGTCAAAGAGGAAGTTAACTCTTCTCCACACAAATACTTGTATTGGCGCTCGGGCCCGACTTATGCAATCAGAGACGAGCGCTGGAAGTTAACGCGATACAGCGTTGCTCCCTATACGGCTAGGGACCTGGGTAAAGACGGCAGACTAATTCCACCTAAGGGTGGCTGGCCACACGAGTTGTCGTTGGAAAAAATTACGTTGCTGTATGACCTAAAGACAGATCCATCGGAACAAAATAATCTCGCGGATGCCCATCCGGAAATTGTCAAACGGCTAACTACGGAATATGAAACTTGGGCTTCGTCCCTAGCAAAACCAATGATACCAGCGATAAGGTCAACACTTGCCGATATCGATGGAACGACGGTTCAGTTGATTTTTTGAAAAAATGAAAATAAACAACAAAACTCTCGTGATCACAGGTGCGGGAAATGGCATAGGGAGGGCCTGGGCCCTAAAATTTCATCAAGAAGGAGCAAACGTAGTCGCAGTTGACATCGATAAAGAGTCACTGGCATCCCTGTCAAATATAGGCATCTCGACGAAAAACGTTGACGTGCGTGATTCAAAACAAGTAACTAAACTCATCACTGATGCGCACGCCAAAACCGGGCGCATGGACGTCTTGTTCAACAACGCTGGTATCGCCTTCGGTCCTAAGTTGGAAAATGCCACCGAGGGTAAGTTCGAAGATCATATTGCTGTTCATTTATTTGGTTGTATCTACGGTATGAGGGCAGCCATCCCAATCATGCGTGAGCAAGGATATGGGAGAATCATTAACACAGTCTCACGAAATGCAGAATTCGACATGCCCGGTACCTCTGCTTATAGCGCTGCAAAGTCGGCAATCTGGTCTACATCAAGAATTGCCGCACGTGAAGTCTCAGACTCAGACATTTTGATCAACATGCTAATACCAGGGCCCACCAACACGCGTATTTGGGGTAAAGATCGTCCCGATTTGCAATCGCCAGAAGCAACTTACCCAACAGCAAAGATGCTAGCAACGCTTCCCACAGGCGGCCCTACGGGCAAGGTTTTTTGGAACGAAAAAGAGTACACGCTCTACGATCCAAAAAACACTGTCTAGAAAACCCTGGATTTAATCAGCTGGTCTTCTTACCAAAGTTGCGCATAAATTCTGGATCCACCCCCATACCCGACGTCAGTTTAAAATGCGTATGGAGTAAATGATGCAAAGCAAAAGCAGTTTGATTTGTGCTAGCTCGGCCGGCATTGTCTTCCGCTGAATTAACGGCCATCTTGGTTAGCTTTAAACTGAACAAATTCTTTTGGGAAATTTTTCGAGCTAACCCCATGGTAAACTCCGTTAGTTGCTCTCTGGGCACGACATGGTTGACCGCTCCTAATCGATACGCATCTTGGGCGGTTACTTCATCCGACGTAAATAGCATCTCTTTCGCTTTTCTGACGCCTAACTCATAAGGATGATTAAAAAATTCCGCTCCACAAATACCCATGGCAACAGTGTTGTCCTGAAAAGTCGCATCTTCCGATGCTACGACAATATCGAACGGCCAAACAAGCATCACCCCACCAGCAATCACTTTACCTTGAACCTCGACCATGGTCGGTTTTGGTATATTGCGCCAGCGTTCACAGAAGCCCAGGTAAATCTCCTGCTCTCTGGCGAACTGCCCTTCCGCTCCTTCCCTCTCAAAACCGCCCCATGTCGTAACAGTCTTGAAAGACTGTTGCGTTCCCACAGGATCCTTCTCCCTCAGATCGTGACCCGCTGAAAAATGCGGCCCATTCGCTGCTATAACGATCACCTTAACGTCATCATCCTGTGCGGCCAGGTCCAGCGCATCATTCAACTCGTAGAGCATACGAGTGTCTTGTGCATTTCTCGCCTCAGCACGGTTTAACACGACTCTTACGATGCCGGGCTCAGCTGCATCATAAATTATCTGCTCAAACTTCGGCATAACTCCCTCCAGATATCTCACCTACATGAATTTAAAATCTTCTTCACCGAGCTCATATACTAATGAATCATTTCCCCGCAAGTCAGCCTTTGTCTCAAAGACTTGCGCATCCTCCATGGTATAAACACCGGTCGCGACATGGGACTCTTGGTTACTAACATGATAAATCTTAACCGAATGTCTCCCAGCAACAGGGCCCTCTAAGGCATCAATTGAAAATGAACCGCCACCATCGAACTGTATTCGGGATCTCGCAATAGGTGCGTTCAAATCGTCCGGAATAAACGTAATCCATGCCATACCCATCGGTCGACCACCACGTAACACCTTCCCAGACACCTTTACTCTGGACTCTCTGGTCATAAGTTTTTGCCTGCGCAACCACCTAACGAGCAATTCGCCCCACTCAGCGACATCAGGATCACCTGGCATCATGCCTAAACCGTGCTCTCCTTTGTTAAAAATATGCAATTCAGCCGGGACTTTTTTAGCTAATAAAGCATCATAAAATAAAGTCGATTGCGAGGCCGGAACGATCGAATCTTCATGAGTGTGCACTATGAAAGTAGGCGGCGTCTTAGAATTGACTTGTTCGTCGGTTGACGTGTATTCATCGGCTTTACGCCCTCGCTTCTCACCATTGGTTACCGCGTAGACCGGGACCAAAAAATCTGGCCTGCTGGAGACCTTGTCTATTGGATCGGTACTATTTTCTTCTCCGCTATCCCATCCAGTTCCAACAGCGACCGTTAAGTGACCGCCTGCAGAAAACCCTAGCATTCCTATTCGATCTGAATCGACTTTATAGTCTTTCGAGAAATAGCGTACTAAACGAACTGCGCGCAATCCGTCGATCAGTGATACGCTGGAATGATATTTTGGACCAACCCTGTAGCGTAAAACAAAACACGTAATTCCTTTTCGATTAAGCCATTTGGCAACCTGAAGACCTTCATGGTCAGAAGCTAAGATCCTGTATCCGCCTCCTGGGGCCACGATACACGCCGACCCATTTGCTACATCCTCTGGAGCTCTATGTATCGTTAGGATCGGTTGATCTAACATTGTTGAGCCTTCCGAAAGTGGCACATCTTCGGTCCAAAGCGCTACCGCATCATGTGGCAAGCCCGACTCATCGATTATCGCTGTCATTTCATCACCTCCCTTATTTAGTCGCCCCTCAGAAGAGTTCGCATTAACCCAATACAATAATCTTCTTTCACAAGCTGAGAGCTCCCCAACCGGTTCATGCATTTGATGATTATCGTTTTGCTAGGTATTGTCTATCTCCAAAAGAGCAGGATGCCTCTTCTGCTCGTAACTTGAATTTTAGAGAGAAAAGCGCCGCGAAAACTAGTGCGCAATAAACACAGAGGCTTTACTGGGTAAGAAGTTGGGAGGAACCGGCAAGATGACAATAGGAAAAATACTAATCGCAAATCGTGGAGAAATCGCGATAAGAGTTGCAAGGGCTGCTGCACAGTTAGATATCCCCACTGTGGCGATTTACTCTGAGGATGACGATGAAAGCCTGCACACTAAGATCGCAGATGAAGCCATTTGCCTTGAGTCAATGGGAGCTAAAGCCTATTTAGATATCGGTAATATTATTGCCATCGCTAAAGACTGCAACTGTGATGCGATACACCCGGGATACGGGTTTTTATCGGAAAATAGCGAGTTCGCAGAGAAATGCTCACAGAACAACATCGAATTTATTGGTCCGAGTCAGTCTCTATTAGCCCTGTTCGGGGATAAAGCACGAGCGAGACAAGCGGCAATTGAAGCTGGAGTTCCCATTGTCCAGGGCACTGAGAAAGCGAGCTCCCTAGAAGATTGCCAAGAATTTTTTAAGTCACTAGGTGATAACGCCGCAATCATGATCAAGGCCCTGGCGGGAGGTGGTGGTAGAGGCACCCGGGTCGTTAAAAAGCTCGAGGACCTCGATGAGGCGTATCTTCGGTGTCAGTCTGAAGCAAAGAACGCGTTCGGCAACGACGAGTTATATGTTGAGGAACTTATTCAACACGCCAGACACATAGAAATTCAGATTATCGGCGACCGCGAAGGAAACATTCTCGCGATCGGAGACAGAGAATGTAGCGTTCAGAGAAGACACCAGAAAATCATAGAAATCGCGCCTTCTTTTGATCTACCCGAAAAAACTCGGCTAGCTATACAGGAAGCTGCAGAGAAACTAGCTAAATCCGTTAGCTATTATAGTTTGGGTACCTTTGAATTTTTAGTCGACTCAAAGAGCAAGGGACAAGAAAGATTCGCTTTTATAGAAGCAAACGCTCGATTACAAGTTGAGCACACGGTCACTGAAGAAGTAACTGGCGTCGATCTAGTCCAATCCCAAATCGAGATCGCGAACGGCAAATCCTTGAAGGCACTTGAACTGAACGAGACACCTCAAGCAATTGGCTACGCTATACAGGCTCGAATAAACATGGAGACAATCGAATCAGATGGCACCGTAAAGCCTACTACCGGAGAGCTAACTACCTACGATCCTCCCAGCGGTCCGGGAGTCAGAACTGATGGTTTTGGGTACGCGGGATTTCTGCCCAGCACCAACTACGACTCGCTGCTTGCAAAAGTAATCGTTCACTCAGCGCGAGCGAATTTCAAAGAAGCAGCGAGGAAATGCGAAAGAGCGCTTTCCGAGTTTCGGATCGAGGGTCTCGAGACCAACATTCCTTTTTTAAGAGCCATATTGAAAAACGAAGACTTTTTAGCAAGTAAGGTGACAACACGATGGGTCGATGAAAAGGCTTCCTCGCTGATTGAAAGCAGTGAATTTCAGACCAGACACATACTTAACGAACAATTAAATCCGCTCGCCTCAGGACTAGCTGGTGCACAGGTCGATAGTTCGGATCCGCTCGCGGTTTTTGATTATGACAAAGGAGCGGATAGAAAGAGCAAAAAGAAAACAAAGCAAAAAATCGATCTTTCAGGACCGAATGGTTCGGTTGGAATCCCAGCTCCAATTCAGGGAACCATTATAAAAATACAAGTCGAAGCGGGAGATAAAGTCGCTATCGGTATGCCTCTGATCGTGATGGAAGCCATGAAAATGGAGCATCAAATAAAGGCTGATAGAAACGGCACCATCAATTCGATTTCAGTGTCGGAGAACGAAATCATTGTTGAAGGTCACCCTTTAGTCTTTATTGAAGAGGGGGATATCGGAGAATTAAACTTCGACGCCGACGACCAAATTGATTTGGACGAAATTCGTCCCGATCTTCAAGAGACCTTCGATCGACACGCCCATCTATATGATGAAAATCGACCAAAGGCGGTAGAGCGCCGTCGACAACACAATCAAAGGACCGCAAGAGAGAACATCGAAGATCTATGCGATGAAGGCACATTCGTTGAATACGGCTCTATGGTGTTGGCCGCACAACGCAAACGAAGAACCGTCGACTGGCTCAGAGAAAACACTCCTGCAGACGGATTAGTGATGGGCATTGGTCACGTAAACGGTGAACTTTTCCAAAAAACAGAGTCACGTTGCGCAGTTGTACACTACGACTATACGGTGCTTGCAGGAACCCAAGGACTATGGAATCACAATAAACAAGATCGAATCTTTCACCTAGCTGAAAGATTCAAACTACCCGTAATTCTCTATTCCGAGGGAGGAGGTGGCCGACCAGGCGATACCGATGGTGCAGGCGGTATCGGTATGGAGGTAGAAACATTTACCCAGTGGTCAAAGCTTTCCGGACTGGTACCACTAGTGGGCGTTAATTCTCGCTACTGTTTTGCGGGTAACACCGCGTTACTCGCGTGCTGTGACGTCATCATCGCAACCAAGAACTCCATCATCGGCATGGGGGGGCCGGCAATGATTGAGGCCGGAGGGTTAGGCATATTTGCCCCAGATGAAGTTGCACCAACCGAGTCACAAGTCGAAAACGGGGTAATAGATATCCTGGTTGAAGACGAGATCGAAGCAACTAAAGTCGCCAAACAGTACATCTCTTATTTTCAGGGTCCTACTTCCGACTGGGAAGCGCCCGATCAAAGAAAAATGCGCAGCATCGTTCCAGAAAATCGAAAAGAAATATATAACGTTAGAGAAGTTATCGAGACTTTAGCGGACAAAGACTCGGTACTGGAGATTCGCAAAGATTTCGGAATCGGCATCGTGACCTCGTTGATCAGAATCGAAGGCAAGCCCATGGGAATTATTGCCAACAATCCCCATCACATTGCTGGGGCTATCGATTCTGATGGGGCTGATAAGGGCGCACGCTTCCTTCAGCTATGCGATGCCTTTGACCTTCCCGTAATCTCTATTATGGACTGCCCAGGCATAATGGTTGGTCCAGAGGTTGAGAAAACGGCGCTGGTCAGACATTGCGCTCGAATGTTTAACACGGGGGCCAATCTTTCAGTGCCCATGTTCGGTCTAATCATCAGAAAGGCCTATGGACTTGGCGTTCAGGCAATGTGCGGCGGAAGCTCTAAAGTCCCATTCTTTACCGCGGCTTGGCCAACGGCAGAGTTTGCCGGAATGGCGATAGAAGGAAACGTGAAATTGGCATACCGAAGTGAATTCCAGGAAATGGATACTGCCGAAGAGCGAATCGCAGTATTTACAGAACGGGTTGATAAGGCCTACGAGAGAGCCAAGGCCATCAACTCTGCTGAGTTTTATGGAATTGAAGATGTAATCGACCCTGCAACCTCTCGAGATTGGATCGTCGCCGGACTGAACGGAATTCCAGAACCCGAACCTAGGACAAAGAAGAAAAGGCCTTATATCGATACCTGGTAATATTAAAGTGAGGAAAGATCACCTTTAGAACTGGATCCTATAGAAAAACCCTCAATGGGGATGAGATTGCCATAGTAATCATCGAGAATATGGCGACATATCCATATCAGGAAATCTGGCTGCGACCCCTGCCAGAGTCTCTTCTGTCCAGTAGGAATCTCCGGGGCTTGGAAAACCTAGCATCTCGCGTTCCTCGACAGACGCTCTTTCCATCCAGATTCGAAAAGACTTATGCACGCCTTGTTCGGGCCAACCAACGATGCCTAACCACGGACAGTTCTTGGGGGCATAAGTAATAAATTCTCCTATGCGCGCGCCTTCCGATTTAAACGCTGTACCGCGATGAAACGTTCTCATACTGTACGCCAGAACAGAACCTGCAGGCACCGTAGCAAGTACTTCATTTTCGTAAAGCTCGGAGCGTTGTTCTTTTTCATATGCAGTCGGCCAGAGGATGTCTTCCTGATAGTGCTTCCAAGAGCAAACCGCCGTTGGCGCTAACTCTTCAGTCACATCGGTATAATATATCAGGTAGGCGGTCTGCCAATATTTAGGATCTTTGGGTGGATAGACCAGAGTATGGTTCAAATAGTCCAAATGCATCACCTGGTCCATATCAGACGCATGACCGAAGCACTTGTAATGAAGATCGCCCTGTTCACAAACTAAGTCGTCGTGCCCCGCATTTAAAGCCGCAAATTTTCTTAAATCAGGATGGAGCGTGACCGCATTAAGTTGATCGCCAGCAAAAGGGAATCGAGTATTCCTGCGAGACTTTGGAGGCCGGTTCCAGTCTTCCGGTTTTGGAGCTTGGGGATCTTGAGCAAATTCCAACCACCCGGGCAGAATTCTTTGGATTTCTTCCTGCGCTAGAGCCAGCTCTTCAGTGGTTAGAAAGTTTTCAACTATCACAAAGCCGTTTTCCTGGTAGTGCTGGATATGTTGCTCGGTGAATCGCATTCTTTCTCTACTAACTTATTTTTAACTTAATCTTTGTAGCTTGTGTCAGTCGCATCAAGCTGTCTAATGAGAGCGGTCCACGCCAGTCGAGATGAACGACTCGGTGAGTCAGACTTGACTTTTCCATACGCGCTGAGTTTTTTAGCAGCATCTTCTTTGGTATATACCAGTTCAGTATTGGAGGTCAGACTGTCTACTTGAACCTTGCAAGCGTTTTCTAATGTGTACAAAAGATAGAATGCTTCAGCTGGGTCTCTGCCACAACTAAGAAGGCCGTGATTGTGCATGATCATCAAATGTCTATCGGCAAGATCACCGCCTAAACGCTGACATTCTTCCTCAGCACCGACCGCAACGTCGTAATCATGGTAAGCAACGTTTTCCATAATCTCGTTCGCCTGTTGCGTAAGCGGCAATAGACCGCACTTCATAGTCGACACAGCCATTCCTGCTCGTGTATGGCTATGCATAACAACGTTAATATCTGGTCGGGATTTTAAGACAGCAGTGTGGATTGCATGCCCCGCATCATTATACGGATAATCCCCTGCAACCACGTTCCCATCAAAATCAACTTTGATCAAAGAGGAAGCAGTGATCTCGTCGAATAGAAGACCGTAGGGGTTAATTAAGTATAAATTTTCTTCTCCCGGCACTCGTGCAGACAAATGAGTAAATATCATATCCGTCCAGCCGTACCTCACAAAGAGACGATAACAAGCAGCCAACTCGACCCGCATCGTCCACTCTTCATCGGAAATATCCTCCATCTTCACCACCGATTCGGCCATGCCCACACCTCCTTTTTCATCAAATCTGAGAATTTTAACTCCTAGAGAGTTGTCTGAGTAATTCTTTTTAAAACCTCTTCCCGCCTATTTGCATCTGACTAAACAACGACAAAGTAAATCACCAAAACTGCCATGACGAGGTGAAATAAAAACGTGAACTTTAAAAAGCTCGAAGCTGCTCTTCCGGGCAGCATTTCAGCTGGCAATCTAGTTGATTGCAAATAGATAGTTATTCCGCTTTGGACTGGCAACATGATCGCGGCCACCGATGCAGCGATCGTGACCATCAAAACGGGGTTCTGAAAGCCTGCGTACAAACTAAGACCAACAAAAGGCACAATCAAGCCATACCATTTTATTATGTTCTTTCGCACATCCACTCTGTCACGAGATAGAAACCCCAGCTCCATCAAGTAATCTGGGATATATCGCCCGCCCGCTGCGACGGCAGCCACGGTACTCGAATACAAAATGCAAAAAGCACCCAACGCAAACAACCACAAAGACCATGGCCCAAGAGTCTCGGTAAACATGTAGCTAAGAGCACTTATGGCTTCGCTACCTTCAGGCCTTTGACCACTGGCGTGCAGGACACCCGCACCCAAAAAATAAAAAGGAATAGTCGCGCACGTCAATAGTCCCATAGTTATCCAGACATCTGTTCTAAGAACTTTTAACCAGCCTCTTGCTCGTGCGCGCCATTCTTCGGAGCCATCGTAACGACCAATTCGGGCCGGATAGCCTTTTTCAATACACCAATACGTATACGAGGAAATTTCACCTGAATTGACGCCAGTGTAACCATAAGCCGCAAGTGCTAAAACAGCATATTCGGTACGAAACTCAAAGGTAAACCCAGAAGCAATTTGCTCAACCGTGGTTGCGTACTGTGTGTCCTGCATAAAAATCAGACTCAGGACTGTTAAAACTGTAAAGGTCAAAACGAAAACCAGCATAATCGATTCCAGACGATGATAGCTTCCACTGCCCAACAAAATAGCAGTAATGACGGCTAGACAACCCACAACCCAGAGCGGTTCAAACTCCGGAAAAACTAGACCTACTGCCTGCGCAGCTCCACCAACTAACCCTCCCATGCCCGTTAGACCAGGAATAAATGCCAGTAGTCCCAAGATTATCGGCCAGGAAAAGTAACCCCTGGGACCACGAATCTTCCCGGGGACTCGATTTATCGCTCTCAAATAGGTATCCCCACTCAGAACAACATATCTAGCCAATTCGGCTTGCAAGATCGACTTACTCCAGCAAGACATCAAGACCCACCAAAGCATGGTGTAGCCGACCATCGCACCCAGACTCGCTGTAAGAATTATCTCACCAGACCCAACGATTGTTGCTGAAATTATGACACTCGGCCCAAGATATTTGATGGTACTCCAAAAAGAGTTCGGTGGATCCTGAACTTCACCCTCGGGACGGGTGTAGCGGTCCTCCCGATCTAACCCAATATCAGCCTTGTCCGATACCGTATTGCTCTCCAATTAAATCCTCCCGACTCACCAAACCAACCCCCAAAAAACAGTATCAGTGACGATCTCTCTTGTGTCTAGAGAGGAAAAACCGATAGGCTTAGATCAAGATTTAAATCTATCGGACACACTATGGGATCGATTCAATGGACTGAAGGACAGTTTGGCGCTAACGATTTCGTTATCGATGGCAATTCGAAGCACCGAAGAATTACCGGAGCCATCTGGCTTCCAAAGACTTCTTCAGAATCGAACATTGTCGTCCTATGTGGGCATGGAGCATCTGGAGATCGTTACCAGGATCCAATTCCCTATCTTGTTAAACATCTCGTCGATCAACACAATATCGTTATGCTGTCGATCGACGGCCCAGTTCACGGTCTAAGAAAAGTAGAACCTGGTGGACGCGAAGCTTTCTTTCAAGAAATGCAGCGCCCCACATTTATCGATGACATGATCTCAGACTGGCGCATCGCCGTAGAAAATATTCTTAAAGAAAAAAACATAACAATAGAAACTCTCGGTTATTTTGGTCTTTCAATGGGGACAATGTTCGGCGTTCCGCTCTTGGCCTCTCAACTTGAGTTCAATGCTTCAGTCATAGGTCTTTGCGGATCTTCAGGAGCCGCCTCAATGATCGGAGAAAGATTACTCAAAGATGCCAAACAAATTACTCACCCCACCACCTTCTTAATGCAATTAGAGGATGAATTATTCGACAGGAACGGCTATCTCGCCTTGTTCGATGCGATCCAAAGCGACAACAAAAAAATCCATGCCAATCCAGGTTTGCACCCCGACGTACCCAAGGAGGAGATCGACTATTCAATTGAATTTCTTGTCAAACACCTGACGAGAAAAGAAGTAGTTTCTCCTGTAAAGCGAATCGCTGAATAAAAGAAGAAGCCACTATTTACTAAGAGACTTTTCATTAAACCCTATCAAGAAGTAAAGACGAGATGACCCTATCAGAAAAACCCATAACAGAATCACCAATAGGCTTACTAGAAGGATTATCAACAACACGGGCAATACGCCGCTATACCGAAGATGAGATCCCCCATTCCCATCTCAGGGACATTATCTGGTCGGCAACTCGAGCTCCCAGCGGATCAAACCGACAACCCTTTCGATTCATGGTTCTCACGAAAGGAGAAAAAGCCAATCAAGCAAAAAAACTCATCGGAAAGGCCGCCCAAGAAATCTGGGATCAGAAAGTCGTAAATGATAAATATGCGAGCGGCAGTGGCTCTGATCCAAATTCGCCCAAGTCAAGAATGGCACGAACTATGGCATCGTATGTAGAGAATTTTCACAACGCCCCATGTCTAGTCCTTCCATGTTTAGTTAGATATAGAGACCCCAATCCAATGGAAGGGGCTTCCGTTTATCCAGCAGTTCAGAACTTACTCCTTGCAGCAAGGGCATTGGGCTATGGCGGTGTTATCACTGGTTTCCATGGCCCAGTTGATCAAGAGCTTAAATCCCTTTTGGCGATACCTGATGAAGTCTTTATTTCCTGCACAGTGACTCTAGGCAAGCCTGCAGGTTCTCACGGCCCAGTGCGCAGAAGGCCGTTATCTGAGTTGGTATTCGAAGATGAGTGGTCAAACAGTCCCTCCTGGGCGATGGACCCTCCCGGCACCCGCTTTACGTCAGCGGGTCCTCCCAAGTCCTAGCTCTCGACCATACGGTAAATCGGTCCTCTGCTTTTGACGGGTTCCAGCAACTCCCAGTCTCCGTTCTCCACTTCAAAACCCTTTGGAAATGGTGCTCTAGGCTCTAAGCCAATGGCTTCGAGAACGCGATCGTCCCTGTAGTAGCATTGGGCAAGCAGGCTCAAGAGCGTTGTTACCGGACCCGTTCTATTGCCATAAAACTGTTGAGTCACGCGATCAGCGTCAGCCTCGGTCAGTTCACAATAATCAGCTCCACTTAACTCTTGAAGGAGTAGGATCGCCCTGCTGATCATTTCACGAAACCTCCCACTTGAAGCAAGAAAATCTTCAAATATCTGTGGATCCGCGGCTGAAGGAAAACGGTTATCCGCACTCGCAGGAATAATCTTGTTAAACAGGCTTTTCAGGACATCAACCTCCTGAATTGAGTAAGCTCCTTCGCTTGCAATAACCCTGTCACTCATCGTCATCTCCTAATCAAACAGATTCGCTAGGCGTTTTTTAATGCTGTCACCCACGTACAAAGCCAATGCCTGAATAGTGCGCGTCGGATTAACACCCGCAGAAGTCACGAAAACACTTCCATCGACAACAAATAGGTTCTTTACGTCATGACTCCTACCCCACTCGTTAACCACCGATCGATCTGGATCCGTTCCCATACGAGCAGTGCCCATAAGGTGCCAACCGCCAACAGATATAGGAGTCTCAGAATAAATCTCTTTAGCCCCCGCAGCCTTCAACACCTCGCTGCCCCGTTCAACAACAAAATCGAGCATCTTCTTGCTATTCTCGCTTAAGGTATAATCTATTTTTGGAGCCGGTATTCCATGGCTGTCTTTTAATTCAGGATCCAAAGTCACCTGGTTGTGCTCCTCAGGCAAATCCTCACAGATACCCACCATACCCGTTGTCCTCCGATCCAATTTCAAAAACGCGTCGTGAAATCCCTCTCCTGCAGGAATTTGCCCTCTCAACATGCCGGTCAAAGCAGTACTAACTGGCCCCGTCCCACGATTACATTCATAGGTAAAACCTCTAACAAACCCTCTATTTACGTCAGTTTCATAAAACTCCTGGCTCCATATACAAACACCCGGGCCGGCATTACCATCCATGGGCTCGTCAAACACTCCCCTAACCAGCCCATAAGGATGAAACATAAAATTTTTGCCGAGCAACCCAGAACTATTTCCGAGTCCATCAGGAAATCGATCCGATACCGAGTTCAACAAGATCCTAGGAGTTCCAACGCCATTGCACGCCATGACGACAACTTCTGCAGGTTGGAATTGCTCAACACCATCTTCATCATAGTAGTAAGCGCCGTTGGCCATACCATCATCGTTTATTCCGATTTCACGGACTCGTGCATTCGTTCTAACCTCAACCCCAGCACGGATTGCGTGGGGCCAGTAGGTAATATCAGGAGTCGCCTTAGCCCCCTGGGCACAACCCGATAGACAAGCTCCCAAGTTAATGCACTTCGCACGACCATCATAATCCTCTGTTGCAATCGCCGCGTCGGAGGGCCACCAGTGCCACCCCATAGAATTAAATCCCTGCGCTAGAGTAGTTCCTGACAATCCGAGAGGTACAGGAGGCATCTGTGGTTCTTTGGGAGGATATGCTGTATCACCCGCCAGACCGGAAACACCGACCATTCGATCATTTTCATCATAGAAGGGCTCAAGAGTCTCATAATCGATGGGCCAATCGTCTGCCACCCCATCTAAACTGCGTACGCGAAAATCCGAGGGATGAAATCGGGGGTAGTGCGCATTGTACAAAATGGTGCTTCCACCCACAGCGTTGTAATTTGCAACCGAGATAGGCGAGTTCTTGTCGTTAACGGGATAATCTGCAATCAATTTTCTTCTGTTGGGATTAATACTGAAGTCCTTGAAAGACCTAGCCTCCCAATCTCGACCCGTGCTCGGATAGTCTAGAGGGTTTACCCAGTCTCCTTGCTCAAGACATAAAATCTTCATCCGAGTCTCAACTAGGCTCCAAGCAATAGCCGACCCGGAAGCTCCAGCGCCAATTATCAGCACATCAACAGGTTCAAGCGACACACAATCTCCAATCCAGCAAGGCTGGCCCTTTCCACTACCTAAGCGTAAATTATGGATATTAGCTGATCAACAAGATTTGGAGGGACGATGATCAAAATCTACCATGTAGCAGGGACCCGAGGTTTGAGAGCGATTTGGACCTGCGAAGAGTTATCCATTCCTTATGAGGTGGAAGTTGTAAATTTCGACCCTGAATATCGAGCCAGCCCAGAATGGCGAAGCATCAATCCGGTAGGCAAAGTCCCTGCAATGAGCGACGGCGATTTAGTTATGTTCGAGTCTGGCGCGATGGTCCAATACCTGGTCGATCGATACGGTAAGGGAAAACTACAACCTGAAATTGGCACAGCGGATCACGCTCTGTATCTTCAATGGTCTTGGTTCGCAGAGGCAACTTTCTCTCGGCCCTTGGGTGAAGTCGTCAATCACGGACGAGAATTTCCTGGTGATAAACAGATACCAGAAGTGGTTGAGGAGATGAAAAACAGAGCATCGCTCAGCCTGGACGCTGTGGCAGATGAGGTAGCTAATAAGGAATATTTGATAGCAAACAGCTTTTCTGCCGCTGATATCATGATGGGATATACGATTATGTTAGCAGATCGCCTTTTAGGTAAGCCGCTTCCCAAAAAAATACTGCCCTATTGGGAGAGGCTGTCTGAAAGAGAGGGTTATCAAATTGCCCAGAAAGCCTAGATCAAGCTTGAACCGATAAATTGATCCGATAGGAGAAAGTCTCATGAGCACAACGATTTTTGAAATAAAAGAACACGTCGCCTACATCAAGCTCAATCGACCTGACTCCATGAACGCATTAAATCCGGAATTAAGGTATGAGCTATCTCAGCACCTCGACGAAGTAGAAAACAACAAAGACATATGGCTAGCCGTCATTAGCGGCGAGGGAGACAAAGCTTTTTGTGCGGGAATGGACCTCAAACACAGAGCACTTTTAGCTAACGCAACAGATGAGCAAATCACCGAATGGAATCGACTACAAGAAAATACCGTCCCTCTGAACCAGCGGTGGGAATTTCCAAAGCCAGTCATAGCTAAAGTTAATGGGTTTGCCCTTGGTGGCGGTCTCGAACTAGCTCTGGCTTGCGATATTATCGTTGCGTCAGAAAACTCAGAATTTGGCCTGCCGGAACCCAGACGCGGTTTGATAGCCGGAGGTGTGGGTGTCCACCGCCTCCCGCGTCAAATCGGCTTAAAACCAGCGATGGGGTACCTTTTGACAGGACGACATATGTCAGCCACAAGAGCCTTTGAACTCGGTCTAGTTAATGAGGTGGTGTCCGCCGAAAGACTCGATGAGGTGGTTGAAGAATGGGTTAAAGACATCTTACTTTGCTCGCCGATGGCTGTCCGAGCGACAAAACAAGTCGCAATGCGTGGACTTGATACGAGCCTTTCCCAAGCTTTTTCAAATTCCTACGAGTACGAAACAGCTCGAGCAGAGAGCGAAGACGCTATTGAGGGTCCACTAGCATTCGCTGAGAAACGCAAACCCCGATGGAAAGGCTTCGATTAAAAAGGTGGTATTTCAATTCGGACTAAGACGTGACAGCATCGAACAATCAATTTGCTACACCTGATAGGAAGTGGAATATGAAAAAATTAATTCTAACATTTTGTGTGTTTGTTCTAGCCTCATGTGGCGGTACCGATTCGTCTATCAACACTGGCGCTGATGAGTCCGCCAGCAATTCCGCATCCGCAACGTTGGAGGCGATCTTAGATTCTCAAACAGATGCTATGAAAAAGCGGTATGCATTTAGAAACCCAAAAGAAACCCTAGAATTCTTTGGCATCGAACCCGGGATGACGGTCGTTGAGGCTCTCCCTGGGGGAGGCTGGTACACAAAATTATTGGTTCCCTACCTCGGATCGGAAGGAAAATTAGTTGGCGCCAACTACGCTATGGGAATGTGGTCATTTTTTGGATACAAAGGCGAGCGTTTGGATAACATGAAAAAATGGCCTCAAACCTGGCCAACGGAAATTAACGACAAAAGCCAAAGCTCAGGAGGCGCTAGCGCAGAAGCTTTCATGTTTGGTGATATGCCTGACTCTATGAAAGAGACCGCGGATGCCGTTTTACTAATTAGGGCGGTACACAATCTCGCTAGATTCGAATCGCAAGGTGGATTTTTAACAGCAGCAATTCAAAACACATTCGACATTCTCAAACCAGGCGGTGTAGTCGGTATAGTTCAACATCAAGCCAGAGATGAGATGCCAGATGAATGGGCAGATGGCTCCAAGGGCTACCTAAAAAAATCCTTCGTTATCAATCTAATGGAAAGAACGGGATTTGAACTGGTAGGAGAGTCCGATATCAATCAAAACCCCAAGGACCAACCGACCGCTGAAGATATCGTATGGAGACTACCTCCGAGCCTTGCCACGAGCAAAGATAACGACGAGTTAAAAAACTCCTTAGAGTCAATCGGCGAATCTAACCGCATGACTCTCAAATTCAAAAAACCGGTTTAATCATTGGTTTCAAAGAGAACGAGTCCTTCGTTCTCTTTGAATACACACATGACAATCCGCCGATTTGCTATACCTAACTCAGCCATTTTAGATTGCCTAGAGAACAGGAAAAGATAAGAGGACGCATGACAACTCCAAATAAAAACCCCTTAATGAGGATGAACTACTTAATCAGGCGCAAACAAAACGCTTCTCGCGAGGAACTGCTTGTTCATTGGTTTGCCAATCACATGCCTGCCGTCATCAAGAGTCAAGCCGATCAAAAGGAAAAAGGGAGAGCGCACGCCCACAAGTATTTGGCAACGGTATTTGAAGAGTCAGCACAACAAATCGGCGAACATTGGGACGGAATGGCACAATTATGGTGGGACAAAGAGCTGCCAACACCAGACGAACCCCACGGAATCACACCCGTTGATACTTTCCAGCAAGTGGCAGAGCCTTATTCACCCTGGGCGACCCATGAATACCTAGTAATTGATGGTGATCACGGCTTTAGAGATCTCACCCTGAACGATGCTTTCCCTACGACGAGCTCAGAGTTTTTCAAGGCAACCTTTTTAGTTAGCGCTAAAAAAGACGTCGATTACGACCAATTGTTCCAACACTGGCTTGGCGCTCACGCGGCCAATGCAAAATCAGTTTTAGAAAAAACTGGAGGATTTCGATACGTCATCGCACACAGCACTCAGCCAAAGACATCAAAATATGTAGGCATGGCAGAGCTTTACTTTTCGAGGCGCGATCAGTTCTTGGATTTCAACAAAACCTTGCAACCCGACGGAATGGAAAAGTGGATTGACGCCGAAAAAATGTCCGTCCTGGTTTCGACAACAAAGATGATCGGGATTCCTTAGTCAATTAACAACCAATCAGATTGGCATCCAGTTACCATGGAATCCAAATGGTACCCGATGATCTAAGTACGCGATCGCAAGAGGTTCAGCTTCAACATTCTCGGCGTCTAAAACAAGCAAGTGAGATGAATTACGGCTCGCATCAAAGACATTTGCCAAAAGCACGCCTTCCCCTTCTTTAGAGTCACTACTCGTAGGAACGAATATTGGCTCATTAGTTGCGCACCCTAGAGGCAGCTCATGCATTGTCGTTTTTCCAGTCAAATGATCGACACGAGCGATCGCATTAAACAAACCAGCTTTTTCCTTGGGTCTAGAGTCACACGCCATGTATCCAAATCGATATCGCAAGCCGGCAAAGCGTTCATCCAACCTGGGAAACTCACACTTACGATCATCAAGTAACTCTACGTCATAGGTTTCTGTCTCGCTCCCAAGATCCAAAGTCCAACGAGTCAATTGAGCAAATGATTTAGCAGGATCCCCTGGCCTGCCATCGGCAAATGGAAACATCGGCGCCTGCCCAAACTGACAGACATCGCAGGTAATTAAGTCTTCCTTTGCATAAGCGTTCATTGGATGAAAAACAAAAGCAGCATCACTAGTAAACCATCTCAAATCATCCACGGAACCAGTCCTGGGCATAACGCCCACGTGAGAGCCCTTCTCAGGCTCCCAAGCATAGACAGGCAACCCCTTCATCGCCCGATCGATTGAACCTGTTAGCGGCATGATCGGGAAAATCACGTAATCGCGAGTAGTAATAAAATCATGGACCATAGCAGGGAAAGGAGCTTCAAAAAATTCAGAACGGGTCAGCCGCCCATCATTATCTACGACATGAAAACTCATCTTTTCAGAGAGGGCGCCATCCACATTGTAACCAAAAAACAACATTTCACCTGTCTCGGGATCAATTTTGGGGTGTGCCGTCATTGGGCCCTTCAACCGGTCAGAGAAACTGCACGGACCAATCGACTCCAGCGTGTAGGGGTCTAGTTCAAACGGGGCATGCCCTTCTTCAAGTGCTAATAATTTATTCCCGTGCCAAATAATATTAGTATTTGCTAATCCGTCTGTTTCGATTCCTTGAACGCTTTCATCTCTATCAAAAGGATTCATAGCACCAAACAACGATCTACCGGCCTCTCTTTCCTTATTCCACTTGACTGTTCTTACCCATCGATTTTTATAAGATACACGGCCGTTTTCAATTCTAAAGGCGTGGATCATTCCATCGCCAGCAAACCAGTGATAGTTACCCCTAGGCGCGTACTGCGGATTTGGTCCATTCCGATAAAAGATACCGTTTAACGATAAGGGTATTTCGCCTTCTACAACTAAATCAGCGACATCGCACTCCATCTGAATGGGCGCATAACCACCCGTAAGCATGGGATGTTCGGGCATTACTTCTGCCATGATCTCTCCTTCAGTAATTTCTATTCAAAGATCTGAGTTGCGGACAATATTAAATACGTATTTTCACCTTATCCCTTTCAACGGGTAAGATCCACGCCAACCGGACAATGATCAGAACCCATCTCTTCTGGCCAAATGAACGCCTTCTTAACCAACTTTGATGCGCCTGGAGACGCAAATACATAGTCGATACGCCAACCTACATTATTTTCCCTTGCTCCTCCAAACTGACGCCACCAACTATAATGTCCTTCTTCGCCTAAGTGGCTCTTCCTGAAGGTGTCCACCCACCCTGCTTCTTCCCAACGCGACAGTTCCTGACGCTCCTCCATCAAAAACCCACTGGCCTTTTTGTTCGTCTTCGGCCTGGCTAAATCAATCTCGTGATGAGCTGTATTGTAATCGCCCGCAACATAAACTGGACCCGCTTTACGCTTATCTTCGATGATAGAAAAGATGCACTTGTAAAAATCGAGTTTATAGGGCACTCGACTATTATCTCGTTCTTTTCCACTGCCATTTGGAAAGTAAATACTAGCTATTGTTAATCTCCCAAAGCTGACGCAAATGTATCTCCCTTCGCTATCAAACTCTGGAACGCCTAAGCTTCTCTCCACTCGGGACGGTTCCTTTCTCGAATAGATTGCCACACCACTGTAACCTGGTCTTTCAGCGGGTGAAAAAAAAGTAAACCAGCCTTTCGGATTAGCTACTTTTTCTTCTAACTGATCAGGAAATGCTCGAGTTTCCTGGAGCGCGACGACGTCTGCTTTTGATCGTTCTAGAAACTCCAAAAACCCTTTTTTGGCACAAGCTCTTAAACCATTAACATTCCAACTCACAATCCGCATAAGAATTCGCCAGTATTCATCTATATTTATCCCTAACGTCTCAACAGTATAGCGATCCATCTACCAAGATTTAAAATATCAGCTAACGCCGCAGACACATATGTCAGAGCTGCCGCCCTTAAAATGCGGCTCACCGCATCTTCGTCCGATTTAGACACATAACTCCCTTCACGCAATACTGGGAGTGCTTTAGCAAAACTTGCATCAAACTCAATCGGCAGGGTAACCGCGTGGACCATCATCCTAGCGATAAAACCCGACAGGCCAAGCAAAAGCACCAGAGAAAATGGCATCGGATGCCGTGTAATAATGCCGATCACGGGCGACAAAGAGATAATCGCAGCGCTCCAGCGTGCCACCTTATCGGCTACCGGTATCATCTTAGTTCGCGTCACCAGACGCTTGTCGCCCTGCTGGTCCTGGATCGCATGCCCAACTTCGTGGGCAGCAATAGCTACAGCAGTTAGCGATTTAGATTCATAATGCTCTCTGAGTAACCTGACTTTTTTCTCGACGGGATCATAATGATCCCCAAGCTCAGTCACTTCTACCTTCACATCATTTAACGTAAATCGTTCGATTAAATGCTTTGCCAGCTCTCCACCGGTGCCGGGCATTTCAGGCTTTTCTTTCGAATACCTCTTCATGACAAACTTAACCCACAAAGAGGGGCCGAATATCAAGGCTAGAAGTATCAATAATCCAATGGATAAAAACATAAAACTCGCTAAAAACCGATACCTATAAAATCAGTCCTAGGTAACGAAAAAGCAAGGCTAAAATATTAAAAAAGATAGAAACTAATTTTTGAGCGCCTCATCCAACAGAAAGAGATCTGTTAACAGTGCCCTGACATGAATCGAAGCATTCAGATTATCGATCAACTGTGAACTGATTCCAGAACGAGCAAGAGTCAATCGCACAATACCCTGCGTTTTTTTTGCATCATCCGACAAAGCTTCTAAAAAACTTTGATATGCGCCAGAGTTGTCTTCATCAACCTTAATAGACAACGCTTTGGCTATTTCGCCTAGGTTATCTAGGGCTTCGTTCATAGCATCAAGGTGGAGGCGCACATCGTTATTTTGCTGTGCCTCATGAGAAGCTTCATAACCTTGTGCAGCATAAGCCAACATGTACTCGTAAGCTTTTTCGATCACCTCAATTCTCTGCGCTAGCTCGCCGTTATCTAAATCAGTCAAACTAATCTCCTGCCCACTCTTTCTTGTCGTGATGCCTTTCCAATTCTTTATCTGTAATCCATCCTTTCAGCATCGAACGTAGATACATCGATTTTTCTGGGCGCAAAGAGAAGTAAATATGCAGCATAACTGTAGTCACCAAAAAAAGCGCCGCAAACCCATGTAAAAAGTAGATCACTCCCCAGGTTTGATCTTCAAAAATATAAATGTTTCTTTCCCAAAGAGGCGTGTCGATCTTAACCATCATCAGCAAACCGGTGACAATCGTCACCAATACCAAAAACGTCACTCCCTGATGCATCAATTTCTGAGCAGGCGAATATTTGCTAGGCTTCAAAACTTTTAAAGAACCGCCGCCGATGTACGCTCTCACTATTTTAAGGTCTTTCACTCCAAACCAAATATTTAACAATCTGCCTCGCGGTATCACTCGATAAATGTGAACCAAGAGCAAAAGCATCATAATGACGCCGGCTATCCAGTGGATAGTGACCCATTCGAAATTAATTCCAACAACAGGCAGAAGGCCAGTCCCGAGCAAGACCATAATACAAATAGCATTAAACCAGTGTAACCATCTGTCAGGTAGTTTGTGGCGAATTACTACCTGGCCCTGACCCAATGTTGGCTTCGGCGTCTCAGAACTCATCTATTAATCGGTATCAGAGGATTTGAACCACATGTAAATCGAATGACCAAGTATAAATGCTAATGCCAGCCCGAAGAACATTGGCAATAAGTCCCAAGAAACCCCTTCGAGAACACGCTGTCCCCATGCATTACTACTATAGCGAACGATTTCCATTGATCAGGCGTCGCGAATCGCTCTCATTACCAGATTTTCCATCAAAGGAATCTTAAAATGATTATGGTTAAGCGGTGTAGCTCCCCGAATCGCAGACTGACCCGCGAGTTTTGCCGTTTCTTCGTCTCTTCTGCTGCCCTTAACAACCGCCTCAACCACATCGAGCCTTTTCGGTACACATTCAACACCACCGCAAGCCACACGCACATCACTAATCGTGCCCCCACTTTCCTTTATAGCTGCCGCAATGTTCACCAAAGCAAAATCCCAAGATTTTCGATCCGCAACTTTTTCGAAATAAAATTTTGAATCTGCCCAAGTATTTGGAAGACGAATAGTGGTTAAGATTTCATTTTTCTCGAGCACGGTCATCCGCTCAATATCGACATCAGGACCAATAAAAAATTCCTGAGCGGGAACAACCCTCTGCCCATCAGGTCCGGAAATCACCATCTGAGCATCCAATACCACTAGAGCAGGCGCCGTATCCGAGGGAGTAACTGCGACACATCGATCCGCGTTAAACAAACAGTGTTCTCGGTTCATTCCTTCTGGGGTATCTGCATAACACTTGGTGCCTCCAGCGCGATAGCAATCTAGCCCGTCTCGATAATACCAACACCGGGTATCCTGAATTAAGTTACCCCCAATACTGCTCATGTTTCGAATCTGAGGAGTAGCTACGTGGGAGGCCGCTTCTGAGAGAACACTGTACTTTTCTTTTAGGATAGGATTCTCTGCGATCTCAGTTAAGGTGGTTTGAGCACCTATCAAGATCCCATCTTCTATTTCTGTGATACCTTTGAGACTACTTACGCCGCCTAAATCAATAACAGCAACAGGCCGCTTAACCCGATCCTTGAACCAGTCCAAACTGTCGTTTCCTCCCGATAATAACCAGCCTTCATCGCCGTACCGATCTGCCAGAGAAAGGGCAGCATCCAAGTTATCAGGTTGGAACAACTCGAAAGCTTGCATCATATCTTTACGCATAGTCTGCTCTCCTAGTATGTATTTACTTGCAGCGGTTTATGAGATTGCTCTCGACCAGCTACAGCATTCAAGATCATATCTGGCATTACTGGAGAACGCTTAAAATAGTGCCCTCCCAGAGCATCCGAGATGGCGCTAAGCAATGCTGCTGCTGCGCAACCTTGAACTGGTTCACCGATTCCTCGAGCACCAACCGGATTCATAGGGTCGGCAATCTCTACAGCCCCAGTCGTCATCGTAGAAGGAACATCCAGAATAGTTGGTAGTTTACTTTGATTAAAACCTACTGTGGCTGGGAGACCAATCTGGGGATCGTAAACGTGACGCTCATAACCCGCCAAACCAATCCCGTGGACGGCACCACCTTTGATCTGATGCGCTAATCCCATGGGGTGTAACACAGTACCGCAGTCTGCAATACCAACGTAATCGGTAATCTCATACATCCCTGTCTCTAGGTCTACCTCTACTTGCATAAAGCCGCTAGCAAATGCTGGAGCTGTACCTTCCTTATTTAACGTGTCTTTGGCGACTCCGACTAACCCTGTGCCAGCTAAGCCCGCAACAGAATCTTTGGTCATAGGATTGAGGTCCTCTGGAATCTCTTGCCCGCTGTATTTACCACCCATTTCTATAGCTCGCTGAGCCGCTTGAGCATAAGTAAGGTGCTTCGCTGGATCTTGTTTCGCAAAGACTTTCTCACCCCCGATATCATAATCGTCAGGCATTCCACCCAGATCATTTGCCGCGATTTCTTTCAATTTATCGATCGCATCCATCGCAGCCACGTAATTGGTTCGAGTCATCGTATATGAAGTGTTACTGCCGAACTGGGCAAGATTCCAAGGTAGGTGTTTGCGGCTATCACCACGAATGACCTTACACGACTCCCAATCACATTTAAGGACTTCAGCCGCGACTCTCGACGTAGCCGTATGAGAATAAGTCCCTAAATTACCCACTCCTGTGTGGATATTTAATTTACCCTCGGGTGTGATAACTACTAATCCATCGAATCCGTTATAACCGGCTTCATGGTAAGCTGACCCTATCCCAACGCCTATCACTTTAGATCCTTTACGTTGACCAGAGAGCTTCTTACGTTCTTCCCAATTAAATTTTTCCGCCCCTAGCTCCAAGGCTTCCTTCAAATAGGCACTGGTAACCTTGGTCTTCTGCGGACCGTATAAAGTTCCATTGTTGGGCGTGTTAATAGTTCTAATGTCTAACCGGCTAATCCCTAACTTCTCGGCTGCTTTATCCAGAAGAGGCTCGACAACACATGCTATCTGATTTTGGCCTGGACCCCGTTGGGGAACCCTCGGCGGAGTGTTGGTGTTGACCGGGATGCCTCTGGCGCGCATTGCTTCAGGCGTATACACCATCCAAACAGCATCTGCGGCATAGTAGTAATCATTGAACCCGGTATCAGGTCCATTTTCTTGAACAATATATAAATCGAGTGCGAGGATCCGGCCTTTTTTATCAAAGCCCATCTTGATCCTGCCTTGAAAGCCAGGCCTAGCGCAACCCACGAAATACTCTTCGGCCCTACTTATTCTCATCATAACGGGTCGGCCAATTTTCTTTGATAAATGCGCAGGTATAGCCTGTTCCGTATAAGCGGTTCCCTTGGAACCAAACCCGCCGCCACAATACTCTGCGATAAACACCAAATCTTTAGGCTCTATACCGATATAGCCCGCCAGGAAGGGGACCGGAAATGATTGGCTCTGGCTTGAAGCATGCACAAAACACTTGCCATTCTGCCAATAAGCTAGCGTAGTGCGCGGCTCCATACAGTGGTGAGAAAGACCCTGCGTTACAAACGTATCGTCTGAAACATATTCAGCGTCAGCAAAACCGGCTTCCATATCTCCATAGGACCATTCGTCCTGAGCCGGCCCCATGGGCAACTCGCCCTCCCCCGCGGCAGCGAAATCTCTTGCACTCCACTTGGTTTCCTTGATCACCGGTTTTCCGGCTTCGCTGCCCACCACATTACCCTCTGAACGGGCATTGGGTCCTCCTGGATAAAGACTCTGCAGGGGGTCCACTGTAAAAGGTAGGGGCTCATAGTCTATTCTGATTTTTTCCAGCGCGTCTTGCGCCAAAGTCTCGTTTTCTGCTGCCAACGCTAGAATCGGCTCGCCCACGTAATTCGGTTCGTTCGTCAGGATTGGCTTGTTCGGCGCGTCAACAGATGGCAAATCGTCCGCCGTTAAAATCCCGATCACGCCCGGCATACTCAGCGCCTCCGATGCGTCAATATTTTTTACTTTGGCGTGAGGCATGGGCGAAGTTAACAGCCTCGCAAAGACCATTCCTTCGACTCTGAAATCTTCAGAGTATTTTGCTTTACCGGTTACCTTTGCTACTACATCAGGTGGAGTGAAATCTTTACCGATCAGTTTATACGACATCTCAAACCTCCCTGGCGGCGCGCATTACGCCATTCAAATAGTGATCATAGGCCCCGCACCGACATAAATTACCCGATAAGGCTTGGCGGGCCTCCTCCCTGGTCGGATTTGGATTGACATTTAACAAGGCAACTGCCGACATGACCTGCCCCGGTGTACAAAACCCACATTGAGGCCCCAATTCATCTACAAATGCCTGCTGCACGGGGTGGAGACTTCCATCAGGAGCCTGTAAGCCCTCTACAGTGGTGATTTTCCTACCTCTGACATTGTGAGTTAACGTTGAGCACGCGTAGACAGGGACCTCATCAACGAGAATAGTACAAGCACCGCACTCACCCCGATCGCAGCCCAATTTAGTCCCAGTCAAACCCAACTTTAATCTGAGGGTATTTGCCAAGGTTTCTTGAGGAAGAACATCGACTCTGCGATCTTTTCCATTAACGTTAATTGAAATTAGACGCTCTACTCCGCCTGTCTGAACCCCAGAACCGGGTCCGCAACCAACCAGCATAGACCCAGCAGAGACCGCTACACCGGAAGCAATTACGCTTTTAATCAATTCTCTGCGAGACAGGCTAAAACTATGATTCGTACCATTAGGATCAAAATTTTCGACGGTCATACTCACCCCAATACGCTATTCGAACAGCCCTTTTGGGCCGATGTTCATTTTAATTTGGGAGATTCAAAGAAAGACTTCTCTGAATACTCGTTCACACCACCCTTAATCCTACATTAGCAGTCTCTAACTCGCTATACAGTCAAAAGCAAATTTTGTTAATAGCCGGTGCTTTCTCCAGGTTCAACAATTGAACCTTTAGCCTCGGCTAATTCTTTGGAAGCTGTGCGCATCATAAAGGCAGTCTCAGAACCCAGCATCACCATGTTGAAGCCTAAATCTAAATATTTTTTTGTGTATTCAAGACTAGAGGTGTGCATTCCGGACACAACCCCATGTTTCTTGCATGTCGCTAGAATGTGCTTTACGGTTTCTAGGTGCTCTTCCTGAGGCTGGTCTCCATACGCCGGCAAACCCAGCGCTAAAGCCAAATCCGATGGCCCAATATAAACGCCTGTCAAACCTGGAGTCGTAACGATCTCTTCAACATTTTCAATTCCCTCTGGCGTTTCGATCATCGCTAGACACGCAATCTGCTCATTCGCCTCCTTTGCGTAACCTTTTCCCCCCGCCATGGCAGCGCGAATGGGGCCAAAGGATCGATTGCCCTCTGGAGGATACCGACAAGCAGCCACTGCTTTTTCAGCTTCTTCTCGATTATTCACCATAGGAATGATGACACCTGAAGCCCCCAGGTCGAGAACCCTCATTATTTGATATGGCTCATTCCAAGGCACCCGGACAAGCGGCGTAGTATCACCATTACTAATAGCAGGCAGCATATAGGCCAGGTCTGTGTAATCAATAATGCCATGTTGTAAGTCGACACAAAGCCAATCGAAACCCATTCGGGCCATTGCTTCAGCCGTGTAAGCATTTGCTACGCTCAACCAGCACCCAATCGTTTGTTCATCTCGTCGCCAAGCGGCTAACGCTTTATTCTCTTTCACAAATTTCCTCCCTCAGAAACCAGCAGATTTAATCAAAAACAGAAACGCGACCAATCAAAAAAAGATAGTCGCTCTAGCTCTCAACCGAACAGCTTAATACTAAACGGTCTTGCAAAAGTTCGCGATATCATTGGCAGTATCGTGAGACACATCAGGGCAGGTGGACGGGAAAATTTCTGTCCCGTGAATCGTACCCATGACCTGTCTGCAGCGTGCGCTTACTCCTGCTCTTAATAACAGACGATAAAAATTGATTCCCTCATCCCTGAGCGGATCGCATTCATTAACACTGATCATAGTGGGCACTAGTCCTTTAACCTGATCTTCATTCGCAAATCCAGGCCAGGCAAGGTAATTCCTGTTCTCCAGCTCTTCAATCCCATAGGCCATCGCCCCCTGATTGTTGTGCAAGTCAAGAAGGATTCCATTGTTTTCCACCGACGACGGATTTTCCGGAAGGGGCCAGATTCCAGCAATGTATGGACAAAGAGCGTACAAACCTCGAACTAAAGTCATGTTACCTTCCTCTTTGAGCTTGAGTCCTGTCGCTAACGTGAGATTCCCACCTCCGGATTCTCCAGCAATAATTATTTGTTCAGGATTAATCCCTAAATCAGCATAATTACTCGCAACCCATTTAACTCCTGACACACAGTCATTCAATCCAGCCGGGAACGGAGCGACCTGCTCTGATGAAGATGGAATCAAAGAGTTTCGAAAATCCACCATGGCAACGGCGACACCCTTCGACGCGATAATTCTTCCCCAAGCTTGATAATTGCCATCGTAGCAGGACATGGTTTGCATCCCGCCTCCGTGAATGTAGTAAACACAGGGCAACGCATCATCCGAGTTTGGACGAATGAAACAAATTTTTACTGAATTCCCATCTGGATCGGATTTAAAATCAAGATCTTTGATCGTCAAGCCTTCACTGGATGCCACCTCTTCAGTGTTAACCGCATCGAGGAAAGCCTGCATAAACTGTCGCTGAGCCTCAGCTTCGGGCGTCTGCGCCTTTTCCAACAGTTGCTCACGGCTCTCGACATCAACCGTCGTATCTCCCTGGAGATCTATGACACCAAAGACCGCCTTAATTCTCGGGTCTATTCTCGGATCCTCAGATATTTTTGTCATACATTCCTCCCTGATCTCTGTAAAACGCGCACTCGACATTAATTGCCAGCAGTTGTTTACTATCGTACTAGTAATTGAAGGCGAAAACATGGAACTTTGGACGGCAGCAACTCCGAACGGCTGGAAAGTAAACATAATGATCGAAGAGCTCATCGAAGCGGGCGTCCAAATGCCCGAGGTAACGATTCGAGCCATCGACCTAGGTAAGGGCGAACAATTCACGGAAGAATTTACTCATCACAACCCAAATCAAAAAATTCCCGTATTGATCGATGACGAAATCAGCGTGATGGAAAGCTGCGCGATCCTTCAATATCTAGGAGAAAAATATCCGTCCTCCCTTTTGCCGGAAGGACTAGACCGCTGGCATGTCATTCAGTGGGTCTACTGGCAAGCTGCTAACGTTGGACCCAATTTTGGAAACAAACTCTCTTATACACGTTATATGGATGACGTGGACCCTGCCTTAAAAGAACACCCGCTAGAACGTTTTGGGAAGGAAGCTAGACGACTAGTTCACGTCTTGGATAAACAGCTCGGAGACAACCCCTGGGTTTGCGGTGATACCTTTACCATCGCTGATATTTCGATCTACCCTTGGATTCGTGGCTGGAAATGGAGCAAAGTTAATATTACGGATCTACCCCGAGTCGAAGCCTGGGTTAAACGTGTGAGAGCGCGACCGGCAGTAGAGAGAGGACTTGCCTACGGTGTCCCCAAAGACGAAATCGATCAATGGAGCGAAGAACGCAAAGCACAATATAGAAAAGGAGGCTCGTCTATTGCCTCGAACGAAAAGCTAAGGAGCGAAGCTTAAGTCTCAACCAGTCAAACCACTGGAATCCGGACCGCCAACGTATTTCAGCCACAAATCATCAAATCGACCCAATCGCTGGGCCCGCAAAAAGTGCTCCTTTGCCTCCTCTTTTTGTTCCAATCGATACAAGTTGAGGCCCTTTAGAAAGTGAAAACGCGCGTTACGTTTTTCCATCCTGAGCGCCTGGTCGAGACTCTCAAGAGACTCCTTAAACGCGCCCTCTTGATAAGCTATCTCAGCCATCGCAAATAAATAGTAAGGATTGGATAGACGATAACGTTTTATTTTTCGCTCGTAGAAATCAGCCTCAGTGATCCGACCCATCGCGCGCAAACTTCTCTCCATTCCCGAAAGCATCGCTCTTTCCTTTGGATCAAATTGCTGAGCAATTTGATAACTTGCCAACGCCTCTTCGTGAAGATCGAAACGGCCGTACATCGCTCCAAGATTAATCCACAAATCTGGATTGCTTGGCACCAAATCGATCGCTCGGCGCAAGTAAGAAAAGGCGACACGATCGTTCCCCTCTATTCTTTCCTTCACTGAAAGATTCGCGTAGAAAAGTGAAGTTGCATGCTCATCGGATATCACAGTTGTAGGCGCTTCAGGGTCTGGATCGATTAGGTTGAAGTCCTGAGTACAGCCGGACGCCTCATAATCGGCATAGCCGCGATCCCTGCAGCTAGGACCCTCGACAAAGACATTAATGTGATTATTTCTAATAAGCAGTCGCCCCTGAACATCCCAACTGGGAAAGCGCATGTGGACTAACTGATATTGAGCATCCAGATTGGCAATGCGCGCTAAGGCAACAAACATGTTCGTATAAGAAAGACAGTTACCCTTCTTGGACGCGAAAGTTTCTGAGGCCGAGCTAGTCAATGTCGGATCATAACTCTCGTCGTAGTACCCATTTCGCTCTAGCTTGGTTATTAGTTTACGATATCGGGCAGTTTCTGGTTTCGCACTTGCTATATCCCCTACAAAAATCCGCATCTCGTCATTGATATGGAGAGGATCAAGCGCAGTAGATTCCGACACCTGAACGGGTTCACCAAATATAGCTTCCCCTGTCAGCAATTTCATATGCGATTGCGTAAGCTCAATCTTATTTGATACGCCAGCGCAACCGCCAAGGGTTACCATCAAAACAGAGACAACTAAGCAGGAAATCAACCTCAGTTTAGTTAAGCGAACTAACAATTCACAACCCAACTAAGCCGCCGAAGACATAACCTGGCAACGTTTCATTAAACGCCGCTGAGATTGATCAAAACCGTCTCGGCGATGCAGAACGCGCCGATTGTCCCAGATGATCACGTCTCCTATTTCCCACTGCTGAGTCCACACATTCTCAGACATAGCCGCGTAACGCCAAACCTCATTGAGTAACTGCTCGCTTTCTTCAAGGGCAAAGCCCACCACATAAGCCAACTCTCTGCGGCCCAGATACAACATTTTCTCTTGGGTCTCGTCATGGGTCCTGACGATTGAGTGAATGGCCCCGGGCGCTTCTCGCGGATCTTTGATCGGATCAAAACCCCTCCGTAAATCGCCAACACTAGTGTGCGCCGCGTTGTGTTTAATAGAGAGATTCTCGATTCTGGAAACCAACTCGTTGGGCAAGCTCAGGTAGGCGGCTTTTTGGTCGCTAAAATGAGTATCGCCACCAAGTTCCGGAACCTCCAAGCTCATCAGTATGCTGGCTGGCGGTGGATCCTCAATATAAGTCATATCAGAGTGCCAAGTCGCCTCTTTATTGCCCAGCCCTCCTATGGGCTTCCCATCAACCTCTATATTCGAAATTACGGTCACATAACGGTTCTTGATTTTTTGCTTTTCTTCCTCAGATATCTTTCCATAAGGGATCTCTTCCAAAGGGCCAAACCGGTTACTAAATCTTTGGAGCTCGCCATCATTCAAAGACTGGCCTCTGATTTTGAGGACTCCAAATTCCAACCACGCCTTGTACAAAACTTGAAATTCACTATCGCTAATTCTACCCAAATCAACGTCCATGGCCTCGGCAACAAAAGACTGTCCTACCTGCTCAACTCTCATTTGAAACCCTTAACATATCTGCACTCTGTTCCAAGCTTGCCAGCGTCACTTTAACCTACCATACATCTATCATTTCAAAAGATAACTCGGCAAATCAATCTCAGAGACACTCCCATGATGACTTTCTAATTTAAGACGGCCATCTTCTCTGTATAACGCCAGCCCATCCAGATACTCGATGGGAAGGCGATCAACTGGCTCAAGCCCGAAAAAATCTCTGACAAAGAGAACCGACATATCATGGCTTACACAAACATCGAGTTGTTTCGAGTGCTCGCTAACGGCGTCCAGCTTACCTTTGAGCAACCTCAATATCGTCGTCGCGGCATAGTAGGGTGATAGCATCGCGTCCTCGGGGACCTCTCCTGCAAGCCATTCAGCTATATATTCTGGGAGCCCACCAGCTGCTTTCATGCCCTTCCACATCTTGACTTGATCAATCGCATAAAACACCCCAAGCCCCTCCAGCGAACGAACACTTCTCGATTGACCAACCTCTGAGTCGTGGTTCTGAACCACAATCTGACAAGTTTCAACACAGCGGTCGGGAGGACTCGCATAACCGCGTACAACAATATCCTTGCGCAAGGCAGAGCCAAAGTCTTTGCATAGAGTTCGCCCCTCATCAGTGAGCGGATTCAAGAGGTCGTGAATATCGGGATTATATTCTCTAGCAGAGTGGCGCATGAGTAACGAAACCCGGTCGACTCCACGGGAATAAAGATTGTTGACCATATTGACCGTGCCCTGCCCATAACCCGGGAGGATCGACTCATTCTGCTCGATCTGATTATTCATACGCCAAACCCTTTTTGATCTGATTTCTCTAGTTTACAAGTAGTAGAGCCATCTCAGAAATACTCGGCTAGCCCCGCCAGTAGTCAACTGGGTTCCAAGTACTGGCACTCCACCATACTCATCACCAGCGCGTCCTAATGGATGAATCCAACCAACTTGCAGGCTCTGGTGATCAGAGGGGATATAAGAAGCCGAAAGACTTAGAAGACTACTGGTATCTGATAAGTTCGTGATCAATGTCAAAGACGTGTCGAATAACGGGTGCCACAACACATTACCTCCAAGCGCCGTATAATGCCTCATCAAATTAAAGACCTCTCCGCGCTCCATTCGAATTGCAAGTTCAGTCGGCAACGACGATAAACGATCAGGCAATTCGCTCACTCCCAAATCATTATAGAAATACTCACCGAAAACAAAGGAGTTGAATTTACCAAGCATAAAACTGTAATCAGCGTTCACAATGCCCGACACACTCCATTTTCCATCCTCTAATTCTGATGTCATCACATCGCTTCGGATCATCGCCCCGCCGATCGGCACGCGAAGCGTCAAGCCAGCCATGCCCAACCCGTAGTGCTGAGCTGCCAGCACCTCAAATTCACTTTCCCTAATTATTCCATGCCATTTAAACGCGGTGCTGCTCACATCATTTGTCACACGGTAATCATCATCTCGTCGAACAATGTGCAAAAGCTGCATGTCGTGTCCATTGTCAAAGAGTCTCTCAACCAGCAAGAGATCATTACCGGGCTTATAATCTCGATCGACCACTGTCGGAGAGAATGGATTAAACGGGTCCATAGGCTGAAACACTCGACCGCTCCCCCAGGACACGGCCTGGCGCCCAAGCGTGACATTCCAATTTCCCTGCTGATACTGAATTGCAGCTCGATCCAACCGATGAAAGCTTTGGTGGTGAGTCCCCGCTCCATCCTCGACCGGCCAAGTCGCGTTGATCCAGCGATTTCGATCACTAATAACGGTCTGATCGAGCGCCGTGTCTTGAGAATTTTGTTGCGCAATCGCGTCCCCGTTTTGAAGGATCAGTGAGTAATCGACTAGAAAACGAAACGGCCCCGCATCCTGACGAAACATCATTCTGAGATCGCCCGTGGAGTTAACAGATGGCGATTCTACCGCTTGAGTTTGGATATCGTGGTCCGGCAATTTGCTGGAGGTCGTAAACCACTTAAAGCGTAAGTCGGCCTCTAGCGTTAGAACGCTATTCGAGTTAAGGAGACAAACAAAGGCCAGACAGATCGCTGAAAAATTAGTCCGTGACGACTTCATCCCGCTCAACTGTTCCATCACGAAGGTGTACCTGGCGCTTTGCATAGCCCATCACCATCGGGTCATGGGTTGCCGTGATAATGGTCATACCTTGTGTTTCATTCAGATTACGCAATAACTCCATGAGCTCTTTTGTCGTCTCACTGTCGAGGTTCGCGCTGGGCTCATCGGCCAAAAGTAATACCGGGTTAGTCACAATCGCTCTCGCTATCGCCACACGTTGCTGCTGGCCACCCGACATCTCACCGGGACGCCGTTCCTGCAACTCACTCAAACCTAGAGACTTCAAAGCCTCTCCAGCGCGCTCTTTTCGTTCAGCCGAACCCACACCCTGTAGCTGCAGAATGAACTCAACATTCTCCAAAGCGCTCAACACTGGTACAAGATTATAGGCCTGAAACACAAAACCGATTTTCCGTAATCTAAGAGCTGCAAGGTCGCCCTCAGACAAGGGTGCTAGTTCCTCACCATCTAGTTCAATGATTCCTTCGTCCTGCCGATCAAGTCCACCAACAATATTCAGCAAGGTCGACTTACCTGAGCCCGAAGGACCGGACAGGCTGACGAATTCGCTGGACGAGAGTGAAAAGTCCACCCCACGTAATGCATGCACAGGAACCGCCTCTTCCTGGTAAACCCGAGTCAACCCCCTCGCCATCACCACCTCACCACTCATATGCCTACCTCCACTGTATTCGCTATCTTTCTCACCCTCTCATAGCCTCAAGCGGCGTTATCCTCGTCGCTCGTTTCGCCGGCCAGTAACTGGCAAGGACACCCATGAACATACTCATTAATGCAATTGTAACAAAATCATCAACACGCATAATCGGGTACAAAACCGCTCTCATCCCAAACGATTCCAAACCTTGTGCCCAAGCGCCGAGGTTGATCCCGCCTTCTAAGCCTAAAAACGAAAAATAAGCCAACACCAGACCAAATATCATGCCAAAAGTCATGATCAACACTGACTCAATCACCACCTCCAGAACAATCGTTCTGCGATTCATGCCAAGCGCTCTTAGCATGCCAAACTCCTTGGTACGCTCCATGACGCTGGCAATCAGCGTATTCACCAGACCAAATATCAAGGCGCCCATGATAAAAAAGAAAAAGATATAAATAATGCTATCAGTGAATAAATAAAGGCCCGCTGCCTGCGGATTCAGCTCTTCCCAATTCATTACCTCTAAACCTATAAAAAAATCCACCAATAGCGCCTGTATACTCAGTTTTTTTGGCTCTTCGTTCAGGCGAATCGAGACCTCGGTAACATTCTCAGTATCCAATAGCGACTGGATCGTTTGCAGACCGGAAAACACATAGGCTTTCTCAAGACCGGTACCTTCGGCATCATAAGTGCCCGCAATCCGAAAGCCTCGCTCTCTCGTTAGGCCGTCCGACCCCTGAGTCATAATAACTAATCGAAGTCCAACCCTTGTTTTAAGCTGCCTCGCAAGCTCTTTGCCGATTATCATCCGGCCATCGTCAGGGCCATTCAAATTTTCGCCATCAATAACCACTTTATCGAGAAAAGAGATCGATTCCGCACTAGGATCGATACCAACTAGCTGAATACCGCGAGTTTCACGTTCACTAAGAATGACCGCAGGAACCGAAATACGAGGCGCCCACCCCATGAGGTCTTCCGATGGAACATCAGGCTGATAGTCACTGGCCAACTCAAAGCCGCGCTGAATACTGGGATCATCCAAATAACCCGGGGCGTGCACCTTAATGTGTCCTGTGAGATTACCAACGACACCGTCCATCATGTCGTACTGCCAACCTCTGACCAGGCCCATTGAAAGACTTGACCCTAAGACCGCAACCGCCACAGCCGCGAATAACATCGCGTTGCGACGACGATGCCGCAGAATGTTACGAAAACTCAATTGAAAAGCCAGATTCGCAGACATGTCAGTTCTCCGCCCTTATCGCCTCTATCGGCCGCATTCCAAAAATCCTAAGACTAGGGATCAAGGCTGCAACCTGGACCCCCAGCAAAATCGTTACCGTCGCTGTCCGCATCGCTTCCCAATTGAAAGTCGGATACAAACGTTCTGGAAACATTGCAACCATATCCGGGGGATAGCTTTCGAGAAGCTCCTGGGGCAGGGTCATACCATATTCCGTCAAGGGCCAGACAGTAATCGCAGTCAAGCCAAAGCCCAGCACTAACCCCAGCGAAGAAATTAAAAACGCCTCTACTTGGAACTGAACTAACAACTGGTGCGGCCTCATACCTAATGCGAGAAGAACTCCCATTTCGTTCGTGCGTTCGTAAATCAGCATCATGAACGCATTGACCACAGAAAACACGACTATGATGCAGATGAAATAGAACATGAAGTTAGTACTCACATCCTTCATCTCGGTCAGCTGCACAACATCTGGTAACAGGTCCTGCCACGCCAGATGATTAAGGTCTACCCCTTCACCAGGATCATTTCGAGCGATTCGGATTCCTTCCTCACTATCAAGCAGCGCCGTTGAAACACCGACGACCACGTGTGCTTCCTCTACTCCCATGGACCAGGCCTCTCTGAAATCCCCTACCGGGATCTGCACCAAGGTACGGTCAAGTTCCGTTGATCCTGATCTGAAGATGCCAACAATCGTCGCCGCATGCGCGGCGATCCCACCATTTTTTGCAGTACCTAATATTATGAGGTCATCACCAAGTTTCACGCCAAGATTACGCGCGAGCGCTTCACCGATCACGGCCTCTCCATCTGCGGCAAGATAGGCTCCCGACTTGATATTCCTGGCCAAACCGCTCCATTGCGCTTCTACTTTTGGCTCTACGCCTAAAACCAAGCCCCCGGTACTCTTGTCACCGACTGAAAGGATCGCTGAGCCCTGCACACGGGAGCTTACAAAATCAAACCGCTCAGTTTGAAGCAATCGAGATTCTGCAACGCTTTCTTTGACAGTATGTTCTAGCTGCGGTTCTTCTTCATAAAGCGCGTGCTGAATTTGCGCGTGCCCCGGCATCGCTCGTGCCGAAATATCAGCCATCTGCGCAAAAACTCCGCCCTGAAAAGAGCGCATGAACACCAACAACCAGACCGCGAATATGATCCCGCCCGCCGTCAACAGAGTTCGGCGTCGATTCCTCCACACGTTGCGCCAGGATATCTGAACAAGGCGAAGCAATATGCTACTCGAATCCGCCTTCGTTCTGTCCGCAAAATTTTGTTCCTTTTGTCCTACTGCAACCTCACTCATTCACTCACTCCTCATCGCCGTCACAGGCTCAAGCCAAAGAATCTTGACCGAGCCAACAAAAGCCGCAACTTGAATACCCACCAAAAAAATAAGCGGCGCCGCCACCAAAGAACCCACCGAAAATGCGGGATAGAATCGTTCAGGAAAGATAAAGTAAAACCCCTTCACCATCTCATTCACTTCCGCTGGAATAGGAACCCCTACTGTGAGCCCAAGATAAGTGATACCGACATTCAAAACTGTTGCAATGATCGCCCCTATCGCCCAAATACCCATGGCTTCAAGCTGCACCTGTCGAATGATCCCCCAGGGCCGCATTCCCAATGACAGAAGCATTCCAAATTCGCGGGTCCGCTCAAAAACCATCATGCTAAAAGTATTAGCGATACTGAAGAGAGTCAGAACCATGATCAGTGCCATCATCGCGATCCCGGACACATCATCAGCCCTGATAGCCTGGTAAGTCTCTGGCGATATTTCCGGCCAACCTCTAGCGATAGCCTCATCAGGCAACCGCTTACTAACAAATCCGGTCGCCTCATCCACATAATCGATATCCGTCAACCTCAAGGTAAGCGCATGAACCTCATCTCCTAGCGCAAAAGCCTGCTGCGCTGTCGACAAACGAACAAAGGCAAAAGCTCGATCATACTGAACATTGCCGGAGCTAAAGATTCCACTCACTCTCAATACCAGCGCAGCGATGCCTCCCTCTTTTTGAGAACCGAGGACAACAATCTCTTCCCCTAACCCAACACCGAGGTTACGCGCCATGGCTTTCCCCAACACCACATCATTTTGATCGACAGGTACTGTTCCTTCTGACAACGCATTAAAAAAAGTAAAATGCTCTGTTTCTTTAGCAAAATCAGCCCCGATCAAAATCCCACCAAAGGACTTCTCATCGACAGAAAATAACGAAGGCGCTGTCACCCTTGGAGCTGCCGCCTTGACCATCGGAATTTCTTCGATGGAGCGCATGAGCTCAGTCGCATCCTGAATAGTCTGTTCTAGCTTCTGATCATCCTCATAATCAACATGGATCACATCAGCGTGCCCAGGATATTGTTCAGTCATCACCTCGGCTAGCTGCTTATACATACCGACTTGATAGGACCGTAGGCCAGACACCAGAAAACACGAAAAGACAATGGCAGCCACGGTAAGCCAGGTTCTTCGCTTATTACGAAAAATGTTGCGCCAAGCTACCATCCAGAGCATCCCGGCTTTAGGTGAAACGACGTTTCCGGGAAGCGTCCGTTTTTGAGGGTAAACCTCACCCATTAACGTGTGCGCTCAGACCGAAGAGAAAAAGTACTGAACAAACGGTCCTCGAGATCCAGGTCGAACGCCATCTTCTGGTATTCAAACTCGGTGTAGCTATTAGGATCATCAATATCACCCATACGCATATGGGTGGAGAAGGTTCTTCCGCCCAAATTACCGATCTTGAGACTTTTCATTTCTTTTAATGGCTGAAGATCTTGGTCATAAAAAACGATGCCCATCATGACGGCGTCTTCACGAAGCGTCATGCGCTCCTTACCCCAGACAACTGCCGCATCATCATTAGGAATCGCGTCGATGGTATAAATCTTTTTTCCTTCTTGAACCTTGGTACCTACAAGCTCAAACCGATAATCAGTCAAATACTTATCGCTTCTAGATAAATCGTTATAAGAAAAATCCGACCCAGCCCATGACTGCCCCATCATACTGCTCGGCAAGCGAATGTTTCGGTTCAACTTGGGGTTAAAGGTCCACATTTTATCCCCTAATTTCAGCATCGCATTACCTGCATCCTTTGCTGGAGCCGTGAAACGTATCAGTGAATCTTTTGTACCCCTCGTCCAGCCAACCAAGCTCGAACGACGCTCCCAGGTCGGTCTTTTAATGAACATAGTCATTTCAGCATAGGAAGTACCGCCCCTGGATAATTCCAGATTACTCAACACTAGGCTTCGGATATCTATTTCTTCCGATGCACAAAGAGAAGAAACGACCATCAGACTGAGAACTAAAACACCTTTCAACTGCTTCATATGTCTGCCACCCCCCAAACTCATGGACCAACTTAAACCCTCAACAGGTGACATACTAGACTTCACTTCCAGCGGCATCAACATTAGTATACAAAATCAAAATATTGACTTGATCTAATTTATGTCTCTGAGAGAAAGGAAAAAGCAAAAGACTCAGCAAGCCATACTCGAGGCTGCGAGAACCTTGATCGAACGAGAAGAATTCAACTCCGTTACGACACGCCTGATTGCCGAAACCGCTGACGTCAGCTATCAAACTTTATATAACTATTTTCCTTCGAAGAACGACATATTAATCGAGCTGCTAAAAGAGAAACTCGTAGGTTCAGAAGAAACCTACCAAAGGATCATTCGCACATTTTCGGGCGATGTATTGGACAGCCTACAACGACTGAACCGGTCACGCCTTGAATTTGCCTTGGCTTACAGAGACCCGGTGGATGAATACTTAAACATCACAATGAAGATATTCACGACAACCAACCACAAGCTAAATTTAATCGAGTCACTAGACCAATTTGGTGGCGAGCAATACCAAGCAATATTAGTGCTTGCAAGAGGTGTGGGAGTACTCCAGGAAAACACCGACATCCAGCTTATGGCCCATACACTCCAAATAATCAGCACTTACGGCGTTCAAAGTGTCCTGATGTCCGAGGTCAGAGATGACGCCTCCATATTTCTCGATGCGCTGAATCAGCAAACCGAACAACTCGTGAGACCCTACCTGCTGCAAGATCTCGATTAGCGCTTTCTGCGAGTAAACGAGATCACATTATCACCCTTGATCGCTTGTTGCTTTAGCGTAATGAGCATCTCCCAGGTCAAAATTCGATTTTCCTCTTTCAAAAACCCACGACAACCGATGCCATTACCGGTAACAAACAAAGTCGCGCTGACAGATAAAGTCTGGTTCTCATTCCAAAGTAAAATCAGATTCGGCTCACTCTCAAGTTTACCGATGCCATCCAACCCTACTCCTGCAACCCTAGCATCCACCGTATAGGTTCCGACGTCGTTAGGCGCCACTCTTATCGAGACTTCCCCCGAATAAGCTTCAAGCAATTTACCGCTAATGGTATAGCCTTCTTGATCTTCAACCACTTCTATATCGAGCTCCACGGTCTCGCCCAGGCTCGCTTCTTCCACTAATACAGTACCCTTTCCAAACCAAAGGCCCTTATTCAATATCAATGCAACATTCCTTTTGAAGACTCCTTTCCTAGCAACTTACTGGCTCCTATTGCCTCCATGCATTCCTGGCCTTGATTAGTCGAGTTATTTACGTACGTTGAAACAGGAACCAATTCTAGCTCAACCGATAATCTGGATCTCATTAGCGATTCCAGCTCCTGGGTCGGGATTTCACAATCCAGCCATCTCAGAGCCTCTTCTGAATTTAACATAACAGGCTGTCTCTTATGAATCTGAACCAAACCTTCGCATGCCTCGGTGGTCAGTACAGTAAACGATTCGATCGATTCTGAACCTTTCTCCCATCGATCCCATAATCCCGCTAAAAACAAACCCTTGTCGTGTTTAGGCCGAATCATAGACGGTACTTTTATTCCTTTGTTAGTAGTCCATTCGAAATAGGCGCTGACAGGAATCAAACATCTTCGTTTTTTATAGGGCTCTTTAAACGCTGGACTTTGGGCGGCTGTTTCTGATCGCGCATTGAACATCGAATATTTGGTCGAGGGGGTATTCGCCCAATAAGGAACAAGCCACCATTGCATTGGCAGAACTTCTGTTTCCTTTTGCTCGCTTTGAATCAAGATAGGTACCCGACTCATGGGAGCTAGGTTGTATTGATCTTCACCATCGTATTGAACTCCTAAAACGTCCATCAAAAACTGGGACAGAGGATCAGAAACCACATTGAGGCGACCGCACATGAGTTTAACCCTTATGCTTCCCTAAAGACCAACCACCATCCGACAATACAGATTCAGCAAACTCGGTCGGCTCTGACTCAAGCTGCGTTGCCATGGTGTCATTCCACCGATTTAAAAAGCCAAATAACGAGATAACCGCTACGATCTGAACTATCTGCCGCTCTTCAAAGTGCTCGCGCAAGTTGTCAAAGTGTTTAGTACTTGTTTCATTTGGGACTCGACCCGCCGCTAACGCAATCGCAATGGCTGCCTTTTCAGGCAGACTAAAGAACTCGCTTTCCTCGTAGCGAAGCAAGTCTTGTAATTTCTCTTCTTCAATCCCGGTCTGGTGGGCTCCATGAGAGGTATGAGCCTGACAATAACTGCATCCAGAACTAATACTGGTCGCATAAGCAATTAGTTGAATCAGATCCGAACCGATATTTAATTCAGCGCCCTCTTGATCTGGCATCTGAGGGCCAATGGCATTAATAAGCGCTTTTGCATCGGCGCCACGAACGGTTGCCACAAAAAGAGAAAAAATCGGCACCAGCTGCCTGATATGGGACATCGTCATAATACTATTAGGTAGAAAACCCATCGCGGCTTCCGCCATATTCATAAACGGCTCTAGTTCTCCAACCTCCTCGCGGTCCATCGGTTTTACGTTGGCCATCTCTTTATTAACTCACTTACTTTTCTTATGATCTAAGCATTACTTAAAAGAACTGCAAGCACCAGCCATTAGGTCGAGTTATCGTCTGAATTAAAGGCGCCGAATCAGATAAACCAGGACAGGGAGAAAACAACATGTCGCAAATCGAAGGTTTCAGGGAAGAGACAAGAATCTGGTTAGAAAAGAACTGTCCCACTGGCGCTAAAGGGGTCGGTCAAGTGCCGACAGGGAGCACAAAGATCAAAATCGAAGATCCAGACGTCACTTTGTGGCTGGATCGAATGATTGAAAAGGGCTGGACCGCTCCGACTTGGCCCAAGGAGTTTGGTGGCGCAGGACTGAGTACCGAAGAATACGTGGTGCTAATCGAGGAAATGCGACGGATTGATGCGCGCCCAGCGTTGGGAGGTATGGGCACCAGTATGATAGGGCCTACTCTCCTTGAATACGGGACGGATGAACAAAAACGAGAGCACTTACCAAAAATCGCCAAAGCAGAGGTTGCCTGGTGCCAAGGATACAGCGAGCCAGGATCAGGTTCCGATCTCGCCTCTCTAAATACCCGCGCCGTAGATTCCGGCGATCACTACCTAATCAACGGCCAAAAAATCTGGACCTCAGGGGCTCAATGGGCCGACTGGATGTTCTGTCTTGTGAGAACAGATCCTGACGTCCCTAAACACAATGGCATCAGTTTCGTTCTCTTGTCGATGGACCAACCCGGCGTTACAGTAAAGCCCATTCGTCTGATTAGCGGAAACTCTCCATTTTGCGAGACTTTTTTTGACGATGCGGTCGCCTATAAAGACAACATGGTCGGAGAGCTAAACAAAGGTTGGACGGTCGGCAAAAGACTCCTCCAGCATGAGAGATCGGGGATGGCGTCATTAGTAGGAGCTCAAAGCAGAGACCCAGGGGCAAGCCTACAAGAGGTAGCACATTCTTATCTTGGAACTGATAGCGATGGGAAGGTGGCTGATGCCTCTCTGCGTTTCCGAGTGATCAGCCACGAAATCAATGACGCCGCATTTGCGCTTACCCGAAAGAGAACCGTACAGGAAGCAGAGGATGGGAACACGCCCGGACCGGCTACCTCTATTTTCAAAATGTACGGGACGGAGCTCGAGCAAGATAAATCGAGTCTAATGTGCGAAATTAGAGGTACTCAAGGAATCGGTTGGGAAGGCAACAGTTTTGATTCGGACGAAATTGAGTGGACCCGATCCTGGTTAAGTAACCGAGCAGCCTCGATATACAGCGGGACCAACGAGATTCAACGAAACATTATCGCAAAGAGAGTCCTGGGTCTTCCTGATTGATGACAGACTCTCGACCACCGGTCGCCAGGAAGTCCCAGCACACCTTCACTCATCATGGCAGGACAGTCCATGACGACTACGCTTGGCTCGAAGATCCCAATTATCCTCAGGTCGATGACCCAGAGATCCTCGGCTACTTGAATCAGGAAAATAAGTTCTTCGAAGATATGATGAATCCGCATGCGGAGCTTATTGACTCAATATTTAACGAGATCAAATCAAGACAACCCAGGGAAGATCTCTCCGTTCCCGTCGAGGAAAACGGCTTCTTTTATCAATGGCGATTCCATGAAGACGAAGAATACAAAACGTGGTACCGAGCGCCCGCTCATCAACCCGAAAACTGGACAATTCTTCTAGATGAGCGCGAACTCGCGACAGATTCAGATTACTTCAGACTAGGTGGGCTGTCAGTTAGCGACGATGGCAGTAAAATCGCTTACAGCTTGGATAAAGACGGGAGCGAGCGTTTCGAACTTTTCGTTTTCGACATAGAAAGTGGTAAACAGATATCCGACTCTATCCGAAATACAGCTGGCGAAGTGGTTTGGGACAGCACAAATCAGGGGTTTCTATACGTGATGCTAAACGATCAGTGGCGCCCTTTTAAGGCGCTGTATAGAGATCTAAATTCCAAAAAGCCAGACATCACCATCTATGAAGAACAAGACACTAGCTTCTTCGTCGATATTCACGGTTCACAATCGGACTCATTTGCTTTTATCAGCACTGGCGATCACGTCACAAATCAAACCTTTTACCTGCCGCGCACCCAACTCTTTGGAAAACCAAAACCTATAACTGACCGAAGTCAAAACCACGAATATTACGTAGACCACGACGGTCGACAGTTCGTTATCAGAAGCAACTTGAGGCACCAAAATTTTGATCTTTTTACAACCGATGTTGGCTCTCAAACCACTCAGCTTTGGAAGTTGTTACAGGCAGGATCAGATGAGGAGTACATAACCGATTTTTTGTGTTTAGAAAATCACCTGATTGTTATGAATCGGATCCAAGGGTTAGACCAGGTTCAGATATATGACAACGATTCTAAAGGACTCCATCAGATTGAATTCTCTGACGCTACCTACACGGTCGATTTGGAAGCAAACCCGAGTTTAGACAGCGACTTTGTTCGACTTGTCTATTCCTCGATGACATCGCCCACCAAGGTCATCGATTACAACCTGTCCTCTCGCTCGATCCAGGTTAAAAAGACCCAAATCATCCCAAGCGGTTACTCAGAGGAAGACTATCGATCTGAACGCATTCTGGCCGAGGCGAGAGACGGTGTCAGGATCCCAGTGAGCCTTGTTTATCGCAAAGATCTGGTTATCGACAAGAACACTCCAGTTCATCTTTACGCTTATGGAGCATATGGACACGCTATTCCCCCTTCCTTTTCCACATCGCGATTGTCCTTACTAGAAAGGGGCTTTATCTGCGCAATCGCACACATTCGTGGCGGCGATGACCTCGGTTATCACTGGTATACCCAGGGCAAGCTAATGTCTCGCCATAACACTTTTAACGACTTTGTTGACTGTGCAAAATATCTCACTAAGTTGGGCTACTCATCGCCTGGACGATTTTTTATCTCGGGAGGCAGTGCGGGAGGAGAATTAATGGGTGCCGTCATAAATCAAAAACCCGAGCTGTGGGGCGCGGTGGCCGCTCATGTCCCCTTTGTAGATGTTTTAAATACGATGCTTAATACCGATCTACCCTTGACCCCGATCGAATGGCCGGAGTGGGGAAACCCAATTGAAGATCCCAATGTGTTCGACTACATCCGCTCTTATTCCCCCTACGATCAGGTTGAAGCGGTCGATTATCCTCCCATCTTTGTGACCGCAGGGCTGAATGACCCAAGGGTTACCTATTGGGAGCCAGCAAAATGGGTGGCGAAGTTACGCTCCAAGAAAACCGATCAGAATCTGATTTTACTCAAAACGAACATGACCATGGGGCACAGCGGGAAATCCGGGCGATACGATTCCCTTAGAGAAATCGCTGAAGAATATGTTTTCTTTGTTACCCAGTTGGCACTTTCTAACCCCTCGAGCGACGGAGTTGTTCCCTAAACTGAGGGGCCGCGATCTCGATAAGAGCATCAGCTCGCTGATTCACGGGAAGATTTTTCAGATTCGCCACACCAAATTCAGTAACAACGATATCAACGTCAGTACGTAGAGCAGTAACCAACTCCACTTTCTGCACAATGCGCGATACCTCACCATTCTTGGCAGTCGCGTTCATGGCGACTATGGATTTACCTCTTTTACTCGACTTCGCGGCGCGCATAAAGTCCACTGACCCGCCTGTTCCAGAAATCTGTCTGCCACCCGCAAATTCCGAATTAATTTGTCCATACAAGTCAATCTCAACCGCGGAGTTAATTGAGACGAAATCATCAATCTGGCTAATCACACTAACCTCGTGCGTGTAGTCGGCACCTCTGAACACCACGTCTTCCTGAAAAGCCAACCATTCATAAAGCTTGTCAGTACCTAGAGCCATTCCTGCAACGTGCTTTCCGTTATCAATTGTCTTCGATTTGCCGGAAAGGACTCCTAGATCGATCAACTCTCTTCCAGCATCGTCAATCAGACCACCATGCATTCCTAAGTCATTCTTATCTGACAGCTGACTTAAGATCGCAGCCGGAATCGCCCCGATGCCTGTTTGAATGCAACTCCCATCAACTATCAACTCTGAAACCAACTCGCCAATTCGAATAGCTGCAGGATCAAGATTAGGCAGAGGCATCTGATGGAGCGGTCTGTCAGAGTCAAACAAATAGTCAATCCTTCCTTTATCAATAGGAATAGATCCGAATGGTGCGACAAAGGAACGATTGAGCTCGGCAATACAGATCGACGCTGATTGCAACGCCGCCTCAATAAAATCGACATTCGGACCCAGTCTCAAATTCCCATGCTGATCATAGGCCACTTGAAACAAGACCACGTCGACTCCTTGCTTAAGATAGTCATAGACAGATCGCATCTGCATCGGCAAAAAATGTAAGCGAGACGGGTCGGCTTGCCTCAGTGAAGGAGTCATAAAAAACGTGGTTAAGTTTGATGTTTCACTGAACTGGGTGAAATCAATAGAATTGAATCCTGCCAGGGGGAATTGAATAAATTCAAGATGCGCAGGTAGCTCCATGGATTGCACTTCGGCCAGGAGTGCTGTTGGCTCGTTACTGCTACCAGCGACGAAGATTCGCTGATTCGGTTTAAATAAGTCTTTCATAGATCAAACCGAATTTAATCTAAAACGTAAGTACGCATAGGCACCAAAATAGAAGCTCGGGGGAAACCAAAGTGGCCATAGCGCTCTCATGGTATCGTCTCCCAGTGGTATCGCCAGGTAGCCTTGGCGAAAGATAATGAATGCGATCGCCAGAATCATGCCACTACCGAAAGCCATATAAAGACCTAATCTAAGGGAAAAAGTGGAGCAAATGACGCCCCCCGCAAATCCTCCTATAATCGCCGGCAGAAGCACATCAAACAACGAAGTCGGCGTACCTATCATTGTCATCACACAAAGCCAGACGAACACCGCCGAACTCATCGAAACAATGGATCTCAAAATCAGAAGAACCGTCAACGCATTCCCCCTAGAAATAGACCATCATATCGCGTTTCCTACACGAGCAAAATTAGGCACTATTGTCATTTAAAAGTAAGACCGCATGAGAATTTATACTCACTCAAAATGCATTGATCACCTGGTTCCAGAGGGACATTCAGAACGACCGGACCGGCTTATTCATCTGCTGGCGCATCTTGAACAAACAGGCATTGCCAGGGAATTACCCTACTTTGAGGCGAGTCCTATCAGTAAAGAACGCGCTTTACTCGTGCATAAATCTAAACACATGGAAGAGCTCGATAGGTTGGTTCCGGAACAAGGACTAGTTCCTGCTGACCCTGACACCTGGGTGAGCCCTGAAAGTAAAATCGCTGCGGAACTTGCCGCTGGTGCTGTTTTGGACGCAACAAACTCAATCATACGAGGGGAAGATAAACGGGCATTTTGCGCAGTCAGGCCTCCAGGGCATCACGCGGAGATGACTGGCATGATGGGATTTTGTTTGCTTAACAGCATCGCAATCTCTGCCGCTTCTGCACTTGAACACGAAAGCATAAAACGAGTCGCCATACTCGACTTCGACGTTCATCATGGCAATGGCACCGTGGATATCTTCAAGGATGACCCAAGAGTTCTTGTTTGTTCAAGCTACCAGGATCCCCTCTACCCCAATCGCTATTTTGAACTAGTGAAATCCAATATTATCAATACACCATTAGCTGAAGGCACCCGCAGCCAACAGTTTCGCTCAGCCATATCGGATTCTTGGCTACCGGCGATTGAACATCACCAGCCTGATCTAATCTTTATTTCGGCAGGGTTCGATGCGCACGAGCTGGATCCCCTCGCTCAGATCAATTTATCGAAAGATGACTTCACCTGGATTACTAATGAAATAGTCACTCTCGCCAATACCCATTGCGAAGGCCGCGTTGTGTCCGCCTTAGAGGGCGGATATCACCTGAAGGCCCTTGTCGAGAGTGCTCAGTGCCATATCGAGTCCCTGTGTGAGTGAATATCGATGGATCTCATCGAGTTGGACTCGGACCACCCCCATCACAGTAGAGGCGCTCTCCTGTCAGATAAGAATTCTGATCCGATACTAGAAACCTAACCACATTTGCCACGTCATCGGGCTTACAGACTCTACCAAAGGGCATTCCTTCATCTAGAGACCGTATGTCTTCGACTCCCTGAGTAGCCTTAACCAATCGTTGACCCATTTCAGTATCCACTAAACCCGGAGCTACTATGTTGACTCTAACACCATTTATTTTCTCTTCTTTAGCTAGCGTATACGCAAGCGCTTCCATCGCCGTTTTACCCATATTATAAGGCGCTCCATGACTCCCCAAAGAACGCGTTGCGACACTCGAAATCATGATGATATCGCCTCGCTCTAAAGTCCTCATACCGGGAAGAACCAATCGAGATAAGTAATGCGGGCCGAAAGCATGGGTTGCCACGACACGCTGCAGTTCTGCGGCATCTGTGTCAGCCACCATTCTGCCGCGGCTGGCTATACCAGCGTTATTTACGAGAATACTAACGGGACCAAGATCATCCAGGATTTGGTTGACCATTAACTCGTCTTCCTCCAGATCATCAACACTTGCTTGGTAAGCCTTCGCTCTCCCGCCTGCGGCCTCGATTAGGCTTACCGTCTCACTCGCAGCTCCATCATCACGACGATAATTTACCGCAACGGTCGCACCATCTTCTGCCAGTCCAAGGGCAATGGCTCTTCCGACGCCTCGACCACCTCCCGTTACTAAAGCAACAGATCCTTCTAAAGACATATCCCACCTCCTGCCATTTTACTGTCCTGTGAACTCCGCATCCCGCTTTTCTAGAAAAGCACCAACCCCTTCCTTAAAATCAGAGGTTCGACCTGCCTCATTTTGAAGCTGAGCCTCTAAATCGAGTTGTTGTTCGTAGGAATTCTGCCAAGTGCTCCAGTAAGCCTTTCGAATCAAAGCGAGCGATTTAGGGCCTTTCGCCAATTTCTGTGCAATTTCCTTCGCACCGACCATCAACGATTCGTTGTCATCATATAACCGGTTGATCAAACCCCACTCCATAGCCTTTTCGGCCGGAAGACGCTCAGCTAACATAGACAACTCTACAGCTCGACCCCAGCCAATGAGCCTCGGAAGCATAAAGGTTGAACCGCCATCAGGCACAAGACCAATACGCGCAAAGGCCTGCAAAAAAAACGCTTGCTTAGACGCGCATACCAGATCCCCCATCAAAGCAAAGCTCATTCCTACGCCAGCCGCTGCTCCATTAACCGCGGTTACTATCGGCATCTCCAGACCTCGTAGTTCGAACAAGAGTGGATGATAACCGCCCCTCAAACTACTTCCGGCCTCCTTGGGTTTATTACTGCTAGAGTCGTCCTGTAAATTTGCTCCAGCGCAAAACCCGCGACCCTCGCCGGTGAGCAAAACGCATCTCACGTTTCCAGCATTTAATTTTATCTCCTCAACGGCCTCCCTAAAGTCAGCCAGCATTTCTGAACCCACCGCATTCATTACTTCTGGATGATTAAACTTAAGCAGGGCAACCCCATCATCAAAATCTAATTTCATTCTCGACATTACGTAATCCAATTGATCATTTCCTTCTCAGATTAACTGAAGCGAACACCTCAACCAAGTATTAGCTTAAAAGGTAATACCCAAATGGGCTTTTAATCGAAACGGGAGTAAGGTTTGCAAGTACGCTAGAAATGGAACGCCCACCATCAAAAATAACGATCATCAACATGCTCATGAAGTTAGCGATGTTGGCTTGCTAAAAAAGTCGTTTTATCTGATCACAGGATTTATGGTAATCGAACTAATAGCAGGATTTGTCACCAATGCTTTAGTTTTGATCGCTGATGCAGGGCATATGTTCCTCGATTCCGCAGCATTGGGACTCGCCTGGTGGTCAGCGGTTCTGTCACAAAAGGGCGACGATGAAAAATTATCCTATGGATACCATCGCATGCAAGTATTGGCTGCGTTCGTTAACGGACTTTCGTTATTGATCTTAGCTATCTGGATAACCTGGGAATCCTTAGTGCGCCTTGCTTCACCCGAATCAATCTTGCCCTTACCAACCTTGATTGTTGGAATAATGGGTCTAATCATCAATCTGGTCGTGTACCGATGGTTACATAATTCTTCAAATAATCTAAACGTGAAAAGCGCAGCTCTCCACGTGTTAGGGGACCTGTTGGGATCTTTCGCAGCCATACTGGCCAGCCTAGCCGTCCTATTTTTCGGATGGCTTTACGTCGACCCTGCACTGACAATGGTGATCGCTTTCATTCTATTTCGTGGCGCATATGGAGTGCTAAAGGATTCTATTATGATACTACTGGAAGGAGTTCCTCCAGGATTCGACCTAACCGAGATCAAACAAACGCTAAAAGACCAGTGTCGTTTGGTCGTTGATATTCATCACGTTCACGCATGGAGCCTAACCTCTAATCGCCCCATGCTTACGCTTCATGCTCAAATTACGGATAGCGACCAATCAACTGTCGCCGTAAAGTCCATTAAAGCCATACTCAAACAGGAATTTCAGATCGACCACTCTACTATCCAGATAGAGCTTGAGGACTGCCCCGATGAAGAGGGCAGTCACAGCCACTAACCCCTATACAGGAGCGGGACCCGGGAAGTCTTCTCTAAGCAGTCTCTTTAGAATTTTACCGCTTGGGTTTCTCGGAATCTCGTCAACGAACTCAACGCCTTGAGGTTGCTTGAAACGGGCCAGCTTTCCCTCGCAAAAATCCAGTATCTCTTTGACAGTTAAAGACTCCTCGGACTTCACGATAATAGCCAAAGGTGACTCACCCCACTTTTCACTTTCCTGACCTATAACGGCGGCTTCCTTGACCCCAGGATGAGAAGCAAGCACGCCCTCTATTTCAGCTGGATAGATATTCTCTCCTCCCGAAATAATCATGTCCTTGATCCGATCTTGGATGAATATGAATCCCTCCTCATCCATCATCGCCACGTCACCGGTCCTGAGCCAACCATCCACTAAAGTTTCTGCAGTCGCATCAGGCCGATTCCAATATTCAAGCATTACGTGCTTTCCACGAACCCACACTTCACCCGCTTCATTCGGCTGGCATTCTGTTCCATCGTCTTTGGCAACTTTTAAATCGGTGTGAAAAAAAGCCTTCCCAGCGGAACTGGGCCGATCGACGGTAAATTCACCATCCATTAAAGACGCAGGACCACAAGTTTCGGTCAAGCCATACACCTGCAATATGCCTATTCCTAAACTGAGGTATTGCTGTGTTAGTGAAACAGGTACTGGCGCAGCTCCTGTCATAACCCAGCGAAGTGTTGAATAATCAAACCTTTCAAAATTGGGCACTTGAACCATAAAATTTAGCATTGCAGGGACACATAATCCTGTTGAAATTTTTTCCTGCTCAATCAATTCCCAAGCTCGGACCGGATCAAAGCTTCGCATCACGATCGAACAGGTGCCTCGATAAACATTAAGCGCCAAAGGCATTAGTGCGCCGACATGGAACATCGGCAAACAGGCCAAGTAACGATCAACCATCTGAAGATCGCCAGTAGCCATAAAAGTGACCAATGCCCAAATCGAGGAATCATGGGTATGGACCACGCCCTTTGGTAGCCCTGTAGTACCAGACGTATACATAATGTAGAGCATGTCTGAGTCTTCAGCTGCAATTTCAGGCTCTTCTGAACTAGCACTGGATTGAAAGCTCTGATATCCCTCGGCAAAAAAGCAAACTTCTGCCTGGTTCTCAACTTGCAACCAATGAGTCACATCAGTTTTGTCACCACGGCCGTGAAGCTCTACCACTGTGTCTATAAAATCCTCATCGAAAATCAGCCTTGTCGCTCCGCTATCCTTTAGGATGAACTCAAGTTCGTCAGGAACTAATCGCCAATTCAGAGGAACAACCACCGCCCCTATTTTGGCTAAAGCAAAGTAAGACTCCATAAATTCAATTGAGTTCATTAACAGAAAAGCGACTCGATCACCTTTTTGAATACCCGCATTCAAATAGGCATTGGCGATTTGATTACATCGTTGATTGAGCTCTCCATAGGTATATCGTTTTGTCGTGTCGGCTCCTTCCACGTAGGCCTCAGCCTCTGGCGAGAGTAGTGCGCGTTTCGCTAAGATCAGTCCTAGATTATTCTTCATTAGCTTCCTCTGTAGTGTCCTATAATCTCAAGGGAGAAGAATCATATCGAAATACCATCGTTTTTGGACCTGTTACGAGTTTTTTTTGAAAAAAACAAAGATCTAATAAATAACTCTTGAACTATATGTCAGTGAGCATACAATGCCCGCTTCTTTCCCGTCATACCCTATTTATTAGGGGGTTCGGAAAGAGAAAGGCGCTACACGGTAACCTCTCCCCTCCTCCCTTGATGTGCCGTGGAGCGCCTAACTAAACAAGCCATCTCCATGATCGAACGATTGAAATGATAGCCCTGTCACAGACAAGGCTCCTTAACTAACCTAAACAACTTCTAGACATACATTTAAAAATCCGTATGATTCGTACACTTTTTGTCAATACAAAAACTCGACATGAACTACGAAACCACCACAAACGAAGATCAGCTGTACAGGATAGGCACTGTCGCCTCTCTGACTGGCCTTTCTGTGGAAAGACTGCGAGCCTGGGAGAGGCGCTATAATCTGAGCCCAGCTCACAAATCTGGTCGCACGCGTTTTTACAACAAAACACAACTAGATCGTTTTAAACTCGTTAAGCGATTAATAGACCTCGGCCATCCAATATCAAGTCTAGTCGAGCTCGAGATTGACCAACTCGAAGCACGCCTTGAGCACCAGGCCGATGTGAGCAGAGAAAACTGGCAATCGACAATTCATAGCCAACCATCAGTGGGCTTAATCGGACCAAATCTTTTGCTTCTAGAGCAGAAAGCCATAGCGGCCCGGACAAATGAATCAGACAAGCTCGTTGAAATTAACGCCAGGTGGGCAAACATCGAAGCGTTCGAAACTGAACAATATCAAACTGAAGAACTCGATATCATCGTCGTTCAGCTACCCGTCCTAAACACTCAACCTATTGAATTGGTTGAAAATTATTTCCCAAATGCCGAAATCATAGTGCTCTATCAGTTTACTACTTCCGATATCATCAGCGAAATTCAGGATATGAAAATACCCACGATAAAGTGGCCAATATCCTGGAGTGAAATTGAGCACATGTGCCTCAATGGCCACCAAGTTCTTAGGAGTAGTAGGCATCCCTCTCCCAGAAAATATAGCGACGAAGAGTTGATAGCCATCGCGACGTCTTCCGAAGACCCTTCAAGTTGTCCAGAATATCTCGTCGAATCAATACATCAACTGAATGCGTTATCAGCATATAGTAGCCAATGCAGTAAAGAATTTGAGCATGCTTCATCACTTGAGGCCGTCAATATAAGCACCACCCACGCGAGAGCGGAATTAGAATTCGCCCTGGAACGCCTAATTTCTCCAAAATCTCCTAAAAAAACCAAAAAAAGTGAAAAATAGTCAAAAATCGACTTTAAAGTAGTTGACACGATCATTTTGTACAGTACATACTCTGTACATTAAAGGCTTAGGCGTGAAAGCAACTTTGAGAGTCCTCCCTTTCAAGTGTCCTTCCCCCAAGAAGCTAAGTTGCCCTCAGAGTTTACTCTGACACGCCTTTTTTAATTCCTTAAGTTAACAACTCAAGAGCAGCCTCGGCTCTAAGCGAAACGCTGTTTTTTTGCAGATCCAGATTCATATCGCGACCTTCACCCATCGCGCCCATGAGGTATCGTTTGTAAACCCCTTGACCGATAGCTGCCAATCGCCAATGTGAGAAAGCTCTATAGTAGTTGATTTCGCCCAAATCACTGTTGGTTTTCTCGACATACCTTTGACACAACTCTTCTCGAGTATAGAACCCTCCGACTGCCGTAGGAATCAGATCCTCTTCATGCTCTCCGGGCTGAGTCCAGGAATTAAGCAGATATCCAACGTCGGCTAAAGGATCACCCAGCGTACACAGCTCCCAGTCCAAAACCGCCGCGCCTTGAGCCGAGCTGATAATCATATTTCCTAGTCGATAGTCACCGTGTACCACCGATGCACCAATTTGCTCGGGCATATTCTTAGACAAAAGACGAGTGCTCTCCTCCATAGCAGGCACATCATGGGTTTTAGAAGCCTCCCACTGTTTGGTCCAACGTTTTAGCTGGCGCTCTAAATACGCTTCCTTTCTACCCAAATCACCCAAGCCTACTTCATCGCAGTCCAATAAATGTAAATTAGCCAGAACATCAACCACATGCTCACTTACTTTTTCTCTGTCAGGAGATTTAATCTCCCCAGCCAATTGGGCGTCATGCAGCACAGGACCTTCGACAAATCCCATAATATAAAAAGGTGCCTCATTCACCTCTAGGTCGTTACACAGGCCAAGCGTCTCAGCAACGGGAACTCCTTTTCCATATAACGCGGAAATAATTTTATGCTCTCTCGCCATATCATGAGCACTTTCTAAAACATGACCGAGAGGAGGACGCCTCAACACAAACTTTTTCCCTTTGGAATCCGTTACTCCATAGGTAAGGTTTGAGTGTCCGCCAGCGATCAATTCATATCTAAACGGTGCCGACGTTCCTTCGACATTTTCTGTAAGCCAGCGTCCAACGTTTGGCTCATGTATCCCCTGTATCATTATCTAATCACCCCATTTCCAGATCTGTCGATATCCTAACATCCTCACAACACCAATACCCATAGCGCAACCAGACCAACAAATTATCGAGCTAACCAAAAAGCGAATATCTTCTTAATTACTCAAACATCGCAATCCCGTCAGTTGCCGTTTAGACTGGCTTCGATCAAAAGTCGATTTCAGCATAGTTCCAACAAAACAAGGAGTCAGCCATGCAATGTGATTACGATATCATCGTATGGGGCGCGACAGGGTTCACGGGAAAGCTTGTCACTCGGTATATGGAACAAAATTACACCCAAGGCAACCTAAAATGGGCGGTCGCCGGGCGGAACAAATCCAAACTGAATTCTCTAGGCCTTTCTGAGGAGAACATTCTCATCGCTGATAGCGATGACCAAGAATCCATCGATCAGCTCGTACAAAAAACAAGAGTGATACTGACGGCAGTGGGACCCTATGCCCGATATGGTAGCGGATTGGTTGCGGCTTGCGCCAAACATGGTACCCATTACTGCGACCTTACTGGCGAAGTTTACTGGATGCGGAGGATGATCGAGGAGTATAGCTCTATGGCCAAAGACAGCGGAGCGAAAATCGTCCACACCTGTGGATTCGATAGCATCCCCTCAGATTTGGGCACCTATTTTCTTCAACAAGCCATGATGGAGCGTTTTGGAGTGCCAGCTAATCACGTCAAATACCGATCTGTCGCATTCAAGGGCGGTTTTAGCGGCGGAACAGCAGATAGCATGATGGCGATGATGGAAAACGCAGAAAGGGACCCCGTTGTGTTAGAGATCGGCAAAGACCCTTACGCGCTCAATTTCACGAGCAGAGGGCCAGATTCGAACGACCTCGATACCGCCTTTTACGATGAGGATTTCGATGCCTGGATAGCTCCTTTCATCATGGCCCAGATCAATACTCGAGTCGTTAGGCGTACCAACGAATTACTTGGATTCAAGTATGGTAAAGATTTTCGATATGACGAGGGCATGCTAATCAGCAAAGGACCTAGCGGTTTTATTGGCGCAAATATAGCGGCAATGGGAATGAAAGCTTCCACTGGTTTGTCTGGGTTCAAGCCGACACGAAAACTTCTTCAGAAGCTTCTACCCAAACCCGGCGAAGGTCCCAGCGAGGAGACTATTCAAACAGGTTTTTTCACAATCAAGTTGATCGCGAAACATCCTTACGAATCTCAAAAGAATCTTATAGGCACTGTTACAGGAGATCAGGATCCTGGTTACGGCTCCACCGCAAAAATGTTAGCAGAATCTGCCTTGGCCTTGGCTCAGGATGACTCACCCGTGGAGGGTGGGTTCTGGACACCCGCCAGCGCAATGGGAGATGCTCTCTTAAAACGCCTTCCGCTAAACGCCGGCGTCAACTTTACAATCGAAGATTGATAACACCTGGTCAAACGCCTAGCTGACTCTTTACCTCAGACAACCGTTCAATAGTGGCAACAGCCTCCGATTGCTCTGAGGAGATATTTCGCACAACGATATCCGTATAGCCTAATGCTTCGAATTTGGCGAACTCTTCAGCGACCTGATTCACTGAACCAGCCAGTAGCGCTTCTGGCGCAAAACCTCGATAACCTTTGTCTATATAGTTCTGTTTGAGTACTTCTGCCTCTTGCGATGTAGATCCAATATAAATATCACGTCTGATTGATATTGCCGTTGGTTGACGGTTATGTTCAGCACAACTTTGTTTATAAACATTGAGCTGCTTCGCGGCCTCGTCAATTCCTATACTTGGAGTCGCTAGCCAACCATCGGCCAACCGAGCCGCGCGATTTATCGCGACGTTAGCTTGGCTGCCTATCCAAAACTCGACTTTCGTATCTGGCACTGGAGAGATTTTTGCATCACTAATAGCCCAATAATCTTCGCTCGAAACCCGCTCTCCCGCCAGCAGAGCCTTAATTAATCTCAGTGACTCTTCAAACATGCCAACTCTCTTGGAAAAGTCGACTCCCATACCTTCACTTTGTTTTTTTTCGCCACCCAAAGAACATTGAAGGATAAACCTTCCCTGCATAATGGAAGCCAGAGTCCCAATCTGCTCGGCTAGCAGTACAGGATTCCACAAGGGCAAAAGATAAAGAGCACCTGCTGGCTTGTTATTCCACTCAGCTAGCAAGCGTCCTAATATCGGTGAATTCTGAAAGTAAGGGCGTGAAGTTACATGGTGATCACCGACAAATAAACTGTCTAAATCTGCCCCTCTCGCGGCACGCACCCTCTCAATCATATGGCGCACGCTAGTTTTAGGATCTCCCTCCGGAAATGCCGAACAAACCGAAATACCAATGCGCATCAAGGCTCCCTCTTGTTTTTGTCTATTGATATCAAGCGATGAAGAGCGATAGTCGCCCTTCTTCCCCTAGTTGATGATCGATCAGCAAATCATCTTCTAATAAAAAATTATACACAAAAGCATCTGATTGATAGCCAGTTGAGATGATCCGTGGCAACCAGATCCTATCATCTGGCCACATTTGCTCATAAGGGATTGAATCGATCTCGCTCCAAAACGGCTTGGCCTCCGATGTCTCCAAAAGCTCGCCTTTCCAATTCTTTGTAACGAAGGCAAAACCCAACCATTGAGAACCATTCTTTTCAACAAATCTGAGTTCTGCTTTGCATAGTAAATCATCGACAATTAGACCTGTTTCCTCTCTAACTTCTCTTACGGCGCAGTCAGTAATCGTCTCCCCTTCCTCTAATTTACCTCCTGGCCCGTTGATTTTTCCCATTCCGTGTCCCGTCTTTTTGCGAATTAATAGGACCTTCGAGCCATCAACAACGAACACTAACGTCCCAATGAAATCTGGTCTCCAATCTTCAACCCAAGGAGTCGATAGTTTAATCTCCTGCATACGCATAAAACGTCCGTTAAAACCATTACAATCTTAGTTCGTCTAGAAATAGTTACCAATGGCTTACTAATCTCACAATGAGTCAGTCTCGCATAAACATCTCTGTAGAAAGGAGCGACATCACAACTCTGGCGGTTGATGTCATCGTCAATGCTGCAAATAGGAGCCTCCTGGGAGGCGGTGGCGTGGACGGCAGCATTCATAGAGCTGCTGGCCCAGAACTACTCGCTGCATGCATAGACCTAAACGGTTGCGAAACAGGTCAGGCTAAAATAACGCAGGCTTTTAAGCTGCCGTCAAAATTCGTCATCCATACCGTCGGACCCGTTTGGACAGGAGGAGAAAAGAACGAAGCTTCTTTGCTGAGTTCTTGCTACACCCGCTCACTTTCACTGGCATGCGATCATGAACTTGCCACGATAGCCTTTCCAGCCATTAGCACGGGCGCCTATGGCTACCCCTTAATGAAGGCCACACAGATTGCTGTAGAGTCGGTCGCCAATTGGCAGTCGGTCTACCCCAAGAACGTAATTTTCTGTTGTTTCGATAACCAGACCTTGACCATTTACGAAGAGATACTCCAAAGAAATTAAGCTTCTTGAGAATAACGCTGTTCTAGCTGTTGGTAGAGCATATCGAACATCTCCTCCGGCTCTACGGAAATACTTTCAAGTATCTCAATTAAATGCTCGTTATCTTCACGACCTGCCCACAACTTTCGGTAGCTACCCTCTTTGTAACCATGATCTTGTCGAAAACGGTTCAACACGTTTTTGCCCACATACAGGGCAAAAAGTTCCTTCAGATCCATGGGTAGAGTCCGCATCGCGTAGGTGAAGTCGCTCATTTTAAAAGAACGACTTTGAAGTGAAGAAATAGCCAAGGACTCTATGGCTTCACGAAAAATCTCAGGCGTTGAATCGATAGGTTCAACGTTCGCAAGCTCTGCTCCCAGACTTTCATGTAGCAGCTCAGATCTAATAAGCTCACTCAAAGCGAAGTGCCAAATATCAACAAGCTCTAGCTTCACCTGATCAATATCCGGTTCCTGATTTTTCCACCACTTCCAACCGAAATGGTCCAACATTTCCGCACACTCAACCCAAATCGCGCGATAATACTCGTAACCTTGCTCTTTCCATTGAGGATGAACCTGCGCATTGTGCTCTTCTTGCATTGAGGCCATCGTCATTAACATTGAAATTGCATCATCGGATTGCATAAAAACCTCACTAATTTAGAGTCATTCCAATCAAATTTCGTGATAAAGAACTCTACCAGATCAAAACCTAAGGATTCTTCTTTTATATGGAGATGATCAAACCTTATGACTTTCGAGCACTTGCCGGGGCGATTGGCAAGAGGTAGATTCTAACTAAGCATGACGTAACTCTATTATCAGAAAGGAGGATGATAGATGGATCTATCATTTGGTTCGGAATACGATGGATTTCGCGAAGAAGTCAAAACATTTCTAAAAAACAATCACGACAAGGCTCCCAGTGGCCGAGTTATCGGGGAATCTCAAGCAGCACAGCAATCTCTGGATTGGCAAAAGCTGCTAATTGAAAACGGCTACACCTGCAGGACGATCCCTAAAGAATATGGTGGCTATGGCGCAGAACCCAACATCATTGAGTCCCGAATTATTGCCGAGGAGTTCGCCTCTGCGAAGGTGAGTCAAGGCCTCGGCGGGCAAGGTATCTCGATGCTGACCCCGACCTTACTCGAAATGGGAACAGAAGAACAAAGGCAACAATTCATCAGACCCACTATCTACGGCGAAATGAGTTGGTGTCAGGGATATTCAGAACCTGGAGCTGGAAGCGACCTGGCGAGCCTCACAACCGCTGCA
>CACFPX010000004.1:0-100012 GCA_902568205.1 K189A clade bacterium | reverse complement strand
AGCTGGAGGGACAAGAGACTTACCACGAAGACTTTGTGACTGAAGAGGATGTCTTTGCGATTTACGGAATGGGTACTTTTAGCTTGAGCAATAACGTGAAAGTGGTCGCGGGAATGCGATTCGAAGATACCTCTTGGGAAAGTTCTGCATTTGATCAAGATGGAGTAGCTACGGACGCCAATAAAGATTACGACTTCTGGGCGCCATCGGTGAACCTTACCTGGGCTCTTACCGATAATTGGGTAATGCGCGGAGCAATAACAAGAACGCTAACTAGACCCGGTTTTTCCTCCACAGCGCCAATGCTGGAGCTAGATATCGACGGTGAGGACATTTCAGGCAAATATGGTAACCCCGACCTAGAGCCTTATGAGTCGACTAACTTTGACATCTCCTTTGAGTATTACACAGACACTATGACTTTCTTTAGTGTTGGCGCCTTCCACAAAGACGTTGATAACGCGATTTACAAGATCGCAGCAGAGAGCGGTACGATTCGGGGTGTCGAAGTTAACGATGGCTTGGTTACCTGGATTAACGCAGAGGAGTCGACCATCACAGGTTTTGAGATTAACGGGCAGTATGGCCTAGAGTCTGGCCTGTTTGTGGCGGCAAACTTCACTGCGATTCCAGAGGCTGATAGTACTTTTAAGTTTGACGGCGAGAACACGTTTACTACCCCTTTTCGTAAAATGGCTGATCAAAACGCGAACTTAAGCTTGGGTTACGATAAAGGCAAATGGGATGTTCGCTTGGCGATGAGCTATCGCAGCGAATATCTTGACTACTTGGCTGATGAGGAAGATGACATGGATAAAGTGTCTGCGGATAATTCGCGCTTTGTTGATTCCCATGTGCAATGGGATTTGACTGCCAAGTACAAGGCAACCAGTAATCTGACAGCGAAGTTTGAGGTGATTAATATCAACGACAGGCCTGAGTATTACTACTGGGGTAAAAAGAGCCGTTTATCGCAATACGACGAATACGGAACGTCTTACTCAATTGGACTGACTTATTCTCTATAGGATTAATTTTGTGAGACTGCTCATTATAAAAAAAGTGAAATCCATTTTGTTTACCTTCCTCTTCTTGGCCCTTTTCGGCTGTGCGCCATCAGGAACGATTATGGAGGTCGTTCCTGTCAGCGAAACAGAACCGGTATTGGATGATGACGATGCGGCGGATGATAGCGTCGTTTTGTCATCGATGGACGGGCGACGAGTCTGGATCGTTGGAACAAACAAGAGGAGGGGGCTTGTTTGGTACGATATTCAGGGAAAAGAACTCGGTCGTTTGGAGGTGGGACGCCTCAACAATGTTGATGCGGTCAGAATTGGCGACACAAATCGATTTAATTTGGCTGCGGGAAACAGGACTGATCTTACTATTGATTTGTTTGAAGCGGATTTGGATGAGGGCTTGATTAAACCCTCTGGTCAACTCACCTTGTCCTTAGATGATGCTTATGGCCTTTGCGCCTTGGACAGCACGATAGCGATTGGAGATAAAAGCGGCAATGTACAACTTTGGAGTTGGGCTGAACAATCAATTATTCGCGAGATTGAATTCGAATCTTCCACCGAGGGCTGCGTCTTCGACTCGCAAAATAATCACCTTTTTGTTGGAGAGGAAGAGAAGGGGATATGGAGAGTGGAGCTTTCTTCTGGAGAAAAGTTTCTATTTGATGATATTGACTTGGGAAATTTGAGCGCCGATGTTGAAGGGTTAGATATTTATGAGTCGAAAGATCGGCGTGTTCTATTGGCTTCAAGTCAAGGAGACGACACTTTTGTAGCTTATGATATTGAAACGGGAAAAGTCCTATCGAAATTTCGTGTTGGTGAGTCCTTGGACGGCAAAACTGATGAAGTGACCCACACCGATGGAATTTCAATTCTGTCGAAGGCGGTCCGTAATTTTCCAGAGGGCCTTTTGGTCGTTCAGGATGACGATAACGTCGATCAAGACGGACAACAGATTAATCAGAATTTTAAAGTTGTAGATTGGCGGTCCGTGGCACGTTTAATTCAGAATTGAGCTTAAATCTGCTCGCGATAAGGAAGAGGACAATCAAGCGCAGAGCAGATTCCCTGCAGTAGTACCCGCTCTTCAAGAGTTACTGTCTTGTCGGACTGAATGCATAGATATGAAGCATCTATTAATTGTTTTTTTGGGCCAGGGGAGAGTTCCCGAATAGTTTCTATCAACGAATTTAGCTGACGAAAGTCGAAGTGATCTATGTATTTAAAAGCCAGGTCGAGATTAATCGATCGGGCTGCTGACTCATAAGATTTTCGACACCGTTCTTCTGAACTATCTGAGTGACTGGCTATGATAGAGAGTAATTCGGCAATGTCTTTCTTAATCCTTAGGAGATTTTTTATTCTACCGCGCGCGGGTTTTATGTTCTCGAATTGACTATAGAGTGATTGGATTAAGACTCTGTGCAGGGTCCATTCGAACAGATCGACTTTTCCATCAGAAACAATAATTTCGTTAATGTTTGAACTGAAAATGCGGTACTGTGCTTTCGATAGCTGTTTGAGGGTTGGCACAGTCATGAGTGCCAGGTTGAACCGATCAGACGGGTTAGTCTCGTTGACACTATCAAGTAGTTTGTTGAGACATTCAGGGACTCCTTTTTCTGCTTTTTGAGCAAGAAATAGAAGCTGTTTTTGCCGCAGGGTTTCATCTTTTGAGAGCAAGAGAGCATAAATTAGTGCCCGAGCTTCAAACACATTACAAGTGCTTGTTGCTATCTGGCCTGGCAAGTCAGTGAGGAACTGGTTTGCCTTATCGAGACTCGCTTCATTGATCTGTCCGATTTGATCGCTGAAGTTGGAGACTAGGTTGCTAGATTTTGCGCTCTTGGAGAAACTTTTGGCTTGAGTTTCTTGGCCACTTGAATTTAGTGTTTCAACAAACTTCCCATTCCAACTTGGGTCAATGGCTAGGATTCTTTTTTCTAGTGGCGGATGCGTGGCCAATAAGCCAGAGCTGAACTTCGGTAAAATGGATCCAAAGAACATATGGCTCGCTTGTTCGGCATTTGTCTGGCGTAGGTGCGATTGTTGAGCATGGCCTCCGATTTTTTTTAGGGCGTTAGCGATACCACTTTGCAGTCTCGTGAACTGGACAGCTGATGCGTCGGCAAGGTATTCCCTTTGCCGGCTGACCGATGCCTTAATCAGATTGCCAAAAAAGAGCCCTCCAAAACCAATCACCACAAGACCCAGTCCCAAGGCGAGCAACGGCATTGCGTTCTTTCTTTGAAATGCAGCCCCCCTTAATAGGCTGTAGCCAATTATTCCTATAAAGACGATGCCGTGGAGAATCGCTATCAGGCGCAAATTCAGACTCATGTCTCCGTTCAATATATGACTGAATTCGTGAGCAACGACGCCTTGAAGCTCGGATCGGTTTAACAGGTCCAGAGTGCCTTGATTGATCCCTATGACTGCATCTCGCTGGGTCATGCCAGCCGCGAAGGCATTGATGCTTTGTTCTGGAATGAGATAAACAGGAGGTGCGGGCATGCCCGCTGCAAGGGCCATCTCCTGGACAATGTTGAGCAATTGCCGGTGTTGTCTGTTTTGTGTATCGCTCGGGATTAATCTTCCGCCCAGCATTTCCGCTATCACACGACCTCCTCCTTTCAGCGAGAGGTACTTATAAGTAATGGCAATAGTGATTACGCCAAGGACGACCAGAGATATCTCGATTGGAGAAAGGGCGATGCCCATATCCATATTGGCGGCAAGTAAGAAGTTGACCAGGACATTAGTCAGGGTGATCAAAATAAGGACCGCGCAAATGAACAGAAAGACTAAGAGAGCGGTGTTTCGTTTGGCTTTTTCCTGTGCCTGGAAAAAATTCACGGCTTCCTAGAGAAGAGTCAGTTGAACGAGATTGAGGGCGCCGCCTGGATGGCCTCTGAATCCGCGAATTCCAGGAGTTCCGCATCTATCCCATGACCGAAAAAAACCTGCAAATATGACGGGAGGGAAAGACTGACGGTAGGTGTTGTATTCGGTTACCTGGTCGTTGTATCCCTGACGAGCAAAGGCAACCTTATTTTCCGTTGATGTAAGCTCTTCCGTGAGTTGCATCATGTTTTGATTGGCTTTGAGGTCTGGATAGGCTTCCATGACGACATTGAGTCGGCCTAAGGCATTACCAAGAATGCCCTCTGCGCTGGAGAGTTCTTTGATGGCATTCGGATCACTAGGATTGTTTGCAGCTGATTGAAGGCCATTCATTGCCTGATTTCTGGCTTGTATTACAGACTCTAAGGTTTCTTTTTCGTGGGACAGATAGCCTTTAGCGGTCTCTACTAGATTAGGTATCAAATCATAGCGACGCTTCAATTGGATCTCGATTTGAGAAAATCCGTTCTCATAACGATTTTTTAAGGCCACCAACTGGTTGTAGATCGAAGCAATCCAAAACCCTAATAGAGCAATAACTGCTATGACGATTATCCATTCCATATTAAATACCCAGTAACCTTACTACCTTATATTTGCTTCTTAGGCAGAGAACTCGAAACTTTTAACAATCCCAGTACGTTTTCATTCTGCTTTCACGCGAGCATAGCGATTCAGTCGGGTAGTCCAAGCACGCGTTTTGATATCACGTTTAATTGAACTTCGCTGGTACCGCCTTCAATTGAGTTCGCCTTAGATCGCAACCACTGTCTGGTCGTTCCGATTTCTTTCTCGGAGAAAGTAGTGCCGGTCCATCCCACTGATTGAGTTCCCATCATCTCGAGCATTCTTTCGTACTTTCTTTTGTTTTGTTCGGTACCGTAGTATTTGAAAATAGATGCGAGATTGCCGTCTGGGCTGCCTGCTTTGGCTTCCTCGCCCGCCCGAGCCATCGTCAACTGGAAGGCTTTGTCGTTCATACGATGGTTTGTTACATCCGTGCGAACGAAAGGATCAGAGATTTTGCCGTTCTCAACACCAATATAGTCTTTGGCAACGTCTTCGAGCCTCGTTCCGGTACCCCCAGCGGCACTGTTCCCGCCGATGCCCGATATCATTTGTCTTTCATGTTGAAGGAGCCTCTTGGCGATGGTCCATCCTTTGTTCAGTTCGCCGATAAGGTGAGCTTTGGGTACTTTGACATTGTCGAAAAACGTCTGACAAAAAGGCGAGGACCCGCTGACGAGCTTAATCGGCGATGTGGTCACCCCTTCGCTTTCCATATCGAAAAGTAAAAAACTGATGCCATCATGTTTTGCCGCTTCTCCGTCTGTGCGAACTAAGCAAAAAATCCAATCTGCCTCGTCCGCGTATGAAGTCCATATCTTGGAGCCGTTAACTAGATAGTAGTCTCCTTGGTCCTCAGCTTTGGTTTGAAGGCCGGCGAGGTCTGAACCAGAACCGGGCTCTGAATAACCTTGGCACCAGCGAATTTCGCCTCGGGCGATTTGAGGTAGGTAATGCAGTTTTTGCTCTTCGCTGGCAAATTCGAGCAGTGCGGGTCCTAGCATCCATATGCCAAAACTCTGCAAAGGCGAGCGAGCTCTAATGCGACTCATCTCTTGCATAAGCACTTTGTCCTCGTCGGCTGAAAGGCCACCGCCGCCGTACTCTTGTGGCCACCGTGGAACGGTCCAACCCTTTTCGGCCATTCGCTCCATCCAGATTTTAGAATCTGGGTTTACCCATTTTTGCTTTCTGCCACCCCAAATAACCTCTTCTTCTGGTGTCGGCGTGCGCATTGATTGAGGACAGTTTTCTTCGAGCCAGCTTCGGGTTTCTTTTCTAAATTCTTCTAGATTGGACATAATTACTCGTCTGCATCATTACTGACTCTATTTTAAACAAACCAAGCTGAGCAAACTAGGACAATAAGCTATAGTTGCAAGCGATCGAGTTTTTTTATGAGGGGCAAGATTTTGGGGGAGACTGGTAGAGAGGCTTTCAGAAAGACTATGGGTCAGTTTTGTACTGGCGTGGTTGTAGCAACGGCTTTCCAAGATAAGCAGCCCATAGGTTTGACTCTGCAATCCTTTGTGTCGATCTCTCTGGACCCATTGCTCGTTGCGATCTCTCCAGGGAAAAATTCTGTTACCTGGCCTCTCATCAGAGAGGCCGGCAGTTTCTGTATTAATATTCTAGCTCAGGATCAGCAGATCGTATGTGAGACCATGTCTAAGAGCGGGCAAGATAAATTTACGAATATTGAATGGGGTCCAAGTGACAATGGTTTTCCCGTTTTCCCCGGGAATATAGCCACGATTGAGTGTGATGTTGAGAGTGAATACGAAGCGGGAGATCATACGATTGTGATAGGCCGAGTAACTGATTTCGAGCTTAACGATCACGAAAAAGATCCTCTGGTCTTTTTTAGGGGAGCGTATGGAACTGTCATTTGACTAAAAGATGGAGTTGGATATGAATTTGTCGACACGGGTTTGTGAGATTTTGGAAATTGAGAAGCCGATTGTTTTGGCGGGCATGGGAGGCGCGAGTTGCCCCGCATTGGCAGCGGCAGTCTCTAACGCGGGAGGTTTGGGGGTTCTTGGGGCAGCTGGATGTGGCCCTTCAATGCTCAGAGAGTGGATCCGAGAGACGCGCGAGCTCACAGATAAACCCTTTGGGGTCGATACGTTGCTTCCCGCTTCTGTTAGGAGAGCTAACTATGATGATCTAGAGGGCCCAACACCTCAGGATTTGATTCCAGAGCGTCAGGAATTCGCGCGTGAATTTATGGAGAAAGAAGGCCTCGATGCTTCTGATCTTGAGACTTTGCAGAGCCTCCAGAGAAAAACGATTCCTGGGGAACCGGCTCCATTAACCAAAGAGTTTTTTGAAGCCCAGATGGAAGTTGTGATCCAAGAGCGAGTGCCGGTGTACGCGTCTGGTTTGGGAAATCCGGGACCATGGATGACCGATTTGAGGGCTAATGGAACGAAGGTCATGGCTGTAGTGGGCGCTGTTCGACACGCGATTCAGGTCAAATCCTCCGGTTTAGATATCATTGTCGCGCAGGGACACGATGGCGGGGGGCATAATTCGCCGATAGGTACGATGGCGCTGATACCCCAGGTCGTCGATGCAGTGGGTGATACGCCTGTTCTGGGTGCTGGGGGTATCGTTGACGGTAGGGGCATTGCGGCAGCGATCATGCTCGGTGCAGAAGGGGTTTGGATTGGTTCGGCGTTTCTAGCCTCGGAAGAAGCAAATATCTTTGATTTTCAGAAGGAGGCCATTGTCGAGGCGACCGAGGAGGGCACCTCTGTCTCCAGAACTGTCACAGGTAAACCTGCCCGCATTATTAAAAGTAAGTGGACTGAACATTGGGTGAAAGAGGAGGTCGATCCTCTACCGATGCCTTTTCAAGGTCAAATTTCTGGACCGGTTATGGCTGCCGCAAATCGAGATGGTAGAGGCGATATCAATCCTGGATTCGCTGGGCAAGGGATCGGCATGATTAAAGCGGTTCGACCTGCCAAAGACATTTTTGACGAATTAGTCTATGGCTCGGAGCAGGCCCTTGCGAGGACATCAAACCTGCTGAGCTAGTTTTTTCAAATAACTAATCAGGATCCTTGAACATATGAGCAGGTCTTCCTGGTGGTCATAAAGCTGATAGCGAAAAAACTAGGGTAGATGGATTAATTAGTTTGCTAATTGCTCGAGGCACTCCCAATGTAAAGCTCCAACGTCTCCGTTTGGGTTGATTGGCTGAATACACACGTGCGAAGCACCTGCGTCGAAGTGTTCTTGAATTCGAGATTTTATCTGTTCGACTTTGCCCCAGGCGAAGGTGGTGTCGATGAACTTGTCTGAACTTTGGCTGATGTCTTCTTCGCTGAGGCCCATCCGAAGCCAGTTGTTTCTATAGTTAGGTAGCGTTTGGTACATCGCGGCTGCTTTTCGGGCTAGATCTCGCGCTTTAGAAGGGTCTTCCTCTAAAACGACTTTTTGTTCGACACAGAGCCAGGCGTCTGGCCCCATGATTGATCGTGCAGTATCCGTGTGGTCTGGCGAGGAAAAATAGGGGTGGGCTCCATTACAATGTTCTGCTGCGAGCTCGAGCATTTTAGGACCTAACGCCGCTATAACGGTGGGGGGTGTTTCTGAGTGAGTAAGGGCCATGTAAGGTGAGCTTTTCATTTTCTCCAGATAATCCTTCATGGTTTGAACCGGCGGACCATATTTCAAGCCTCTGACGCCTTCGACTAAGGGTTTGTGAGAGACTCCAAGCCCAAGAAGAAATCGGCCATCAGATTGCTCCGCAAGTGTATGCTGAGCAGACAATGTCGCTCCAGGCTCTCGGTTGTAGATGTTTGCGATTCCCGTCGCGACGACTAATTTTTCGGTATTAGCTAGTAACCATGAAGCGAGGACCATTGGGTTTTTTCCGACCGCCTCGGGTAGCCAAAGCGCACTGTATCCAAGTTTCTCAATTTTTTTAGCCGTTTCCGCAGACTGGCTACTGTTTAAGGGGTCGAGAAAGAACCACACTCCTAGTTTCCCTAGATTCATCTGTTTTCTCCTGTCTTTGCTATTCGCAACTAATTGCCAGAAAAGTTACCTGGCCTCCTTTCGGCGACCGCCCTGATGCCCTCGTAAGCATCTTGAGTTCCTCTGAGTCTTTGTTGTTCAGAGAGTTCGTGTTTTGTTATCTCGCTAACCTGTTGCTCCATGTCTGCCTGCATTGTCGCCCTCACGGAAGAAATCGCAAGGGGCGCGTTTTCGGCGATTTCTGAGGCGAGGCTTGTGGCTTCTTTTCTCACGCTTTCTGGCGAGACTAGTTTATCAATCAAACCCAGATCCAGTGCGGCTGGTCCAGATATTCTCTTGCCTGTGAGTAGCAATCTATGAGCATTTTGCGTGCCGACTAGTCTAGGTAGGGTGTGCGTGATACCGAATCCTTGATGCAGGCCAAGTTTAACGAAGTTCGCTGAAAAACGAGTTTGTTCAGATCCAACTCTAAAGTCTGCGACCAGGGCGAGTCCAAAACCTCCTCCTATTGCAGCCCCATGAACAGCGGCGACAATGGGTTTGCGACACGCAAATAACTTAGCGGCTTCGGTGTAGAGTTTACCGGTGGTATTTTGGAACCCTTTTTCGGTAAAATCGTCGCTCCCTGATTCATCAGGCTGACCAGAACCGAAGTTTGCTCCCGCGCAAAAGGATTTGCCTTCAGACGCAAGTACTATTGCTCTGCAATTTAAGTCATGGCCTAGTATGTCGAAGGCTTTGGATAGCTGCTGAATTAGAACTAAGTCAAAAAAGTTGTGTGGCGCTCGCTGTATTTCGACAGTTGCGACCAGGTTTTCGAGAGAAACTTGGATGTCAGTGAAATCGTTCATGTTGCAATGAGTATTTTTGATCGATCATATCAATAGGGGAAAAGAGGTAAACAATCTTTGGTTATAAATTCCAATAAAGAAGCGAACGAGATATTGGACACGGAATCGAAACTTTCCGAGCCAGCCGCTGGGGTAGAGAAAGGGTTGTCTATTTGGCAGTTAGCGTTTCCCTCTATTCTCGGAAATCTCTCATATACGCTGGTTGGAATGGTTCAGGTCAAGTTTGTTGGAGAGCTTGGCACAGAGGCGTTGGCCGCGATGGGAGCTGGGAGTCGTGTTTTCTTTGCGTTGCAAGCGATTATGATGGCGATCAGTGCGGGGACCACCGCTCTCGTTGCTAGAGCCTGGGGCGCGGGCGATTATGAAGAAGCAAGTCGAGTGACGATGGCGTCCATGGTTTTGGCTGGTTTACTCTCGTTGCTAATCGCAGTTTTTGGGATTGTCTTGGCATCTGACATGGCAGGCGTTTTCGGCCTGGACGAGGCGACCTCTGATTTGGCGACTCAAACTATCCAGTGGTTATCGTTTTTTAATTTGGCTTTCGCCGTTGCGTTTGTCTTGCAGGCGGCCTTAAGAGCTTCCGGCGATGCGTGGACTCCTTTATGGGTCGGTATCGGATGCAACATTATCAATCTGCCTCTGTTCTACGCTTTTATATTTGGAAATTGGGGAGCTCCGAACATGGGTGTTGTTGGTTCTGCTGTGGCTGGAGGGATTTCCTTTGCGGCGGGATCTTTGTTCATGTTGATTATGTGGCTTCGCCAGAGATTTAGAGTTCGATACATTGGCCATGGTTGGTGGCGACGCGAGAGATTGGCGAGGCTGCTTCAAATTGGATACCCGGCAGCTTTGGAGCAGGGTGTGTTTCAAATAGGGTTTTTCATTTTTTTAATCCTGATCGGAAATTATTATGGCACTGAGGCGTTTGCCGCTTATAACATCGGAGTGAACCTTTTGGCGATTTGCTGGACCGTTGGGTTTGGGTTTTCGATAGCTGGCTCTACGCTGGTCGGTCAGCATCTCGGTGCTGGCGACCCGGAAGCTGCGTCAAGAAGTGGTTGGCGATCGACCGCCTGGGCAATGTTATCGATGGGCTCTCTGGGATTGCTCATCGTTATCTTTGCTGAAGAATTGGCTGTTTATTTCATTGGTGATCAGCCGATCACGGTGAAACATACGGTTGAGTTCACTTATATTTTGGGCGCGATGATGCCGCTTATGGCCATTGAAATGGCCGTTGGGGGATCTCTGCGAGGTGCTGGAGATACTCGGTTTCCTTTGATCGCGACGCTGTTGGGGTTGGTAGGCATGCGCTGCGGTTTAGCCAGTTTAGCAACTTATTTAGGACTGCCGGTCTTTTGGGTTTATGCCTCGTTAATTGGTGATTACGTGCTTAAAGCGATATTGCTGGTTTATAGATTTTATCATGGCCGCTGGAAATCCATTGACGTCAGTCATGAAGCCCCAGTTTACTAAAGTATTAGGTTTCTGATTTTTCTGATAGCTGCTGTCTCAGCATTGTGGATGAAAGATCTGACCTAAACAGATCCTCCGATACCGCTTCACACTGTGAGCGCAGCTGGTCCGGTATTGAAACAGTGTCCAGAGTTTCAAAAACACCGTCTTCAAGACGACCAAAAACCAGTAACTTGATGTTATTAGAGATGAGGTTTTTAAACGATTCCTCCATCAAGGCAGGGTCATTATTGTAGAAACGGGTTTGTCCTAATCTTTTTACTGTGTCGATGCCAATCGCAAAGGTTGCGCCAGGAAATAACGCGCTCTTCTCACCAAAGGTAGGGGTATTCGTTAGCCAAACCGTTCTATTCTTGAATTGGTTAAGGCGATTCTTAATTGATATGAAGTCCAGGCTTGGCTTATCGGCGTTTCTTATTGAGATCTCAAAAGCTCCTTTTCGGTCGCAGATTTGTTCGGCGATGGTAAGCATTTTTTCATGGCCCTCGTGGAGAGGGTTGAAGGAGCCTGGTAATAACAATAACCCGTTGTGGTCTGAATCCGTATGTCGATAGGGTTCTTCCTGCAGAAGTTTCGCCCAGGCATTTTTCGCGTTTTGGTGCTCTGATTTTATTTCTGGTGGCAGGTTTATGTCCCCAGAAAATAGTGTGCGTTCAACGCTTTTCCAAAGGTCCTCAACGAGTTTGTTCTCTTCAGATTGCCTGTCGCTCGAGTATAGGGTTGAGAATGAAAAAGTGTCTGTCTCTGTTTGAATAGACCAATAGGCACGATGCTTGCCTTTCTTGACTCTGTCGGTTGCCAAACTGGCGGTGCAGCCCAGTCCAAAGCAATCTGCTAGATTGTAAGATTGAGATTTTTGGTACGCGGTCATCGCTAAGGCTCGAGCGGTTGCCATGCTGCAAGCTTGGTCGGGGGTTCCTCCAAGGAGGTCGGAAAGGGCATTTTCTGCGTAGGGCACCAGCGCTTCTAGCACGGTTTTGGATGCCCCTGGCTCCTGGAGTATTTCAGAAAGGAATGCCGATCCTCCTCCAGTGATGTAAAAGACCCCAGTCCATTTTGAAGCGTGTAGCCTGCGTGCTCTGTCGCTCATGACATCAAGAAACTCTTTGCTTTTTTGACAAATGGTTCAAGCTGATCGTGATGAACCCAGTGCCCCGCATCTGCAAAAGCTTCGACTTCGACTCTGGTTTTGAAGTTTTCGATTCGCCCGTCTTTTGTAGGGTCAGATGCCCATGATTCTAGTCCGCGCACGAGAAGGGTTGGACAGGTGATGCGTGAGAACATTGTCCACTGGTCTTCAAAGGGAATGCCAGTGGGAGGGAAAGCACGGACATAGTTATCAAACTTCCAACTAAAGGTGCCGTCCTCGTTTTGATTGCTGCCGTGTATCGTAAGATGCCGAGCTTGTTCTTCCGACAGGTGAGGGTTTTCGGTTTGCATTCTTTGGAATGCTTCCTCAAGGGACTCGTATTTTCTCACTGCACGGGATGATAATTTCCTGAGGTCTTGAATCCAGCTGTCGAGTCGATTAGCCATCGGCTGGTTGAGTCGTTCCTCAAGCATTGAAGGAGGGGGTCCCATCCCTTCAATAGAAATCAGTTTGTTAACGTTTTCTGGATATAGGGCGGTATACAAGAGAGAAATAGATCCTCCGAGAGAGTGCCCTATAACGGTTACTGCAGACATTTCCTTCTGATGCAGGAGTTGCGCAATATCGTACACATAGTCAATTTGATTATAGCTTCCCCCTATCATCCATTGACTGTCTCCATGTCCTCGAAGATCGGGAGCGATAATGTGATAGTCATCCCGAAACTTCTCAGCTACCCAGTCCCAGTTTCTACAATGATCTCTGCCTCCATGGATCAGGATCATTGGCGGGGCTTCTGGGTTGCCCCAGTCCACGTAGTGAAGCCTAAGCCTCTGAGAAAAATAAGTATGTGATGTGGGACCTTGCATTACTTCTGTGTCTCCTAACGCTTTGTTTTATTCATTATAGCTCATAGCGTAGATCGGTGATTTAAATTGCGGCTCAATCGGGCGTAATAATTGGCCATTAAGTTTCAGCTTGTTGTTAAAGGCGCCTTCGTTCTTTTGAAGGCGCCTCTAGCGACTAACGCTTCAATGAGAAACCCCAAAAGCAAAGTGCAGGCGGCGGACGTATGAGAGAGTGAGTTTGTTTCGAATAGGATCATGGCGGTCAGATAAATACCCACTACACGAAGGATAGAGCCGGCGGCCATACCATTAGTTTTTTTTCTAGTCATCAATCGGCTGTGAAAGTAATTCCTAAAAACTATGAGACACGGCATAAGACACATTATTAAAACGACTTCGGTTGATAAGTCTCTAAGCTCCGGAGAAAGAGACATCCAGTTTCCCCAGACGAAATCGGATATAGGAGTAAGAATGAAGATAAGCATTACAGAGGTGATAAGAATCGCAACGTACCGCATAAACCTCACTTTCTCATCCAGCATTGACTCTCCGAAGGTTATAAAAAAATGTCGAAATTGATTAGCAGCCTGCTGAAACAGCATCGTAAAGTCGAAGGCTACTCGCAGGGCTGCGATAGTTAAAATAGAGTCTTCCGTCCGGGACACAAATCCATAGAGAATTGGCCTGCTTAACGCGAACATGACCCCTGTCGTAGATACCGGGAGGAAAAACAGAGTAAGTTCCATGTAGTTGGTCGTCTTGTGTAGCTCTTGTTCATCCAAGGATGGAAGTGAGTAGAATCTGTATTTAACAAGTAAGAACCCTAGGATTAATACTGATACCCCGACTAGCTCCGAACCAACTATGACAAGGTTTGGCTGTAGGCCCTGACTGAAACCAACGATTAAGCAGATTACGACCAACGACAAGTAAATAGTATTCCAGATAGTGATCCAACCTGTCAGTTTTGCTTGAATCAGTAGCCCGGAATAAAAATGTCTCTGACCATTTAGGATGACCAGTGGGCAAAGCAGTATTAGATAATCTTGTACCTGGTTTACAAAGTCCGGTTCGACCGGGAATAAATAGGCAATTAGAGCATTACCAATTTTAGTTGTTGCAATAAAGGCAAGTGGTGTAGCGATTATTCCGCTAGAGCAAATAACAAAGAGATGTACTTTACGTGTTCCCTCAGGGCTCCTGGCATAAACGTTGGTTAATTGGCCGACGAATCCTAAACTAGCATTGAAAAAACCGTATATTCCGTAAGCTATCGCTAGAATCGCGAGTTCTTTTATCGCATCAGGATATCGGGCTAGCACCGCGTTTTGAAATTGCACCGAGAGGACGAGGCCTGCTCCTGTGAAAGCTAAAGGCCAGTAGAACCGCCAATATTGTTTCATCGAGTTTTTGTTCCAAAACACTAATTGTATTATTTCGTTGGAAGTGTAAAACAGGAGCCTTCATACTTCCCGCTCTGTTTTTTTGACTGTTCTGGGTTCGAAATGTCTGGCTGCTGCTTGAATTATCTCACTTTTATTTGCTTATTAACTTTAGTCCTGTTGTGCCCCTCATCACTTTTTGCAGAGACCCCTTCCGACCAGGATGAACAAGTTCTAATTGAGGAAATTGTTGTGTATGGGCGCTCTCTGGCTCAGAAAGGGAGTAGCAAGAGTGCTTCAGAGGGCCTTGTTGGATATTCTGATTTTTCTACGAGACCTATAGAGCGAGTTGGGGAATTTGTCGAGGTGGTGCCCGGAATGGTTGCCACGCAGCATTCGGGTGAAGGGAAGGCTAATCAATACTTTTTGAGGGGAATGAATTTAGATCACGGCACAGATTTCTCGGCTTTCTTTATGGGCATGCCGATTAATATGCGAACACACGCACATGGGCAGGGGTATCTTGATTTGAATTTCTTGATACCGGAGATAATCAGTACCGTTCGGTTTGCAAAGGGCCCCTATCGCGCGGATCGCGGAGACTTTTCGACTGCGGGAACCACAACCTTCAGCGTCTATGAAGAGGTGGCTTCTCCATACATCAAAGTCGAAGTCGGCAGCGACAACTATTCGAGGAGTCTGGTTGTGGGCTCTTTGGACCTAAATAGAGGAGTCATGCTATCTGCTTTGGAAGTTATGAAAAATGATGGTCCTTGGGCTTTGCCGGCCGATGTTGACAAGGTTAATTTCCTCACTCAGTACACAGGTGAAATCGAAGACACTCAGATAAAAGTGGCTCTGACTATTTACGATAATAACTGGAAGTCAACCGATCAGATTCCACAACGCCAAGTCTTGAGCGGAGATATAGACAGGTTCGGGTACATTGATCCTTCTTTGGGAGGAGACACTTCAAGAGTTAATATGTTATTCGGAATTTCCAACAATAGCTTTTCGTCAGGATTCTATTTAAGTCGTTATAAACTTAACCTGTTCGGCAATTTCACGTATTTCCAGGAGGACCCTTTGAATGGCGATGCCCACGAACAGGTGGACAGCAGATGGATTTATGGCGGCCACTTTGACTACCAGAGGGAAGTGAACTCACGAGTAAACTTGCGTATGGGATTTGATTTGCGTTCTGATCAAATTGGTGAGGTTGCGTTACATTCAGTAGAAAATCGAATAAGGCTGGGGTTAATTCGACAAGACAGCGTGGATTGGTTGAGTCTTGGCGTTTTTTCGGAGTTGGAGATTGACCTTTCAGATAAATTAAAGGGGCTTCTTGGAGTAAGAGTAGATTATTCTGATTATGACGTACTGTCGGATATGCCCGATAACAGTGGCAAAGGATCGGACGACATCTGGCTGCCTAGTGCAGGTTTGGTTTATGAAGTTGGACGTTTTGGGGAACTTTATTTGAATTTGGGGAAGGGATTTCATTCCAACGACGTCAGAGGAGCTACGATAGCTTATGATCCTGTTAGTAAAGCTCCCCTTGAACCGATTGAGGTTTTTAGCGGACAGGACGGAGCTGAAGTTGGCTATCGGATTGAGAGAGACGATGACTTGGTGTTAAGCCTAGCCTACTTTTGGTTACAATCTGATTCGGAACTGATATTCGCTGGAGATTCAGGAGCCACTGAAGCGAGTGACGGCTCGGAGCGCTCCGGTCTGGAGCTTGCCTTATTTTGGGAGCTCAACAGCAACTGGGTACTGGACCTAACTGGTTCTATCGTCGACAGCAAATTTGTCGCAGTGGATGCTAAGTCCGATCATATTCCCAACGCACATGGACGCGTCATCAGTATGGGTTTGACTCGTGCTCCAGTCTTGGGCTGGAATTGGAGTATGCGTGTTAGGCATTTTGGGGACGCGGCTTTGGTAGAAGATGACAGTATAAATTATCCCAGCACGACCATAGTTAATATGGGGCTATCTTATAAAACTGATCGGTGGACAGCTGGCGCTGATCTATTCAATTTGGCTGATTCGGAGCACTACGATATCGCCTATTGGTACTCTTCCAGGCTCTTGTCAGAAGTGTCGCCAGTGGAAGACATTCATTTCCACCCGGTAAATCCAAGGTCGATTCGAGTGGGCTTGGAATACCGGTTCTAGTTCTTTATGAGTGTGAGATTGAAGGTGACGGGAATCGTAAAACTGATACTGGGAAGTCCCGCAATTTCTCTGAGTTTTGCTAGGCCTTCAGTAACTTGGAGTTGGCCAGCAGAGAGAACAACAGGCGCTACCGTTCTCACGGTGACTTTTTGATCGTTTAATTTTGCCACTTTAACCCTGGTCATTAGTGGGTTGGTTTGGCCTTTGAATTGCAGATTGCCTTCAAGTTCGATGTCTAGTTCACTTCCTGGAGGCATGCTAACAAGTGGACCCGTCTCGATTTGAGCGGTTACCGTCGCTGTCGGGTAACGATCCACTTCAAATAACATGTCTCGCATTCGTTGATCCCTGATTGGAATCAGTGTGGCAACGCTTGCTAAATCAACTGTGAGACTGGCCCTTCCTTTGTCATCCACTGTTCCGCTTAAGGTTTCAAAGGAGTGTACTTCTCCAACATGCGTGGCCTTGATGGACATAAAGTAGAGATCGGAAGCTGCAGGGTCGAGTTGCCATTCAGCGTTAGCAGTGAGTGCTGTCAGTGTAGTCACTGCCAATAAAGTGATCTTTGTAAATGTCTTTTGGCGTTTGTCGTCTAGTCGCACGATACTCTCCTGTCAAATATTCGTGTTCTGCTAGCCATCATTCTAAGGTGCGGCCAATCAGTTCTTTCATTATTTCGTTAGTGCCACCATAGATCGTTTGTACTCTTGCATCTCTGTACATTCTTGAAATTTCATACTCGTCCATAAAGCCGGCGCCTCCATGCATTTGAAGGCATACATCGATAATTTGATTTTGCTTGTCAGTGCACCAGTATTTAGCCATCGAAGCGGTTGAACTATCTAGATTACCGTCTAGGTGCTTGATTAGGCACTGGTCCACAAAAGTGCGACCTATGAGGGCTTCGGTTTTGCACTCTGCAAGCTTAAATTTAGTATTCTGAAAGTCTAGGATTCGTTGTCCGAACGCTTTTCTTTGCTTCACGAAATCAAGAGTCATCGCTAAAGCTCTTTCGGTTTCGACTACGGCACCTTGGGCTAAACTGAGCCTTTCTTGAGGTAGCTGCTGCATAAGCTGAATGAACCCTTTGCCCTCTTCCGAACCAAGTAGATTTGCCCTTGGGACGACGCAATCATCAAAGAAAAGTTCCGCGGTATCTCCTGAGTTGAGCCCTAGTTTTTTTAGATTGCGGCCCTTATTGAAACCCTTTGTGTTAGCTTCAACCATGATCAAGCTGATGCCCTTTGCGCCTAAGTTTGGATCCGTTTTAGCCACTAGGACTACCAAATCCGCGTGAATTCCATTGGTAATGTAGGTCTTTGCGCCATTGATGACGTAAGAGTCTCCTTTTTTCGTGGCGCTAGTCTTTACGTTTTGAAGATCTGAACCAGTATTGGGCTCGGTCATGGCTATGGCGCCAACCATTTCCCCGGTAGCCATTTTCGGCAACCATTTCTGTTTTTGTTCTTCGTTGCCATAGTGCAATAGATAGGGTGCGACGATTTGAGAGTGCACTTGGTTGCCAAAACCGCTTATACCTGCGTCTAATTGTTCTTCTGTGACGATTGTTTCATGACGGTAGTCGCCGCCTCCACCACCATACTGGGCTGGTATTTCAGCACACAATAAGCCGGCCTCTCCTGCTTTGTTCCATGCGTCTCGATCGACTTTTCCTTGTTCTATCCAGCGATCTTTGTGCGGCACGAATTCTGTTGAGAAAAAACGATTTGCTGCATCTCTAAGAATGCTCAGCTCATCGTCCATCCAAGGCGATTCATAATTTTCATAAATTGCTGTCATATTATTTGGACTCTATAAGTACGACGGTCTCTTTTATTAGGGAAGTCCCGCACGGTCATAAGGCGCTTTATAAACCTCAACTCGAGCATCCTTTTTACGTCGACAGTCCGCGGGAATTGAAGAAGTGGAAGTTAATACATAGAGCTCGCTATTGCCGATCATGCAGGCAAACGCGCCTCGTTCTGTTTCGATACGATGGCTAACATCGCCACCTTCGGTCTGCCGAATGCATTCATTAGTGGTTGGCGAGGCGCTCCAAATTCCACCTTTGTCGTCGAGGCAAATACCATCGGGGACTGCGCCATCAGGCAGCTTCGCCCAGGTTCTTTTTCGAGAAAGGTCTCCGCTTGCTTCTATATCAAAAGCTGTTAGACATCTGCCGAAAGTCTCAGCTGCAATCAAAGTTTTACCATCAGGTGTAATTACCATGCCATTGGGAAAGAAAACATCTTCGGCAACCACTCTGCTTTGGCCCTTCGGATCAACGCATATTATCTCAGTTGTTTTTGGAGTGGCGCCATTGTGGAGATCAAATCCGAAATTCCCTACGTAAGCATTTCCTGTTGAATCCACAATCATGTCGTTGCAATGCCAGGCCGCTAGGTCACTCAAATCGGCGTGAACTGATAGCTGAGAGCTGTCCCAGAGCAAAAGCTGTCTTTTGCTCATGGAAACGATTAGCAGTTTGCCATCTGGCAGCCACCCCAAGCCTGAGGGTTGGTCGTCTTCTAGTTTGACTATGGTTTCTGAGTTTCCGTCCCGAGTGACTCGAATGATCCTTTGGTCGTGCATGTCAGAAAACCAAAGAGCTCCATCTCGCCAGCGAGGGCCTTCTCCAAAGCATAGTCCGTCCTTTAAAACAGTTTTGTCCATAGGTGCTATTTTCAGTGCTTCAACGGAAACTCAAGAGCCCATTAGATTGCCCAGCTCGTCTCTGATTTCTTCCGGCGTAGTTTGAGGATTAAAACGCTTTAACACTGAACCGTCTCCATCCACTAGAAATTTAGTGAAGTTCCAGGGTAGGTCCTCATTTCCGTCTTCACCGGGCTGCTCGCTCTTTAGCAGTTTGTATAGTTCACAGGCGTTTTCGCCGTTAACTTCGATTTTCGAAAACATCGGAAAATTGACGTCGTATTTGTTGGTTACAAAATCCAGAATCTCTTCGTCTGACCCAGGTTCTTGGGCGCCAAATTGATTACAAGGGAACCCCAGTACATTTAAATTATCTGTCTCGTTATGCAGAGTACGCAACCCGGCGTACTGTGGCGTAAGGCCTCAGGCACTTGCGACGTTGACAATTAAGCAGAATTGACCCGAGTAGGTTGATAGATTTACATCGTCTCCTGTGATCGATTTCATAGTGATGTCATGAAACTGAGACATTTGTCCTCCAAATAGCTGGTGTTATAGATTGGTATACATTAGCAGCTAAATTGGGCGGTGGCACCTGGCGGATTAAGCAGGTAATATCTTAGCGTTTGGGGAATACACTAAAACCAAAAAGAATGACGGCGAAGCATGGTAATGACGTCTGTTTATGATGATCTTATCTGTGTCTTCGGTTTTCGGAAATTAACTTAGAGGATACAAGAATGGGAGATGTAGTAATTGTAGATAGCGTACGAACTGGCCTTGCGAAGGCTTTTCGTGGCAGCTTCAACATGACACGGTCAGACGATATGCTGGCTCACTGTATAGATTCTTTGTTGGATCGAAATTCACAGGTCGCTGCTGATGAAGTAGAAGATGTTGTCGTAGGAGCGGCGAGCCACGCAGGAGAGCAGGACGGAAACCTAGCAAGATTGGCTGTAGTTTTGTCGAAACTGCCGATCACAACTGCGGGTGTAACTATCAATAGGTTTTGTTCGTCTGGTTTGCAATCAATAGCGATTGCGGCGAATCAAATAGCTACTGGTCAGACGCAGGTTGCTATAGCGGGTGGAGTAGATTCTATTTCTATGAGAACTCGTCAAGAACCTGGCAAAGCACAACAAAATCAGCGCTTGGTTGACGAAAAACCTGACATTTTCATGGCGATGGGTAACACGGCTGAGGTTGTTGCGCGTCGATATCAGGTTACTCGTGAGATGCAAGACGAATATGCTTTACAAAGCCAGCAGCGATATGCGGCTGCAGTAGAGGCTGGAAAGATTGCTGAAGAAATTGTTCCTATGCAGGCGACAATGCTGAAAGTAGATAAGGAAACAGGGGAAGAAAGCCACGAAACAGTGACTGTCGATAAAGATGAATGTAATCGACCTACAACTACGCTTGATGGTTTAGCCTCTTTGCCTCCAGCTTTTGAGGATGATGGTTCTGTAACTGCTGGTAATGCGTCCCAGTTATCTGACGGTGCGTCCATGACGATGCTGATGAGTGCTGAACGAGCTGCCCAGCTAGGAATAGAGCCTCTTGGCATTTATCGAGGTTTTACAGTGGCCGGTTGTGAGCCTGATGAGATGGGTATTGGTCCGGTTTTTGCGATCCCCCGTTTGCTTGAAAATGCAGGTCTTAAGCAGGATGACATCGATATATGGGAGTTAAATGAGGCATTTGCTTCTCAATGTCTATACTGCCGCGACGCGCTAGGCTTGGACAACGACAAATACAACGTGTTAGGCGGAAGTATTTCCATAGGTCATCCCTTTGGTATGACTGGATCACGTCAAACAGGTCTGGTCCTGAGAGAGCTTAGGAGAACCAATAAGAAGTATGGTGTTGTAACCATGTGCATCGGTGGCGGACAAGGTGCTGCAGGATTGTTTGAAGCAGCCTAGTTTTGCTTGCCCTCTACTATTAGAAGCCAAGCTCGTTGGTTTGAGTTTGGCTTCTAGTTTCTTATGTAACAAATTGAAATCAGCTCGCAATTTCTTGGTAACTGCGGAAAGGCAGAATTTGGCTTTTCGTCGTAGGAAAGGGTGATCTTGTTGAGACAGACTCTTAGTTCTATTTTTATAGAGCCAAAATGGAAACTGGCATTGTTTTTGGCGCTGTTTTGTCACTCGGGTATGGCCCGCTCTCAAATTGAGGATCCAATCAGTCAGCGTTTGGAGAAGATTTACTCCTCTAAATCGAATCAAGAGATTAGTCAGCTTTTGTCCTCATGGGGTTCTCTATCTCCCTTGGAACGTCGGTTCTTGTTAGCTGAAACACGTGGACGGTTAAATGGAGAAAAAAGTAAAGGTCTTGTGAAAGGTAGTCGAATCAAGGTTCGAGTTGACAGAAGATTCGGAAGCTCTGTAAGTACGGCTGGCGTAGCTAAGTTTCAGATCCGAACAGAGGTAAACAGAAAGATTCAAGGTGGTATTCATCCGTCTTCTACTTCTTCAAGAACAGAAGACCTTTCCGAGAGTAGAGCCCAGAAGACTCATGTAAAGAGCAATCGCCAACCCCCATTTACTGAGAATCGGGCAGAGTTTAGATCGGTAACGTATGGGTCTGGCTTTGAGAGACGAGTGTCTGATGAGAGTTCTCCTGCATCAAATGGGCATACGAATTATGAGGCAGTTCAAGTGCGAAAGAAGGCTCAATAATGGAACAGGAGACCGCTCGGATCTTAGTGGTAGACGATGACAGCGAGCTGCGGCTTCTAATCAAGGAATACCTCGAGAAAAATGGTTTCACCGTTGATACGGTTGAGTCGGGAGAAACCATGGATGGTTATCTTGGTAACTCGAAAGCTGATTTGATTATCCTAGATTTGATGTTACCCGGTGAGCACGGTCTCTCCATTGCTCAAAGATTAAAAAAACAGATGGAGATACCGATCATTATCGTTTCGGCCCAGGGAGATGATGTGGATCGAATTGTAGGATTAGAAATTGGTGCGGACGATTACTTAGCAAAGCCTTTTAATCCTAGAGAGCTTCTCGCTCGCGTTCGCGCTGTTTTGAGGCGTAGCAGCACGTCGATTGCTCTCGGGAACAACGAAAGTGATAAGCTAACCTTTGGCGAGTTTGAGGTCGATATCAGCGCGCACCGGTTGACTCGAGGACCAGACTTAATATCGCTAACATCTGGAGAATTCGATTTGTTATCGATATTGGTGAAAAATCCCAATAAGGTGTTGGATAGAGATCGGATTTTGGATTTGCTAACGGGTGCTGAGCGGTCGCCATTTGATCGCTCAATTGATGTTCGGATCACACGCCTTAGGGCAAAAATCGAAGTTGATCCCGCTAATCCACTCTACATAAAAACCATCTGGGGCAAAGGGTATATGTTCTGTCCAGGTGAAGTAGGATAATTTGCTGAGCTGGAAACCAAACTCTTTATTAGTTCGTACTAATCTCACCTTAGGGTTCAGCTCAATGTTGATCGCGGTGGTGGCTATTTTTTCGCTTAATCTTTTCGTGATAGCGCCTATCGCAGAACGCTCTGCAGATGACGAGGCTGCACTATTAGTTTTGTCGGCACAGACGTGGGTTGAATTGCCGCCTGAGGCCCGTCCTTATTTTGAATTAGAATTGGCTGAATCGCATGACCTAATCATAAGTGAGGTAATTCGAGAATTCCCTGAACTCGATGGTTATCTACCCTATGTCAATTATCTCAAGGAAAAATTGGAAACGCGCCTTAATATGCAGGTCAGGATATTTCAGGGCGATGACTTGCTTTGGGTTGATGTTCCAATGGGTGATTACGAGTTGCAGGTAGGCTTGTCTGCGGACAGAAGAGCCATTGAGCTCTTCTATGTGGCCTTAATCATCGTAGCCTTAGGCTCGGCGATTGTTTTTTTTACGTCGTTGTATATCGTTCAGAGGATAGCCCGTCCATTGGTTAGAGTGGCTAAACAGGCGGAGGCTTTTCGTGGTACTCGGGATATTGAACCTTTGCCGGAGGCGGGACCAAGAGAGTTGGTTTCTCTAGCCCGTAATTTTAATACCATGGCCAAAGAGGTTTCTCTGCTATTGGAGAACCGGACCACTTTGTTGGCCGGTATTTCCCATGATTTAAGGACGCCTTTGGCAAGAATGCGATTAGCTTTGGAATTATTGCCAGAGGAGGTTGATAAAAACCTTGTTGAACGATTTGAACGCAATCTTGAGTCTATGGATGAATTGATATCTGACGCGACCAGATTTGCAAAGGGTGCGGGGGAGGTGGCCCAGGAAATAGAGCTTTTGAATTTTGTGAAGGAAGTGGTTGCTAATTTTGATCCTGCGGTGGAGTTGTTGGCTGGGATCGATGAATCAATTCGCGTGAAGATACCGCCCAGTGCATTTCGAAGGGTTCTTATTAATCTGGTCAATAACGGTATTAAGTATGGAAGTAAGGTCTCCATTCAACTTGAAGCGAATAGCATGCGTGTTATAGACGATGGCCCGGGAATTCCTGAAGAATACCGAGCTCAGGTTTTCCAGCCCTTTTTTAGATTGGATCGATCTCGTAGTGCTTCGGGAGGCGGTAGTGGGTTGGGGCTAGCGATAGTGCATCAGCTTTGTTTGGTTCATGGTTGGACTATTGCCATAGAGGATGCGAATCCTGAAACGAAAATGAAGGGGGCCGTGTTTTATTTGAATTTTTCATGATTTCTTCATCAATTTGAAACACATTGACACAAACTCGGTCGCGCCTGTAATCCCTTGGTAACCGTAATTTTGGATAATGTCGTCGTGGGTTAGATGGTGATCTCCAAGTTGACCCAATGTGATTGGTGGATTAATTGGCTAATTAAACCGATCATCTCTCTTAAGCCGCCGACTTTTCTCTCCAAGTCGGCGGTTTTTTTTTGATTTATTTGTCCATTTGCAACGGGCCTAAATATAATAGACTTTGGTATGTTGTCCTTTCAAAAAAGGTGATTGGACTATTGGTCCTTTGCCATACGATCAAGGCTAAACCTGGGAGAAACATGAGCTTCGAAAACATTCTGTATTCTACTGAAGGGCCTTTGGCTCTAATAACTATTAATCGTGCCGAAAAGCACAATGCCATTTCTCTTGCCACTTTGGATGAACTTAACGAAGCCGTCGATCTAGCCGCGGAAGACAGTAATGTCAAAGTAATAGCGATTACTGGTGCGGGCGGTAGGTCCTTTGCCTCTGGATCCGATTTGTCGGAAGTGTTGGATAGAGACTTCAAAAAAGCCTTGGAACCTATCGTGCAAGGGCTTGCGGAAAAGTTAGAAAAAACCCCAAAACCGACGATTGCAGCGATTGACGGAATCTGCATGGGAGGAGGGTTAGAAGTAGCCCTAGGTTGCGATCTTAGGATAGCCACGCCAGGATCGAAATTTGCTACACCGGAAGGAAGGCTAGGTATTATTCCGGGAGGAGGCGCTACCGCCAGACTACCCAGGATCGTAGGTAAGGGCTGGGGCATGGAAATGATGTTGATGGGCGAGCCAATTGACGCAGATAGAGCGTTGCAAATCGGATTGATAACTCGATTGGTAGAATCCGACCAGCTCCTAGAGGAAGTAGCAAAGATGGCAGATCATTTAAGCCAGTTTGCCCCATTTGTCCCGCGTACCATGAAGGCGATGGTTCACTTTGGGATGGAGGCGAGTCTGGCGGGTGCCCTAATGTTCGAGAAATATGCTCAAGGCGCTCTGGTGCAAACTGAAGATAAAAAAGAGGGCATTGAAGCATTTTTGGAAAAGAGGAAACCATCGTTCAAAGGGAAATAAAAAAACACCGATCCTTGAAAATTAGTTTGAGGATGAGAGATACTTTAATGACTTGTACTAGTAAATAATCTTAAAGGGGAGGCAAATGGCTATTGATAAGTTTCCAGTAGAGGCGAGCCATATAATGATGTTCGCTCGCTCTGTTGCGGATGGCAACCAGATTTACCATGACGAGGAGTATGCAAAAGAAACAGAGGTTGGATCAATAATCGCTCCGCCGACCTTTGCGCAGGCAAGTGCTCAGTTCGACCCAGACTACTTTCTTCGGCCAAAGCTCGGCGAAGACTGGTTTGGGTCAGGTAAAGAACCAACGGGAGTCAAAAGAGAATCTTCCGGCGGCGGCGGCGGCGGTGGCGGACTCCATGCAGAGCAACATTTTGAATACCACAGACACCTAAAGCCAGGAGATGTTCTGACGGGCACAAACAAGCCTGGTAAGACTTGGGAAAAAGAGGGAAAGAGGTCTGGTAAGTTGGTGTTCTCTGAAACAGTGACTGAATATCGCGATCAAAATGGTGAGCTGGTTATTACAGCGACCGGGGTTGGAGTGAGAACAGAACGCCCGGTTGATCAATAGGAGAATTTAGATGGCTTTGAAAGCAAGCGAGTTAAAAATCGGAGACACTTACAGTGAGTGCTTGGTTGAAGATTTGACTAGAACTCAAATTGTCATGTATGCCGGAGCGTCCGGAGATTACAATCCAGTCCACACTGATCAGCTTTTTACCGAAAAAGTAGCGGGTTATCCTTCCGTCTTTGCACATGGGATGCTGACCATGGGAATGACAGGTCGCATGATCACTAACTACGTTGGAGACGGTCGACTTACAAAGTATGGTGTGCGATTCACTAGTCAGGTTTGGCCCGGCGATACCTTAAATTCAACTGCAACAGTTGAGGACGTAACCGACGGTGTAGTAAATCTTAAGGTAGAAACCACTAACCAGGATGGCGCAACCGTATTGTCTGGTTATGCCAGTGCTAGAGTCGATTAAAGGTAATTGATGATTAAACTCAGCCTGGGTATTTTCAGGCTGAGTTTGCCTCACCAGCTTTCGATCGAGGTGCGCACATCTACTTCAAATGTCCAGGCGTTTTTAGGCTGTCGATATAGATAGATGAAGGCGTCTACAATGCCTTTTATGCTGATCATCCCTTCTTCACCGAGTTTCTCGGCGTATTCTGGGAATCGACTGACGATTTTTTCTCCTCCTATAGGGCCGTCTACCACGACATGACCGACGTGAACCCCTTCTGGACCATATTCCTTCGCGATTGCTTGGGCTAAATTCCTTAGAGCTCCCTTAGATGAGTTAAATGCTCCAAAATTTGGTCTTCCACGAAGAGAAGCGCTAGCTCCAGTGAATAGCAAAACGCCATCCTTTGACGATTGGAATTGTTTCAGCGCTTCTCTTGCGAACAAGAAACCACCGAAACAACAGACTCGCCAGCTTTCTTCGAAGTAGGATGCGTCCATGTCGACGATCCTCCCAGGGGTATTGTTTCCAGTGTTATAGATGGCGAGTTTTAGATTACCTCTTGCCTTAGCAGTTTCGAATAACTCGACTGTTTTGGACTCGTCAGTTGCATCTGCAACAATGGCTTCAGCAGATCCACCTTTCTTTTGAATTAACTCGACGACATGGTCTAGCTTCGTTTTGGTTCTTCCGGACACCAAGACATGCATGCCCTCTTGAGCAAACCTTATCGATAATTGAGCTCCTAGACCATTTTCCGGTCCAACACCAGATACTACAGTTACATCCATTATTTCACCTATGCTTGAGGAATTGCTTGACGAAAGGGAGAGATTTCGACGCTCTCAAAAAGGCCTGCTATATTGTATGGATCATTCGATGCAAACGCTTCAGCTGCTTCTTTATCGTCGCAATCAAGTAAAATCAATGACCCGATCATCGTTTGTTGGTCGTCTGAAAGAATGGGACCAGCCAGTTTGATGTCAAAATCTTGGAGATAGTGCAGGTGGTTTGGTCTTACTTCTTTACGCAGTTCTTCACTGTTTATTTGGTCCTTGCAGATCAGTACGTAGAGCATGGTAATCCTTAATTTAATTCTTTTTTGATGGCCTCGACTGTCTCTATAAATCCTGTGCGAGACGAAGGGAAGGCAGCAGCCGTCGAAAAGAAATCATGTATCATCCCGTCATAACACTTGTAAGTAACGTCTACTCCCGAGTTTTCCAGGGCTTTGGCATAGGCTTCGCCTTCGTCTTTAAGGGGGTCAAACTCTGCGGTTACCACAAGCGCTTTGGGTAGGTTTTCTAGGTTCGTTGCGCGGATGGGACTCGCATAGGGCTCAAGTCGGTTTTCCTCGTCTGGGCAATAGGTGTCCCAGAACCATTTCATAGACTCTACTTCTAACATATACCCCTTCCCATTATCGGTATAGGACTGACGAGATAAGTCACAGTCTGTCACCGGGTAAACTAGGCACTGAAAGTCAATAACAGGCCCGTTAAGCTCTCTGGTTTTGAGCGCTACGGCTGCCGAAAGATTGCCTCCTGCGCTTTCACCAGTTACGCCGATTTTCCCATTGGCTTTCAATAGTTCTTTGTTTTTTTCTACCCACTTAAGGGCTGCAAAAGAGTCGTCAACAGCGGCGGGGTAAATTGCCTCAGGAGCCATACGATAATCTACTGATACGACTACAACATTCGCAATAGTCGACATTTCTCGGCATACGGCATCTCCTGTATCGAGATCTCCTATCACCCAGCCGCCGCCATGGAAATATAGCAAGGTACCAAATGGACCGTCCCCCTCAGGATAGTAAATACGAATGGGTATTTCTGTCCCAGGTCCTTCAATAATTTGGTTATCTATTCGACCAATATGGAGCTCTTCTATTACCGGTCTTACTGTGCGGTACATTTCTCTACCTTGCTCTGGCGTCATTTCCCATAGCGAAGGCGCCGGTTCTGCATTAGCCAATTGCTCGAACATCGCTTGGTATTCAGGTGATAAAGGCATCAGATTTCTCCCTTGTTGCTCACTCTCATCATGATTTACGTTACACTATACTACAGATGCAAGCTGTAGATTTATGGAGAATCGATATGAAATCGATGGATGCGGAAGGCGAAATAAAAGAAGTCGCAAAAAATTTCAATTTGTTAGAGAGTGCTCTTATTTCCAATCGAACTATCACTCTGTTTGGCGAAATCAATCAGGAAGTTGCTCGCAAGACAGCTGAAAAATTACTGGCACTTTCCTTTGAATCAGATGAGCCAATTACTATGTATATAGGATCTCCAGGAGGGCATGTCGAATCTGGTGATACGATCTTCGATATGATTCGATATATTAAACCTCGGGTCCGCACAGTGGGTACTGGCTGGGTAGGAAGTATAGCGACACATATTTATTTAGCGCCCGATAAAGAGAATCGATTTGCTTTGCCGAATACACGTTTTCTGATTCATCAACCTCATGGGGGCTTTGGCGGAGATGCTTCCGATATAGAAATTCATGCCAGAGAGATTGTTAAAACGAGAGAACGAATCAATGGGGTGATTGCGGCACAGACTGGACAGTCATTAGACAAAGTGGCCGAAGATACACAACGTGACTATTGGATGAGTGCTGAGGAGTCAGTTGATTACGGCCTCGTGGGAAAGATAATCAGCAATATTGATGATTTGAGTTAGTTTTTAGACCACATTGATTTCTTACTAAATACTGTATATATATACAGTATGAAAGTGGTGTTGGCGCGAAGGCTGAACAAGAGACTAATTGAATTACGTGAATGCACCACTGGGGAAACAGTAGGATTGTTAAGAAAAGATGGAACTTATTCTTATCATTCCTGGCTTGGGTTTATACATAGAAGTAAAGCCTCAAGATTAGGAAAGCCTGTTAAATTGAAAATAGATCGAATCGGTGTGGATGATCTTTCTTCAATTAAATGGCGTGATGTACCAACTGATAAACACGTGCAGGGTTGCTTGACAGAAAACGGAGTATTCGCGGTGATTTCAGAGGATGTAAGGGTCGTATAACTGCGGATCTAAAGTCCTAATACCAGCTTTGCAACTATGTTTTTTTGTACCTCGTTCGTACCTCCAGCAATGGAACTGGCGCGGTAATTAAAATATCTTTCAAATGCTTTGTTACCTTCTGTAGGTCCAATAGATGTATTGCTGTCGATGGGATTGGGCAATTGACTTTGATCCGGGCATGAGTATAAACCAATCGCCTCCACCATTAACTCGGTCAGCAATTGTCCTATATCCGCTCCTAGATTTTTCATAATGGAAGACTCTGGGCCTGGACTGGCACCTTTTGAGAGTTGAGCCATAACTCTCCACTCTGTGAGTTGGATAGCTTCAATTTGGATTTCGGCAGCATCAAGCTTTGTTTTAAAAGAGGGGTCTTGGATTAGCGGCGATTCCCCATCCATAATCGTTTGACTAAATTGCTTTAATTTTTTGAGATTGGTTTTATAACCAGCCGCGCCCCCTCCACCTCGCTCAAACTCCAGCAAATATTTTGCGACTTTCCACCCCTGGTTTTCTTCGCCAACAATATTTGACTTAGGCACTCTTACATTTTCAAAAAATACTTGATTGACCTCGTGTGTTCCAGAAGCAAAGAGAATTGGTTGCACGTTGATGCCAGGTGAGTCCATATCAACTAAGAGGAATGTAATGCCCTGTTGGGGCTTACCTTCATCGTTTGTTCTTGCCAGTAGAAACATTTTATTTGCAAAGTGCGCGTGGCTTGTCCAGATCTTGGAGCCGTTGAGGACGAGAGCATCACCATCTTGAGAGGCCTTTAGAGACAAAGAGGCGAGATCCGAGCCAGATGAGGGCTCTGAATATCCTTGGCACCAATAGTCCTCGCCGGATAGAATCCGCGGTAAGTAGTAGGCCTTTTGCTCTTCAGTGCCATGTCCTATAAGCATTGGTCCGCACATCCCTAAACCCATAGGAGCTGTTTTGGGAGCGTCTGCGAGGGTAGCCTCTGTGGTCCATATATATCGCTGGGTGAGATCCCAGCCTGTACCCCCGAATTCTTTGGGCCAGGATGGCGCTATCCATCCTTTCTCGTAAAGTATTTTGTGCCATTTCATGTTGATTTCGTAGTCCTGAAACATTCCGGGGCAAGCTGCGCTTCCAGCCAGAAGTTCAGTTGTTAGGGCTGAATCAAGGAATTCTTTGACTTCTTGTCTAAATTTTTCATGCCCTTCGCTGAATGAAATGTCCAATCAAAATTCCTCTTGGAGTTTTCTAACTAAAGATTCTAACTCAAAAACGTGGTTGTCAATGAAATTGTCTTTTCTAAGGGCGGCAGCAAGTTCAAATAAATAGTCTTTATTTTCACCGCTTGGACCTGATGAGAGAGCGATTTGTTTAGCAATCGATGACTTGGGAGCGGGACCTAAAAATGCGGGGTTAGTTTTGTCGGCGATGTAAGTGATTGCTTCTCCGCCAAGCTCGTTCGTGAAGTTGAGAGAAACGGGTGTTTGGCGATAGCCGTTTTTTTCTCGATGATCTAGTTTTTCAAAAACGGATTTTACTGTTGATAGTGAAACTAAATAAGCGACGCCATCACAGTGACCTTTTATGCAGGGGATCAGGGTCACCACCCGGCCTGGATTTTCGGGGGTTCCTCTGTGATCATGCGAGCCTTGCCAAAATTTTCTTACGAACCCGGCCAGTGTGGCAGGTTTTCGGTCTACATAAGGAATGTCTGGGTTCCATATCAGTGAACCGTATCCAAATAGCCAAACACTTTTCATAAGCTAAATTCTATATTGAAAAGGCGTCTTTTTCTCAAGGGCTTCGGATATCTGAATAGAGTGCTTTAAATCTGGAAGCATGTTTAAGTGATGCTTTAAGATCGTTCAAACAATGTGAACTTTAGATAAGAGAGGGAATTGATGGCATACGAATACGATTTGTTAACTGTAGAGATAGCTGAGTGTCTGGCTCGAGTAATTATTAGTAACCCGCCTATCAATCTAATGACTCCAGATCTATACAATGAATTAAGAAACGTATGCATTGAGCTGGAGAATGATGATTCGTTGTCTGTTGTATTATTTAAGAGCGCTAACCCTGACTTTTTCATAGCGCATTTTGATGTAGAGGCAATACTTCAGTTTCCCACCGATGATGAGCCTAGGCGAGAAACCGAACTTAATCCCTTTCATCAAATGTGTGAGCGTGTTCGCACAATGGATAAAGTAACGATTGCTCAAATTGAAGGCAGAGTTGGAGGGGGAGGGAGCGAGTTTGTTTCTTCGATGGATATGCGCTTTGGGGTCTCGGGCAAGACTGTCGTAAATCAGATGGAGGTACCAATCGGTATTCTGCCAGGGGGGTCGGGTACGCAACGTCTGCCCCGTCTAATGGGTACTGGAAGAGCCTTAGAGGTCATTTTGGGAGGCGAGGATCTTGATGCAGAGACTGCTGAAAAATGGGGTTATTTAAATAGAGTATTCCATGCCGATGAGATAGAAGGATGGGTTGAAAGCCTTGCAAAAAGGATTTCAGGATTTCCGGTTTCAGCAGTTCGGTTGGCTAAAGCTGCTGTTTTGGCGAGCGAAGGGCCTATCCGAGAAGGCTTGCAAGAAGAGGCTTACTTGTTTGCTCGGTTGCTGCGAACACCAGAATCACAAAGTCAGATGAAGCAATTTCTTGAGCTAGGGGGCCAGACTAAAGAAGGGGAGCTTCAAGTCGGAAAATTGTCTGGTAAGCTGAAATTATAAGTTAGCTGGGAAGAATAGCTGTTTGGGTTGTCACTCATGCGTTGCGTTGTATTAGTCGAAGGGCAATCAGATAGACGATGGCTATGGGAATGAGTATCGCCAATATTGCTGGCAAGCCGAAAACGCCTACCATCGGGCTGAATAGATTCTTTAGATACATAAAACCCAAACCTGAAAAGACGCCTACTGCGATTCTTGACCCGGCCGAGGTTTCTCTCATAGGGCCCAGCAATATCGCGATAGAGTAGAGCGCTAAACCAATGTAGGCCAGGGGTTCCAATGCTCGGGACCAAAATGCGAGAGAGTATTGGCTCTTCGCGATGTTTTGTTCTTCTAGGTAGTTAATCTGACGTGTTAGTTCCATCAGCGACATTTTTTTTGGTTCAATAAATGCCTGGCTTGCCAGCATGTCTGGTGAGATTGAGTTAGGCCAGATCTTATTTTTGCTGGCTGACGTCGTTACCTGATTTATCCCAAAGGTAGTTATTTTGACGTCGATTAACATCCAATTCTGGTGTTCTATTTGATACGTGCCCGATCGAGCATAAATAACCTCGGTTAGGCGCAGTTTGTCATCAATCCTATACTGAGTTATTCCTACGATATCCTTGTTGTTTCCGAAAGCACTAATTCGCATAAATAGATTTTTGTCTTTAAACCAGAGCCCGCTTGTTTTGCGTGAAAGACCTTCGTCGTCAACAAATTGTAATTTATGTATTTCAGCCTTCTTTTCGCTGTTTGGGATCAGAAATTCTGAGATTAGCATGCTGATAATTACCCAAAGTAGAATAGTGGGCATTAAAGAAACAAGGATTTTAAGAGGTGACCAGCCTGATGTTCTAAGAATGGTCAGCTCGTTAGATTCAGCTAGCCGCCCTAGAGAAATTAGTAAACCCAGAAACACAGAGTAGATGAGTAGTTCATGTACTCTGTTCGGTGTGGTCGTCAGAATGTAATTTGCAGCATTCCAAAGCCCGTAAGCTATGTCGCTTTCGCTTAGCTCTTCGAATAGAGCGAATAAGCTAGTCAAAGTTAGCAAGCAGCCGATGACGGTGATGATTGCTACGTTACATAATTTGAAGATGTATTTATCGATTACACTCATTATTCGAGTTCGTTAACGGTGATTTGTTTCCTCAATCAATTGCGCCATCGTTTCTTTAGCTGTACGAAAAATTTTCCCCGAGATGCCTTTTTCTAGCTCTTTAAGATCTAGATTCTCTTCGAGTGACCCTTTTAGGTCAGACAAATTCAGAGTGATGTTAACGCCTTTCAGTCGCTCGCTGAGTCTTGAAAACATGGCTAGTCCTGATGTGTCGATTCTATTCACTGAACTGCACACAACAATAAATTGCGAAATGGATTTTTTGCTGTTGGCAAATTCAATCATTTTTAGTTCCAAGTTATTGGCATTTCCGAAGAAAATACTCTCATCAATGCGAACGAACATAAGGTTAGGGTGTGTTTCGACCTCATAGCGTTCTTGTGACCTCAATTCCTCCGTTCCTGGGAGCCAGCCAACGATAGTAATGCTGGGATCGCTCGCCTGCTTTAAAAAAAAAGTGATTGATAACAGAATACCGAGAATCAGTCCTACCTCAATCCCTATAAATAGGACTGTAACAAGAGTTGCAAGCCCTGAAATCGTGTCTAGTTTGTGGGTCTTCCAGTTTTCGAACATTACTGGGAGGTCTAATAGGCCAATAGCTGATACGATAACAATTGACGCGAGGATTGTGAGCGGCATGAGGCCAAATAATTCGTTAAAAAATAAAAGACTAATAACTATCACTACAGCACAGATCAACGAGCTGATTGGCGTTCTAGCGTTCGAAAAGTAGTTGACGCTGGATCTTGAAAAGCTGCCGGCTACTGGAAAGGCACCGGTGATACCAGCTCCAAAATTTGCGGCGCTTAACGCGATAAGCTCTTGCTGAGCATCTATCGTCATTTTTTCTCTGGACGCTAAAGTGGTCGCGATGGAAAAACTTTCTACATAGATCACCAACGCAATAATGAATGACGATGGAAAAATACTAATCCACAACTGCGAGTCTATTTCAGGCACAAGGAAGGTTGGCAGACCTTGCGGGATTTGTCCGACGGTACTCAAACTTTTAAGATCGTCAAGATAGTAGACAAAGAAAATGGCGCTAGAAATTAGGATGGCTGGTCCTAGTCCGACTAATAGTGGAGCACCGAAGGACTTGGTTTGGCGAGGATTTTCTTCTTCTTTTGTTAGTACCCATCGATAAACGATTAAAAAACTAATCGCAGCCAGACCTAAAAGCAAACTTATCCAGTCGAACTGATAGTTTTGAGCTGTCACTATTTGAAGTAGATCTATAGCAGATAAACTTGAAGAATTGTCAGTACCGATTAATGCGGGAATTTGGCTTATTATTATCAAAAGGACCGCGCCGTTAACAAATCCCGTTAGCACTGGATGACTGACTAAGTTAGTCAGCGAGCCTAAACGAGCTAACCTCAGGATGACGAAGATCACCGCCACTTCAATACATATGGCTTGAGTTATGCTGAGGTACTCCGCACTGTATTTAGGCGCAAATTCCGAAACGGTTGAGACAATCATCACTGCCGCTATTGCGACGGGCCCTACAACTAGGTGTTTTGATGATCCCAGTAGTGCGTACAATATCATCGGCAGTAAGCAGGCGTATAAACCGGCTTGGGCCGGGACTCCTGCCAAAAGAGCATAGGCAATGGCTTGCGGTATAGTCACCATTCCAACCACTAAGCCAGCAACCGTGTCTTGCAGAAATATATTAGAGTTGTAGCCGACCAAGTGTTTTTTAAGCGGAATCACAATAAACCCAGGCTACAAGTGATTGGTATTGGGTAAGTCAAACATGATTTTTGATAATTTCGAGATTATTGTTTAGTTTATCAGTGTTAGCTGACGTTTTTCACACTTGTAGTTAGGTACTCGTTTTCGCTTGGTTTTTTTGATCTGCGGTGCCTCTCGATTGGAGATATTGATATGAAGTCGAAAGCTGCGATCGCATTTTCTGCAGGGGAACCTCTTTCCATCGAGGAAGTCGATTTGGAGGGCCCAAAGTCTGGTGAAGTCCTAATAGAAGTTATGGCCACCGGAGTTTGTCATACGGACGCCTATACTCTGTCTGGTGGTGACCCTGAGGGACTGTTCCCCTCGATACTTGGCCACGAAGGTGCTGGGATTGTAAGGGAGGTAGGAAATGGGGTCGATACTCTACAAGTTGGTGATCACGTCATACCGCTCTATACTCCGGAGTGTCGACAATGCAAATTTTGCCTTTCAGGCAAAACTAACCTTTGTGGAGCGATCCGTGAAACCCAGGGTCAGGGATTGATGCCTGATGGAACCTCTAGGTTTTCGTTAAAAGGAGAGAGTCTTTTCCATTATATGGGAACCTCGACCTTTTCAAATTTTACGGTTTTACCAGAAATTGCCTTGGCGAAAATACGAGAAGATGCGCCTTTTGATAAAGTCTGTTACATAGGTTGCGGGGTAACGACGGGTCTCGGAGCGGTCATTAATACGGCAAAGGTTGAGCCAGGTTCAACGGTAGCAGTTTTTGGTTTAGGTGGTATCGGACTTAATGTCATTCAGGGCGCTCGATTGGTAGGCGCAGATCGAATCATTGGAATTGATACCAACCCTAAGAAAGAAGCGCTCGCAAGAAGATTTGGACTAACTGATTTTATTAATCCAGAGAATAGTGCTGACGTTACAACTGAAATAATTGATTTAACTGATGGGGGAGTCGATTATTCATTTGAGTGTATTGGGAAGCCTGAGGTTATGCGACAAGCGCTTGAGTCTTGCCATAAAGGGTGGGGTGAGAGTGTGATCATCGGTGTTGCGGCAGCAGGAGAAGAGATATCTACCCGACCTTTTCAGTTGGTTACTGGTAGAACCTGGAAGGGAACCGCTTTTGGCGGTGCAAAGGGGAGAAGCGATGTGCCCCGCATTGTTGATTGGTACATGGATGGAAAAATAAATATAGACGATTTGATTACCCATCAGTTTCAACTCGAGAATATAAACGAGGCTTTTGATGTTATGCATGCTGGAGAGGGTATCAGGTCAGTGGTCGTCTATTGATAAGGTTGATTTGCCGTGTCTAACTGGTTAGATCTTGTAGCCGAAACTGTAATCGATCCAGAACGCCCTATCTGTGATCCGCATCATCATCTATGGGATCATGCTAGTAATCGATATCTTTTAACAGAACTTTTAGAAGATACTCAAAGCGGGCATAACGTCGTTAAAACGGTGTTTGTCGAATGTTCTTCAATGTATCGTAAGGATGGCCCTGCCGAGTTTAAACCCCTAGGTGAAACTGAATTTGTGAATGGGTTAGCAGCGATGTCTGCCAGCGGTCAGTATGGTGATATGCAAGCGTGTGAAGGTATAGTCAGTTTCGCTGATCTGACGCTAGGAAAAAGAGTTGGCACTGTGCTTGATGAACATAAAAGACTATCGGATCGGTTCAGAGGTATCAGACATGCGGCTGGTTGGGATCCGAGCGATGAAGTAAGAAACTCCCATACCGATCCTCCACGAAGTCTTTATTTAAGTGACGAGTTTCGAGAAGGCTTTCAAGAACTAGCGAATAGACAAATGACTTTTGATGCCTGGCTATACCATCATCAGATCACAGAGTTGACAGATTTAGCTCAAACTTTTCCTGAGGTGACCATTGTTTTTGATCATTTTGGAGGTCCTTTGGGAATTGGGCCTTATAAAGGCTTAAGTGACGAAATATTCGATCAATGGGTGATTGATGTAGGCGAGCTATCAAAATGCCAAAATGTCTATGCGAAGCTCGGAGGGCTTGTGATGCCCATCAACGGATTCGGCTGGCACAAGAACGATGTGCCCGCCACCTCTGATGAAATTGTTCTTAAAACCGGCCGATATCATAGAAAGACGATTGAATTGTTCGGTCCGGATAGGTGCATGTTTGAGAGCAATTTTCCTGTGGATAAACAAAGCTGTTCTTATGTGGTTTTATGGAATGCGTTTAAGAAAATTGCTGAATCATTTATAGAAGAAGACAAGCGGAATTTGTTTCACGATACCGCTGTTCGCGCGTACCAGCTCTAACTTAGCAGTGATGTTATGAAAAGGCGTCTGTGGATTTGGTTTAGTCATTGGGTTTCTAGACCTAGCATTACGCCTGTTGCCATGCGCATCGCATCACGGCTCGATTCGTTTTTTATGAAGTTAAGTGGGGGAAGATTTTATTTTAGCTTTGTTATTCCTGTATTGATTCTGCACTGTGTTGGACATAAGACAGGACGATCGAGGGAAGTACCTCTCCTCTATGTTTTTTATAACGACAAATATTATGTATTTGGGAGTCATGGCGCGCTGCCAACCGAACCGGCATGGTGTGTTAATCTTCGCAAGCAGCCGAGGGTGAGTTGGCAAGTTAAAAGGTCAATCTTTGAAGGGCATGCTAGAGAACTTCCAGATAATGCAAAAGAGCGAGTATGGAAAAAGGCTCTCGAAATTTATCCGGGTTACGCGCGCTACAAGGAACGTTTAGCCAGGCCTATCGCTATATTTGAATTAGATTGCAGCTAACTTGTTCCTTAGTGCCAGCATTGAAATCAGCTCAAACATCAGGCAGCAATTGTGGAACGATCCAAGATAGGAGTTAAGTGTACATGTCACTCAGAATAATTGGTGCAGGGTTTGGGCGCACAGGAACGCTGTCTTTAAAACTAGCGCTCGAAAAACTAGGTTTTGATAAGTGTTATCACATGATGGAAGTTCGCAATCATCCAGAACATGTGAATACTTGGAGAGCTGCAGCTAGAGGTGAGCTGATAGATTGGCCAAAACTGTTTCAGGGTTATCAGGCAGCAGTGGATTGGCCTAGTTGCAATTTTTGGCGAGAACAAATGCAGGCTTTCCCAGAAGCGAAAGTAATCTTGACTCTTCGTAACTCTGAAAATTGGTATGAGAGTGTTATGAAGACTATATGGCAAGTCTCTAAAGAGCGAAGGGCCAAAGGCGCCAACGAAGCGTCGTCGTTAATGGTGTTCGAACTCATTTGGGATGGCATTTTTAGTGGACGGATGAGTGATAAAGATTATGTTATCGCACAGTATGAAAAACATAATCAGAGGGTTATTGATGAGGTCCCAAAGGATAAGTTACTTGTGTTTGAGGCTAAAGAAGGTTGGCCTTCTCTTTGCGAATTTCTGGAGCGCTCTATACCCGAGACTGGATATCCGAACGTAAACACCACTAAAGAGTTTGTTACTCGACTTGCATCATCAAATTAGTGCGGTTTATGGCTTTATATATTCGAAAGTGTCGTTCGATTGTTGATTTTGTTTGTTAAAGCTAACCGCTGCTACCAGTCAAAACGATTAGGACTGTGCCAACAAACATGAAGACGACGCTGGCAAGAACAGCTACTCCAATGGCCCTAAGCATAGAATAGTACTGCCCTCCCATTTCTTCATAACTTTTTAACATTTTGCCTTGCAGGTGGTGTGTAATGACTAGGGCGAGAATGACTTGCCCAAAATTTACTGCAAACAGCATGGTCAAGGAGGCCCCCGCCATTTGTAGACTTATCACCAACCAAATTAAGATGATCAAAGTTGTGCCGAGGGCAACAATTTTCGCCGCTTGTCTTTCTCCCAGAGCGAGATAGTTTGACGTAATCATATAACCGCCAGCCAATATGCTGCCGAGGAATGTTGCCACTCCGACGGAAGCTAGGGAGTAAAGCGGTGGGAGGTCTTGATTGTCTCTTATAGGTTCACTCATAGACTTAAAGTTAAATGGTTTCTGTGCATCTTCTTGAATTTAGCAATAAATATCAATGGCGCGCTCGAGTTGTTAGGAACAGGATGAGCAGTTATGTCATGTAGTCTATCGCACAGATCTTTGGCCGTTTTTTGTAATACTGAGTCGCTGCTTCAAATGCTCCAGCTAATCGCAGCAAAGCAAGATCTCCTCTTGGTTTGCCCACAATTTGGAGACCTACTGGTAATCCTGTCTTAGTAAATCCTGCAGGAACTGAAATCGCGGGAAAGCCAGTGACAGTTATTGCGCAGCAGATAGTCATCCAGTCGATGTAGGTTTCCAGCTCGCGGCCATCAATGTTACTTATCCATTCTACTTCGTGATCAAAAGGTGGTACTTGTGCCGCAGGTAATATAAGAGCGTCGTAGTCTTCGAAAAATTTGTTCGCCTCTGAGTAGATTTCGCTGCGTGTTAGTTCTGCCTGGACTATCTCGTCTGTTGTAAGCTCCTTGCCTTTATTGATGTTCCATATGGCAGTTTCTTTTGCGTAGGCTTTCCAATTTGGAATTGACTTGTCCAAATTGTCGCCGAGTACCTTTAAGTTTAATGCTCTTTGTGTTTGAAAGACTGTCATCGCTTTCGAAAGATCAGGCTGATTCTCCTCTACCTGACAGCCAAGATCAGCAAAGGTATTCGCTGCACTGGCAACAATTTCCGTGACTTGTGAATCTATCGGCAAATTATTAAGCGAAGGGCTATAGGCAATCCTGGCGTTTTTTAGATCATTTAAGGGAATCATTCCGTCGAGAAAGGTAGTCCCTGCCTCTGGTAGTGTCAGCGGATCAGAATCGTGAGGTCCCGCAATGATTGAGAACAATAGGGCTGCATCCGCTACGGTTTTTGCCATGGGACCAGTGGTGGAAAGACGGGCTGACCAGCCAAACCCTCGATTTTTTGGCATTCTTCCGATTGAAGGTCTTAACCCAACTACGTTGCAAAAACTAGCAGGATTTCTCAGTGAACCACCCATGTCGCTCCCATCGGCGAGTTTTAGCATTTCAGTCGCTAATGCCACTGCAGCTCCACCACTACTGCCTCCAGGAGTTTTAGTTAAGTCATAGGGGTTTAGGGTTTTCCCGAAAAGCTGATTAAAGGTGTGCGATCCTAGACCAAACTCGGGCGTATTAGTGTGTCCGATGATGATAGCTCCCGCAGAGCGAAGTCTTGAGACGAGAGGATCATCTTCACTAGCAATATTGTCAGCAAATGGAACGAATCCCATTGTAGTCGGTAGACCTTTAACTGCGATCAAGTCTTTGATGGCCATTGGTAGCCCGTGAAGCGGGCCTCGATCAGCAATGGGAACAGCATCACACTTGTTAGCCTCCTGAATTGCAAGTTCTTCATCAATAACGTTTACCAAAGCATTGACTTGAGGGTTGACGGAGTTGATGCGCCGATAAGTTTCGCTCATTAGTTCGGCCGAAGAACTCTCTCCTCGTTGCAGATCTCGACACAACTCCATAGCGCTGATTAATTCCAAAATTTACCCCTAGTAATCCTTAGGTTATTTCTGTGAGGAATTATGCCAGACTTGGGTTCGTAAGTTGGTTTGTCTTTATGACGGCTTATCGCGACATCAAGTAAGGGGAGTATCGAAGGATCTGATGTTAAAGCACGGTGATTCCAGGATAGATTGGCTTATTTTTTTTGGAAGTGTTGCGACCATTATTTTGTTGTGCATCCCCCTGGCTTTGAATCCTGATTCTGGCAAGCAGTTTTTGGAAAACGCTTTTGACTATCTCACAGAAAATTTTGGTTTTCTTTACGTTCTAGCCGCGATCGTCGTCTTTGGTTTCCTCTTGTATTTAGCGTTTGGTCGATATGGGAATATTTCTTTTGGAGATGCTGAGCCGGAATTTTCGTCCTTTAGCTGGTGCGCGATGCTCTTTTGTGGAGGAATAGGAACCAGTGTCCTGTATTGGGGTACTGTGGAGTGGGCTTACTATTTTCAAGATCCGCCCTATGGCTTAGAGGCAAGATCACCGGATGCCTTGCTATGGTCAATCACTTATCCAATTTTCCACTGGGGCTTTTTAGGCTGGGGATTTTATTGTTTGCCTGGTATCGCTGCCGGTCTTGCATTTTACAGGGGCGGTGCGAAATCGTTGAGGCTGAGCGAGGCTTGTGCTCCTGTGTTGGGCCGCTTGTCTCAGGGTCTGTTGGGCCGGTTTATTGATTTTCTGTATTTAGTTGGCCTAATCGGCGCAGTTTCAACGGGTCTGGGTTTAGCTGTTCCTTTGTTGGCTGAGCTTGTGGCAAAGCTTTTGTATCTGGACAGAGAGCAAATCGGATTTGTTTTGGATGTTTTGGTAATTATGGCTATTTCCCTGATTTTTTGTGCAAGTGTTTGGGTAGGTCTTGAGAAGGGCGTCAAAAGACTGAGTAATCTCAATGTCTACTTTGCGTTTTTTCTGTTGTCTTTTGTTTTTATTGCCGGACCGACGTTATTTATTGTTGAGATGGGGATTTCCAGCATCGGTCATCTAGTTCAGAACTTTATTAAGATGAGTACCTGGTTGGACCCTGTTCGGAAATCCGATTTTGTTGAGACTTGGACGATTTTTTATTGGGCGTGGTGGGTGGCATTGGGGCCATACATGGGGATTTTTATAGCTCGTATTTCTAAAGGTAGAACGCTGAAACAAATAATTCTTGGTTGTTTGATCTATGGAACCTTGGGCTGTACTTTATTTTTTATTGTGTTTGGTAATTATGCAGCGTATCTGGAGCTAAACGGTTTGATTGCAGTGCTATCGACTTTAGCTGACGCGGGGGCGCCTGTAGCGATAATTCAAGTTCTTGAAACGCTGCCTTGGTCCACCCTGGTTTTGATTGCGTTTACTTTGCTCTGCATAATATTTGCGGCTACAAGTTTTGATTCTGCTTCATATACGTTGGCCATGGTTGCTACCAAGGAGCTAGGGCCTGATGAGCATCCCGATAAATGGCATCGAATGTTCTGGGCGTGTTTGATCAGCCTGCTGCCAATTACTCTCATTTATATGGGCGGGCTAAAGCCTCTTCAGTCGGCGGTCACACTCGCATCTATACCCTTGTTGATTATTTTTGGAGTGATGGTCTGGGGCCTGAAAATCAATCTAAAAAAATTAGAATTGAGCGGCGAAACAAGGAGAAGCCCGAATGGAGATTGATGATTTCTATACAGAGCATTGGAAACAGATAGAGGATGACCGGTTCGCAAGATACGAAAAAATGTTCGTGTGGAGCGAAGGGCAGTTAAAGCTGCTTGAACCAGCAGACATTCAGTCGGGACATAACGTTCTGGATCTAGGGTGTGGGCCGGGTTCTTTGTCCTTCGGAATATCTGGTCTAGTTGGAGAAACTGGAATGGTCCATGGTGTGGACATTAATGAGCGATTCGTCTCCTTTTCTCAGGAAAAATACAAAGATCGTAAAAATATCTCCTTCCAGAAAATTGAAGATCATCAATTGCCTTTCGAGTCAGATTCTTTTGATCGGGTAGTTTGTAAGAATGTCCTCGAATATGTTCCTGACTTAACGTTGTCTTTGGCAGAGGTTAAACGGGTGTTAAAGCCGTCCGGAAAATTGCATGTAATCGATAGTGACTGGGGCTTTGTGATCGTTGAACCCTGGTCGAAAGAAGTGATTGTGGACTTCTTTGAAGCTGCTGCGCCAGCTTTTAGGGAGCCTCAAATTGGCAGAAAATTAATGGGTGAGATGAAGAAGGTTGGCTTTCAGAACGTGTCAGTAGTTATTGTACCTTTTGTTGATCAGAGCGGCTCGGGACTAAATGTTCTTAATAATATGGCAAGTTATATTGAGAATTTTGAAACGATGCCTTCGGAAAGGGTCAGGGAATTAATAGACCAGGCCGAGAAGTCGGTGGAGCAGGGGACCTTTCTCTTTTGTTTGCCCCAGTTTCTGGTTACTGCGTCGTAGCGCAGTCAAGTTCAATTCTGCGCAATCCTAACATCTATGCTTAGCATTGAACGTCTAGGCATCGCTATGTATTTTATCTTTGCCTTTTCAGGGTGTTTGATTGCTCTCTTTTAGGATGTCTGATGCTTTTTCACCAATCATGATTGCAGCTGCATTGGTATTACCGGAGACTACGTAGGGCATAACCGATGCATCAGCAATGGACAGCCCAGATACGCCTTGTACAAAGAGATTTTCGTCCACAACTTTGCCTATGCTGCACGTGCTAGTCGGATGGTAAACGGTACTTGCGTCCCCTCGAATATATTCCAGTAGCTCTTCGTCCGAGGATGTATCTATATCCGGGCCTGGTGATAGCCGTCCGGTTAAATGGTCTTGAAGTGGTTCAGCTGAGAAAATGTCGAGAAGCAAACGAACACCTTTGATAATCGTCTGGCGATCCAGATCGGCACTAAGATAATTTGCGTGTATTTCTGGCGCGTCGCTTGCCTCCGCAGTGCGAATATGAATCGAACCTCTTGATTCTGGGCGACTTTGATTGACTACAGCGCTCATCGCAGGAATCTTCAATGGTTCTATCTTCCCTTCGTTATTATAAAGCGTGGCACCCGAAGCGAAATGAATTTGAATATCTGGAGCCTCCAATCCCTCTCTTGTGTACCAGAAACCTCCCACGGGCGCCGAACCTGTGGTTAATGGACCTCGCCGCGCTAAAAACCATTTCATTACTGTCGGTATTAATCGAAGGCCTTGTACTTCTCGATTGATAGATTGAGAGGGTTGCGTTCCGTAAACGACTTTGCTCAAGAGGTGGTCCTGCAAATGCTCGCCCACATCTGGATTATTATGAACTACGGGTATACCCAGCGTGTGTAAGCGTTCCGCATCTCCGATACCGGATAACTCTAACAGTTGTGGTGAATTTATCGATCCGCCAGAAAGAATTATGTGCTCCGCATCTATTTGCTCAATTGAACTATTTTTCCTTATTTGTAGTGCGGTTGCTTTTTTCTGCTCAAAAATAATTTTTTCTGCTTTAGCTCTTGAAATAACTTTTAGGTTCTTACGCTTTTTTGCCGAACTTAAATAGGCGGTCGACGTGCTCCATCTTCTGCCGTTGTGTTGGGTGAATTGATAGTAACCTCCACCAGCCTGATCTTTTCCATTAAAGTCGGGATTTCTTGGAATGCCTATGGATTCCATCGCATCTAGGTAAATGTCATGGATAGGCCTTTTGTCTCTAACGTCCTCGACATACAGGGGGCCATCATCTCCATGTAGATCATCTTTATGGGTTTGCTGAGCCTCTGCTTTTTTATAATAAGGAAGCACTTCTTCCCAGGACCAACCTTTAGCCCCAGCTTGTTCCCAAGCTGCAAAATCCAGAGGAACACCTCTGATATAGATCATTCCGTTGATCGCACTCGAGCCCCCAAGGACTTTTCCTCTTGGCCAGAAAATTTTTCGTTCATTTAGCTCTATCTCGGGTGCGGTGTGATATCCCCAATCAACGCTTGGATTATTGAAGTTACTGGCCCAGCCTGCAGGAATGTGAATGAAAGGGGACCAATCGCTGCCACCTGCCTCAATGAGGCAAATCGATAGATTTGGGTTTTCTGAGAGTCGGTTGGCTAGCACGCAACCTGCTGATCCTGCTCCAACGATGACATAGTCAAATTTTGCCACGGGTCTTTTCCTTCAGTGCTTCTCAGGAGAATGCCGTTAAATACTGCTAATAGGCAATATTGACTTCTGAGATTACTTGTAGGGTAGATTATCGGTTGAACGAATGGGCTAGTTTGGTTCAGTATGTTATTCGTCGTAAGTGAGGGGATAGATAAATGGGGAGCAGTATTCGAGGCAAGGCAGCTGTCGTTGGAGTAGGGGAGACTGAGTACTTTAAGAGGGGCCAGTCGCCCGATGCTGAGTTTGTGCTCGCTTTAAATGCCATTATGTCAGCTTGCGACAACGCGGGAATTTCTCCAAAGGAAGTTGACGGTTTTGCGTCTTTTAGTAACGATCGAAATGATCCCTCCAAACTGGCAGCTGCATTAGGTTGTAAAGAATTGACCTTCTCTAATATGCAGTGGGGGGGCGGAGGCGGCGGTGGCTCGGCGGCAATAGCAAATGCTTGTGCTGCTATTTATGGTGGCCTGGCTGATGTGGTTGTGGTTTATAGAGCTTTGGCTCAGGGACAATTTGGTCGATTTGGGCAAGGGCCTAGGAGCAATTCAGTTTCTGGTGATATGGCCCATACGCTGCCATATGGTTTGATGTCGCCGGCACAAATGTTTGCCATGAAGGTCGTCAGATTCATGCACGACTATAAATTAAAACAAGAAACTCTGAGAGCTATTTCTATGGCCTCTTATTATCATGCGCAAAATAATCCCCGAGCAGTTATGCATGGAAGACCGCTTACTGAAGAGCAATATGAAAATTCCAGGTGGATCGTAGAACCCTTCCATCTTTTTGACTGTTGTCAGGAGAATGATGGGGCAGCCGCTATGGTGCTTGTTTCGGCTGACAGGGCAAAAGATTTGAGGAAAAAACCCGCTTATGTAATGGGCGCTATGGGCGGGTCTCACCACCGCGCTGGGGCAGCAGTTCACAACACGCCTGACTATGCGACCTCCACTTTTAAATCCATTACTCCTCGCTTGTATGAGATGGCGGGTGTTGGCCCGAAAGACGTGGATGTTCTTCAGAGTTATGAGAATTTTACGGGGGGAGTGTTGATGAGCATAGTTGAGCATGGTTTTTGTGAGCCTGAAGACTGTAATGAATTTTTTACCAATGACCGATTTAGGGCTCCCGATGGAGATTTGCCCCTCAATACTAGCGGAGGCAATTTGGCAGAGTGTTATATGCATGGTCTGGGTTTAAATATCGAAGCTGTGAGGCAAATCTGGGGAGAGTCGAGTAATCAAATTGACGATGTCAAGGTATCTATGGTGATTTCGGGACCGATGGTAACCCCCGTTAGTAATTCAATATTCTGTAGTGAGGAGGCCCTATGAGTAACTATTATCTTAACGAAGGGCTGCCCAGACCTAGACCGAGCTCTTTGGATGCGCCTTATTGGGAAGGCCTGCAAAATAACAGTTTGAAACTGCAATATTGTAAGTCCTGTGGTAGCTGGCAATGGGGGCCAGAATGGATTTGTCATCACTGTCTCAGTGACAGTTTAATATTTCGGGAAGTGAAACCAGAGGGGACGATATACAGTTACGAAAGGGTTTGGCATCCTGTTCACCCAGGACTTTCGGAGCAAGGCGCTTACCTTATTGTTCTTGTAGAAATCCCCGAGGCTGACAACGTCAGATTGGTTGGTAACCTTTTAGGTGACCCTCATCAAACTGTTGAGATTGGTAGATCAGTTAAAGGAGTGTTTGAGCATCACGCCGGAGAGGAGCCTTATTCCTTGCTAAATTGGTCCTTCGCTCGGAGCTGATTCATGCTTGATTAATTAGAAGCAGGCATTTTTCACATATCAGAATTCCATGATGGCGCGGCCTTGAATTTCTCCGTTTTCAAGCGCTTGTGTTGCTCGGTTGATATCTTCGAGCGCGTACCTTGCGGTAACCATGGATTCGAGATCTAGATCTCCAGAAGAGTGCCAGTCTAGGAAAGTTGGAAAGTCTTTGTCTGGGGCACAGGAGCCGCCTATGCTTCCGATGAAATGTTTCTCGTTAACCAACATATCAATTGCATTGAGTTCGACGCTCGTGGTTGGTACCCCCACTAGTACGGCGGTGCCACCATCTGCTTTGCCGAAATGGCCACTTCTGCAGGCGGGAACGATCTGTTCCATTGTTGTTTTGATTCCTATGCAATCAAAGGCAAAGTCTGCTCCTGACACGGGCCTGCCTTGCATCGTATATTTGCCTGCCTGAGCAGTAAGCTCGTGGATGGCCTGAATTGGGTCCTGGGTTTTGGCGTTAACTGTATGGGTGGCACCAAATGACTTAGCAAAGGACAGTTTCTCATCATCCAGATCTATGGCAATGATTGGGTTGGCGCCAACCTTTTTAGCTGCGACTACAGCTGATAGACCTACCCCGCCAACGCCAAATATGGAAACACTTTGGCCAGCCTTGACCTTGGCGGTATTGATTACTGCGCCTGCACCGGTCATTACCGCGCAGCCAATGATTGATGTCACGTCCTTTTTGATCGCTGGGTCAACCTTCACAACGAACTGTTGGTCTGCAATTGTATGGTCTGCCCATGTAAAGACATTTTGTGCGACCGCAGTGCCGTCGGACACTGAAAGTGAAATTGGTTCTGGCGGCATGGATGACTCATCGATATTTCTGGGGACCCAAGTCACCATGACGGTATCCCCTTCGCATACGTGAGTAACCTCATTTCCCACTTTTGTCACTACTCCTGTAGATTCATGGCCCAGTAAAACGGGCGTTTTCCTCGGAGCGTGAATTTGGTGCAATTGTGAGTGACAGATTCCAGACGCATACTGTTTGACGACTACTTGGTTTGGTTTTGGATCGGGTAAAAGAACCTCTTCGATTCTCAGAGTGGGAGAGTCTTGAGGCAGTATCGCAATATTTGCTTTTGTCATCTTTCACCTAAGTCAATTTATACTTTATGCTATTCCTTCGAGACTGGATTTACTAGCAGCCCACTTCAGCCTGCTAGTGAATTGATTTAACAAGAAAATAGGAAGAAATCGTATGAAATTACATGAATCGCCATCTCCTAATACGAGAAGGGTAACTGTTTTCATGGCAGAAAAGGGAATCGAGTGTGAAAGGGTGTCAGTTGATATCCGCGGAGGAGAGAATACTCAATCGGATTATTTGAAAAAAAATCCTGCTGGGCGAGTTCCTGTTTTGGAATTGGACGACGGCACGTTCATCTCTGAATCCATGGCTATTTGTAGATACCTTGAAGCCATTCAACCTGAGCCGAATTTGTTCGGTTCAACTGCAATTGAGGTTGCGAACGTAGAGATGTGGCAGAGACGGGTTGAGTTAAATCTATTTTTAGAAATTGCTGGGGCTTTTCGAAATATCACGGGTTTTTTTAAAGATCGAGAAACTTGCGTCGAGGAGTGGGGTCAGGTTTGCGCAGAAAAAGCCCCTAAGGCCCTGGTGATGTTTGACGATCAATTGTCGAACAGTGAATATTTGGCTGGAGACCGCTTTACGGTTGCTGATATCACGCTAGCGATCACGCTAGATTTTTCGGAAATGGTAAAAGTCGCACCTTTGCCGAGTTTGGATAATATTACTAGATGGCGCGAAACGGTAACTGCTCGACCTAGCTTGGTTGCAAACTGAGTTGGTCTCAACCTATTGAATAGGGCAGGGTCTTGTACCCTGCTTTGTTCATGGCGCTTTCTATTTCATCTTTGTTATCTTGGCAAAGAGCGATCATCGAACCTCCGCCGCCGCCGCCCGTAAGTTTTGCACCAAGCGCTCCATGACTTCTAGCAATGTGAACCAACTCTTCTAGTTCGGGGGTCGAAAGCTGCAAAGCATTGAGATAGCCATGGCAAATATTCATGAGCTCGCCCAATTCTTCGATCTTTCCAGCTTTCAAAGATTCGAGACCAGATAACGTCAGTTGCTCGATTTGATTGAATAAAGACTCATAACGTTCAGGGGACTGTGTCCAAGCTTTTCTTACCTTTGTAACCGTTTCTGCGGTTAAGCTTTCCATTCCGGTAATTCCGACCACTAATTCGATTGGTTGTCCGAGGTTTATCTCTTCGAACATGGGCTGACCTTTATTATTTTTGTAGAAGAGAGGGCTTCCGAAAGTCGCGACGGTGTTATCTACTCCCGATGGAGTGCCATGCGCTGCCTTCTCGCATTCATAAGCCAGCTCATTTATTTTATGGTCAGACAATCTGGTGCCAAAATGGTGATCGATTGCTCTGATGATCGCTACTGCAAGAGCTGACGAGCCGCCAAGCCCCATCGCCTTGGGCACATTTGGGAAAACATCGATTTCCATGTTTGCATCATAAAGCCCCATTTTATGAATTACATTTGCAAGTATCCCAGCGAAGCCTTGCGCGTTTACTTTAACTTTTTGTTCTAAGCCCCACCTTGGGATGATAATGTTGATGCCGTCGCCCGATTTGTCCGATCTGACTGAGGCTTCGACTGCTAGTGGGATGGGTAGTGCTATCGCGGGTCGCCCATACACCACCGCGTGCTCTCCTAATAATATAATTTTCCCGCAAGCCGATTGCCGTTCACTTATCTGAGGACGTGTTATTTTTCTGGATAGGTTACTAGCTATTTCCTTAGCCTTCCAAACTTTGATTTCTCCTGACTCGATCAATCGATCGACTACAGCCTCGAAATATTCATCGTTAACACCGGCACTGCTCGCGACGCTGCGAGCATGTAAAGTCATGTGGTTTTGCTGGATTCCATCGGTTGAAAGGGATCTGAGAGCTGCGAAATTTTGCGCTAACCCTACCGATGCCATTATGGCTGCCAGCTCAGAAGCGCTAGGTGAACCTAGCAAACGGTGGTTAATCTTAACGCTGGGATTAGTCTCAAGAGATCCGCCTACGGTTCCTACTTTCATTGGAATCGTAATTTCACCAACCAGGTCTCCCTCTTTGCTTGGATACCACTCGGTTAATGCTTTGTAGCGACCTTCTTTCGCGGCAAAAGCATGAGCTGCGGCTTCGATTGCCCTCCAATCGTTGCCGGTTGCAACTGCCACTGCGTCCACCCCATTCATGATGCCCTTGTTATGGGTTGCTGCTCGATATGGGTCAACTAGTGCTAGATCATTGGCAAGTACTATCCCGTCTCTTACCTCGTCTCCAGAGAACCCTTTTCCTGCAAGATTGATTGTGGGGATCTGAACCTTAACTTTTGCAATTGCTCTGTCCGTTAAGTTAGAAAGAATTCTTAGAAAGACCTTACCTTGTGTCAGCGTTTCTACCAGTGATGCGACAGCTTCGCACATTGCGTTAACTAAATTAGCCCCCATGGCTTCCCGAGTGTCAACGAGAAGATGTACGACTACCATGTTTCTAGAATCATGAGTGGCTTTGTGCTGGTGGACTTCAACATCTATTACTCCGCCGCCTCTAGCCACCATTTTAGGGTGCAAGCTATTTGCTAGAGAAATTATCTCGGACTTCTTTTCCTCCACATTTTTCGCGGCTGTTGCAGGATCACCGGTGATTACTGACTGCACCTGTCCTATCAATATCGTGTCGACTTCGTTTGTGGTGAAACCCCCACTGAGGCGCGAGATTCTTGCAGCTCCTGAGAGCCCCGCTACGATGGACGGCTCTTCTACCGCTAGCGGTACAACATAGTCCTGATTGTTTATCAGGAAATTGAGAGCAACACCCATGGGCAGACCAAAAACTCCGACTACGTTCTCGATCATTTTGTCGGCCACATTGATGTTTAGTTGGTGATCAGAGCTAGTGAGTTGACGAACGTCGTTGGATGAAAGGAGGCCCTTCTCGTGTAAAACGCTTATCCTTTCAAGAATGCTCATCTTGAAAAAATTGGGAATTCGTGATTTACCGGATGATTCGTTTTTAGGTCGCTTTGACGCCATTAAGGGCCATCTCCATATCAAGATTTATAAATTTCAGAGTCGTAACTCGCTGACAGAATCTGTTTAAAGCCTCGGGTTCAAAACCGAATGCGATACCAATATCGCCGCCACCAGCGCCGCATGGTTTGTACACCAAACCAAGTTCGGATGCGATTCTATCTAACCTTTGATGTGGAGTGGTAAATATTTTTAACTTGCCAGCTTCATCGAATTTTTTTAGGCAATCTGTGTAATGGGTTATTGCATCTATCGAGAAGCCTTTGTTTGTTAACTTTTCAGAGGCTAAACAGAGCTCGCCCAGTGTTTTTTTTCTCTCCGAGTTTTTGATTGATTCGAATTGGGTCAGATGATCTCGAGTGTTTGAGGATTGTCCCGTCCAGACGGCTCGCCACTGCAGCGCTTCTGGCAGATTGTGCTGAGTTATGGTCAGTCCTGATTTTTTTTGGAAGCTGATTGCTCCTCCATGCCAGCTTGTGGCGACGTCTATGCCGCTCCCATACCCCTTTTGCCAATTTTGGTGTATTCCAAGCACATCTTCCAGTAAGGCTTTTTTGTCCAGCATTTTACTTAGCGCAAGGTAAGTCGCTGTTACTAATGCAGCTGAAGACCCCAAACCAAACTTGCTTTGATTAAAGTAAAATTCCGACGTGTCCGAATGTAGTGAAAAAGGGGTGTGATAGTCAGTAAACCCAAGTTTTTTCAAGCAAAGCTCGGCAAATTCACTTGTTGGTACGGTGCAAAAGTCTTGTTCAAAGACATGTAGCCCTGGAGTGCTGAAGCCTGAGGACAGAAATCCCCAGCCTCCGTGCGTCGCGTTTAAGGCTACCCTTGAGAAGCGATCTATTGCCATGGATACAGCAGGGGCTCCTTCGAGAACGGCGTATTCACCCCATAAAATTATTTTCCCTGGGGCAGTGACTTCAATTTTGTATGATTTTGGCTTCATCGCCTATTTCGCAGCTGGTAATGTTCTTTCTGCCTACCACGGACGCAAGACAATCCATTACTTTGGCTTCACTTTCTGGGAGGCATATTGCTTTAAGTTGGGGCCCAGCGTCGGTTGTAAAGAAGACGGCCTGGCCAGAATTTCTTAGATCACGGATTAGTTGAATACAGGCCAGAGTAGCAGGCGCCCAATAGATCAGCGGGGGATCACTAGAAATCATCGTTGCGATCATTTTCAAGCAGCTTTTTTCTGATAAATCGGCCAGCTTGTCGAAGTTTCGATTTCTGATTGCGGTTAGAGCTTCATCGAAATCCTTCTGTGCTTCGCTAACCCATGATTGGTAAAAAGGAGAAGTTAATCGCGTGATTTCCATGCCTTTGCTGGAGCCAGTCTTCTTCTTCTCGGTATTTATTGTTGCGATGACTATACGCAGGGGCCAGTAATCGGGTTTGAAAATTGGCTCGGCTCCCCAGTCTGGGCCTTGCAGACTAACGAACCCGCCGTAGATCGAACGAGCTGCGCTGGCGGAGCCGGTCCTTGCGATTGCGGACATCTGTTGTTTTGAAAATCCCAAGGAGAAGTGACTGTTAAGGGCCGTGGTCAGGGCGGCGAATCCAGAAGCCGAGGAGGCGAGACCAGCGCTAGTTGGAAAATTATTTTCGGTTTCAATCCTAATATTCTTAATGGTGTGTATTTGTCGCAATGAGTTTAGAAATTTAGAGATTTTTTCGTCTTGTACTGATTGTCCGTTGATATAAAGAACGTCAGTCTCGCTGGTCGAAACGGTTGTTTTTGTTGTCAATTTGGACAAGGTGACAGAAAGACTCGGGGTTGAGGGAAGATTCAGATCACTATTACTTTTGCCCCAGTACTTTATAAGGGCGATGTTTGGATGGGCCAGCGCTGTGGTTGAATTAGTTGCCGTCATCACAATTCTTTTGTTTCTTTCACTATTGCCTGTAGTTTCACAATAAAGTCATCTATTCGCTTCTGAGTAAATGGTAAATCTAAAGCGATGAATGCCATGCCAAGAGGGAACATCCAAAAACCAAGGATGGGTAAAAAGCCAAGAACACCACCGATCATCAACAGGATTCCTAGTAGAGTTCGTATGCCGTAGGGAACCTTTTCTTTAGCCCAGGTCAGTGCATTTAGTGAGGTTAGAGCTATATTTTTTTTAAGGCTCACACCTTTACCAGACGGTTAAGCGACTGCCGAAGTGTCAGGTGACGACAGTATTCCCCTTTTATTAATGCGGTCTTGAAGATTTGGATCAATCGAAGTGAACCGATAACAGCCATCCTCATCGAGCGTTCGAGATAGATGCTCTCGGTCCATTAACAGGTGAATATGGGCTATCGCTTCGCCTAACGCCATCATTTTTTGACGCGGTTCGAGTTTTCTCTCGAACATGATGGGCAGGAGGTCCTTTGCGACTTGTGGTTTTTCTGCGCAGGCTTGCTCGACCAAAATCATTCTATGCTCGTGGTGGTCAATCAGTTCTTGTAATCGCTCTCGGATGCCGTAGAACGGAAGATTATGCGCGGGTAGCACGAAGGTATTATCCGCAATGGACATAAACCGGTGATGTGACTCCATCCAGAATTTAAGGGGGTTTGCATTAGGCTCATTCGGATGAACGCTGACGTTTGAGGTGATAACTGGAAGAATCTGGTCTCCAGAGATCATCATTTCTAACTCTTCGCAATACAAACAGGCATGTTCCGGTGAATGTCCCGATCCGACCACTATTTTCCAGGAATAATTGCCAATGACCAAAACCTGGTCATGTTGCAACCTTTCATAGGAGGTGGGTAGCCCCGGCATGCTCATCGAATCAGCCGACCGTTTGGCCCACACTTGTCCTAACTGCTCTAGGAAATCTTTTGGCATTCCTGCTCGGGTATAAAAATCCATTCCTGTCCAGGATGAATGGCTATTACCGGCGTTGTTCGCGAAGCTTCTTGCTTGATAGTACTCACCGTGCGTCATGAAAAAAGGACAGCGAAACTCATTAGTAATCATCTCTGATTGCCCGGTATGATCTGGATGCATATGTGTGCATATCACCCCAATCACAGGCTTGTTACTAAGTTCTGACTTAAAAATGTCGTGCCACAGTTGTGTGGTTTCTTCGGTGGCCATCCCGGTATCCACCACATACCAGCCTTTGGTATCCTCCAGGAGATAAAGATTGATGTGGGCTAAAGAGCCAGGCATTGGCATGGTTAGCCATCTTACACCGGGTGCTAGTTCAACCGTAGTGCCGGGTTTCGGGTGCTCGTCAAAGGGATATCTGAGCTTATTCTCTTTACTACTCATAATGACGCTTATTATAACAGAATAAGAATAAATCGCTTGCTGTTGTGAGTTTTGCTTTTGAATGGTCAATTGAGCTAGGGGTATCGCAAGAAAGAATGGGCTTGAACGACTATTTGACTGTTATTTCTCGCAAGGCGCGTGAGTGGCATGGATTTCGGTATTGGTGTCAAAAGTAGTAAGCTAAGATTAAGAAATAACGCAATTGTGAAAACAACATGCTTACGGATCAAAAACCTGCTTCTTTTTTTTCTAGCTCAGAGATTGAGTTACTTAGGACAAAGTCCAGTTTGCATGGAGTGTTTTTGGTTGCTCATTGTTGGGGTGTGATTTTTTGCACGTGGTTGGTAGTTGCCAATTGGACCAATTTGCTGACTGTACTTGTGGGGATCCTGGTCATTGGTACGAGACAGCTCGGCCTATTTGTTTTAGCGCACGAAGCGGCCCACATGAACTTGTCTACAAATCGGAAGTTAAATGATTGGTTAATGCAGTGGCCTTTAAATCGAGTTTTGTTAGGAGGTACGGGCGAGGGATATCGAAAATATCATATTCAACACCACGCTTTTACCCAGCAAGAAAACGACCCAGATCTGGTTTTATCAAAACCTTTTCCTATCACCGCGAAGTCCTTTAGAAGAAAAGTGATACGTGATTTGACTGGCCAGACTGGTGTGAAACTTTACGGTGCGACGATAGGAGAGGCTTTTTCAGGAGCGAACTTCTCTGAATGTGTCAAAAATGGATTGAGAAGGCTGGGTCCGAATTTAATGATTAATCTAGGTTTTTTTGCCGCTTTCGCCTTTTTTGAAGTTTGGTATCTTTATTTCTTGCTTTGGTGGGTTCCCGCGTTAACGTGGAACCATTTTGTGACGCGAGTGCGAAATATCGGCGAGCATGCCGTTGTGTCGGATAACAATGATAGATTGAGAAATACGCGAACGATAATTACCAATTGGTGGGAGCGAGCTTTTATTGCCCCTTATTCTGTGAATTATCATCTGGAACATCACCTGATCGTCAACTGCCCTTGTTATAATTTGCGAAAAGCGCACCAAATGCTTATTGGGAAAGGAATCAGGGGCCAAATGGAAGTCGTCTATGGCTATCCAAATATGTTTCGAAAAGCCATCGTTGGCTAATGGAATAAAGCGTGCCTGTATTGACGAATGACGAAATAGATCGCTTTTTATCAGAGCGGGAAATTCTGCTGAGAATTGGGGTTAATGATCTCGATGGTTTTCCCTTGGTAACCCCGATCTGGTTTATCTATGATGATCAGGCGGTGTATTTTACCCCTCGCGAAAAGTCAGTTTGGTTCGAGTGCCTTAGGGCTGATGCTCGAGTATCACTGTGCATCGACGAAGAAGCTCAACCTTATCGCAAGATACTTATCAAAGGCACCGCCGAGCTGGTGCACGACGTGGGTGAAGATGATAAATGGCGGGACATGTATTTGTCGATGGCGTCACGTTACGTTCCTGAAGCTGGGGCCCGCGCTTACGTCAACAATACAATAAAAGAGCCTAGAGGGCTTTATCGTGTCAATTTGGCGACTTCGTCGGTTAAAAGTTGGCGAATGCCAGTTGCGGATGAAGACCCCATGGGTATCTGGCATCAACGATATTATCGACCAGAAACGCGATTCTAGGACATAAATAGAGAATCAAAATTTTTGGGCTCATTACTTGTTCTGCTTTCTCTTATGCACTTAGCTAGGATAGGTATGCCATCTCTGATGGTGTCGTCCTCAAGATGGCCAAACGCTAATCTTAGATAGGGCACATTTTTAGTTTCGTAGTGGAACGCGATACCTGGAAGGTAGTGAACGCCTCTCTCTGATGCGAGTTCGGATAGCTTTTTCCTGTCGACGTCATCTGGCATGCGTACCCACACAAACAGACCGCCTATCGGCTTGGACCATTCACAAATATCGGACAGCTCTTTATCTAAGCCATCTAAAGTCAGATCCCGTTTTATCTTCAGGATTGGATTGGTATAAGCGGCGTGCTCCCAGATTCCATCTTTGTAGAATTCTGCGGTAATTGCGGCGGCAAGATAATTGCTACCATTATCGTGTCGCCTGGCCAGTATTTTTTCTAGCATGGGTGGCCTGGCAATTAAATAACCCAATCGTAACCCTGGGCCGAGTATTTTGGAGAGGGAGCAAAGATATATGTGGTTTGGATTATCGTCCAAAGCATATATTGCAGGCTCTACCTCGCCTTCATAATGAACATCGGCGTAACAATTGTCCTCCACGATTGGAACATCGTATTTATTTGCTAGATCGATCATTTCCAATCTGCGACTCTTTGGCATATTAAAACCAGTCGGGTTTTGATAGGTGCTGATAGCGTAGATGAACTTTGGCCTCTTTTTTTGTTTATCTAACCTTTTGAGTTCATCTTCCATATGGTCAATTCGCATTCCTCCCTCGTCGAGTTTGATTCCCACCATATCCAGTTTGAGGCTTCTATATGCACTGAGTGTTCCGGGGTAGTTAAACTCTTCGAGAATCACAGAGTCCCCTGGCATTTCTTGAAGTGCTTCGGCGGCAAGCGTAACTGCCTGCATCGAGCCATTGGTTAACAGTATGTGGTCAGAGTTAATAGAAACACCCTCTCTTTCTTCCTCTCGCCTGGCCATGGCTTGTCTCATTCCTAAATGACCGAGATCACCAGGATACTTTGTTAGCTCCTCAGCTTGCTCGCCAATGACTTTGACGGCGGCTTCCTGTAATTGTTTTGTGGGGAATGTTCCTGGGTCGGCTCTTCCCGAGCCAAAGTCGTACTGTATTTGCGCCATGTTTGTTTACCACTGTTACACAAATTTGAAGAAATACGATATTGCTTCGAATTGGTTTAGATCACAAGTTCTTGGGCCATTGGACCTGGTTTAATTAGGAATGCTTAGACTGTTTATTGTATGGGGCCATTCTGCTATAGATATTGGTCAAGGGAGAAGCTATCGCAGCGAGGAGGTTGGTTATGCGCAACAAAAAATCTTTGAATGTGTTGACTCAAGAGCAAAAATCAAAGTATTTGAAAGAGGGCTATTTGGGTCTGTCTGGTCTCGTCTCGCAGCGTTGGTTGGAGAGGTTGCGAGTCGTGACAGAAGCTTTTGTTGAAGAGAGTAAAGCGCTTACTAAATCAGATAAGCGTTTTGATCTAGAACCAAGCCATACAGCTGAAGAACCTCGAATCAGGAGGCTTAATTCGCCGGTTGATTTTCATGAAGAGTATTGGGAGTTTGCTAGCGAAGGCCCCTTTGCTGATATTGTCGAAGATTTATTAGGGCCGAATTTTAAATTTCACCATTCCAAATTAAATTTTAAATGGTCAGGTGGTGGTGAAGAAGTTAAATGGCATCAAGATATTCAATTTTGGCCGCATACTAACTATGACGTACTAACTTTAGGTATTTACCTTGAGTCTGTGACAAGCGATATGGCGCCCATGGGAATAATACCTGGTAGCCATGAAGGCCCTCTTTACGATCAATATGATGAGAGTGGACGGTGGACGGGGAATATACGTGACTCAGATTTGTCGAAAATTAATGCTGAGACGGCTGAATATCTGTTTGGGGAGGCAGGCACGGTAACCGTTCACAATTGTCGAAGCATCCATGGATCGGCTCCAAACCTAACAAATAGGATAAGGCCTCTACTACTTTGTGCTTATTCTTCCGCAGATGCTCTACCAATTACGAACCTAACCAATGGTGGTCTGCATTCAGAAGAATTTATTCGAGGGGGTCCGGCTAAATGGGCGCGATTCGATCACCGCCCGGTGCTGATGCCGCCTGACTGGTCAAAGGTTGGTCATAAATCCATATTCGCCCATCAGCAAAAAGAGGGGCAATGACTTGTCAGCTTCCTATCTGAGATACATCAAGGAGTTTCGCGGGCTCGTTCCTAATTAAGGCAGAACTGGGGGTTTTACGCTCGTACTTTTTTGCTGGCGTATTGTTGATTTCTTCCAATTCCTTGGCTTTTATACCCGAATCTTCCCGCTCTCGAGAGACCTTCCCATAAACAGTGTTTCGTTGAGTGGGGTTGCGATTAAGCATTTGAATTAGCTTACGCATTTCCATTGGTGAAGTTTCCTGACCATGTTGAGTTCCTGCGGCGCGACTGATCGACTCATTCATCAATGTACCACCGAGGTCATTGCACCCTGCGTTTAGGCACGCTTTGATGCCTTCATGGCCCATTTTGACCCAGCTGGCTTGTATATTTTGAATGGATTTTCCGAAAGCGAGTCTTGCGACTGAATGCATTAAGACCGCTTCTCTGAAGGTAGGGCCCTTCCTTGCTTGGCCTTTTAGGTACATGGGCGCTTCCATGTGTATAAATGGCAGAGGGACAAACTCGGTAAATCCCCCGGTTCGTTCTTGAAGCGTTCTGATTCTGATTAGATGTCTCGCCCAATGTTCAAGTCGTTCAACATGCCCATACATAATGGTGGACGTGGTTTTAAAGCCGACTTCATGCGCTGCTGCCATCACATCTAGCCATTGCTGGGTGTTGATCTTGTCGGCGCAGATCACAGCTCGAACCTCATCATCTAGTATTTCTGCGGCTGTTCCCGGCAGGGTACTTAAGCCCACCTCTTTTAAAAGAGATAAATAGTCGACTAAGTTCATCTCCATGGTTGCTGCGCCTTGCCAGATTTCAAGTGGTGAAAACGCATGGATGTGAATGTTTGGAACGGCTTCTTTTACGGTCTTAAGAATATTAATGTAAGTATCGCCAGTATATTCGGGATGTATTCCGCCTTGCATGCAGACCTCGGTCGCTCCTCTGGCCCATGCTTCTTTAGTGCGTCTGCCTATCTCTTCTTCAGACAGGTCATAGGGCCTGCCTCTTAGATTCTCAGCCAATTTACCTTTGGAAAAAGCGCAAAACTGGCATTTGAAATAACATATGTTGGTGTAATTAATATTCCGATTGACCACGAAGCTTACCGAATTACCATTCAATTCTTGCCGCAGTGTGTCGGCGGCCTGGGTTACTGCTGAAAAATCGTCGCCTCGAGCTTGAAATAAACGAATAATCTCTTCCTCGCTCAACGATTCATTGTTCGATGATTTGTCTAGAATGAGGCTAACGTCTTTGGAAACTTTCTTTGGCGTATTAATCAATGCGCTCATTATCTCGTTAGGTGGCTTTGTTTCTACATCACCAGGTGCCCAGTCGTCTGTTCTAGCGAATCCTTCAGTATCCACCATATCCGCAATTCGCTCATGTAAATTTGGATGCGTCCAGGAAGCAAAGTCTTGTGCGTAAACCGGGTATATTGTTAGACGCTCGTCTAGGTGCTTCCCTGCGGCGTAGGTTTGCTTTGACAAGTCATCCAGGTGTGGCCAGGGGGCTTCCGGATTAACAAAATCGGGAGTGACTGGAGAGACGCCTCCCCAGTCATTGATCCCAGAATTAACGATCTGAGATAGAACGCCCGGACTCAAGTTTGGGGGAGCCTGCACACTCATCTGGGGACCAAACATGATTCTAGCGATGCCTATTGTCCATAATAGTTCATTAAGGTCAGGCTCGGGAGCATGAACCATTTTGGTTTCTGGTTTAGCACGAAAATTCTGGACTATGATTTCCTGTATGTGCCCATATTTGTCCTGGATTCTCCGAATTTTGAGCAGGCTATCGATACGTTCTAACCGAGTTTCGCCAATACCAATCAATATGCCGGTGGTGAAGGGGATCTTTGCGATTCCAGCGTTTTCAAGAGTTTGCAGTCTTACTTCTGGAATTTTGTCCGGGGAGCCATAGTGAGGCATTCCCTTTTCACACAAACGGTCAGACGCGGATTCGAGCATGATTCCCATGGAAGGAGATACTGACTTTAGGTCTTCTAATTCTTCTGGTGAAAGATTTCCTGGGTTTAGATGGGGTAGCAGACCGGTTTCTTCAAATACTCTTTTTGCAGCCACTTTGAGATATTCTGTGGTGGTGCTGTAGCCCATCTCGCTAAGCGCTTCGCGGGCTGCTTTATATCGTAACTCTGGTTTTTCTCCCAGAGTAAAAAGCGCTTCTTTGCAGCCCATTTCTGCGCCTTGTCTCGCCTGCTGTAATACTTCATCCAGACTCATGTATGGTGCTATTACCTTCCTAGGTACTTTCGCAAAGGTGCAGTAATGACAAACGTCTCTGCACAAGTGAGTAAGTGGGAGGAATACTTTGCGCGAGTAGGTTACGACATTGTTGAATCCCTGGTCGCGCAGTTCTGAGGCAACACGAGCTATAGCTCCAGTATCCGTAAAATCTGCGAACTCTAATAGTTCAGAGTCCGAGAGTTTAGAGCCCAATCGAGCTTTTTCTAGAAGTAGATTACTCATCGTTTTGGCTCCAGCGTATTTTTTCCCATTTCAGAAAGGCGATCAATGATTCCGGATCTGGATAAAAAAGTGCCCGTTTGGCTATGTGGTGCGGATTCGAAGAACATTGTTAAGTCGCTTGGTACGTCAACATCCAGTGAGAAGCAGGAATTGGGCACTATAACCGGGGTAATGTCTCGTTTGAATGCAGCTTCTACATGGGGCCTAAAACTTTGGCCGTCAAAAATATAAGGAATAGCCAGAGGCGGAGAGCAGATCAGTCCGTTGGTGCCGACTTTTTTTGCATCAGGTAATACTGTCACGGCTTGGTGATTTGAAATCAGTGTATCTAACTCCTCGGCGTTCACGCCAGGGACATCAGCAGGAACAACGAAGACACCATCTGCGTTGAAATTATTGACTAAATGATGAGTTGCTTGTTCCAGAGCATCAGCCAAACTAGCAGAAGGGGTTTCCGAAAATCGCTCAGTGTTAAAGGCTTGGGCTAAAGCGTCAGCCTCGGGTGCTCGCGAAACAATTAAAATATGATCCAGTAAATTTGAACGAGATAGAGCAGTAAGGACATCTCTGGCCATAGCCAGCATCAGCGATTTTCTCTCGGAAGCACTTAGGACATTTGCGAGACGTTGCTTAGCCATTTCAAACGTCTTTATTGGAACGATAGCCCACATAAAAAGTGCTCCTTCGCCTCTTAAAGGCTAGCTGTTAATAGAACATCAATGACCCCTATTCGCGCTCCTTGCTTTGCGCAACTGAGTTGTCTTTGACGGATGGGGAAATAAACTTTTGCTAAACGGACTTAGGTTAGTTCCTCCAAAAACCTGACGCATTGCTCTGCAAGCCCAATGCGATCTTGCAACGTTAACATGATGGTTTGCGTAACGATAGAAGGAATTGCTATATCTTTAGCCTGTTCATGGTCAGTTTGATCTAACACGAATCCGGACAGTAGCGATCCATAATGTTTGGCAACTGCAATTGGAGTAGGAGGAACGCCAAGCTCCTTCATCATTTTCGCGGCTGGACCCTTAATGGCTAAGCCTCCAACAATAGGAGAAACAGCGATCACCCGTTTGGATTGGAACGCATCTCGATATTTTGGAACTGACAGTATTGTGTCCACAGAAACATAGGGATTTGAGGGACAGATGATAATTCCGTCGCATTCATCGAGCCATGACATCACCACAGGGTTGGGTTTCGAGTTTTCTATCCCTTCGAAGTCGAAATCAATAACAGCAGGCTCGCATTGTTCACGAACAAAATACTCTTGGAAAGCCAGCTTGCCGTTGGGGGTATTTACCGTTGTACTGATTTTATCGTTGCTCATTGGTGCAATGCGGTGATCGATCCCAAGAGATTCACAAAGCCTATCTGCTACGTTTTGAAGGGTCGCTCCCTGGCTTAACATTTGAGTTCTCACCAGGTGAAGTGCGAGGTCACGATCACCCAATCGAAACCATGAATCAGCGCCAAGTTCTTCGAGTTCGCTGATGCAGGCCCAGGTTTCGTTCGCTCTTCCCCAGCCTAGCTCTGGATTATTTTTTCCTGACAATGCGTAAAGTAAGCTGTCGAGGTCTGGGGATATTTCGAGGCCAAGGTGTTGAAAATCGTCTCCAGTATTAACTAGGAAGAGAAGTTCATCGGGGGTCAGGATCTTACTTAGGCCCAGGGCCAGTTTTGCGCCACCCACGCCCCCAGTGATAGCGAGGATTTTGGTCATTAACGAAAGAGATCTTCTTCTAAAGGACGGTTAATCATTTGCGCAGAATCCTCGTCGCTCGACATAGTGTTGCCTCGAAAAATCACGACTGGGATTTTTTCGATGGTCTCACCCATGTAAAGTGTTGCTATTGCAGCGATCGCGTCTGCGCGATTTATCAGCGTCACCTTCAACTCCCTCCCATAGAGATCTGTGCCTCCCCTATGATCATCCAGCACCTTCAGTCCGGCTGATCCGATTGCCGACCCGATGGTCCCTAACCGCCAAGGTCGATTGTGGCTATCAGTAATCAAAACACCGAGGTTTACCTTGTAGTATCCCCCTAGAGCACTCCTAAGCTGCTGAGCGGATGCGTCGGGGTTTTCGGGAAGTAGAAGCGCATGCTCTCCGCCTTGATGATCTATATTGGATTGGTCGATGCCCGCGTTAGCTCCCACAATCCCTAAGCGATGGCGAACGATCAGCACTCCGGGTTTCTTGCGCATGATCTCGTCAGATTCTCTTAAGATGAGTTCAACTAATCTGGGATCCTTTTCTGTTTCGCCAGCTAATTCGATTGCTTCTATCGAGGGCGTAACATCAGCTAGATTAACTAGTCGATTTTCTGCCTTCGAAACGATTTTTTGGGCTACGCAGACGACGTCCTCCTCTTGCAAACTAATATTTTGATCGTCCAACGATTTTCGGAGGACTAGGGCAAGGTCATCGCCATTTTCCACCATGGGAACGTTTTCCAGAGGTATTATTTGTGGATGGTTATTCATGTTTTCTATCGACGATGTTTAGTGCTCTTGTCCAATAATTTTGATGCCTGAATGCGAGACGATGCCGCTTCGATTGATTTGAATCAATATTGAAGTCAAGGCTTCTGCTGCTGCTGCATTATCAATTGGGCCTGCGTGCCAACCTACCATGCCCGCAGATTCAATCATCTCTATTACTCGTTGGCGTGCTGCTTTCTTGTTCCCAGTGACTAATACGTCACACTCGATTTGTACATCTTCCTTGAGCAAGTGCGCCGCGATGTTCTGAAAAGCACTAACAACCATAACTTCCTCTCCTAGCAACTCCTGGGCACGTTTGCCCGCTGATCCTTCGGGAGGGAGTTGAACGGTGCCTACTTTTGGGGGTACAAGGGGAACGGTAACATCGATGAGAATTTTGCCTGTCAGATTTTCCTTGACCGAACTTAGAGTGGATTCCTGGTGCTCGGCTGGTACCGTCAGAACGACGATTTCGCCGGCCTTAGCGGCATTAAAATTTTCCATGGCTTCAGCAGGCGTTTCAGGACTGATTTCGTGGAGTGCCGCAACAGCTGCTTGAGCTTTTTCCAAAGTTCTGGAGCCAATTACTATTTTATGGCCAGCCTTTGACCATCTGATTGCGAGCCCAGTGCCCAGATCTCCGGTACCTCCTAAAATTGCTACTGTTTCTTTAGCGTTTGATCCTTCTGACATAACTTACTTCTCTGAAATAAAGAGCGAGATTATGCCGCTTTTGCTCCTTGAAAGAAAAGTGCGACTAAGAGAACCTATTGAATTTGGTTGGATAAATAGGTATGAAAATTGGAGTGATGATCGGCGCTGACAATCCCGAAAGTGGTTTAAATGATGTCATTGGACTTGCAAAGAAAGCTGAGGAACTGGGATTGGACAGCGTGTGGCTAGCGAATATTTTTTCCTACGATGCAATATCAACGATGGCTTTGATCGGGAGGGAAACGAACACAATCCATTTAGGAACTGCTGTTACACCAACCTATCCTAGACATCCTGTCGCCATGGCTCAGCAGGCGTTAACCACGGCAGCGGCGAGTGATAATCGTTTTACGCTGGGAATAGGTTTGTCGCACAAATTGGTTATTGAAGACATGTTTGGGCTTTCTTATTCGAAACCAATTCGTCACATGAAAGAGTATCTTGGTGTGTTGATGCCTTTACTCCGAGGCGAGAGCGCCAATTTCGATGGTCAGGAATATAATGTGCGTGGGGTGCAGTTCAACGTTCCCGAGGCAAAGGAGGTTCCAGTTGTGATTGCGGCTTTGGGCCCGCAGATGTTGAAGTTAGCTGCAGACATGGTGGACGGCACCAATACGTGGATGGTGGGCCCCAATACGATGGAACGACATATTCTTAAGACTTTTGAAGATGCCGGTAAATCTAACCCGACGATTGTTGCTGGTTTGCCAATTGTTATGACTAACAACATTGATGCGGCTAGAGAATCAATAGCCAAGAATTTGACGGTATATGGGCAACTGCCAAGCTATCGGGCAATGTTGGATAGGGAGGGCGTTGAAGGACCTGCCGATCTAGCGCTTGTGGGAGATGAAAATTATTTGTTTGGTCAAATCAAACGATTTGCGGACATGGGCGTCTCTGATTTCAACGCTGCAATCATGGATGTGGAAGAAGGATCGTATGACAGGACTATCGAATTCCTTGCTTCACTCAAGACCTAAGAGTTTGGCAGTTCAGATCGATACTTTCGACCTTTATAGCCAGCATCTATGAGATGCTTGGGATGTCTACCATCAACGTAGCCCATAAATCCTGGGTCATTAATACTGTAGCCCAGCAGTTCTTGAACCCTCTCGCTGTAGTTGACCGCGACCTCGGGCGGCACCGCTAGAAGCATACTTTCGATTTGACGCAAATGGGGGGCGCAGTATTGAGGCGTTATCCCCAATCGAGAGGAGGAAGTCTGGTTGGCACCGCCTCGATGCTGAAGTCGTCCATCAAATATGAAGACTGATCCAGCAGGCATGCAGGCTCGAGATAGTCCCTTGGAAACTGTTGCTGCATTGCCGTCAACATGGCTCTTCGGGATGAATTCTGTTGCTCCGTTTTTCTCTGTGAAATCATCGATCGCCCACATCATGCTTATCCCAGTTAGTGTTTCCATATGATCAAAATTATCCTCTTTAGATGTGTTATCTCTATGTAGTGGCTGAGGAGTTTCTCCTGGATGAACGTTGATAGCCAGGGCAGCGGATAATAGGTAGTTTTTTGGTAAGAGTTGATCCAGCAATTCCAACAAAACAGGATGCTCGATTAATTGCGCGATGCTCGGAGCTTTATCTAAAAGTGCGTACACTCGTTCTGTCTTATAGCCCTCAAAGTTATTACGGCCTAGTTTGTTTCTTTGTAGAAAAGGAGTTAACTCTCCTCGGATTCTTGATAGCTCTTTATCTGATAGCAGTCCCTCTATAATACTGAATCCTTGGGCGCGTATTGAATCTATTGATTCGGCAATGTTTGTTGAATTCAAGATTGGTTGCCCTTTTATTTCACTCATGGCTAAGTAAAGTTATGAAAGGATACTAACCAGAACTGACATGGGTGTAAAAGATGAGGGATATAACTGATAAGGTGGCTTGGATTACTGGAGCAGGGACTGGTATAGGCGAGGGCGGCGCCGTGGCATTGGCTGAAGCCGGTGTAAAGGTTGTTCTTTCTGGTCGGCGTCAAGATAAGTTGGAGGAGGTGGCTCGTCGGTGCGGACCTAATGCATCGATCGAAGTATTAGATGTGAGTAACAAGGAGGCTGTCTTTGAGGTGGCAGAGCGTATAGTTCAGAATCATGGGAAAATTGACATTCTTGTGGCGAGCGCCGGCATTAATATGAAAGAGCGTAACTGGCATAACGTGTCGCTAGAAGATTGGGATTCGGTCATTCGCATTGATTTGGATGGAGCCTTCTACTGCTGTAAAGCGGTTTTACCTTCGATGAAAGAACAGGGAGATGGTTTAATCATCAACATATCTAGCTGGGCCGGTAAGCACGTGGGCATCGTGACTGGTCCTGCCTATACGGCGGCAAAGCATGCGATGAATGCAATGAATGAAAGTTTAAACATGGAAAATTGCCAGTTTGGGGTCCGAGCATGCGCCATTTGCCCGGGAGAGGTGGCCACACCAATTCTCGATAACCGACCTATTCCAGTATCGGAGGAAGATCGCTCAAAAATGGTTCAGTCAGAAGATTGTGGGGACGTCATTCGATTCCTGGCTGAATTGCCTCCTCATGTGTGCATTAATGACTTGACGATAAGCCCCACCTGGAATAGAGGTTACATAGGAGCTCAGCAGACCCAACTCCCGAAATAATAAAAAAGTTGAAGGTCTTCTAATGTCTTTGTCGGAGAGAGGCAATTTCAGGCAGTACCTCCGTGATCAAGCGGTTAGTCTGCTCGAGCATATCTTCTGTTCCCGATGCGATTGGTCTGAGGATGAACTTTTGTGCACCGGCGTCTAAGAACTTGTTGGACAGTTCCATGATGTCGTCTTTGTTGCCGACCGCCATAAGTTCGCTGGGATCTTTTTTGAGACGCTTGCTTAGCAGGTCTTTTTGTCGACTAACCATCTCTTCTTCTGGGCTACCGAAGCGAAAGGCAAAACCAGCTCCAAAATGATCTTCGGGAATCATTCGATCGAGCTCTGTTGCTCGTTCTTTTATGCTGGAGATAACTGGCGCGATTTCTCCAGGGCTTTCGATTCCGGCTTGCCATCCTGTTCCCCACTTAGCGGTTCGTTCGATGGCTTGTTTTGATGACCCTCCGACCCACAATGGAAGAGGCTGCTGAATAGGCTTCGGCGAAATGGAAGCATCATCGAGTTGATAGTATTCGCCGTCAAAAGAAACATGGTCTTGCGACCATAGTCGAGACATGATTTGAAGACCCTCGTCGGTTCTTTTCCCCCTTCCCTTCGTTTCAGTTCCCGTCGCGGTGAAGTCTCTCGACAGAGCGCTTCCTACTCCAAAGGCAGGAAGTAATCGACCCTCGCTCAAGAAATCGACTGTTGCACATGTTTTGGCCATTAAAATTGGGTTCCGCAGCCCTAAACTTGCGACGTTCATGCCGAACTTGATTTTTGATGTTCGGCCTGCGAGGGCTGCCATAACGCTCATGGTTTCCAGATTAGGAGATGACTCTATTATTCGGTCGCTTTGCCAGATCGAGTCGACGCCGCCTTCGTCGCAAAGATCTACCCATCGCCAGAACCCTTTAGCATCGTCGAAACTAAAATTTGCTATTCCTAATCCCGCGTTAATGCCCATTTTTTGCCCTTGTATTGCTTATCAAGACTGTTTCATTCTTTGGTCGAGTTGATCTCTCAGCTCATCGCCCAGAGTGTTGAGACTCCAAATCATAAGGATTAGACATGCAGAGGGAAATAGAAGCAACCAAGGGCTCGTCTCCATATCTGGTATTCCGTCTGATATTAATACACCCAGGCTCGTTTGAGGTTCTTGAATACCTAGTCCCAGGAAACTGATGAAGCTTTCAGCCAGTATGATCGCGGGTACTGTTATGGTTCCGTAGATGATCACGGGACTTCTGACGTTGGGGATGATGTGGTGTAAAAGGATATCTCGTGTTGATGCGCCTTGAGCCTCAGCAGCCAGAACGAAAGAGGCATTCTTTAGTTTCAGTGTTTGGCCTCTCACAATTCTCGCCATGTCTAACCAATAGATGGCCCCGAGGGCGCCAAACAAAAGATAGAGGTTGGGCCCGAAAATCACAGTCAAAAGAATAACGATCAGAATAAAGGGAAGACTGTAAAGAACATCGACAAACCTCATCATCAGCTCATCTACTCTTCCTCCAAGATAGCCGGCTACTGATCCCCAGGTAACGCCTATGGGGATGCTTACGAGTGTGGCTAATAAACTTACAAATAACGACACCTTGATGCCAGACATGGTTCTGATATAGAGATCTCTTCCTACTTGATCTGTTCCAAACCAATGTGCCAGTGACGGAGCCGTCTCCATCGCGTTGAAGTCCATCTGTTCGAAACCCCACTCAGAGAAGCAGGGAGCGCTTATTGATAAAACTATTAGAACCGACAGTGCGATGGCGGCGATTTTCGAAGGAATGGATAGCTTGGGCAATTTTTTGCTCACGCTTCTGTGTCTTGGTTCCGAGCCATCTTTGGGTCAAAGAACCCGTAACTTAAATCAATGACTAAGTTGAATAAAAGAATCGCGGTTGAGTAAACGATTACAACGCCCATAACCAATGTATAGTCTCTGTTTATTGCGCCTTGCACGAAGTAGCGACCGATTCCTGGAAGGTCAAAAATTTGTTCCACGACAACAGAACCGGTTATAAGGCTTGCTGCTGCAGGTCCTAAAAAAGATAGGATGGGTATCATTGCGGAAGGAAGGCAGTGTACTAAAATAATTCTTGATTCATTCAGGCCCTTAGATCGAGCCGTCATGATGTGGGGCTCGCTTTTGGATTCAATTAAGGAGCCTCTCATCAGTCTCGCGATCGCAGCGCTAAAGGGCAAACCGAGAGCGGTCGCCGGTAGGATATAGTGCTGAAAAGACAGGGCGCCTCCCGCTGGAAACCAAGATAAGGCGACGGCAAAGATTAGAATTAAGATAGGACTGCTCACAATAGAGGGCACTGCAAGGTTGAGATTGTTGACTGACATCAGTAGCCGATCGACAGGGTGTCCCTGGTTGGCTCCACAAAAGATGCCTACTGAGCACCCGATAGTGAGAGCAAGGAGAAGGGCGAGAAAACCGAGCAACACGCTAACGGGTAAGCCGCTGGCTATCAGCTGTGACACGCCAAAATCTTTCTGTCTGAAAGAGGGCCCCAGGTCGCCTTTTATCAAATTTTTACAGTATAGGAAAAATTGCTCGCTGAGCGGTTTGTCCAGGTGGTAAGCAGCTTTTAGATTTTTTTCTATTTCGACTGGCAGGCGTCTTTCTCCATCGAACGGGCCTCCCGGCGCTAATCTGACAAGGAAAAAGACAGAAGTAATGACTATAGCTAGTGTGACTGCTGAGATGCCAAGTCGGTTGATAAAATACTTCAGCATGGTCTAAGTCGCTTACTCCCAGCGCAAATAACGCACTTGGTGCATGTCTCTCAAATTCTCTGACCACCCTTTCAAATTTTTGGTGACCAGTCTGCGGGTTTTAAGTGTATAGAGTGGTACCACTGGATAGTCGGTTATTGACAGTTCTTCGGCTTTCGAAAGAAGTCGGTTTCTTTGATTTTCATCAGAAGCCGATCTCGCTTGATTAATCGCCTTGTCAAATAATGGGTTTGAATATCTACCGTAGTTAACTTCGCCAATAGTAGAATCGAGCAGTTCTAGATAGTGTTGAGCGTTGTTTTCGCCAACCCAGCCAGCCCAAGCGACCTCGAAATCATTTTGACGAAGTTGGCCAAAATGTGTTTTTAAGTCGGATTGCTGAAGACTTGCGACAACCCCGATCTGCCTCCACATCCCCATAATCGCTAGGCTAACCTTTTTATTCTCGGCTCCGCTTGCATAGTGAAGGGTGATTTTAAGGGGGTTACCCTTATTGTAGCCGGCATCGTTTAATAGATTTTTGGCTTCAGTGAGTCTCTCCAATTCTGTGAGGTTCTTGTGAGGTACTTCCTTGGACGAATAATTGGACACGAGTCTGGGAACGAAGCTGAATGCCGGTTCATGGCCGTTTCGTAACACTTTTTCGGTGAGTATGCGTTGATCAATACTCAGCGAAAGCGCCTTTCGGATCTTTGGGTGCTGAGTCGGTCCTTTGGTGGTGTTGAAAACCAGATACATCATCGACAGCAAATTGGACATCCTGAGCTCTTGGTCTTTACTTGTTCGTAATCCTTCGAGTTTGCCAGCAGGAAAAGAAGCAATAACGTCAAGTTCGCCGGTTCTAAATCGGTTGAAGCCGCTTTGTTCGCTAGCAACCGGTATGTATTTAAGTGAACGGATGGAAACATCTTCAAAAAAATGGGGGTTAGGTTTCATCTTGATGTGCTCTTGAGGGCTCCAATCCTCGAGAACATAAGCTCCGTTCGACACCCAGTGTTTAGGTTGAACCCAATTACTACCAACCGATTCAATGACATGTTTTGGAACTGGAAAACCAGTAGGGTAGAGTAGTCGCTCCAACAAGTAAGGGTAGGGCTGGTCAAGCTCAATAACCAGAATATTAGGTCCGTCCGAATATACGCCGAGCGAGCTCACCGCCTTTTGTGCGTTATTTACTTGCTCTGCATTTTTAATCATATAAAGAAAATACGAGAGACTGGCCGCAGTCTGAGGATTTAATAGCCTTCTAAATGAATAAACAAAATCCTCCGCTGTTAAATTTTTGCCATCCGACCATTTCAGGTCTTCCCTCAAAAAAAAGCGCCAAGTCAGCCCATCAGCGCTCGTCTCCCATGATTCCGCAGCGCCGGCAACAATCTCTCCATCAGCGTTGAATGTAGTCAAGCCTAGGAACAGATCATTTAGCAGAGTCTCTTCGAGACGCAGATTGTACTTATGCGGATCTAAGGTCGCAGGTTCGCCAGAATTTCCAATCATCAGGGTTTTACTGTTGTCGCTTGATGCTGTAGCGGCAACCAAGAAAGTCAGAAGTAGTCCGGTTAAAAGTTTCATTATAATGTGCTCCTCTTAGGTATAGCATAATCAACAAGCAAGTGTGAGTTTACATTCATTAACCATGGCCGAATCGTATTTAATTGCAGATATAGGGGCGACTAACGCTCGGTTTAGGATTATTAACGAATTTGAAGACCCAAGGGACTTAGTGCTGAGAACAGTTGATTACGGCACTTCTCAGGAGCTCTTGATGATGGCCAAGGCCGAATTGCAAATAGAAAATCTGTCGGGAGCGATGCTTTCTGTTGCAGGACCCGTTAGTCAGGATGGAGTCAGTGTTGTGCTCACTAATTCTGGTCACGTTTTTCTGGCAGAAGAACTGGAAGAAGCCCTTGGTTGCCGAGTCTGGTTTGAAAATGATTTTGTTGCACTTGCCCATGGGTTAGATTGTTTCGTTGACTTACTCCAGCTTGGTGGGGATTCGGAAAGTGGTACGGTATCTGCGGTGTTGGGTCCAGGGTCGGGCCTCGGTATGGCTACGATTTTAAGAGAAGAAAATTGCCTCAGAGTTCTTGCTTCAGAAGGAGGGCACGCGGATTTTGCTCCCGGATCACACCTCGAGAGTGAAATATGGTCTGTCCTAGCAATGGATTCTAAATATGTTAGCTGGGAGACAGTGCTTTCTGGTAATGGTCTGGTTCGACTCTACGAGGCAATGTGTCAAGTCTGGGGGTCCAAGTGTTCGAATTATAAGGCCCAAGATATTACTCGTTTGGGCGTCTCTTTAGATGACCCTATATGCCACCAAACTCTGGAAACTTTTTATGGGATTCTAGGGTCTGCTGCGGGCAATTTTGCGTTGACTGTAGGGGCACTGGGTGGTGTATATCTTGCTGGCTCAATTGTTCCGGCGACGAGCGACTTCGCTGTGAAAAGTCCATTGCGCAGAAGGTTTGAAGAGAAAGAGGCCCTTGACCAGCTTTTAAGAAAGGTGCCGATCTTCATTATTAGGGATTCAAGCCCTGGTTTGATCGGCGTGGAGCAGCGCTTACATAAACAGCTTAAGTGTTAATAGAATCATCCTTCTACCTGTGAGCGCCCTCTGGCTTGAATATTGTGCCTTCGAGCAGCGACCTCTTTTTCTGGTTTGTGTTTCTTTGAATGATTTCGGTTTGCTTCCTTTTCCCATTGCAGTCCATCGTCGAGCGTAGAGAGCCAGCCTGAGTCCATGATCTTTCTTATCTCTGATCGTGTAGCAGGATCGGTAGAGGCGATGTCCTGAGCCAATCCGACGCACACACTAATGAGTGCTTTTTCCTCTACAACTCGATTTACCAGTCCCCACTTCATTGCTGTTTCTGCGTCTAGAAAATTGCCCGTAAGGCTAAGTTCCTTTGCTCGATTGATTCCTATCAGTCTTGGTAATTTCTGTGACAACCCCCAACCTGGAACAACACCAACTCTCGCGTGAGTATCCGCAAACTTGGCACTAGGTGTTGCGATCAGGAAATCGCACATGAGAGCAAGCTCAAATCCTCCAGTTATAGCAAATCCATTTACCGCTCCTATTACAGGCTTCCCTACTTCAGCGATAGATAGTTCCACGTCGCGAGCTAGTGCTTTCTCTTTTTTGTCAATTTCTCCGCCCAGTTCTTTTAAATCGAGTCCAACAGAAAAGGCTCGCCCGGCTCCGGTTAGAACGATTACCTGAGTCTGTGCGTCTTGAGCCAAGAGGTCAAAAGTTGAACTGATGCTGTTTCTTAGTTCTATTGATAAAGCGTTCAAAGCCTCAGGTCGATTGAGAGTAACCACGGTGACAGCTTCCTGGCGATCAAGTTTTATAAGTTCGTTGTCCATAAGTATTGTTGTATTTTTCGATTTCTAGATTCTAACAATTGAATACGCTAGTTGTTGCGAATTTTGTTGATCGAAAGGTTCAAATTTACTTTGAAGCTAAAGCAAGCTTCGATGATTTGTCGATAACATTGATTTACTATATCCCCGTATTGTTGATGCGAATCAGATGATAAAAAAAACAAAACAAATGTTTCTGATCGGCTGCGCTTGCCTGATCTCTTCTTGCAGCACGTTAATCAGTTCAGTAACGCAAGGTTTTGCGGAAGACCTTTCAGTCGCGATCCTAGAAAGTGAAGATCTTGAGATGGTCAGAGATGGTGCTCCAGCTTATCTTATTTTGCTCGACGGGCTGATAAGCAACTCGCCTGATGACAAATTCTTACTAAGACAATCCGCTGTTCTGCATTCAGCCTACGCGGGCGCTTTCGTCGATGACCAGGATCGTTCGAAATTACTAGCGGGCAAAGCAAAGAATCTTGCGATTCGTGCGAGCTGCCTATCGCTTAAGGGTGGTTGTGAGCTCGAGGATATGAATTATCGAGAACTGACCGATTGGTTAGAAGAGCAGCCCGCATCGTCGATCGAATTTCTATATACACTGGCCAGCACTTGGATAGGTTGGATACAGGCTAACAGCGATGATTTTGACGCGATCGCCGATTTGTCTAAAGCGAAGGCAATCATGCAGAGAGTGGTTGATATCGATGGCGCTTATGAAAATGGGCAACCTTATCTGTATCTGGGTGCGCTAGAGACGCTAGTTCCGCCTGGTTTGGGTGGCAAACCTGAGATAGGAAAAGCACACTTTGATCGGGCAATCAGCATTTCGGGAGGACGAAATTTAATGTCGAAGGTGTTCTGTGCAGAAATGTATGCCAGGTTGCTCTTTGATCGAGAGCTACACGATCAGCTTTTGACCGAAGTGCTTGAAGCTGATGTGAAAGCGCCTGGTTTTACTTTGATGAATGTGGTTGCGAAGAAACAAGCCAAACAATTGCTATTGTCGGGAGATGATTATTTTTAATTACGTAAACAAACATAAGTTTCTTTTTGTGCTGGCCTTACTGTTCTCGGGCTCTATCGAATCGGCGACTCTAAAGATTGCTACGCTCTCGCCAGAGGGGTCAGACTGGATGAAGGTACTAAGACTGTCAGCTAAGAAGATCGAGGAAAAAACTTCAGGGAATGTGAAGTTAAAAATTTATCCCGGCGGAGTGATGGGTGACGACAAGGCTGTTATTAGGAAAATGCGAATTGGTCAGCTGCAAGGGGCTGTTCTAACCTCTGGCGGGTTGGTCAATTCCTATAAGGATATTGGTATATACGGTTTGCCAATGTTATTCCGTAGTCAAGCCGAAGTGGATCTGACGCGCTCACAGATCGATGCGATGCTTATGCAAGGATTAGAAGCAAAAGGTTTTATGGGGTTCGGATTAGCAGGTGTTGGTTTTGCTTATCCAATGAGCCAGATAGCGGCGACAAGTGTTTCTGAGGTTAGGAAGATGAAAATCTGGACTCCCGATAACGATTTGGGAGCACTGACTGCCTTTGACGCGTTTAGTATTTCGCCGATACCGCTGCCATATGGAGATGTTCTGATGGGGCTGCAAACGGGCTTAATCAATGGGATAGCAGCTCCTCCAGTTGGTACTCTGTTATTGCAATGGCACACACAGGTGTCCTATGCGCTGGATTTGCCGCTTCTATATGTGTATGGCTCTTTTGTGATCTCGAATAAAGCTTTTAAGAAGTTAAGTATTGAGGACCGCCAAACCGTTAGTGATACTTTGAACGCTGCAGTCAGTCAGGTTGATCGGGCGGCGAAGCAAGATGACGCGGAGGCAAGGAAAGTGCTTTCCGGCCAGGGTATTTCCTGGCTCACGCCTGCGGATAGTGAATTTAGCGAGTGGGATAAACTTGCTTCTGCCGCTAGAAAAGCGTTAGTAGAAGATGGCTACGTCAGCGAACCACTTTACGAACGGGTGTTATCTATCCTGGAAAAAAATCGGGCAGGTGATTAGTCGTATAGTCCGGTCTATCGAACTGGTCGAAGAGTGGCTATTGGTGTTGCTGCTCTTTGGGATGATCGCTATTGCTGCGTCTCAGGTTATCCTAAGAAATGTATTCGACATGGGCCTGTTTTGGGGGGATGGCTCTGTTCGCGTCTTATTGCTTTGGGTCGCGATGTTCGGGGCAATGGTTGCCTCGCGCAATGACGATCATATTCGAATCGACTTGATTGGTCGCTTAATCCCAGAAGCTTACCAAAAAGCTCTGAGTCGGGTTTGCTGTCTGTTCACAGCCGTAGTGTTGGCGATTTTTGCGTTTTCAAGTGCTGAATTCGTTTACTTCGAGTACCTTGACCAAACCAAAGCCTTTAGCCAGGTGCCGGCCTGGGTGTGTGAATTAATTATGCCGATCGGGGCGTCTACGATGTCGATGAGATATTTTGTGCTAGTTGTGAAGCCTTAATGACCTGGTTGTTTATTTCCCTGATTATTCTGATGGCTTTGGGTGGCGCGCCTTTGTTTGCCGTTATTCTTGGCGCGGCCACTCTGGGTTTTTACACAAGCGAGATTGATCTGGCGATCATTCCAATAGAGGTATACAGGATTGTGGATACTCCTTTGTTGGTCGCTTTGCCGCTATTTACTTTTATGGGGTACCTTTTGAGTGAATCTAACACCTCGACTCGCTTAGTGAACTTGATTCAGAGTGTATTTGGATTCCTCCCATCTGGTTTAGCGATTGTAGGGTTTTTAGTTTGTGCCTTGTTTACGGCGCTCACTGGCGCTTCAGGCGTGACGATCGTTGCTCTAGGCGCTTTGTTGTTGCCTGCGCTACAACAGGGTCGATTTTCAGAGAAATTCAGCACTGGCTTGGTGACGACATCTGGTAGTCTGGGGCTACTGCTATTTCCTTCAGTACCACTTATCCTCTACGGAGTTATAGCCCAGCAATTGGATGTGGGTGAGCCTTTTTCCATCATTGATCTCTTTGTGGCCGGAATAATTCCTTTGATTCTGATGTTAGGGATGTTGATCGGCTATACATTGTGGCTCCACCGAGGGGGAGAAATACCTACTGAGACCTTCAGATTTTCTAAGATCCGTGGTGCTCTTTTCGATGCGCGCTGGGAAATACCGTTGCCCATTCTCTTATTTGGAGGTGTGGCCTATGGGGTGTTCGCAATATCTGAGGCTGCGGCTGTATCGGTGGTCTATGTGATTATTTCTCAAGTTTTTCTATATAAGGACATTTCTGTCAGACAATTGCCTGAAATAGCGACAAAGTCCATGGTAATGGTAGGCGGAATTTTGTTGATTCTAGGAATTGCTCTCGCCTTTACCAGTTATTTAGTTGACGCAGAGGTCCCCCAAAGACTCTTTGATTTTATTCAGACTTATATCGAAAGCCCAATCACCTTTTTGCTGATGTTAAATATTTTTCTTCTCGCGTTGGGCGCTCTTCTGGATATTTTTGCTGCTATCGTCATCATGGTGCCCATTTTGCTGCCTATTGCGGCAGGCTTTGGAATTCATCCTGTGCATTTAGGAATTATATTTTTAGCAAATATGCAGATCGGCTATTTCACTCCCCCGGTGGGGATGAATCTGTTCATCGCTAGTTATCGATTCAAAAAGCCTTTAACCGAATTGTATGCATCCACATTTCCCTTTTTGGCTATAATGCTAGTTGCACTGCTGGTAATTACCTATGTTCCCTTTTTAAGTCTATGGGCGATCGAATAATGCAGATTACTTATTCATTTGTTGTTGTTTGGATTTTATGTGTCCTGGCTGGAAGCGCTGAGGCCAGTGACACGCAATATCATGTTGAAATCAAGGAGGTTGACGAATTTCACGAAGCGCTTATTCAAGTTATGCAATCGCCGAATGCGACTGAAAGAGAAAAGTTATTGTTCCCAAAAGTAAAGGCACTCTATGACGTAGTCAGTATTTCTCGTATTAGTGTGGGACGAGCATGGAGGTCGTTAGCGGATAGTCAAAAGGATGAGTTTGTTGCGTTGCTCACGGAATTGATCGTTGCTACCTATTCGGATCGTTTCAGAGAGTACGATGAGCAGTACTTCGAGTTGCTTGGAATAGAACCGATTAATAAAGGCGTCATTATCAAGACTTCCATTAATAAGCGTAATGACCAGTTGGCGACCCTTAATTATTACTTTCGAGGCGATCAAGTATTTAATGTGGTTGCCAACGGAATTAGTGATCTGTCTCTACGCCGTGCAGAATACGGCAGTATCATCAAAGAGCAAGGCTACGATCAGCTCGTGAAAGAGATCAAAAACAAGACTAACGAGATAAGGGCTTCTTATTAGCAAAGTCGATGCGCGTTTTTCTTTATTTGTTAATTTGGTGTCTTCTTTCCGCATGTACGAGCGGTGCTATTGATAATAGGAACGCAGATGATCCCTTCGAAAACTTCAATCGGAAGAGTTATCGTTTTTCTGAGAGCGTCGATGGCAATTTTCTGGCTCCGGTAGCAAGAGGGTATGCCCAAGTGACCCCAGATCGGCTCGAGAAGGGCATAAGCAACGTCTTTAAAAACTTTAACAATGCCCCTAGCGCGATTAACGGTTTTTTGCAGGGTAACGTGGAAACAGGTTTTAACGAGCTGAGTAGATTAATAGTCAACTCGACTTTGGGGTTAGGGGGCCTAATCGACTTAGCTACGATTTGGGGAGTCAACGAAAAAAAAGAGGATATCGGTCAGACTCTGGCTGTGTGGGGCATGAAGGAGTCGCCTTTTATTTATCTTCCCATATTCGGGCCGACGACGTTGAGAGACTTACCAGTTCGGTTCGTTGGCATGTCAATGCCGCGACTTATCATCGGTGAAGACTTTCCTGGCTATGTGACTGCACTACAAGTGATCAGTCAGAGAGCGGATCTGATAGAGGTAATCGAAGAGCGAGATTCAAATGCCATTGATGCGTATGCATTTACACGGAATGCTTATATCCAGCGACGGGCTTTTGAGATTTATAATGGAGATCCCCCGGTAGAGGATTTTTTTGATGAGTTTGAAGAGGAATAATCAAGAATTCCGAAAGGAGCTGGAGAGGCGACTTGTTTGACCGATTGTTAAGTAACTGGGTGACTTGGGTAGTCAGTATCCCAAGGGCGACATTATTCGTAATCTCTCTTGTAACTCTTGTCTTAGGTTGGGTGGCGGCGTCGCAGTTCAAGATCAATTCAGATTTGACGCAGCTAATTCGTCAAGAGGCAGACTGGCGAAAAGATTTTGATCACTTTCAGAAAGAGTTTCCCCAGTTGACAAGAACAGCTGTTGTGGTGCTTGGCTCTTCTTCTTTGCAAAAATTAGAGAGTGGCACGGATCAGTTGGTTTCCTATTTGGAAAAACGACCAGAACGATTCTCAGACGTGTTTGCTCCCGGGCATGATCAATTTATCCGGGATCGGATATTCTTGTATATGAATTTGGACCAGCTAGATTTGGCCGTAGACAGGTTGGCTCAAGCACAGCCTTGGTTAAGCGCCGTCTCTAAAGAGCCTAGTCTCATGGGTGTTTTTGGACTTTTAACGGATGCTTTGGAAAATGATCCTCCTGAGCGTTTGGCGGAAATACTTGATGTGGTGTCTGACTCCATAGAGAAGACCCTAAGTGGAGAGCTCAACAAAATCTGGTGGGGTGATGAGATCTTTCCAATCGACGACACTAGGTATCAACTTGTCTATGTGAAGGCTCAATCGAATTATCTGGATTCGCTTCCCGATGCTGAGTTTATGGAGGAATTGCGTTTGATGTTGGAAACATTGAACCTTCCTGACGGGGTAAGCGCGTCATTGACTGGCGAGATACCCCTTCAACATGAGGAGATTGAGGCCGCGATCGATGGAGTTGCCCTTGCTGGTTGGATAGCTCTGTTGCTGTTATTTGTGGTGATGTTTGTTGGCGTCCGTTCCTTTCGTATCATTCTAGGAACTTTCTTGTTGTTGGGCATAGGGGTCACGTGGACGATTGGCTATGCGCTGTTATCAGTGGGAGAGTTCAACACGCTGTCATTGATTTTTGTTGTGATGTTTTTTGGCCTTGGTGTAGATTTTGCGCTTCATTACTCGCTTAGATTTCAGGAGGCGGTTGGCGAGAAAATTGAGAAATCTGAAGCGCTCGTTCAGAGTGGTAAGAGTGTTGGAAGAGCAATATCGCTCGGAGCAGTTACCACGGCAATAGGCTTTTTGGGATTTTGGCCAACCGATTATCAGGGCTTGGCGGACCTTGGTGTTATTTCGGCTGGAGGAATGTTGATTGCGTGTTTCCTCGCTTTCACTTTTTTGCCTGCGTTTTATGCGGTTATTGGTCCTCCAAGGTCATCCGGCGTAGGTTTGCCTTCAAGTGACAGGGTGGTTGCTTGGTTAGTTGAGCGCAAAGGCTTGGTGATAGGTTCTTCTTTGGTAATTGCAGGTTTGGCAGTAAGCCAGGCGATCCAGCTTCAATTTGATTACAGCGTGTTGGCGCTCAAGGATCCAAAATCGGAGTCAATGAGTACTCACAGAATTCTTCAGCAAGAGGGAATCTCGACAGATTACAGTTTGTTTGTGGTTAATGATCAGAGTGCTGATAAGCGTGATCTGATGGCCTTAGAGACAGTCAAGGATGTGACAGTTGTTGAGGACTTCATCCCTCTGGATCAACAGGAAAAACTGTTTGTAGTAGAAGATCTCCAATTCATGCTCCTCGATTCTTTGGAGATAAATAAGGATCCGCAAGAGCGCTCGCTGAAGGAAATCAAGGACTCGAGCTTGAAGCTTATTGATAAATTAGAGGACTTGATGAATGAGGATTCAGCTATTTCGCAAGAGGTTCTAGAAAAGCTTCGAATGAATCTTGTGGCGATGCAGCGAGCCTCGCAAGAGGAGTGGAACAAACTTCAGACTGGAGTGATAGATGATCTTTTGGCGCAAATTCAGACCATTCGGCGACGTCTAGATCTAGATGAGGTCAAACTAGAATCCTTGCCTAGCTCGGTTGCAGGTAGGCTTGTCTCTGAAAATGGGCAAAAGTTGTCCGTGATAGTTCCCTCACAGGATATGGATTCGATAGTTAACTTATCGTCTTTTATTGAAAGTGTAAGGTCATTGGCGCCAACGGCCACAGGGCGACCCGTCATAGAATGGGGTGTTGGTACTTTAGTGGTGAATTCTTTTCAAACTGCGCTGCTTTTGTCTGCCTGTTCTATTTTGTTGATTTTGTTGCTGGCGCTGAGGAATTTACTATTAGCTCTTGTTGTTCTGGTTCCGTTGTTGCTGGCGGCGCTGCTAACCTTTGGTATTGCGGTGTTCGCAGGTATTTCAATTAATATGGCAAATATTCTGGTTTTACCGTTGATATTTGGGCTTGGCGCCGCGAGTGGCATACATGTGGTAGATCGTTACCTAGGAGAGCAGGACGTGACCCAGCTAATGAATTCGAGCACGCCGAGAGCGGTAGTGTTATCAAACTTAACAACGGTTGGGGCGTTTGCATCGCTTTCGATTTCAGCACATCAAGGAGCCGCGTCTGTGGGTATATTACTGACCATAGCTGTGTGCTTGCTTTTGTTGTTTACTCTTTTCTTGCTTCCTGTTTTGTTGCATGGAATGAAAGTTGGGAGAAGCTGAAGGTTCGAGCAGAGCTCACCGCGGATACGTTAAGTGGATATGGTGGCGACGATGGTAATTGAAAATCATATTGTCGATGTTGAGGTCCCTGGCCCTGGTCTATACGAGATAACGGGAGATCTGAACGAGAGATTAACGGCATTACAGATCGAATCTGGGTTGATGACATTGTTTATTCAACATACTTCAGCCAGTTTGCTTATCCAGGAAAACGCTGACCCCAGCGCAAAAAGAGATTTAGAAGTATGGCTAAATCGACTGGTTCCAGAAAATGACGTTATATACAGTCACGTTGCGGAGGGAGCAGACGATATGCCAGCTCATATAAAGGCGATGTTGACTGCGGTAAATCTCTCAATTCCCATTTCGAAACGCGCCCTTGTGTTAGGAACTTGGCAGGGCGTGTTTTTGTGGGAACATCGTCGAGCTACGAAGAAAAGGCGAATAGTATTGAATGTTGTGGGTCGTTAACGAGGCTGCTTTTGCTGCTCGCGAATGTAATCCATCCAGCGTTTATGGCCCTCGGGATCTAATATCATACTCGAAAAGTAGTTTAGAAGATCTTTATGGGTTTGCGTGAGCTTTGCTTCTACCATTGCCTTCTCGCCATCCTTGGAACTGATGAATTGATAGAGTTCTTTCATGGAATCGTGATGTCCGATGGCATCTTTAATTTCGTCGAGCAAAATATCGTGCAAGGGTTCTATGTCTTCTTCTTCAATACCAACTTCATCGGGTGACAAAACCACGTTTGACCAAAGAGTTGCTATGTAAACTCTATACAGGTCACGGTCCAGAAATTTTTCCGCGACTGTCGCTCTTTTACGAATGTCAGAGAAAACTGGATCGAATATTTCTTTTAACTGCGAATCACTCAACAAAGAACTAATTACCTCTTTAACTAAAATATGGGCTTATTAGGTGGACATTAAATCCTTCTACTGCTTTTGTCGAAGGTTTTGATGCCTGGCTGTCTTGATAATAATTTAAAAAAGATCAGCCGTTTAAGATATTGCTGGTGTGTGATCTCAATTGGTTTCATAATTTGTGAATGATTAAGTTTGATCGCGTAAAACTGGACTCGAAAACCGAAGTCCTTAGAGAAGAAGTGCGTCATTTTCTTGACGATAATAGTGAACATCTTGAAACAAGAAATTCTGATTTTGTTACAGGTCATGATCCCGTGTTCTCTAAAAAACTTGGGGACAAGGGTTGGATTGGGATGACCTGGCCCGTCGAACTTGGTGGGGGTTCCAAAACATTTTTTGAAAGATACGTGGTAACCGAAGAGCTCCTGGCCGCTGGCGCTCCGGTCAGTGCCCATTGGATTGCAGACAGGCAAAGTGGTCCGTTGTTATTGAATTATGGTACCGAGACACAAAAACAGGAATATGTTCCTGCAATTGCCAAAGGAGAAACTTTCTTCTCGATAGGGATGAGCGAGCCAGATACAGGTTCAGATCTTGCTTCGGTGCGAACCACTGCGAGGCGAGATGGTGATGAGTATGTAATCAATGGAACCAAAATTTGGACCACTGACGCACATAGAAACCATTTCATCATCTGTTTGGTTAGAACAGATGAGGCCGGAGAAAATCGGCACGCTGGCCTGTCTCAGATCATTGTTGATTTGAAAAACGACGGTGCCAAGGTCAGACCAATTCAGAACATGGCAGGGGGTGAGGACTTCAATGAGGTGGTTTTCGAGGATGTTCGAGTTCCTGCTGACCGAATCGTAGGCGAGCCGGGTAATGGATGGGCTCAGGTGACTTCTGAGTTGGCCTATGAACGCAGCGGTCCTGAGAGGTTTTTATCTTCGTTTCGAGTCTATGTCGAATTGGTTCGAGCATGCGGAGACGAGCCAGAGGTTCACCAAAAAGCGGCTATAGGCAGGATAACTTCCCACCTTATGACTATGAGAAGAATGTCTATTTCTATCGCTAGTATGTTAGAAGATGGAAAAGACGTGGCTCATGAGGCAGCTTTGGTTAAGGAATTGGGTAATAACTTTGAAAAGGTCTTGCCGGAGATAGCCAGATTGGCTGCCCCATTGAGCCTTTCTAGTAGCTTCAAAAAAACTTTCATGGATACGATTTTATTGTCACCTTCCTTTACGCTTAGGGGAGGCACACGAGAGATTATGCGTGGTGTTATTGCGAGAGGATTAGGGCTTAGATGACAGAGCGTACAATCGATCTCATATTGGATACGGCCTCTAGAATTTTTGCCGACCATTGTGATAAATCTTTATTAGATCTTTGCGAAGGTGGGGACAACGTGCCTGCAGCTCTATGGGATTTGCTCAAGAAGAACGGATTTAATTTGTTGGGTTCTGAAGAGAGCGGGACCTCACTGTCTGACTTATATGAGTTCCTCATCGAGTGTGGGCGTCACGCAGTGCCATTACCGATTTCTGAAACACTTCTTATGAATGTCTGGTTCGGTAATTCCGAGCAGATGAGTGGTGTAGGAGAGTTGTCGGGAAATCAAATTTTTAACGTGCCATTTGGTATGACCGTCGGTCGTATCGGCGTTATTGAGAAAGGAAAAGACTCCGTAGTAATGCTGGGTGACCGAGAATTGATTGACTCGGGGTTTAACGTTGCTGGCGAAAGGCGAGACGTCCTGGCTTTCTCCGAGGGAGAAAAAATCTCTGTTGGGTCTGACCCCTATGCGCAAATGGCTCTAACTCGAGTCTGTATGTTAGCTGGTTGCATGCAAAGGGTTTTGGATTTGGGTGTTCAGTTTGCATCTGAGCGAACTCAGTTCGGAAGGAGTATCAGCAAGTTTCAAGCGATCCAGCATAGCTTGGCTTTAGTGGCGTGCGAAGTTGCAGCCTCTAGGAGGGCAGCTGAAGCTGCCATCGATGCGTTGGGGGATCGGCGTTTTGTTCTAGAAGTGGCGGCAGCCAAAGCGAGAGTAGGTGAGGCTGCAGGTTTCATTGCGGAGCAGGTACATCAAGTGCACGGAGCGATGGGGTTCACTCAAGAACATAGATTGCACCATTACACGAAACGCTTGTGGTCTTGGCGTGATGAGTGGGGGAACGAATTCGAATGGCAAACTTTACTAGGCCAAGAGGTTGCTCGAAGCGGAGCAGACTCTGCCTGGGCTTTTATTGCTACAAGTAGTTAGATTTTCAGATGACCACTTAATTTTCAAACTGTCACCATGCTATGTAGGCACTTCGAGTTTGGTTTTATCAGTTTTCTAAATTCACGATCATTTTTCCGGTATTTGCGCCAGTAAAAAGGCCTATGAAGGCTTCGCCAGCATTATCTATACCCTCATAAACAGTCTCTTTAGAATTGATGCTGCCCTCATTTACCCACGATTCCATATCGTTTCTAAACTGGGATTTAAGGTGATCGAAGTGACTCACGATAAAACCCCTAAGCGTAAGTCCGAGACCTATAGCTACAGCTAAATTGTTAGGACCTGGTCTGGGCTCAGTATCGTTGTATTGTGCGATGGCACCGCATAGAGGAATTCTGCCGAATTGCCTCATATGCATTATTGCAGCTTGAAGGTGGTCTGCTCCTACGTTATCGAAATAAATATCGATACCTTCTGGTGCAGCCTCTCTTAAATGGCCCAATATTTGGCCGTTGTTGTAGTTGAAAGCATGATCAAAACCCAGCTCTTCGGTGAGAAGTTGGACTTTGGCGTCTGACCCTGCGCTACCAATGACCTTACAGTTTTTCAATTTAGCAATCTGCCCGACTATAGAGCCTACAGCGCCTGCGGCTCCCGAAACATAGATGGTTTCGCCTTCTTTAAGCGCTCCAACCTCCAATAGCCCCACGTAAGCGGTCATTCCGGGCATTCCAATGGTGCCAAGATACATGGAGGGGCTGGCTTGTAGATTTCCTAATTTTTCGATTCCCTCAGTGGTTGCTGTAAAGCCTTCCCGCCATCCATAGTGACTTGAGACAAAATCTCCTGTCTTGAAATCTGGGTGATCGGATTCGATGACTCTCCCGATTGCTCCGCCAGTCAGTACTTCGCCGATTTGAAATGGAGGCACGTAAGATTTTCTGTCTACCATTCTCCCCCGCATGTAAGGGTCAACTGACATACATACGTTACGTACTTGAATTTCGTTTTCTTTCGGTGGCTCAAGTTTTTGTGTGATAACTTGAAAATCCTCCGATTTTGGGATTCCCTCGGGTCTGTTCTTCAACGCCACTGATCTTATTTCCATAGTGTTTTCTCGCTCTGACTTATATTGAGTGTAATTCGTTTGTGTTATTTCAGGTTCGGGATCCGGGTTCAGGAGGGTCCTCGGGTGGTCCTGCAAAGCATTGTGCGATTTCCATCCATTTAGTTACATTTTCACCGCTAATCTGGAGATTGGTATCTTTGATATTTCTCACTTGCGTTACAACTTGACAGAACTCTACAGCTGAACCAGAAACGAGTTCTCCTTCCGTTTCATCATTCCAAGTCCAAGTTGACCCATTTGGTGATAATAGCTCGACTTTCGGTTGCGGTGTAGGTGTCTCCAGACCGCGGTTTGCAAAAGTCCAGCCATAGGTTTTAACGCCTATGGTTGCGATATTTTTGAGTCTTTCGCTTTGAGGTCTCTTTAATTTCATTAGATCATAGACTTCCCACCCGTGCGCCCAAGTTTCCATCTGCCGGGCAGTAGCGAGCATTCGAGCCTTCATACCTGGACCTGCCCAGACGTATCGTTTATCTGGGTCTGCTTTTTGGAATGCGGAACACATTTCTTCGAAGCTCGACCACCACTTTTCAAGTATTTCAGGCCCTGAGAGTGGCTGTTTCCTTCCCGCTAACAACCACTCTTCGGCATACTCTCTGATTGACCCTTTTTCTGCTATAGAACCCATTAAAGTCTCGAATGTCTCTGAGCTGTTTAACGAGGTTAAGGCCATGTGATCTGCGATATGCAAATGAGCAACCACGTCCCAAATCGTCCATGCCTTGAAAGAAGACTGTTCGGACCAGAAAGCGGTGTCCATCTCTTTTAATACGCGGTAGAGCTCCAGCCCTTCCTCTCTAAGATCTAGAGTGATTTGGTCTAGGTCATCGGCTGCAGTTTGCTGCTTCATATTTTACTCCTTCCCAGAAAGGAGCATAGCTTGGAGCGGGAGTTGAGTCCAAACGATTAAAGCCAGGGAGCTCATCCCCAGCGCTAATCACATCAGTACAAAACGTCTGTTTAAAATTGGTTCATGGTGTTCGCTGCTCCTCCAGCCAACAACGCTTTTTCGCCGAGGAAGTATTCTTTATGGTCGTCGCCGATATTTGAACCGGCTAGATCTTGGTGTTTAACGGCTGCAAGATCATTACGAATCTCCTGTCGCTGAACATCGCGAACATAAGCTAACATTCCCAGATCACCAAAATAACCTTCTGTAAGAGTGTCCGTTGATAACGCCGCCGTATGATAGGTAGGCAAGGTGATCAAGTGATGAAAAATACCGGCTTCCCGAGCAGCATCTCGCTGAAAGCTTTGAACCAGAGCATCAGCTTGCTCAGCTAGTTCAGTGCCGTCCATGCTCACATCCATAAGACCTTTTTCGTCAACAGCTGGGTCTGGGTAGGCTGAAATATCTTTACCTGCAGCTTTCCAATCCTCGTAGACCTGCTCGCGGAATTTCAGCGTCCAATTGAAGGAAGGAGAGTTGTTATACACAAGTTTGGCTTCGGGTCTTACTTCCCTGACTCGGTTAACCATTTCTGCGATTTGCTCCACGTTTGGTTTTTCTGTTTCGATCCACAGTAAGTCGGCTCCATGCTGCAAACTTGTTATGCAGTCCAAGACGACTCGGTCAATTCCAGTATCTTCTTTGAATGCATACAAGCCGTTATCAAGCCGCTTGGGCTTTGCTATCTGCCCTCCCTGGTTAATCGTGATGTCTCCATCTTTAATTTCACTGAGCTCGCTGATCGGATCAGTATCCAGAAATTCGCAGTACTGACTCCCAAGGTCACCGCTGGTGATAGAAACCGGGATTTTTTGAGTAAGCCCTGCTCCAAGCGAGTCTGTTCTCGCGACGATGATGCCGTTATCGATGCCTAACTCAAGAAAAGCGTAGCGAATGGCGTTGATTTTAGACACGAAATCTTCGTGCGGTACTGTAACTTTACCTGCTTGGTGTCCGCATTGTTTTGCATCTGAAACTTGGTTTTCGATTTGTATAGCACAGGCTCCAGCTTCGATCATTTTTTTGGCGAGCAGATAGGTTGCCTCTTCATTTCCAAAACCAGCATCAATATCGGCGATGATGGGAACCACGTGAGTCTCGAAGTTATCAATCTGTTTTAGTATACCGTCTACATCGCCACCACTTTGGCGTGCTTCATCCAACTCAGCGAATAAATGTCTTAATTCTCTCGCATCGGCTTGTTTCAAGAAGGTATAAATCTCCTCGATCAGATTCGCCACACTTGTTTTCTCATGCATGCTTTGATCTGGAAGAGGACCAAATTGTGATCGGAGTGCTGCCACCATCCAGCCCGAGAGATAAATATAACTTTTATCTGTGGTTTTCCTATGCCGTTTCACACCCATCATCACTTGTTGGGCTATAAAACCGTGCCAACAACCTAAAGACTGCGTGTATTGGGATGGGTCTGCGTCGTAGTCTGCCATGTCCTTGCGCATGATGTCTGCCGTGTACTGAGCGATCTCAAGCCCTGTTTTGAAACGGTTTTGCAGTTTCATGCGGACCGAATATTCCGGATTAATAGCCTTCCATTCTTCCTTCCCATTGATAGTAGATTCGACTTTCTTGATTTCGTCTAAGTACGCGGACATGACTGTTCCTTTTGTTTTGTGGCTCGATTCAGCCGCAACTTATCAATGTTGGATTGAGAAAAACATGGAATATATTGAAAACAATATATTCGAAATAGGAAAGTGAATCTATTTGATCGAAAAACTGATGTCGCCCAAATCCCCGAAACGGCCTATGTATTGGCCGGGAGTCGCAGGATGTGCTGGCCCGACCGAGCCGCTCATCAATAGCGAATTTGATGGTATTAGAGCTTCTTGAGAAAGGATCTGATTTATTAACCAAGCGAGCGCTACAGATTGTCCTCCCATGACTGAGGAACAATTTGCAGAATGCAATTCTTCGTTACCCCGGCTTAAGCTAGCGACAGCAGAGTCGGGGTCGCTTGTGTCGAAACCAATAGGCTCTCCCTTGATGAATCCAAAAGAGGCTGAGTTTGACGCGATAAGGTCTATGCCATTTGGTTTGCTCTCTAGGTTAGGTGAAGCGATTTCGATCATCGGGTAGTAGCACTCAAATAGAGCATACACTTCGTCTGGTTTTACTGGTTGTCTGATGTCGTTTTTTGGTCTGAAACCCTAGTTCCGTCTCGATGAGTAAGTCTTTTGAATCTTCGATAATGGTATTCGCGGCAAATTCTCCGGAAGAGAATAGCACGCCGCTCACCGGTGCTTCGATGCCCATAATTTGTTGAATCGGTTCGCTAGTTACAGCTGCTTTGTAACCAGCTTTTTCAGTTTTAAGTTCAGCGACAAAGAGCTGCTGTATTTCATAAGCAAGTTCGGTAGTAGCGCCTGGCTTTTCGAGCGACAAACTCGGATATTTAGAACCCTGTTTGGATGCCCTGACTAGCTTGTCTACAAATTCGTTTTTCATAGATGGTCTGATTCCTATCGCTGACGAGGTTGTCTCATAGACGCTATTTGAAGGTCAAGTGCTAAGTCGATTAAAAAGAGATATCTCCTTATCACTTGGAATGAAACTAAAGAGTTATAATCTATTTCTTTAAAAGTAGTGATGGAATAGATGGGGAAGCAGGAACCAAGAGAGTCAAGATTGATTTCGATTCTCGATTTGAAAAAAATCGACGAAGATCTGTTCTTGGGAGAAAACGAGGATCGCGGAGGTTTCAGATTATTTGGTGGCCAAGTCCTCGCGCAGGCGATGCGCGCTGCTTATCAAACTATTGAAAATCGGGATTTACATTCACTACATGCTTATTTCTTAAGAGGGGGAATTGGGGATAAACCGATTTTGTTTGAAGTTGAACGAGTTCGAGATGGAAATAGTTTTTCGATGAGACGAATTGTAGCCATTCAGAATGGGGACCCAATTTTCAACATGGATCTCTCCTTCCAGATTAGAGAATCTGGCTATCAACATTCTTTGCCGATGCCTAATGTCCCGCCTCCGGAAGAGTTAGAGGATGATGTGGAAGTTGCGGTCAATATGAAAAATGCGCATGACAACATGAGTCCTATGGCACGGATTCAAAGGCCTTTTCAGACTCGATCAGTTTTTCAGCTAGGATCAGAAGAATGGAAAATGGAGCGATTTAGTAATCCAGTCTGGGTTAAGTTTCGTAAGAATGTTGATCCGTATGATCAAGAATTGTCTCGCTGTTTAGTCGGTTATGCCTCTGACATGGGTTTGGTCTCAACGTCCACGTTACCTCATATGTCCTCGGTTTCCCGGCAGAAATTGCAATTGGCAAGCTTGGACCATTCTCTGTGGATACATCGAGACGTGCCCATTGACGACTGGATGTTGTTTAATAAAAGAACATCTTCTGCGAACGGTTCAAGAGGTATGAATCATGCTGATTTTTTTTCTAAGGAAGGTGAACTGATAGCATCTGTTTCCCAGGAAGGTTTGATCCGGAATTCTTCTGATCATTCTTCATAGTTAGTCGTACGAAACTGATGTGACCTCGAATTCGACTGATTTTGTCGTGCTTGCGAGCAGTATGGCTGAGTACTCGTTGTCGTCTAAGCTGATGTGGGTAAAATCTGCGGGGTTTTGATTCCAGGTCGCATCCACGCTTATCCATTGGTCGTTTATGTAGACTTCGTTCCAGGCGTGGAACATGAATTTGGGCCGCCCCCCGTCCCTGTATGCGATGCCATAGACCGGTCTAGCTGCAAGTCCCAACGATCTGGCAAGCGTTGTGAAAAGATCCGCAAAGTCAGTGCATTCGCCATACCCGCGTTCAAGGGCCGTAACCACTGATCCGACAGCATAGTTTGTTCTATAACTGAGTAATGAATTGGTATAAGCAACTAGTTTATCGAGATCTTCTTTTGTAGAGATATTGCTGGGCAAGCCGTTGAGTGTCCTGATTTTTGGGTGATTAACTGGGTATCTGAGGGTTTCGCCCAAGAAAGCATCCGGATTTCCAGTTTCTTCTCGAGCGACTGGATGACTGGATAGCGTGTCTGGGATATACGTCCTGATCTTTTTATCATTTAGCTGGTTTAATTTAGTTCGTAGATCAATCTGCGTTATCTGTGAAGTATTTAATAGCCTAGTTCGCACCGGGATATGAAGATCGCTTCTACTTGTTATCTTAGCTAATGACTTCGCTTCTTTGATGTCGGAGGCTTCTATTGCGAATATCCCAGCCATCTCTAATTTTTCAGTTTGCAGATCTGAGTTGAGAAAAATTTTGGTAGGCGAGATCGGTGAGGCGCTCTGGATGAGGTACCCCTCCTTGTTTTTGTTTACTAAATTGAATTTTCGTTTAGTTACCCGGAGTTTCTCAAGATCAAGACTTCTACTTACGATTGTATCGCCGTTACTTGGAGACTTTGACTCTAACCACATTTCAATAGTTAAGTAGTCTCGCAGATTGAATTGCCAATCATATTCTTCCTTAGTTAATTCTGTGCCTCGCCTGACAGAAACCTCATAGACATTCTTCTGTAGCAGGGCTTCTATCTCATTATCGATTGATCCCTGAATTGTCCGGAAGTTTGCGAAGGATACGATGTGAGGAGGAGTGTGCGAAAAAATCAGTGTCTTTGAGGTGGTTACCGGATTGTTGCTCAAAACGTTAAAGTGACTAGTGCTTTCGAACTGCCAGTCGCCATCTTGAGTTTTTGCTACTGCGTTGTGCATATAGCCTATTTGGTTTTCTCCCATGCGAATCTGATACCATTTTTCTCCCAGCAGGTTATTTGCGATAATCTCTAACTTCGATACTGGTTTGGTAAAAAAGAAAATAGCGAGGGCAAGAAGAGCTGTGATCAGGACCGCTAGCCAGATTTTTTTGAAGGTGGTGTATTCGATGATGCGGCCCAACTGCACTTGTTTTTTTCAGTCTAACCAGTTTAGGGATGATTACGAAACGGGTTTAGTGGATAAATGACTGTCGATACACAAAAAAGCGATGAGCCTGGCAATGACTTCATACGACAACGAATAAAGAGCGATGTTAGTGCTGATCGCTTATTGCATGGAGTAATCACCCGATTTCCTCCCGAGCCAAATGGATTTCTTCATATTGGACACGCAAAGAGTATTTGCTTGAATTTCGGTGTAGCCCAGGAATTTGGTGGCAAGACCTTCCTTCGTTTTGACGATACGAATCCTGAAAAAGAAGACGAGATTTTCGTCCAATCAATTTTGGAAGACGTTAAGTGGTTAGGTTACACCTGGGATCACTTGACCTATGCGTCGGATTATTTTGAGCAACTTTACATATTTGCGGAAGGATTGATTCTGGATGGGAAAGCCTATGTTTGTAGTCAGACGAGTGAGGAAATACGCGAATCGAGAGGGACGTTGACCGAGGTTGGAAAGAACAGTCCTTATCGGGATCGGAGTATTGATGAAAGTCTAGAAATGTTTAGGTCAATGAAGCAGGGCAAGTTTGAGGAAGGTAGCCAGGTACTTAGGCTAAAAATCGATATGGCTTCCCCCAATATGAATCTGAGAGACCCGGTCATTTATCGGATTCGTTATCAATCGCATCAAAGGACTGGAGATAAGTGGTGTATTTATCCCATGTATGACTACACGCATTGCATATGCGATGCCCTAGAGCATATAAGCCACTCTCTTTGCACACTGGAATTTGAGGATCATCGACCTTTGTATGATTGGGTGATAGAAAATATTGATATCGACTACCACCCTCCACAAATTGAATTTTCCAGACTTGGTCTCGAATATACTGTGATGAGCAAACGCCACCTTAGCCAACTTGTTGCTGACAAGATTGTAGAGGGTTGGGATGATCCTCGTATGCCGACGATAGCTGGACTTCGTCGAAGGGGCGTGCCTCCTGCCGCAATACGTGAGTTTTGTTCGAGGGTGGGAGTTACCAAACAATCGAATGTGGTTGAAATGGAGTTGTTGGAATTTTGTATCCGACAAGAGCTAGAGTCCAATTCCCCCCGAGCTATGTGCGTGTTAGAACCACTCAAAGTCGTCATTACTAACTGGGATCAGGGTGAGTTGTTGTTAGAAGCTCCCTGGCACCCGAAACGTGAAAATCTGGGCTCGAGGTCCATACCTTTTTCTGGGACTCTCTATATCGAGCGCGAAGATTTTTCTGTCGAGCCTCCTTCAAAGTGGAAGCGTTTGCAACCGGATGGTCTTGTTCGATTGCGCTATGGTTTCATCATACAGTGTGATGAACTGGTGTATGGCGAAAATGGAGAAATATCAGAGCTTAGATGTACGTATTTTCCTGAGTCACGAAGCGGACAGGACACTAGCGGACTGAAACCTAAAGGTGTCATACACTGGGTATCTGAGTCTGGAGCACAACAAATTAAGGTTAAAAAATACGCTCGCCTTTTCAACGTGCCCGACCCTAAAGCGGATAATTTCATGGATGAGATAAATATTGAATCCTTACTTGAATGCGATGCGTTTATTGAGCCAGAGGCTTTAGGCTTGGATCAGCGGCAGTTTCAGTTCGAGCGAATTGGTTATTTTAGTAAAGACGAAGATGCAAGGGTATTTAACCAGACGGTGACCCTGCGCGAGGGGTTCTAAGGCGCAAGGTTTCTTTGTTATCTAAAACCGATATAGAACAAGCTAGGAAAAGGATAAGCGGATATCTAAACGAGACGCCTCTGTTGACGAGTGTCACGCTGAATAAAATGTGTGGCGCCAGTCTCTATTTCAAATGCGAAAACTTTCAAAAGAGCGGATCCTTTAAGTATAGAGGTGTGGCGAACGCATTCCTCTCCCTTAGCGAAAAAGATCGGCAAAAAGGAGTAATCACCCACTCGTCTGGTAATCATGGGGCGGCACTTGCCGCATTTTCAAGCAAACTCAGTTTGCATTGTACTGTAGTGGTTCCAGAAGCCACATCTGAATTTAAATTTAGCGCTATCGAACGATACGGTGCTCACATTGTTACTTGTGGTAATAGCCTGGGATCTCGAGAATTAGCGGTTAAGGATTTAATCGAGCATAAGGACATGACCTTTATACCTCCTTATGACCACCTGGACGTTATCTCAGGCCAGGGTACGCTAGGGCTGGAGGTTATGGAGGAACTAGAGGCGGTGGAAGAGATCTGGTTACCCGTTGGAGGAGGAGGATTAGCCGGTGGTAACGTGTTATCTGTTGGTGACTCTGCGCAAGTAGTTGGAGCCGAACCACTGTTGGCAAGTGATGCACATGAGAGTCTCCGCATTGGGGTACGTCAGCCGCAGATGGAGCCCAAAACTTGCGCAGACGGTTTGCGAACAGCCTTGGGTGAGCTGAACTTTGAGATTCTGTCAAAATATTCATTGCCCATACACCTTGTAGACGAAGCTGAAATCAAGGATGCCCAGGCGATCTTAATGTCGTGCCTTAAAATATTAGTTGAACCCTCCGCTGCTGTGGCCTTTGCTGCCCTGCTGAAAAATGGTCCACACCACTCGCAGAGCAAGGTAATTTGCCTGGTAGTCAGTGGAGGAAACGTAAAATTTTGAGCGATTAAGCGTTTTGCTCGAAACCCAGAATTTCTGGAGATTCGCCTCCAGAAATTATAATTTCTTTGATCGCATCTGCGGCGTTCTGAATATCTTCTAGGTTAGTACCGCGAATGACGAGCATCGTTCCATAGCGGTCTTCGGCCAGGAAAGGGTAACTGCCGATATCCAGATCTGAAAATTCATCTTGTACCTTACCCAAAGGCTCGGAAATTTGACTTTCGCCAAGGTAGGCGCGAATTGAAAAACTATGCACTACATCTCCAGAATTAAGTGATCCCTCTAAAGAAGAAAGCATCGCTTGCATGACTCGAGGAATGCCTGCCATCACATAAACATTTTCAATGAAGAAGCCCTGAGGGCCACCTGTTGGATTATCTATAAGTTCTGCACCCTCCGGGACTCTTGCCATCAGTAAGCGAGATTCCATAACTTCGGATGGGGCCGGGCGAGTATTGATCCGTGCTTCGATGTCAGGGTGTCTCACAACGGGCTTATTGAAGGCCTTGGCAATGCATACAGCGGTGATGTCATCATGAGTAGGACCGATGCCTCCTGTGGTGAAGACATAGTCGTAATGCTTTCTGACTGAGTTCAAGGTTTCAATAATAGTTTCTTCGACATCAGGAATGACTCGCGCTTCTCGAACCTGGATTCCCCATTTGCCGAGGTTTTTTGAAATATAGTTTAGATTAATGTCTTGCGTGCGGCCGGAGAGAATTTCGTTTCCGATTATAAGGACGCAGGCGGTTACAGATTTTGAGGAAGCCAAAAGCGACTCCTGAGTCTAAAGCCATCATTCTAGCAGATTGGGGCTATTCCTAGCTAAATGAATAAGGTTTATTTGCCCTGAAAGGCAGGTGTGCGCTTGTCTTTAAAAGCTGCTCTACCTTCCTTGTAGTCGTCGCTGTTGAAACATTTATCTACTGCCTGCTTAACCAAGTCGACCTCTGTCTCGGGAGAGCCGTTTTCCCAAACATTTATTGCCATTTTTGCGGCGCCCACTGTGAGTGGGGCATTTTTTGCGATTAAGTGAGCGTATTTGATGCAGGCTTCTTCTATAGATTCCCGTGATTCTATGAAATTGATCAGATTCATTTTTTTTGCCTCAGCTGCTTCGAAAAAGCGGGCCGAAAACATAATGTCCCTTGCGTGACTCGGTCCGACAACTCTGGCTAATTTGGCTAGGCCTTCAAACTCATATCCTAAACCGAGTTTTGCTGCTGGAATGCCAAATTTTGAGTCGGGTGTGGCGAATCGAATATCGGCTGACAACGCAGTAGCCAGGCCGCCTCCGATGCAATATCCCTCAACCAGAGCGATCAACGGTTTTTTGAGTTTGTTGAGCCACGTTGAACCGCGTCCAGCTATCTTCCCATATTCTTTTCGCTGAGCCGCGTTAGAACGTTTGTTGTCAAATTCGCTGATATCTGCTCCAGACACAAAAGATTTTCCTCCTGCACCCCTCATAATCACAACTCGAACGTTCTCGTTGCTGTTGAAGGCCTCTAGGATATCTCCCATTCCTTGCCACATCTCAAGCGCCAAGGCATTGTGTCTTTCTGGGTTGTTAAATGTCATCCAACCGATACCGTCTTCGATCCTGGCTTTCATTTTCTCTGTGTTAAGTTCGATATCCATGTAGTCCTCCTAACTTGATACTTGCTCGATTAGTTCGGCTCTTGCAAGAAGCTTTTTTGCTCGGTTTAGATGCGGCACATCGACCATTTGGCCCTCAAAGGCTATCGCCATGAGTCCTTGTTTTTCAGCTTCTGTAAAGGCTTCAATCAACCTTTTTGCGGTGTTGACCTCGGTTTTATCTGGCGAGAAAGCCGCGTTGACGACCTCTAGCTGATCGGGGTGAATGGTCATTTTTCCCGTGTATCCCATCCAAGAGGCTTCCTCACAGTCTTTCTGGAGGCCTTTTGAATCTTTGAAATCGACGAAAACAGTGTCGATTGGTTGCACGTCCCCAGCGGCGGCACATATCAGAGTCATATTTCGGCAATGTTTGTAGATATCGAGATAAGAGCCGTCCGGCCCTCTATTTTTTGTGGAGCCCAGCGATGCGGCTAGATCTTCAGCTCCCCATGACAGTGCCGCTACTCTTTCGCAGTCAGTAAATGAGGGCAAATTGAGAATGCTCTTTGGGGTCTCAGTGGTAATGAGAATCAGATTCACGGATTTTTTTGGCAGTTCAAGTTGCGTTTCCCATTTTGTTATCTCCTCATCGAGTTTTAGGAGTTCCTGGAAAGTTGAAACTTTAGGAATCACCAAGGAGTCTGGATGGCCTTGCATTACAACTTCAATGTCCTCTAGACCCCAAGGGCTATCGACCGGGTTAATTCGAACGGTTTTTTCTTTGCCACCAAAATCGGCCGACTTAAGCCAGTCTCTGATCACTTGTCTTGCGTCGCCTTTTTTTTGTGGCGTTACTGCGTCTTCAAGATCCAGTATCAATGAGTCGGCTCCGCTTGCGAGGGATTTCAAAAACATTTTTTCGTTTGCCCCGGGGACAAAATGTAGAGACCTTCTTAGATGGATAGCTGTCATGAATTTTTCCTCGCCATCATTCCCGTTCTGATACACAAACAAACGATATCATTGTGTTGGTTCGTGGCTGTGTGCTCGAAAGTAACGATTCCTCTATCAGTTTTAGTTTTACTCTCCCGCTTCTCTAGGACCTTGGTAGACGCGCTTAGGGTATCGCCTATGAATACGGGGTTCGGAAATGTAGTTTTGTCAAATCCCAGATTCCCAATAGTTGTGCCAAGCGTGGTGTCACTCACGGAGAGTCCCACCACTAATCCAAGGGTGAAAATACTATTCACCAATATCTTTCCATGAACGGTCTTTTTCGCGAATTCTTCATCTAAGTGCAGTGGTTGAGTATTCATGGTGAGCGTTGTGAATAGCAGATTATCAGTTTCTGTAACGGTCCTTGCAGGCAAATGGGCGAATTCGTCGCCGACCTGAAGTTCTTCGTAAAATTTGCCGCTCATTAAATCCTCCCTTGGCATTAAGTATCATATACTATGGCGATCGGTTCGCTAGATCAGCAAGAATATCTTATTCAAAGAGGCCTGTTAGAAATATGAATTTTGAATTAAGTGAAGAGCAACTATTAATAAGAGAGTCAGTGGTAAAACTATGCGCTGATTTTCCTGATGATTATTGGTCAAAGAAGGATACGGAACACGAATTTCCTTGGGATTTTTATGAAGCGATGGCCGAAGCTGGTTGGCTGGGTATAGCTATTCCGGAAGCCTATGGCGGTAGCGGTCGAGGAATTACGGAAGCAAGTCTCGTATTAGAGGAAGTTGCTGCAAGCGGCGCAGCGATGAATGGCGCTACTTCCTTACATTTGTCGATCTTTGGCATGCACCCCGTCGTCAAGTATGGCTCGGAAGAGATGAAGCAAAAGTATTTGCCAAGAGTCGCTAAGGGGGATTTGCATGTTGCTTTTGGTGTCACGGAGCCAGACGCTGGAACAGATACGACCTCTATTACTACGTCAGCCCGTTTAGAAGGGGATAATTATCTTGTTAAGGGCAGGAAAGTTTGGACGACTAAAGCTTTGCAATCTGAGAAAGTTTTGCTGCTAGTAAGAACAACTGAAAAAGAGGCCACAGAGTCTAGGACGGGCGGCATGACCTTGTTACTGGCAGATCTACAACGAGATGAAGTGTCTATTTCCCCGATAGATAAGTTGGGTCGTAATGCTGTGGCGACCTGTGAAGTCGTTTACGACGATTTGCCAGTGTTACTGTCAGACCGTGTAGGAGAGGAAGGTAAGGGTTTTCGTTATCTTTTAGATGGCCTGAATGCCGAGCGTATTTTGATCGCGGCAGAAGCTCTCGGCATCGGTCGTGCTGCCATGGCGAAAGCGGTGGCCTATGCTAACGAAAGAGTTGTGTTTGGTCGTCCGATTGGGAAAAACCAGGGTGTAGCGTTTCCACTTGCTGAGGCAAAAATGAGATTGGACGCCGCAGAATTAATGATAAGAAAGGCATCTTGGTTGATCGATAATGGTCAGTCCTGTGGCGCTGAAGCAAATATGGCCAAGTGGTTAGCCGCAGATGCGGCTTTCTTTGCTGCTGATAGGGCGGTTCAGACTCATGGTGGATTTGGGTACGCGACTGAGTATCACGTTGAACGGTATTGGAGAGAGGCCAGGTTGATGAAAATTGCGCCCATCTCACAGGAGATGGTTCAAAATTTCGTGAGCGAGCATGTTCTGGAATTACCAAAATCGTACTAATTTGAGCGATCGAGTAATCTTCAAGTTAAAGATTCAGCTCTAAGTGATTCAGCTCTAAGTAATGAAGTCCTCGTTGCCACGTTTGAGCTGAGAAATGACGTAATGTCGTAGCTTGGGTGTTAGGGTTTCAGGATCCTCGTTCGAAGAAATCGGTTTGCCCGTTTTGATGTAATATCGGCTATTCACTTTATTCAATAATTCCCTGAATAACGTCATATCTTTTATCTCAGTATTCAGAAACCAAAAAAGGTAATACAAGAAACTATTTGAAGCCTTTATGTGCATCGGAACTATCGGGCAGTCGTACTTCTGGGCCAGAGAGACTCCGGAAGCAAGCCATGGGCGTTCGATCAAACCCAGAGGGGTTGGTCGGGCCAATTTCCCCGAGGCAAATATCACTATAAGTTTTTCCTCCTTGAAAGCTTGAATCATAGATTTAACGGTTTCCTTACTTTTAGTATGGTCGCGTCTATGTTCCATCCATTCAACCGGGATAATTATATCTTTCAGCGTCGGTGCACATCGCACAGCATCTCGATTTGCGAAAAATTTAATATCTTGTCGCACTGATTTAATGGCTTCGTATACGGCTACCCCGTCGGCTATCCCTGATGGATGGTTAGGCATCAGGATTGCCCTGCCCGCTGCGGGTATATTTTTCAAGCCGGTAGCCTTGAGGTTTAGATTCAAAAGCTTCCCAAGGTGGTCAAATATATCCCTTCCTTCCATTGGTGTTACGTGGTCAATTAATTCTTTTGCTTCTTTATATTTCAGGTAGGGGTAGATTCGTGACTGCACAAAAGACCAAATACGCGGATTATTCATGAGTTTGGTAGCTCGTTCTTCTATGAGGATGTCTACAATGTGGCGCATTTCTTCAAGAATGATTGAACTGTTTGATTAAACTCCTGGGGCTTTTGCATGTTTACTGCATGGCCAGCTTCTATTTCAGTGATTTCTAACTTAGGCATGTTTGTTTCTGCCCAAATTTTAGATTCTAAAAATCGTTTTTCCTGACTTCCCCAACATAATAATGCAGGAGAATGATTCTCGATCGCGAGCGCTCTAATACTTGCGTTGGGAGTGGTAGCTCTCAGGGTATTTGCTATCCCAATAGGGTTGAGTAAAGCTGAGTCTTGCTCAAGGGCAGCATAGATTCTGGAAGGTAGTTTCTTCGCGTGCCTAGGATGAACCGGGATTTTCTCGATTGCAGGTAAACCGCCAGTTTGGATGTTGTCTCCAGATTTTTTCGCTGTCTTTTTCCATTCTCTCGATTGATACTCGCTGGCGAAGGCTGAGTTTGAATTAGTCATTATGTGACCGATAACTTGATCGAAATGGAGGCAACTATATCTCGCTGTCAGAGCCGCCCCTAATGAGTAACCACATACGAACCAGGATGTTGTATTTAAGTCCTGCCTTATTTTTTCAAACTCCGAGACATAATGGTTTGGATGGTAATGCTCAACATCGCCTGGTGAAGGAGATCTTCCGTGTCCAAAGAGTTCTGCAGTAACCGGCCTACAAAATTCGCTTAAGGCATCAATGTTTTCGATCCATTGAGCGTTAGACGAGAGAAATCCGTGAACCATGAGTAGGTACGGTCCTCGGCCTGGATGGACTTCATAATGAATGTTTGTCAATTTGCGGGAACTCGATCTCAGAGCATGTTATTGTTTTAAGAAGATAGTTTCTAATATTAGGTCTGAAAAGACGAGCTAATAGTTTAAGGTTTAATTGGGAGATGACAAATGAACTATGATCTTGTTGTAAAAAATGGAACGATTATTGACGGTTCTGGTGGAGCCCGTTACAGGGCCGATGTCGGTATTTTGGACGGCAAGATTGCGTCGATTGGCCGGATAGATTCAAAAAAAGCGAAAGCTATTGACGCTGAAGGGCACGTTGTCTCGCCTGGGTTTGTAGATGGTCATACTCATATGGATGCACAAGTATTTTGGGATCCAATCGGTTCCTGTTCTTGTTATCACGGAGTTACCAGCGTGGTGATGGGTAACTGTGGATTCACGCTAGCCCCATGCAGAGAAGAAGAGGCCGACATGGTTTTCCGGAGCTTGGAGCGTGCTGAGGATTTGTCCAGAGACGCTATGTTGGCCGGTATAGATTGGAGCTGGGAGACATTCCCAGAATATTTGGATGCAATTGATAAATTGCCGAAGGGTATAAATTATGCTGGTTATATAGGGCACTCGGCTTTGCGTACCTATGTAATGGGAGAGCGTGCGTTCGAAAATGAAGCTTCTGAAGATGAAGTCAAGAAAATGGAAGCTATAGTAAAAGAAGCGTTAGAAGCTGGAGCTATTGGGTTTTCGACCTCCAGAACTTTTAATCACATTACCGCGGACGACAAACCTGTTGCCAGTCGGTTGGCAAACTGGGAAGAGGTGCGAGCGATTGTCAACGCGATGGGCGAGACCGGTAAGGGAATATTTGAGATCGCGGGAGAATCTCCAGGAAGGGACCCTGAGCGTATCCGCGAGTATCACATACGATTGCGGGACCTTGCAGTAGAGTCGGGTGTGACTCAAACCTGGGGGATGTTTAGTTCGCGTATTGCGCCGGATTACTGGAGGCCCTACTTTGATCTTCTTGATGAAACTGCGGAATTGGGTGGGCGTATGTTTGCTCAAGTGCACAGTCGAGCACTCAGCACTTTGTTATCTTTTGAGAGTAATACCCCCTTTGATACCTGGGAATTCTGGAGCGATTTTCGGGCACTTCCGTTGTCTGAACAGAAAGCGAAGCTCAAAGATTCTCACATTAAGTCCAAGTTAGTCGAGATCGCCTCTCAGGAATACACGGGGCCCAAAGTAGTTGGGGCAGAAGCGAGGCCGCCAGTTTGGGAGTTCGTTTATCCGATGGACGACATGGTATATGACAAGCCTTCCATGGCTGAAATTGCTAAGCAGAAAGGGCTCCATCCTGTTGAACTGATGATAGATATGGCACTTGAAAAAGATCTGAAGATGTTTTTCCGACAACCGCTTGCAAATGAGTTAAATGAGCCTGTAATCGAGATGATTCGACATCCTAGAGCAGTTTGTACCTTCTCTGATTCTGGAGCTCATGTGTCTCAAATTATGGATAGTTCTTTGCAAACACATTTATTGAGTTATTGGGTGCGGGAAAAGGAAGCCATGTCGCTTGAAGAAGGCGTGAGGCAGATTACATATGATACTGCGACCCTGTGGGGTTTGCATGACCGAGGATTGATTCGCGAGGGCTTAGCGGCGGATCTGGTTGTTTTTGATCCCGAAACTATCGGTGCCGACCTGCCTGAAATCGTCCATGATCTGCCTGCGGGTGAAAAAAGGATTAAACAAACAGCTACTGGAATTAAGAACACCATCGTGAATGGCGATGTTTTGTTGGAGAACAACGAATACACAGGAGCCACGTCTGGTAGGCTTTTGCGTAACTGATTATTGGTTGATCCATTGCAGCAGCTGAGGCAAGATTCGGCTTCAATCGATTGCTGCGCCCGTAGCTCAACTGGATAGAGCACCAGGCTTCGAACCTGGGGGTTCGGGGTTCGAGTCCCTGCGGGCGCGCCATCGATTATGGTTTGAGTTAAAAGATGTTTGAACCTGCGAGGTCGCCCCTCGATATCACTTGTCCTTCTTTGATTAGGCCGGAGTCTTTAGCAGCTGAAAGAGGCACAGTGAACACTAAGACACCCGGAAGTTTTTGGGACTCGTGATACATCCGACTATTACATTTCGCGCAAAATTTCCAATTAATGTTGTTGGAGATATCCTCACGCTCTTCATGCTCGCTATCGTTGAATCTTACTAAGGCATCTTTGTGGTAGCCGACATGAAGAACTCTGGTTTCTTCCAGCTCAAATTCCTCGCTAGCATCGTACAGAAACAGAGGTGCCCCTGACGCGGTGGCGTTAAATTGTTTGCAATAGCAATGTATGTCCAATCTTTTTAACTCTTACGCTTTGAGGTTTTGAAACCTTATCGTGGTGGCAGAATGAAAAACGACAAGTAGACTACCACTCTTAGACGTTTTGCCAAGTCA
>CACFPX010000003.1:0-117330 GCA_902568205.1 K189A clade bacterium | reverse complement strand
GAGCCCAGGCGCGTTCTGATCTCAATCTGGCCGCTTCCTTATACTCCAAAGCCTTATCTGAGCTGGCGTTTCCGTCCAGGCCTCGCTTGTAGACTCCTTGAATAATCCCTGCTGAGCGAAACATGTTATAGATAAGGTAAAATTCCCAGTTCTCAATGTGCTCGATACCACGTTGTTCGCAGTAGGTTTGTACGATGTGATTTTCGTTGGGAATACCGAGTTCTTCCAGGTCGGCTCCCGCGAGCCCATCGGGAGATTCAGAGTCTCCATGATACTCTTGGCACATGTATCCCAAGTCCGCTAGCCCATCGCCAAGCGTGGACAATTCCCAGTCTAAAACAGCGACGATCTTTGGGCGGTTCGGGTGGACTAGCACGTTTCCCAAACGAAAATCTCCGTGAACTATCGCTGAGGAGGAAGCATCGGGGATGTTATCTGGTAGCCAAGCCATGAGATTGTCCATTGCCTCTATCTGTTCAGTTTGTGAAGCAAGGTACTGCTTACTCCACCTGTTAATCTGACGCTCATAATAGTTTCCGGGTCTGCCGAATTCACTAAGACCTACCTTTTCGGCGTTGACCTTGTGCAATTCCGCCAGAACTCTTGCTAGATCTTCATAAAGCGACTTTCGTTGGTCCTTCTGAAGCTGGGGTAGCCTCGTTTCGGTGAAAAGCCGGCCTTCGACCATCTCCATGACATAGAACTTGGTGCCAACGATTTCGGTATCTTCGTTTAAAAGATACATTTTGGGCACTGGCACGGCGGTGTCCCAGAGTGCATCCATTACTTTGTATTCTCTGTCCACCTGATGAGCAGAAGGTAATAGCTCTCCTGGAGGTTGTTTTCGCATGACAAAGGTTTTTTTCGGGGTGATTAATTGAAAGGTAGGATTAGATTGACCGCCCTCAAATTGCCTGACTTCGAGTGGTCCCTCATAGTCTGGAATTTGTTCTTCTAAAAAAGCATTGAGCTTCGTCTCATCAAAGCGGTGAGCTTCCCTGACAGCTGTTAATTCGACATCAGTCATAATAATTTGGCTTAAAAAATCTAAGCATACGACTTGATCTTTCAAGGTGCAAAATGCGAGGCTAGGCAATCATCGAGTAGTTTGAGGAAAAGGGGATACAAACATGCCGCTAGCAAAGAGAGTAGCCGTCACGCTACCAGCAGGACCAAAAATAGAGCATACGATCAGCCGAATTAAATGGGCTGAAGAACATGGTTTTCCTGATGCGTGGTTTAGCGATTCGGGTGCACCGGATACACTCACCCAGGTTGCTGCCATAGCCCACCACACTGAAAATTTGAGAATTGGTGTGGCAGTGACTCCCGTTTACACCCGATCCCCAAGCGTTTTGGCTGCATCGGCAAACGTAATATCTCAGCTGTTACCAGACAGATTTGTCATGGGTCTAGGCTCTTCGAGCCAGACTATCATGGGGCAATGGAATGGTATCCCCCTAGACAAACCCTTGACTCGTGTTAAAGAAACCGCGCAGCTTGTGCGAACCATGTTGAATGGAGATAAGACTGATTTTGATGGAGAGACTCTTTATAGTCGAGGCTATAGGCAGGCTCCTCTGGAAAACCCTCCGCCGATTTACCTGGCGGCGTTACGCTCCTCAATGGTTGAAATGGCCGCAGAATTTGGCGATGGAGTAATATTCAACCTTTGGCCAAAGAAGGCTTTGCCAAAAATGATGGAGCATGTTCGCATAGGAGCTGAACGGGCGGGTAAAGATCCGGAAAGTGTAGAGATAGTTAATAGAGCAATGGTGCTCTGCACAAATGATAAAGCACGTGGTAGAGACATGTTCAGGGCTCAATTTGCACCGTATTACGCCACTCCGGTCTACAATAATTTTCTGTCCTGGGCGGGTTATGAGGATGCTGCCGCGACTATTAGTGAAGGCTGGGCAGAAAAGGATCGCGCTAAAACGAGTGGTGCGATGACTGATGCGATGATCGATGAAATAGGCATCATAGGAAGCAAGGAGGAGATTCAAGACAGAATTCGGGAGGACGCGGAAGGAGGTGTGCATACTCACATAATCGCGCCGTTAGGGGGTGATCCAGAGGATGTGCATAATACTTTAAATGCGTTTTCTGCGGACGAGTTTCAGTTCTAGTAAGGCTTAAGCATTAGATTTTTTTGATTAATTAGGGGAAGGGTTTTATGAAAGTTGATGGAGGCGTTGGGTTTGATCTCGATATGGTTGGGGCTCAGGCTCAGGAGTTAGAGGAAATGGGTTACTCCGGACTGATGTCAGCTGAAACCGCCCATGACCCATTTTTTCCGCTTTTGGTAGCGGCGCAGCATACGGAAAAGGTCGAATTAATGACCTCTATAGCTGTTGCCTTTGCAAGATCGCCCATGACTTTGGCTAATATTGGACACGACTTGAATGCTTATTCCAAAGGACGGTTCGTACTGGGTTTAGGTTCTCAAATTAGAGCTCATATAACTAAGCGCTTTAGTATGCCCTGGTCTAGTCCCGCGGCGAGAATGCGTGAATTTATCCTAGCAATGCGGGCCATCTGGGATAATTGGCACGAGGGTAAAGCACTCGAATTTGCTGGGAAGTTTTATACGCATACACTGATGACGCCTTTTTTTACACCTTCAGGTAACGACTTTGGAGCGCCAAAGGTTTTTTTGGCAGCGGTTGGCCCAAAGATGACAGAAGTGGCCGGTGAAGTTGCGGACGGGATGATCGTTCATGCCTTCACGACAGAAAAGTACCTGCGCGAAACGACTTTGCCTTCCTTGGAGAAAGGCTTTGCTAAAGCAGGTAAGACCCGAGCTGATTTTGAGATTAGTTACCCAGTTTTTGTGTGCACTGGACAGACCGAAGAAGAGCTCGAAGAGGCTAAGAGGGCGACAGCGCAGCAGATTGCCTTTTACGGATCGACTCCTGCGTACAAGCCAGTGTTGGATAGTATTGGAGTAGGGGAGCTTCAAGGCGATTTAAACAGTATGTCCAAGCAGGGTCGGTGGGTTGAAATGGGTGAATTGATTACTCCAGAAATTATGTCTGAATTCGCAATTATAGGTGAGCCAGATAAGGTAGCAGGTCAGATACGATCCAGGTACGGCGATATTGTTGATCGCACATCAGCAGCTTATGCAAATATTCCGAAGTCAGAAAGAATCAAGATTATTTCTGAATTGTCGGCTGGATAGTTTGGGTTAAAGGAGAAGTGGAATGAAAGTGGACGCTGGAATCGGGTCGAACTTAAAAGAAGTGCCAGAGATGGTCACGCGATTGGAGAGCTTGGGTTACGACGGGATTCGTACTGCCGAAATGAACCATGACCCTTTTTTTCCGCTTGTTCTTGCGGCAGAGCACAGTCAGCGTCTCGAATTAGCGACTTCAATTGCAGTAGCTTTCGCGAGGAGTCCGATGAATTTGGCGAATTTGGGCCACGATCTTAACGCGTACTCGCAAGGGCGTTTTACCCTGGGACTGGGCTCTCAGATTAAGCCTCACATCACGAAAAGATTTAGTATGCAGTGGGGAGCGCCGGCGGCCCAAATGAGGGAGTTGATACTCGCCATGCGCGCAATATGGAGTAACTGGTACGACTCTGAGCCTCTTGAATTTGTTGGAGAGTACTACCGCCATACGTTGATGACGCCCGCTTTTACGCCCCAAGACACGGAGTTTGGGGCACCAAGAGTCGTGCTGGCTGCGGTGGGTCCGAAAATGACTGAAGTCGCTGGAGAAGTGGCCGATGGAATGATCATTCACCCTTTCAGTACGTTGCCCTATATAGAGAGTGTGACGATGCCCGCAATAGAGCGTGGCATTGAGAAAAGCGGCCGGTCCAGAGCTGATTTTGAATTATCGTATTCCTGTTTTGTTATAACCGGAAGGGATGAGGCAGAATATGCAAAAAGTAAACAGGAAGCACAGCAAAGGGTTGCCTTTTATGGATCAACCCCGGCTTACAAGGGGGTACTAGAATCCATAGGAGTAGGTGAGCTGCAATCAGAGCTAAATGCTATGTCCAAGCAGGGCCGATGGGTCGATATGGGGGCGCTTATCACTGACGATATTTTGCAGGAATTTGGTGTGATGGGAGAACCAGAAACGATCGCAGGGCAGATGATTGAACGATATGGCTCATTTGTAGATAGAACCTCAGCATCGTTCCCAATATCCGATGACGAGCAACGAGCCGAGGTAATAGCGGCTCTAAGAGCGGGCTAAAGTATCTAGCGATATCGTTTAAAAAGACATAACTTATTGAATTTAACAAAGATAACTCTTGGAAAGCTTTGGTTCTGATAGCTTCATTATTTCCCCATTTTTTCTGCAATTTTGCTTAGGTTTGTTGTCAAAGTCGCGTATACTAGCGGTCCCATAAGAGTTACATTCTCGGAGAGAGGGTAGCATTTATGGTATCGGGTCTAGTATCGATGATCGCTTTGTCATCGGACTCGATTCTCCATAGATCGATTAACTAAAAATTTACGACGTGTTTTCCAAGGTTTTCGCTCCCATATGTATGGGTTGAGGAGTTGATCAGTGAATATTCGGTTCGGGTTGATAGGTTTTTTCGTTGCGAGTCTTTTACTTATTCCTTCGGTAATACCGAATGAGGTGGGCATAAGCTATTTTCATCAAGCTCTGGAGTTATCTCCGAGAGCTGAACGCTTAAGTGAAGAGGTGTTAAGTAAGAAGCTTGTTAAAGGCTTTGGCACTGATCCCTTGGTTGCAGAGGAATTTTCAGGATGGATTTACGAAGCTTCGAAGCGCCATAGAATTGAGGCTGAGTTGATCGCGAGTTTGATTTCCGTAGAGAGTTCCTTTCGAAAATCGGTGGTGTCGCACAGAGGAGCTGTAGGCCCTGCTCAAGTAAAACCGAAACATTGGCAGGACTTTTGTGGCAACAATGACCTCTATGATCCTGAACAGAATGTGTACTGTGGTGCGATGATTCTTTCCTACCTCATAGACAGGTGCCAGGGGGAGTATGGTTGTGCGTTAAGTGCCTACAATGTTGGTTTCTATGGTGATCGATGGCAAGCAGGTAAACGTTATATTGCAAAGATAGACCGAAGCCTCGACACGCTGCAAAATCTCGCGTTGTAGAGCTCTGAAGGGAATTCGTCGTGACCAAATTTGGTTTAATGATTTTTCCGACGGACTACGCCCTAGACCCTGTCGTATTGGGAAAAGAAGCTGAAGCCTTCGGATTTGAGTCCCTCTTTTTCCCGGAACACACTCATATTCCTACGAGTAGGAAGTCGCCTTGGCCTGGTGGAGATGAGCTGCCGAAACATTACTGGCATGCACATGACCCTCTTATTGCGTTGAGCGCGGTCGCGACGGCGACTAAGCACTTGATGTTGGGTACGGGTATCGCACTGGTAACCGAACGAGATCCAATATTAATGGCGAAACAAGTAGCATCGTTGGATTTTCTGTCGAAAGGCAGACTGTTGCTGGGCGTGGGCGCTGGATGGAATGCCGAAGAAATGGAAAACCATGGGGTTGCGTTTTCGAGTAGATGGAAAGTCCTGCGAGAGCGTGTTTTGGCCATGAGAGAGATTTGGGGAAATGACGAGGCTCAGTTTAAGGGAGACTTTGTGAATTTCGATTCGATGTGGTCTTACCCAAAACCAGTTCAAAAAAATGGGCCACCCGTTTTGCTTGGTGCTTCTTCCAAGTATGTGTTTAGCCGAATCGCCGAGTACGGGGATGGATGGTTTCCCCTTTATCAGGATGCTAAGAGGATTAGCAGCGGAGAGAAAGTCGATTATGCCGAGGGAATTGCAAAAACTCGGGATGCCTGGCGAGAGAATGGTCGCGAAGGCGATCCTGATTTTTCGATTTTCGGTGTTCCACCCAAATCGGCTGCTGTTAATGAATTAATCGAATTTGGTTTTAATCGCATAATTTTCGGCCTGCCTTCTGCCGACGCAGATACCGTTTTGCCTCTAGTCGAAAAATTAGCCGCTTTTGCTCACGACTATTAGATAACGTTAGATTTCAAGAAAATCGTTTAGTATTTGCTCCCCGTCCTGTGGCTTTTCAACCTGCTGAGCAAGGATACCGAGGGTTTGTGCTGCCAGCACGTGCATTTTTGTATCGTCGAGAAATAAGACTTGAGAGGGTTGTAAATCAATATATTCGCAGACGAACTCAAAGCACTCAGGTTCTGGCTTTCTTAAACCTATTTCATTGGATATAAACAGGTGATCGAAGTTGGAAAGCTCTGAGCAATACTCTCTTTTAAAGAAATCGGCGTGGATACGATTCGTATTTGTCAGAGCATAAAGTTGGTAATTCTCAGCGATCCTAGGTAACAGGTTGACCGTAGACATAACTGGCTGCGTCCACAGTTGATTCCATCCTGTAATCCATTGATCGAGAGTTAGGGTGATATCAAATGTGGTGGATAAATGGTGAGAGTAGGTCTCAAAATCGATCTGGCCTTTCTCATGCGATTCGTACGGTTTGTCGATAGACCAGTGAGTGTGAAATACATTCAGAGGCGTGGAAGAGACCTCGCTCCAATACTTGAACACTCGCCTGAAATCGACACCCAGGACAACATTACCCAAGTCAAGTAGAACAGCCTTGATTTCCAAGGGAATTAGTAACCCGCTTGGCCTGCCGATATTGTCGATAGGTAGTCGTCGTCTAAGTCGGAGTAAGTTTCTTCGCCATTTTTCATGACATAAACAGGGTCTGTAAATTGATCTTTATCGTAGCCTTGTTCTCTCAGATCTCCTTTTAACATTTTGAAGGTTCCTGTTACCTCGATGTCACTTTGTATCCTCAAGAAGATCGGCACTGCATATTTTGGTAATTCGCTATTAACGAAGTTTGAAAATTCGTTTAAATCTAGATCAGCTACGTCATCATTCAATGTAATGGCTGCCATTCCGGCGCGGCCATCAGCGCCAGGGATTTCGACTCCGTAGATGTTGCAGAATTTGATTTGATGGAATGCATTAATTATTTCTCCTACCTCATTTGTTGAGACATTCTCGGATTTCCATCGAAAGGTATCGCCTACTCGGTCCACGAATTGATAGTGCGGGTACCCGAGGGTGAAGCCGACGTCTACCGTTTTCATCAAATCACCAGTATTAAACCAGGCATCTCCCTCTTCGATCGCATTTCGTATGATTTTCCCTTCGGTTGCACTCGAGTCCGTATAACCCTCAAAAACAGCTTCGTCGGTGATCTTGCCTAGCAGTAGGCCTGGCTCTCCGGGCTCGGCTTCTATGCAAAGATTCGAGCTATTTCTAATTATTTCATCATTGTGGACGTCGTATTTCACGAGAACATGCTCTATTGAAGTCATCCCAACCGTACAGTCCTTGTTAAGCAGGTTCGCAAAAGCGATATTGCCTTCGGATGAACCGTAAAGCTCACAGACACGCTTTATTCCATATCGATTTTTGAAGTCCATCCAAACGTCTGGTCTCATGCCGTTTCCCATCATGGATCTGAGAGGATTATTTTTGTCGGTGGGAGTTGATTGTGAGTTCGTTAGATATCTGCACAATTCACCGATGTAAACTAGGCAAGTGCAGTTATTCTCGCGGACTTCATCTAAAAAATTGCTCGCTGAAAACTTTCGTCTGATAAACATGCCGGCACCAGAGTGAAATGCCGACCCGGCCCCAATCAACAGGCCGGTTGTATGATAAAGAGGTAGACAAAGATATAGGGTATCGTCTGGCGTGCATTTCAGTCCGGCGACAGCTGCGAGCGCAGCGCTGGACATGTATCTTCGGTTTGACATGATGGCGGCTTTTGGCAGGCCGGTTGTACCCGAAGTAAAAATATAGAGAGCCGTTTCTCCTAACGTTCTTTCCTCAGTGTCAGTAGGGTTAGAAGTTTCTTGTGATTCAGACAATTCGCTGACGTCAATTGCCCAATTCGGTGAGCTCGATTGGCCTTGATCCCTAACGAAAAGAAAATCCTGACCGTCTTTCAGATCGAGTTCATCTTTGACTCCGGATAGAGGCTCTGATCTTTCCTCACCCACGATACACTTCTTTGATTTTGTGACTGAGATACAGTGAGCGAGTGGCTTGCCTGATAAATTGGTATTAATTAGAGCTGCAGTGACCCCTAGTTTATTTAGCGCGATTACCATTGCTAGAAATTCAATGCGATTCTCCATGAAGACGCTTGCAGTATCGCCCGCGCGTAGACCCTGATTTTTGAGGGAGTGCGCGAATTGGTTTGATAGTGAATTGAACTCCGACCAGTTAACTGTTCTGCCCTCAAAGGTAATAGCCCTGGATTGTCCATATAACTCCGCGTTTCTTTCTACTTGAGCCCCTAAGCAGTCTTTTTCTTCGAGTGGCCTAAGCTGCATGCCCTTTTTCAATTTCAGCAGAGTAGGCAATTGAGCAAGTGTGGTTACGGTGTCTACTATTCCCATTGGCAAATTCCTAGTCAGTGGTTAAAAACAGATAGCGTCCAGATTATGCCTGAATGACATTCTATGTTTTAACTATTTGTTATATCGATTTTAAGGTTAGCTTGATGTTAGATTAAAGTGAATTAGGTGGGAGGAAACAGATGAACCAATGGAGTATCGGGAAGGTCAATGTGACCCGGGTGGTGGAGATGCAGGTCGCGGGTGGAACGAAATTCATCTTGCCTGATGCCACCAGAGAGGCTTGTTTGCCGATAGAGTGGATGCAGCCCCATTTTATGGATGAGGCTGGTAATTTGATCATGAGTATACATGCGCTGGTTATCGACGATGGAGAGAAACGCATTGTGGTAGATACCTGCATTGGAAATGATAAACAGCGCAATATTCCCTCATGGACGAATTTGCAAACTGATTTTTTAAAGGACTTGGAGCAGGCGGGATATCCGCGTGAGTCGATTGATATGGTGATGTGCACTCACTTGCATGTAGACCATGTAGGGTGGAATACCATGCTGGTGGATGGTCGATGGATTCCAACGTTTCCCAACGCGCGCTATCTGATGGCTGAAAAAGAGTGGAGGTATTGGAATTCTCATGCGGAAGAAGAGGCCTACGGGCCAGTCATAGAGGATTCGGTGCGACCCATAGTGGAGTCTGGATTAGCTGAATTTGTGGAAGAAGATCACGAGCTCACCTCGGAGGTGCGATTAATATCAACCCCAGGCCATACACCTGGGCATGTAAGCGTGTTAATAGAAAGTGAAGGATCACGGGCACTAATTACGGGCGATTGTATTCATCATCCTGTTCAGATGACGAGAACGGACTGGTGCAGTTCCGCAGATTTTGATCAGGACCAGGGCCAGGCGACACGAGAAAGCCTTTTGAAGCACTATGTTGATTCTGATGTGTTGGTTATTGGGACTCATTTCGCGACACCCACTGCAGGATACATCAAGTCTCTAGAAGAAGGTGCTTACTGGCTTGATGTCGGTTGATCGTCTTGCATGCGATTCAATTGGCGTTGCATGACATCCCACTGTTGGTAAAGGAAGGTCTTTTTATCTTCTGGGATTTGAGCAAAAGGCACTCTCCAGAAATGCATAAGAATTGTTTGGTTAAGCCACGAGCCGTTGATTAAGTCCTCCAGATTTGCGGAACCTTCAAACCCCAAGTGGGCCATGAATACGACATCTTTGCCTGCATTGGTCTCCAAGAGCGTGAGAGGTCCTCCTGTTCTTGGTGGCAGAAGGCTTGGCCAGCGTTCTAGTAGTGAGTTCATCGTGGGGTTTTTTAGTCGGATTGAGTCTCGTTTCGACTGAGAACTTCTGGTCCCTTCCGGATATATGAGCAAAGATTCTCCATCCGGCGTATTTTCCAAAAGCTTGACTATCGAATTCAGCGCTCGACTAGTATCTTGGCCGGAACGGTCGATAAAGAGATTTGGTAATCTGTTTCCTGCGATGTCTAGGCAGGGAAGCATCAGTAATTCTTTTTTTAGGATGTACCTCAATCCTTCATTTCGTTTTTGGCCAAAGAAAACAATTGGCAGGACTGTATCTCCCAAGCTTGTGTGTCGCGGCATGAGTATCGCGCTTGGTCCACAGATGCTTTCTTCACCAGATACCTGAAATTCAAGTTTGTAAATTGATTTCCCTAATTTGAGTAGACCGGAGCTCCACCAGTTTTGTATGTTTTTTGTTTTGATGAGAAAGTCCTTTTCTTTTCGATCTATTAGCCAGTTTTTAGTAAGTGCGAGAACTCCCATACATTCAAAAAAAAGGTATCCGTAGAAAAATAGCAGTGCGTGTATTAGGCTCGAGTATCGACTGATTTTGGATATCAGGAAAACTGCTGGAATAATGAATGGTGATAGGGGTAAAAAGATCAGGGTTAGGAGTACTAAGACTGAAATAGAGGTTAGTCGTCTTTGAAATGTCTTGAATTGACTAATATTCATGTTGGAGAGTTCTACATTTTGATCTATCCAAAATGTTTCAGAAGACAGCGCTCTTAAAATGTCAAAGAGCATTATACTAAGTGAAGTTAAGGGCTTGAATAGAGATTAATGCCGCAATTAAAGCATTCAGAAAAAATAACGCTAAGCCTGGAAGATCTAGAGCGGGGCCTACAGTTTGCTAAAAACACTTTGCGACTGGCAGGAAAAGAGATCCTGCCCCTGTTTCGTAGCAACCTGGACAGTGAAAACAAAATAAGCGAGGGCTACGATCCTGTAACTTTGGCTGATAAAAAATCAGAGGCGTTGATCCGCGAGGAAATTGGCAAGCATTATCCACAGCATGGAGTATTTGGCGAGGAGGAGGGCTATACCGAGGGTAATGGTTTGACCTGGGTTATTGACCCGATAGACGGTACTCGAGGGTTTATGGCCGGAATGTTGCACTGGGGAATGCTTTTAGCGCTTTTCGATGGCGAGACACCTGTTTTGGGGGTCGCTTATCAACCTTACAGCGAAGAGTTGTTTTATGGTTTTTCTAATAGCAGTTGGCTTCAAAGGGCTGATGAGAAGGAGATTTTGTTGAAGACCAGCTCCTGTGTTGATTTGGAATTAGCTTTTCTAGGTAGTACCGATGAGGCTCTGTTTGATGGAGCTCTCAAGGAGAAATTTAACAAACTCAGAAACACAGTCAGAGTTTGTCGACTAGGTGGTGATTGTTATTCCTACTGCGCCTTGGCCATGGGAGGTCTAGACGTAGCGATTGATCCAGATCTAAAACCTTATGACATTCAAGCGTTGATACCCATAATTAAAGGAGCTGGTGGAGAAATAACGACCTTTGATGGAGGAAATCCCAGTATGGGAGGCAACGTGATCGCTAGCGCTAATCTGACGCTTCATCGGCAAGTATTGGAAGTGCTGAACAATTAACGAAAGGCTCAGGAATTCAGGAACAAAAAGGCTACCGTGATTTCTTTGCGGGGTGAAGATCTATCTTCAGAGCTAGATTATTCTCGATGTCCTCTCGACTATATAATAATGGGAAGCTCTGATCCTTCGCCCAGCCCTCTAAGAGGTTGTCGTAAAAAATCGATTTTGGATCTCCAGATTGACCGGGAGCATTAGTCATCGTGGAGTTGTCCCAGCTACCAACATCGATAACCATTCTAAAAGATGCTCCGCTACGAACATTAAAATCAAGCGCGGAGAACCCGGTATTATTGGCAGTGTTTGCGCTTCCCCCTCGAGGATAAGGCTTAATTTCTAGATTTTGCTTGGTGGAAAGATCCGCTATCCCATACAAGGGATGTGAGAACCTTATTTGATGCAGATCTCCCCAGTTCCAAGTTGCTGGATTCTCGCCGAGTAATTCCTTCAGTTCGCTTATCGCCGGAGAAAGAGTCTCGTAGGCTATTGTTTTCCCTCTTTCAGTATCCAATAAATCAAGAACAGTCAAAGAATCTATTTCAGAAAAGCCTACCGGTCTCTGAAGATAGGGGTCTATTAATACTTTTATGTTGGGAATGAGGTGTTTGTAGTACCAAACTGCCCATAGAGCCGCCGAAGAGGAATCTGGAGATAAAGTAAAATCCCAGTCGTCTAACAGATTTTGGTCATATTCTGAGATGCGGGGCAATTTGCTAATGACCTGTCTTGCCAACACGGATTTGTAGTCCCTTTGAAGGTTTACCGAATCCTCAAGTGAGTGGTTGGCGTCGTCTTCTAGCGCCTCCATTATCCTTAAGTATCGCCAAGGAGCAGACCATTCAAAGCCTATCTTGAAGTCATTGATCGGGTATCCTGATGGTAGATTCATGGAGTTTGCGGTTGCTGAATACCCCCGTTTAGGATTGTACTCGATTGGAAGAGTATCCATGTCGAAGTAACCATCCCACTCGTATCGCCCGTCGCCTGGCACAGGTAGGAGACCATCCCAATTATTTCGTTTTGGGAATCGACCGGCTGGTTTGTATCCGATATTACCTTCAACATCAGCATAAACCTGATTTTCTGATGGAGCTCCCCACCGGTTCAAAGCCGCTACGAACGACCGAAAATCAGTCGCTCCCATATATTCAATGCTACCAAAATAAGGAGCCATACCAGGTTCTAGCCAGGCTGCTCTGACTGCAAACGCATGTTTTTTGGTTTCATGAATGACCGGCCCGTGTCTTGTGAATTTGAGTGTCACACCCAAAGGATCAGAGCCTTTGACCTTGATAGTCTCATTGATTGTTTGAAAGGCTTCGACGCCACCTTTATAACGGTATCCTTTTCTCTTTTTTTCATAAACGTAAAGGTCCTCTTGATCTATCGGAAAGATAGTCAGCCCGAAGGCTATAGTTCCGTTGTGTCCTATTGATATTCCGGGAAGTGCGGGTTCTCCGGCACCGATCACATTGATTCCTGGACCTGAGAGGTGTGTGATGTACCTTAGTGAAGGCACTGCGTGAGATCTATGAGGATCATCAGCTAGTATCGGTCGGCCAGTCGTGGTCCTGGAAGGAGCGACCACCCAATTGTTGCTGCCTAATTGCGTATCGAATTCGTCAATCGTTTGGGAAAGTTTGCTCGTACTTGTCTTTTTAATGCCAAAATCGACGGGGGCTTTTGCTAATCGATAATTGTCTAGGACGTTATCAGGAATGATGCATGGGTCCAGACCATCGGGTATTTTGGTAGTCCATTCCGGCTGAAGCTTCTTCCATTTTGCTGCTAAGTCTAACTGATTTTTGCAAGCCAGCCGCGCCCGCCAGACTTCCCTCGTGACATTTCGCCATAGCCCATTGCTTCTGATTTTTACAACATCCTCTGGTTCCCATTTTTCTGGTAAATAATCCAGAGCAATGAATTCAAAGGGCAATAATTCCGGGTTGTCTTCCGTTAAAGTGACAAAGGCGTTGATACCTTTGGTGAAGCTTTCTGTAATGCGTTTTGCATCGTTGCCGTAGGCTAGCCACTCTGAATACAGATCGCCTCGGTAAAGGAAAGATCTAGCGGCGATGTCTTGGTTAATATAGTTGTCACCTAGTATCTCAGAGAGTTGACCAAGGCCTCTTCTTCGCCAGAGATCGATTTGCCATAGTCGGTCTCGTGCCGCATTAAAGCCCTGAACAAAAAAAGCGTCGTAGTAGTTTGACGCATAAATGTGCGGCACACCCCATCGATCAACGAGTATTTCTGCCGGGGCCGTTAGTCCATTGAGGACGAATGCCTGGTCCTCGGCCCGGCTCACACTAAAAACAAGACCAAAAGCAGCGATGACTGTGTAAGTAAATACCTTTGCGTAAACGTGGTTTACTAGCCCCGAGAGCAGTGGTCCATTATTTAATCCCAGCTCAGCGCTCCGCCTGTCTGATATTCTGTTACACGAGTTTCGAAGAAGTTCTTTTCTTTCTTCAGGTCCATGATCTCTGACATCCAAGGGAACGGATTTTTGACGCCTGGATACTGCTCCGGTAAGCCTATTTGGGCTAGCCTACGATTTGCAATAAATTGAAGATACTCTTCCATCATATTGGCATTCATTCCTAAAACGCCTCTTGGCATGGTATCTCTAGCGTAGGCTACTTCAAATTGCATGCCCTCTATTACCATTTGCAAAGCGCTAGTTTGCATTTCCTCGTCCCATAAATGGGGATTTTCTAGCTTGATTTGATTGATGACATCAATACCAAAGTTTACGTGCATTGATTCATCTCGCAGAATGTATTGAAACTGCTCCGAAGTGCCTGTCATTTTGTTTCTACGGCCCATTGAAAGAATCTGAGTAAAACCACAGTAGAAGAAAATGCCTTCTAGCACACAATAGTAAGCGATCAAATTTTTCAATAGAGTCTTATCGGTTTCTATAGTGCCAGTTTGAAAAGTCGGGTCACTGATTTCTTTTGTATACTTCAAAGCCCATGACGCTTTTTGTGCGACAGCAGGTACCTCTCTATACATATTAAATATCTCGCCTTCATCCATGCCGAGTGACTCAATGCAATACTGGTAAGCGTGGGTGTGTATAGCCTCCTCAAAAGCTTGTCTTAGAAGATACTGTCTGCATTCTGGGTTGGTAATTAGTCTGTAGATAGCTAATACCAGATTATTTGCGACTAGAGAGTCTGCGGTAGAGAAAAATCCTAGACTTCGTTTAACGATATTTCTTTCATCTTGAGAAAGACCGTCTTCCGATTTCCAAAGTGCGATGTCAGCAGTCATGTTGACTTCTTGTGGCATCCAGTGGTTAGCGCATCCGTCCAGATACTTTTGCCATGCCCAATCGTATTTAAAAGGCACTAACTGATTAAGGTCTGCTCGACAGTTGATCATTGCCTTCTGATCTACACTAACCCTTTCATAACTCTCCATTGCCGGCATAGAAACCGTGGGCTCAGGCATTGGACTACTTTCCATGGCGCTTATACTTGGCTGTGGGACGTTATTCTCTGATTCTTTATAAATTATCGCTTGCGCCGTTTCCTGCGCAATAGGTGGCGGTGGTGCTTTATCTGGATTGTCATCGTACTCGTCCCAACTAAGCATGTTTTTCTCCTTTTATTGACAGGCTTCGCAATCTGGATCGTCTATTGAGCATGCCATAGGCACTGGTGCTGCATCCTTAGTATCCAAATCTAGAGGTTCTTGTCTGTCATTTACTGCTGGTGCGACCTGAGATGCAGTTATGCCAGGTTCCTGATGTTCGCTTGATACCGCATTTAGGGTGCCTCTATCTAATGTGGATTTTTCCGCGCTAGTAGCCCCTAAGGCTCTTAGATAATAGGTTGTTTTTAAGCCCCTCAACCAAGCCATACGATAGGTGATATCAAGTTTTTTGCCTGAGGCACCTGCTATATATAGATTGAGAGATTGAGCCTGATCTATCCATTTCTGCCTTCTGCTTGCTGCATCCACAAGCCATTTTGGTTCTACTTCAAAAGCAGTTGCGTAGCGGTCCTTTATTTCTTGGGGTACTCGCTCTATCGCTTGAAGGCTGCCATCGTAATACTTTAAGTCGTTAACCATGACATTGTCCCAAAGATTTAAAGCTTTGAGGTCCTTAACCATGTATGGGTTTATGACTGTAAATTCACCAGAAAGATTAGATTTAACATATAAATTTTGATAAGTCGGCTCTATTGATTGTGATACACCAGTGATGTTGGCTATGGTCGCTGTTGGAGCTATTGCCATCACGTTCGAATTTCTCATTCCATCAATTTGGACTTTGGACCTGAGGCTGTCCCACTCCATCGTGGTATTCATATCTACATCCAAGAATTGATCACTACGTTCTTGATGAAGCATTTTCAAAGAATCTATAGGTAAGATGCCTTTGCTCCATAATGAACCTGAGAAACTAGCATAAGAGCCTCTCTCTTTTGCTAGGTTACTGGAAGCCTCTATCGCGAAATAACTTATAGCTTCCATTGAACGATCTGCGAACTCTACGGCATCAGAAGACCCATAGGGCACCTTCAATTTATATAATGCGTCTTGAAAACCCATTATTCCTAACCCAACCGGTCTGTGCCTCATGTTTGATGTATGTGCTTGCTCTACCGAGTAGTAGTTTATATCTATCACATTATCCAACATCCTTATGGCGGTCTGGGTGGTCTTTTTAAGTTTTTCTTTGTCGAGCTTGTTGTCGGTAATATGCTGAACTAGGTTAATAGATCCCAGGTTACACACCGCGATTTCAGATTCGGAGGTGTTTAAAGTAATTTCTGTACAGAGGTTAGAGGAGTGTATTACGCCTATATGCTGTTGAGGCGATCGAATATTACAAGCATCTTTAAATGTAATCCAAGGGTGACCTGTTTCGAATAGCATGGACAACATTTTTCGCCACAAATCTGCTGCTCGTACCTTTTTAAAGAGCGTTAACTCGCCGGTTTCTGTTTGGCCTTCATACTCTTTGTATCTCTTCTCAAAGGCGGTCCCGTAAAGATCATGCAAGTCCGGCGTGTCGCTAGGTGAGAAGAGGGTCCAGTCTCCTTCTTCGGTCACCCTCTTCATAAACAAATCAGGTATCCAATTAGCAGTATTCATATCGTGTGTGCGTCTTCGGTCGTCCCCAGTATTTTTTCTAAGCTCTAGGAATTCCTCTATGTCGAGGTGCCAAGTTTCGAGGTAAGCACATACGGCTCCTTTTCGTTTTCCACCTTGGTTAACGGCAACTGCTGTATCGTTAACTACTTTAAGAAAAGGCACTACTCCCTGAGACTTGCCATTAGTCCCTTTAATATAGGAGCCCAGCGCTCTTACCGGGGTCCAATCGTTGCCTAGCCCACCAGCCCATTTCGAGAGCATGGCATTATCCTGGATTGCTCCATATATTTTTTTCAAGTCGTCAGGAACTGTTGTCAGGAAACAGGAAGACAACTGTGGCCGAAGCGTTCCTGAATTGAATAGGGTTGGGGTTGAACTCATGTAATCAAAAGATGACAACAAGTCATAAAACTCGACTGCTCTGGTATTAGGTTCATCCTCTTCGGTTGCAAGCCCCATCGCCACTCGCATAAAAAATACTTGTGGTAGCTCAAATCTCACCTCATCCCAATGGATGAAGTAGCGATCGTAAAGAGTTTGTAGTCCCAAATAAGTAAACTGCAAATCTCTCTCTGGTTTAATTGCTTCTCCTAGGAAAGTTAAATCAAATTTAGTGAGCTGTGGATCCAATAACTCCAGTTCCACGCCCTTGTTAATGAAAGCTTCCAAAGTTTTCGGGTATAAATCAGCCATTTGCCCCTGAGTAGCGTTTTCAGCTACCCCTAAAAAGTCTAGGGCTTCGGTTCTTAATTGGTCTAATAGCAATCTAGAAGTTACATAGGTATAGCTGGGCTCTTCTTCTACTAACGTTCTCGCTGTAATTAAGATCGATGTGGCTACATCATCTACTGATATACCGTCGTACATGTTATCCAATGCATTTTCGATGACCCGATTGGCTTCGACGCCCTTCAAATCCAGACAGGCTTCTTCAATGAGCGTCCGCAGTCGAGCAACGTCCAATGGTGCTTGACTCCCATCTTTATTGGTTACATTGATTTTTGAATATTCAGTATCATTTGGTTGGGGTTGGACAGTTTCTGTCCTTAACTTGGCTCTCTCTGCTCTATATAAAACGTATGATCTTGCTACTTGATGTTCGCCTGATCTCATCAATGCAAGTTCTACTTGGTCTTGTACTTCTTCTATGTGGAGCGTGCCCCCTGTGGGCAGTCTTCTTTCAAAGGTTTGGCACACCTGTTCAGTTAGTTGGTTTACAAGTTCCCTTATCCTCGGGGAGGCTGCTGCTGTACCTCCTTCTACGGCTAGGAAGGCTTTAGTCATGGCCACAGCTATTTTGTCCGACTCGTAGCCAACAACTGCACCATTTCTTTTTATAATTTTAAGCTGACCTGGAGCGGTTGAGATGACCGAAGGGCTTAAAATTGTGTTTTGACTTTCTGTCGTTAAAGTTTCGAAATTAGCTGTGGACTGTGACTGGTTAACTGATTCTGTTGTATCCATGACTTACCGCGGTCTCCTTTGAATTAACGACATTTACAACGATTCTTTTATCGTTCTTTTTTTTTGTTTTTTGGTTGAGCACTTATCAGAGACAGCGGCAGATCATGCTTTGCATGACAATCTTAGTTAATTTGCTTCCTAAATATAGTTATTACTAAATAGAATGTACCTCGCTAACCTCATTCAATTATGAAATTTATTGACTTGGTCAAAAAAATAAAACGCAATATCTAGTAAAATTTAAAACGAGCTACACAAGATAATGTGTTAAAAATACTATTGCAAGTATTAAGTTGTGGATAAGTTGTGGACGAGCCGTGAATGAGCGGTGGTAAACCATTCTTATTTTCCGACTCTTCTTTCTTACTTACATTTTTCTTTTGATAAGATCTACTCAGACCGCATAAAATCTTTTTACATTTGTCCTGACGAGAAGGTGTTTTGATTTGAAAGAGTTTATTCTAGCGCTAGATCAGGGCACGTCGAGCAGTAGAGCCATGCTTTACGATAACTCCGGAAAGACTATTTCAATTGCCCAGCAGGCGATAGAAATGTCACATCCGAAAGATGGCTGGGTAGAGCAAGATCCAAACGAAATTTGGGACTCTGCTTTGGCCGCGGGGCGAGAAGCTATAACCAGCAGCGGTATTGATCCCAAGTTCATCAAGGGTATTGGTATAACAAATCAGAGAGAAACTACGTTGGTCTGGAATAAGAAAACTGGAGAATGCGTTTATAACGCAATTGTTTGGCAGGATCGAAGGACCATAACGACTTGTATAGAAATGGATTCAGCTACCTTGGATGGAAAAGCATTGTCTGAGCAGATAGCTGACAAAACCGGCTTGCTCATTGACCCCTACTTCTCGAGTACTAAGCTTCATTGGATACTGTCGGAAAGAGTGGCCAGTGATAGCAGTTTAGACATAGATGATTTGTTATTTGGCACTGTTGATACTTATCTGATCTGGAAACTGACTGGTGGTCATTCTCATGCAACCGACGTAACTAATGCGAGTCGCACTCAATTATTGAATATTTCTACACTTGAATGGGATGAAGACCTTTTAAGATATTTCGATATACCGCGGTTTCTTCTGCCAAAGGTTTTGGATAGCTCTGCCCAATATGGTTATGCAGAAGAAAAGTGGTTTGGTGCTCCAATACCCATAACAGGCGTGGCGGGTGATCAGCAAGCAGCGTTAGTCGGCCAATGTTGTTTTGATTCTGGAATGTCTAAAGTTACGTTAGGGACGGGTTGTTTTATAATGACCAACACTGGGTCCGAAAAATCGCTGCCTAAAAATGGTCTGTTAACCACCATAGCCTATAGAATAAACGGGCAAACATCCTATGCTTCAGAAGGTAGTATTTTTGTTGCTGGGCAAGCTGTTAAGTGGTTAAGAGACCAGCTTGGTATTATTGAGAGTGTCAAAGACACAGAGAAGGCTTTTGCAGCGACGAAAGGGGATGCAGGCGGTGTGAGTGTCGTGCCGGCTTTTACTGGTTTGGGAGCGCCGCACTGGGATCCAGAGGCTCGCGGATTAATTTCTGGTTTAACGCTTGATACCAGCGTAGAGCAAATCGTGGTTGCGACCCTTCAAAGTATCGCCCTCCAGATCGCCGATCTGGTAAGCCTTATGCTAAAAGGTGGTCCGGTAGATAAGCTGCGAGTCGACGGGGGGATGGCCGTGAATGACCCATTTTGCCAGTTTTTGGCGGACATTTTAGGTCAAAATGTAAACAGACCAATCGATACGGAAACAACTGCAAGGGGAGCCGCCTTATTGGCTGGGCTCGGCTCAGGTGTTTGGAAGGACTTAAATGAAATAAGGGCCACATGGCAGGCGGAAAGAATATTTACCCCTGACATGGAGCAGAGTTTAAGAGATTCGCTAGTAGAAGAATTTGCTCTCTCAGTAGAAAGAGCTAAATTACGCCTAAAAATCTAACTCCTGCTGTGTTCACATGGGCTTCAGCAAAAACTCTAGCAATGCCTTTTGAGTATGAAGCCGGTTGCCTGCTTCCTGCCATACGACTGACTTCTTATGATCTAGTAAGCCAGCGCTGATTTCTTCTCCGCGATGGGCTGGCAGGCAGTGCATAAAAATCGCTTCTTTATCCGAGAGTTCTAATAATTGCTCGTTAATCTGGTAGGGTTGGAACACGTCAGCTTTGTCGGAATCTTTGTTGGTTTGGCCCATAGACGACCAAACGTCAGTTACAACCAGATCAACGCCATTCACGGCGTCCTCGGCAGAACTATATAGTTCGACGTTGCTACTCCTTCCAAGAAAGGATGGAGCGGGCTCGAATCCTTCCGGTGATGCAATATTTAATTTGAACTGGAATATTTCCGAGGCTTCGATATATGAATTGCACATATTGAACCCGTCGCCGATGAAGGCCACAGAATGGCCTTCAATGGAGCCCTTCAGTTCTAAGAAGGTCTGCATGTCAGCCAGTAATTGGCAGGGATGCAGGTCAGAGCTCATTCCGTTGATTACCGGTATTGACGCATGTTTCGCGAGCAACTCGATGCGTTTTTGCTCCGGCTGCCTGGTCATAACTACGTCGGCCATTTCGGAAACGACCCTAGCAAAATCCTCTAGGGGTTCTCCTCGACTTGCTTGACTATCTCTATCGCTCAGAAAAATCGAATGCCCGCCGAGTTGATTCATTCCAGCTTCAAATGCAATTCTGGTCCTAGTACTATTTTGGGCAAGAATTAAAATGCCAGTCTTTCCCGCTAGGGAATTATGAATAACATTTGATGACCGTTCCTTCTTTAGCTCGATGGCTCTGAGTAACAGAGCGTCTAGCTCTTCTCTGGAAAAATCCGATAAAGAGAGAAAATCCCGTTTTGGCATGGTCAAAAACGATTACTAATCTGAAATTAGATTGCTGACCGATTCTACGATTGAGTCAGCTTCTTCGTCGGTCAGGATGAGGGGCGGTAGCAATCTGATTACATTACCTTGAGCTACATTGATCAAAATACCAGCTTCCAAAGCATCATTGACGAGATTGGGGGCATCCTCGTTCAGTTCGATAGCTAGCATGAGCCCTTTACCACGAATCTCTTTGACTTGATTATTGCCAGCTAAACTCTTATTGAAACCGCTCAGAATCCTATCCCCGAGTATTCTAGCTCTGCTGCAAAGCGATTCTTGTTCGATGGTGTCGATAACTGCAAGCGCAGCGGCGCACGCCAAGGGATTGCCACCAAAGGTTGATCCGTGATTTCCAGGCTCAAACAAGCCTGCAGCCTCTCCTCGGGCCAAACAGACTCCTATAGGCATGCCATTTCCAAGACCCTTAGCAGTAGTTACAACGTCTGGAGCAATATCGTGGTCAAGAAACTCAAAATAGGTCCCGGTTCTGCCGTTTCCTGTCTGAACTTCGTCGAGCATCAATAGCCAGCCTTTATCGTCGCAAATTGCGCGTAGTTTTGAGAGATACTCTGGATCCGGGATCACAATACCTGCCTCCCCTAAAATAGGCTCGACCAAAACTGCGGTTACATTAGTATTATTTCCAGCGATGCCTTTAATCGCCTCAATATCATCGAATTGAGTCCGAATGAATCCATTGAGCAGTGGTTCAAATCCCGCATGAACTTTCCTATTTCCAGTGGCAGTTAAAGTGGCCATAGTCCTGCCGTGAAAGCTGTCATCCACGACTATAACCTCTGGATTGTTAATGCCGGATTTGCTGCCTTTGATGCGTGCTAGCTTGATTGCAGCTTCATTTGCTTCAGCTCCGGAGTTGGCAAAAAAAGCACTGTCCATCCCGCTTATCTCGCAGAGTTTGGCAGCTAGTTTTGTTTGCAGGGGTATTTGATAAAGATTAGAAGTGTGGGTCAACGTTTTAGCTTGGCCAGCTAGTGCACTGGCAACCTTTGGGTGAGCATGCCCCAAGCCCACTACCGCAATTCCTGTTAATGCATCCAAGTACTTTTTGCCGTGTTCGTCTTCCAGATAAGAACCTTTTCCCTTGGTAAACCCAACGGGTAACCTGGCATATGTGTTCATAACGTGGCTCATCGAGATTCACCTAATTGCGCTTTGTCCAAGACCCAAGCTTTTCAAAAAAGGCAAGAATATTACTAAACCGGCATCGACACTTCAATAAGTTATAACAAGGACTGTTTTTATCTATTTTGGCCGCAACTTGTTTTCTTCAGCTTCACCAATTGCAATATTGAGTCTTTTTATACCCTCAATAAGTAATGATCTAGGACAGGCGAAGTTAAAGCGAATAAATCCATTGTCTCCAAAAAGATATCCAGGAGAAATTCCGAGTCCGTGGCTCGCAAAATAGATCTCTGGGTCGTCGAGTTGCAAATCGTCAATGTAGATCCAAGCGAGATATGTCGATTCAGGCATCCGCATTCTATTTCCAAGTGCTTGCTTTAGCAGGGTAACGTTAGTTTTGAGATAGTCGTTCAACTCACTAGACCAATTCGTCTCATCAGAAAAAGCGGCGATTGAAGCAAGTGACTCGAGCGGGCCAACACTTGGCACGATACCTTTCATTACCTTTCTAAAGCGATCTCGTAAATTGGAGTTGGGGATTACCGCTGCAGCGCAGCGTAAACCAGGTATGTTGTAAGTCTTCGCTGTCGAGTAAAGTGAAATAACTTGCTCTTTTAGACTAGGACATTGTTTGATTATAGGAAGGTGAGCGCAGGAGTTGTTCAGGACAAAATCACAGTGGATTTCATCTGAAACTAGAATTAAGTTGTTTTCTAGGACGAATTTAGAGAGTGCCTCTAGCTCAATACTGCTCAAAGATCGACCTGTTGGGTTTTGAGGATTAGAAATGAAAATTGCTTGAGTTTCCGGTTTCAATTTTTCAGTCATCAGTCTGAAGTCCAAGGAGTATTCGAAATTTTCTTCCTTCATTTTGGCAGGGATCCCATTTAGGTTCGCGTTTTCGGCTATCTCCAAGAACGGAGGATATATTGGTGTTGGCACCAGAATTGAACTATCGGGCATAAGAGAGCGAGCAGCTAAGTTGAGTCCAGGAACAACACCAGGAGTCCATGTAACCCAGCCAGGGTCAATTTCCCAGTCAAACTTTTTGAGGAGCCATTTGGTAAAGCTCTTATTTAACTGGGGTTCATAATCGGAATAACCCATCACAGGGTGATTCAGCCTTTCCTGTATGGAGCGTAATATGAAGTTCGGTGTTGCAAAGTCCATGTCTGCGACCCAGAAGGGAATTACCTCTGAGTTTTTGTACTTGTCCCATTTCTTGCTCCCTGTGTTCGAGCGATCAACGATTTGGTCAAAATAGGCTTTGTCGTATAGCATTAATGGCTTAAGGTTATAGTCAAATGTGATTGAAAAGTTTGGTTAAAGCATACCAATATAAACTTATTATTAGTGAAGGTGGAAGTTATGTCTGAGGAAGTAGTTGCGACGATAGAAAAGCAGATTCAAGAAAACCCTATTCTGCTTTATATGAAAGGCTCTCCTCAGGCGCCACAGTGTGGTTTCTCGGCACAGACCGTGCAGTGCATGGTATCGTGTGGTCAAAAATTCGCCTATGTCGATATTTTGAGTAACCCCGAGATTCGCTCTACCTTGCCCGGTTATGCTAATTGGCCGACTTTCCCTCAGCTATGGGTAGATGGCGAATTGGTCGGAGGTTGTGACATCATCACTGAGATGTTTGAAAGTGGCGAGCTTGAGACTTTGCTTACCTCTGCAGCAGAGTCGGATTAGCCTTTATCAGCTAATCCACGCTAGGGTGAAAACTCGAAGTTCGATTCGTTAGCGATTTTACAAAAAAGAGCGGCTGTTCGATTAGCATCGTACGCCGCTTGGTGCGCTTTTGACCCATCAAATTCCAGACCTGCGCGATCGCAACTTTCGCTTAACACGGTATGCCCGAAAGCGATCGCTGCTAACGAAACAGTGTCGATCGTGGAAAAGGGGTGAAAAGGATTTCTTTTGATTCCTGTTCGATCGCAAGCTGCGTGTAGAAAACCCTGATCGAAGGAAGCATTGTGAGCAACCATTATTGCTCGAGTGCACTCTTCCGATTTGATTTTCTTGCGGATTAGTTTAAACAAGCTGTTAATCGCAGCTTTTTCTTCCATTTGGATGCGGTCAGGGTCGTCCAGATTGATTCCTGTTATTTTGAGGCTAGACTCTTCGATAATAGCCCCAGAAAACGGAGATACTGCCCAGCAGAACTCTTCACATATCTGCAATTGGCCAGACTCCATGCTGACAAAAGCACAGGCTAACTCTAGGATAGGGTTGCAACGACTATCAAAGCCGCCTGTCTCTAGATCTAAGATTACTGGCAGATAGCCTCTGAAACGATCTTTCAACTTCATTGAGTCAACATATCAAAACTTGCCGACGTTTGCTTTTCTCTTTTAGTCTCGAGGGTGTTTGTCGGAAATGGTTTGCAACCAAAACTACTTTATCGAAGAATGCGCTCATAACTTAAAAATGATCAGGCATTTTAATCAATGGACAAGATGAAAATCGTTTTGGCGTATTCAGGCGGACTAGATACCTCGGTTATATGCCGTTGGCTTCAGGAAACTTATGATGCGGAGGTGGTAACTTTTACCGCGGATATAGGGCAAGGAGGTGAGGTTGAACCAGCCAGAGCCAAGGCTCAACAAATGGGAGTCAAAGAGATTTACATTGAGGATTTAACTGAGCAATTTGTTTCGGAATATGTCTTCCCAATGCTTCGCGCGAACACGGTCTATGAGGGAGAGTACTTATTAGGTACCAGTATTGCGCGGCCTTTGATCGCTAAAAGGTTGGTAGAGATTGCAGAAGAGACTGGAGCGCAAGCAATTTCGCACGGAGCGACAGGTAAAGGAAATGATCAGGTGAGATTTGAGCTGGGCGCGTACGCGCTGAATCCTAATATTCAGGTTATAGCACCGTGGCGGGATTGGGACTTGAATTCCCGCATAGCTTTAATGGATTTTTGTGAGAAGCATCAGATCCAGGTCGAGAATCGACGTGGCGAGGAGTCTCCCTATTCTATGGATGCAAATCTTTTACACATATCTTATGAAGGGGGTGTGTTAGAGGACCCTAACGCCTTGCCTGATGAGTCGATGTGGCGTTGGACGGTCGCGCCTGAAGATGCCCCAGATCAAGGCCTAATTTTGGAGATTGGTTACGAGGAAGGAGATGCAGTGAGCCTTAATGGCAAACGGTTATCACCTTCGGAAATTCTGAGAGAGCTCAACCTCCTCGGAGGCAAACACGGAATAGGGCGAAGTGACATAGTAGAAAATCGTTTCGTCGGCATGAAGTCAAGGGGTTGTTACGAGACCCCTGGAGGGACAATTCTTCTTAAAGCTCACAGAGCGATGGAGTCTCTAACTTTGGATCGAGAAGTTGGGCACCTAAAGGACGAATTAATGCCTAGGTACGCGAAAATGATTTATAACGGGTATTGGTGGTCCCCCGAACGAAAAGTACTTCAGGCGTTGATCGATGAATCTCAGAAGAATGTTACTGGTACAGTTAATTTGAAGCTCTATAAGGGACAGGTTCAAATCGTCGGAAGAAGTTCTGAAAAGGATAGTTTGTATGACGCCGAAGTGGTTACTTTTGAAGACGACCGCGGGGCCTATGATCAGAAAGATTCGGAGGGTTTTATCCGTTTAAATGGTCTTAGGTTGAGGATAGGAGCTAACAAAGGCCGCGACTATTCTTGATCAAAAGATAGTGAGGATGCTTTGAGTAGGGAAGAATTGCCAATAGGTGTATTTGACTCCGGTATGGGAGGGCTAACCGTACTTAAAGAGTTGTGTCAGCGATTGCCTGGCGAAGATTTCATATATCTCGGAGACACGGCTCGTTTGCCCTATGGGACCAAGTCACCACAGACTGTGCACAAGTATTCGATGCAAGCCGCTGACAAATTAATGCAGATGAAGGTTAAGGCGCTTGTGATTGCTTGTAATACGGCAGCTTCCTTTTCGCTTGATAAACTAGCAACAGCTTATCATCCCACGCCGGTATATGGGGTGATAGAGCCTGGTGCCGAGAAAGCCTGCGAGAAGGTCGATGCGAGCGGCATATTAGTGTTGGCCACGGAGGGAACCGTTTCGGGTGCTGCGTATCAACGGTCAATACTTAGCAAAAACCCAGAGGCCCGGATTTATGCTCGTGCTTGCCCGCTTTGGGTAACGTTGGCTGAGCAGCGACAGCAAGATGATCACATTACGAGGAGCTTGATTGAATACTATTTACAAGGGTTTATTGGTAAAGGGCCTAGTACGGTCTTATTGGGCTGTACGCACTTCCCGCTATTTACAGCCTTAATAAGAGAGATGTTAGGAGAAGGCTATAGGGTAGTTGATTCGGCGGTCACCACGGCTAATCATGTTGCACGTGAACTCGAGCTGAAAGGATTGTTGAACTCAAATGGAGGCGAGATATCTTTTATGGCAACGGATGGTCTTGGCAGGTTTTCAAGGATTGGGGAACAATTTTTGAAGACTAAAATAGTAAATGTCTCCGAGGTCGATTTATAGGAGAGCGAATCTTAGTACTCTGTTTTTTCTTTGAATTCGCATAAATCTTCAATAAGACAAGAACCACACCTTGGTTTCCGGGCTAAACAGGTATATCGCCCGTGCAATATGAGCCAATGGTGAGCGTGCTGTTTAAATTCATTAGGTACGAATTTCATAAGCGCGTCTTCAACCTTTCTGACGTCTTTGCCCACTGCCAATCCTGTCCGATTTGATACTCGAAATATATGCGTGTCCACAGCTATGGTTGGTTGGCCAAAAGCCGTGTTTAAGACTACATTCGCCGTTTTGCGTCCCACTCCAGGAAGAGATTCAAGTTCCTCTCTGGTTCTCGGAACCTCACCGCTGTGATCGTCGAGAAGAATGTGGCAAGTCTTCAAAACGTTCTCCGCTTTGGTATTAAACAAACCGATTGTTTTAATGTTTTCCTTTAGTTTCGCTTTACCCATTTTAATGATTTTTTTTGGCGAATTAGCTTGCTTGAAGAGTTTTCCTGTTGCCTTGTTAACACTGATATCCGTTGCTTGAGCGGAGAGAATCACTGCAACAAGTAACTCAAAGGAGGACGTGTAATTTAACTCCGTAGTAGGAGAAGGATTTTGACTCTCGAGTCTTTTGAATATCTCGTGTCTTTTGAGGTTATTCATGTACGGATGGTTGTTCTTTTAAATTATAGATAGCTTTTGATGCGGCTAATAACAATCCAGCGACCAAAAATGCACCAGGCGGTAAACTGGCGACGGGAAACGGTGCGGAATCGAACAATAGAATGGTATAGAGGTCTTCTGTGTTTCCTGTCAAAAACCACAGATTCTCAAATAACGTTCCATTTCCAAGAATTTCTCTTGCAAACCCTAAAGTAATAATGGCGATAGCAAAGCCAATTGATGTCCCAACTGCATCGAGAAAACTCGAAAAGATGGAATTTTTGCTGGCGAAGCTCTCTGCTCTCTCCAAAATTGCACAATTCGTCACTATGATCTGGATGAAAAGTGCTACCTGAAGATAAATCTCGAAGGCGAAAGCTTCTAGAACGAGAACTGTCACTGTTGTAAACGTGGAAATTATTAGCACGAAGCAAGGTAATCGCATGAAATCGGGAATTAGCGATCGCAGGGTAGATATAAGCGTGTTGCTTGAAATCAAAACGAAGCTGCTTGCTAGCGCCAATGCGAGCGCATTAGCGACTGTATTTGAAACTGCCAACAGAGGGCACAAACCCAGTAATTGCGTCCATACAGGATTATTTTGCAGAATATTTTCGGTCAAGTTCTTACTGTATGTCACAAAAGGCTTCCTCAGCTTGAAATGCATTGATTGCCATTTCTAGCATTGCTGAAACTGTGATGGTAGCACCGGTAACAGAATCTAAATTGGACCATTCTTCAAAGGAGCTTCCATCCAGGTCGCTGATCCATTTGGTTTTTCGGTGGTCGATAAAGTCTCCTATTCCTGGTGTTTCGGTATGCGCTGTTACGCGCAGACTCAGTACTCTTTGGTTATCTATATTTTCGATAAGCGCTATACCTTTGATTTCTCCCGAGTAGCCTGTTACTTCGAGTTTGTTGATCTGCCAAAGCATGCAGGTAGGGTTGTTCCCATCTTGATTTTTAGGTGGCGAAAGTTCCCTGTCTTTCAGCAGTTCCCTTGTGGTTTCGCTCTGCCAATAGATTCGGTTTTCTTCAATACGATTACGCGTATATACGTTGGTTAGTGAGAGCAGCAACGACGTAATCACTCCGAGTATTACTACAGACAGTAGAGGTTTAGTCATTCCGCAGTCTTCCGTATCAAATGATATCGGTTCATGATTGGGGCAAAACAATTTGCGAACAATATGGCAAATGCTATCCCATCGGGGAAACTCCCCTCTGTGCGAACCAGGTAGATAACTGCACTGACTATAATCGCGAAAAGAACTTGGTGCTCTTTTCGTAATGGGTGAGTAACCGGGTCAGTGGCAATAAAAAACGCTGTCGCAATCAATCCACCCGCTGTCAGATGGAACCAAGGCGATCCGCCTGACTGGGAAGACCCGCTGTCGTAGCCCCATTGAGCAAGAACTATTATGGTGATCATGATTGTCAGAGGAATATGCCACGTGATTATTTTTTTATATAGAAGAAAAATGCCGCCAAGAAAGAATGCACACGCAACCAGGGCGCTTGATCGATTTGCTGACTCATGAATTGAAAGAAATTCACTAATAGTAAGGCTGTCGCGGTATTTAAATTCAGTCAACAGGGTGGCACCGCTTAGGCCGTTCAAATCTGACGGCCAGATGGCGAGCTGTTGGGGATAGGCCAAGAAGATTACGGCGTAACCCACCATTGCCGGATTGAAGACGTTGCGTCCGATGCCTCCATAAGCTTCGCGTGCCAATCCTAAGCTTGCAAGGCAGGCGACTAAAAGAACGCCAGGTGTGACCGCAGGGGGTAAGCCGATCGCGATAAGTAATATCGTTAATGCGCTTGACGGGTATATTTTCCGGTATTGAGCAAGAGGTTTGGCCTTCAGTTTGAGGAAGATCAGGTCGATTAGCGCGGCAAAAACGAGCATCAGAAGGATATTTTGAAGAATTCCTATCCCCCAAACCAGGGACATTGCAGCAATACCGGGGAGTGCGGCCAGGATGGTAGCGCCTATAATTTTATCTGAATTTAGAGCCATGGCCGTAGGTCTTTCAGTCGCTTTGATCGAGCTTGGTTTTCAGACAATTTACTTGCAGCGAGCCTTTCGTTGTGACGTTCGTAACGAGCGAGCAATTTAGCTTTTTTTTCTCTTTCAGCCTTATTCTGTATTACTTGGCTCTTGGCGAATTTGAATTGATTGGTAAGGCCGATGTTACTTGGACAATTTAAATCGCAAATGCCGCACTCGACGCAGTTGAACAAATCAGATTGTTCCAGCGCATCATAGTTTTCTTTGCTAGCAAGTTTGTGTAACAAGAGCGGACTGATATTTACAGGGCACGCATCGTCACATTGAACGCAATTGACGCATGCTTGCACGGATTCAAAGTTGCCTCTGCCCTCCCAATTTTGAGAAATAACATTCGTGTGTTCTTCCATTACAATGCAGTCGACAGGACAGGCAGTTACGCAGAGTTCGCAACCCGTGCACTCATCAGCGACTACAGTATGGAGGTAATCTTTTGCTCCAATTATTGCGTCGACAGGACAGGCTGGTAGGCATAACGCGCAACCGATGCAGTTTTCTTCTTTGATGAAGGCCAACTTTTCTTTAGGGCTGGGGATTTGGATTACTGGGATGGTTTGCATCAGTTGAGATAGCTTTGCTTGAACTTCAGGGCCTCCGGGAACGCATAAATCGATACTTTCACCCTGAGGTATCGATGTCGCGTAGGGTCGGCAACCTGGATAGCCGCATTGGGCGCATTGAGTTTGTGGCAATATTGAGTCGATTTCGTCTACAAGTTCAGTACTCATTTCGTGGAATACATGCCTCAGCCAAAGACTTGCAACTGCCAAAATCACCAACAGTGAGCAAAGTAATAAAGAAGGCGCGAAAATGGCGGTCAACTGGCTATCCCTTGAAATCCCATAAATGCAAGGCTCATGATACCGGCGCTGATCAAGGTAATGGGCGTTCCACGAAAGGGAGTTGGCACATTTTCTTGAGTGACCTGTTCCCTTAAAGCTCCAAAAAGCACCATTACCAAAGTGAAACCGCAGGCGGCCCCAATGCTAAAGGCCAAGGTTTCTAATAGTTCAAAACTTTGATTAGTGGCAATCAATGCTACGCCTAGTACTGCGCAGTTGCTTGTGATAAGGGGTAAATAAATACCTAATAGTTGATGGAGTAGTGGAGAGCTCGCCCGAATCGCATAATCTATGAGTTGAACAACACCGGCGATGATGACAATGAATACGATAATCTTAAGGTATTCGAGTTCTAGCGGGAGCAATACGGAATGGTAGACGATATGAGCGCATACTGAAGCGAACGACAGAACGAAAGTCGTTGCCAATCCTGTTGCGTAGGCTGTTTCGTAACTTCGCGTGATTCCCATGAAAGGGCATAGGCCTAGAAATTGTGCCAGCACGAAATTGTTAACCAGCAAAGCTCCTAAAACTATTAATCCGAGTTCGGACAAGGTGATTAGCTTCTTAGGTTATGTCCATTCCTGGAGTTGCTCCAGAATCAACTGAGAGTAAGAAAATTTCTTTTTCTCCCTCTCCTGCAGCCAATATCATCCCTTCAGAGATGCCAAATTTCATTTTTCTTGGCTGTAAATTGGTGACCATTACGGTAAGTTTGTCTACAAGCTCATCGGGGGAGTAGGCGGATTTAATTCCTGAGAATACTGTCTTGTTGGTTTCTTCCCCTATGTTCATTTGAAGTTTCAACAACTTATCTGCCCCTTCCACATGTTCTGCTGAAACAATTTGAGCTACTTTGATCTGAATTTTAGAAAAGTCCTTAATATCGATATAACTCTCAATCTCTGCATCTGAAGCGCTCATTTCGTCATCCTGATCTAGTTGCGGTTTTGAGTTAGTAATTAACTTCTGCACTTGTTTTGTCTCCAACCGTTTTAACATGGGTTTGAACGTATTTACTTTGTGTTTAAGCAGAGGCTGATCAATGTTCGACCAGTCAAGGGGTGCACAATTGAGAAATACTTCTGCTTTAGATGCAAGTTCTGGGAGGATAGGCTTCAGGTAAGCCATTAATATTCGGAACAGGTTGATGCCCAGACTGCAAACTTGTTGTACTTCGTCAACTCGATTTTTATCTTTGATGATTTTCCATGGCTGTTTTTCGGCAATGTATTGATTGCACAGATCGGCTAATGACATTATTTCTCTTACGGCTTTGCTTGTGTCGTTTTGCTCGTAATATGAGGCAATGGTCTCTGTTTGAGCGAGAAGATCGTCGAGCAAAACTTGATTATCGATGTTGTTAGAAAGAGTGTTTTCAAAATTTTTTTCAATGAATCCAGAACACCTGCTGGCGATATTAATGACTTTTCCAACTAAGTCAGAATTGGTTCTGAGGACAAAGTCTTCAAGATTAAAATCCACATCGTCAACGGATCCGTTTAGTTTCGCAGCGAGGTAATAACGAAGATATTCTGGATCCAAAAGTTCGCTATAGGTTTTTGCGGTGATGAATGTGCCCCTTGATTTCGACATCTTGACCCCATTCACTGTAAGAAATCCGTGTACGTGAACTTTTGTGGGCTTTCGAAACCCCGAGCCTTCAAGGACTGCTGGCCAGAAAAGCGCGTGAAAATTAATGATATCTTTTCCAATAAAATGATGAACCTCGGCGGATGAATTATGCGCCCAATAATCTTCGATATTAGAAAGCTTTGATTCATCACACCAATTCTTAAGACTAGCCAAGTACCCAATGGGAGCATCCATCCAGACGTAAAAAAACTTTTCCTCTTCCCCTGGTATTTGAAAACCAAAATAAGGTGCATCTCTAGAAATATCCCATGGACGAAGACCATCTTCTAACCACTCTCTTAATTTATTCGCCACTTCACTTCTAACCGGGTTTTGACCCAACCAATCTTTCAGAAACTCCCCAAATTGAGCTAGATCAAAGAAAAAGTGTTCCGATTTTTTTAGCTCGGGAGGTTCGCCGCTGTATACCGATCGGGAGTTGAGTAGCTCTGTTGCATCATAAGTAGCTCCGCAGACCTGGCAGTTGTCTCCATACTGATCTTCGGCATGGCATTTCGGGCAAGTTCCTTTAATAAATCGGTCTGCTAAAAAAAGGCCTTTGTGTTTATCAAACAGTTGTTCGACATCTTTCTTTATTATGAGTCCTTTTTCTTTCAGTTTTGTGTATATCAGCTCTGAGTAGTATTGGTTTTCTTGTGAATGTGTTGAGTAATAGTTGTCATGGCTGACCAGGAAGTTCTCGAAGTCTAGTTGATGTTCTGCACGAACTCGGTGGATTAATTCTTCCGGAGTCGTGCCCTCCTCTTCAGCCTTAAGCATGGTCGCTGTTCCGTGAGTATCATCTGCACAAGCATAGACGACCTCATGGCCTCTCATACGCTGAAACCTAACCCAGATGTCTGTTTGGATGTGCTCCAACATATGGCCCAAGTGGATGGGTCCGTTTGCGTTAGGTAAGGCGCTGGTGACGAATATTTTTCTAGACATTTGGGATCGGCAACCGTTAGGGAAATTGCATTCTAACAACGTGAGTCTTTCTTATACAGATAAAGAAAGCACTATCGGTGAACCAATACAGTTATAATCACGGCGTTGAAGGTAAAAGAAGATTAAATGCGAATAGACGAATTTGTAGATCCGATTTTGGAGAAAACATGGGGTGATTTAGGTGCGTCGATCAAGTTTTCTGGATCTAGCGTGAAAGTTGGTTTGGGGTATCCAGTTGATGGTTTGGCTAACGAATATCAGAAATCTCTCTCGAGTTTCTTGAATACTCCCGATTTGGAGTTGGAATTAGTTTTTGATCGCCCAAAAGATCGAAGTTTTTCTGAAGTTGGTCGAGTAATAGCTGTCGCTTCTGGCAAAGGGGGAGTCGGTAAGTCGACCTGTGCCGTGAATGTGGCTCTCGCGCTTGAGCAACAAGGCGCCCGTGTAGGACTGCTCGATGCAGATATTTACGGTCCGAGCATTGGCATGATGTTGGGGGTTGATGACGATATTCGTCCAAATATAAAAGAAGAAAAGTTTTTTGAACCCGTCAGGGTCAAGGGAATCCGAACTATGTCCATGGCTTTTTTGGTGAATGATAAAACACCGATGGTATGGAGAGGCCCAATGGCTTCAGGTGCATTGCAGCAGATGTTGCTGCAGACGCTATGGGGTGAACTGGATTACCTGATTGTCGATATGCCTCCAGGAACCGGCGATATACAACTTACGTTGTCACAGAAGGTGGCTGTCGATGGAGCTGTTATTGTTACCACGCCTCAGGATATAGCGTTACAGGATGCGATTAAGGGGATTGAAATGTTCTTAAAAGTCGATGTACCGATACTGGGTATTATCGAAAATATGAGTTTTCATGTTTGCGAAAAATGTGGTCATGAAAGTCATATTTTTGGGCAGGATGGCGGTTCTCATGTCTCGAATAACTGGGATGTCCCTTTAATTGCTCAGGTGCCCCTGGCTATGGAAATCAGAGCAAAAATGGATTCGGGTGAGTCCGTTGTGAAAGGGAATAGCTCACAATATGCGGATGAGAGCTTTAGAAGAGCGGCCCGATTTATTGCCGCGAGCTTGTGGCTAAAAAAAACAGCTTCCCCAGAAATAAGTGTGGTTGAGGATTAAATTTAGGAACTTCTATGACGATAAAATCGGATCGATGGATTATCGAAAAAGCCCAGAGCGGGATGATTGAACCATTTGAGGCTAAACAAATAAGAACGAGAGGCGAAGATAAAGTTATCTCTTATGGTACTTCGAGCTATGGCTATGATGTTCGTTGCGCCAATGATTTTAAGGTATTTACTAATATTCATTCCGCTACGGTCGATCCGAAAGAGTTCAGTGAGAATAGTTTTGTGGACGTGTCTGGAGAAACTTGTGTCATCCCGCCGAATTCTTTCGCGCTCGCCAGTACTGTCGAATACTTCCGAATTCCGGAGAACGTTTTAACTATATGTTTGGGGAAATCTACTTACGCCCGGTGTGGCATTATTGTTAATGTCACGCCTTTGGAACCTGAGTGGGAAGGACATGTTACGCTAGAATTTTCTAACACCACAACTTTGCCAGCGAAAATATATGCGAACGAGGGCGTAGCTCAAATGCTGTTCTTTGAGTCTGACGAGCGTTGTGAAATCACCTACAAAGATAGAAATGGGAAATACCAGGGGCAGACAGGAGTGACTTTGCCTAAACCTTAGCGGCCGTGTGGTCAGCTACTTGAATTCAGAGTTAAATGAGTATTTGGTTAGAATTAGCTGGCGAGTCAGAAGAAACTATCTCCCCAACTAACAAAGGTTCTTCTTGTTCGAGCGCTAAAATTTCTGTTGTTTTTTCAACATCCTTTGAACTCACTATGATTAGGTAACCTATGCCGCAATTGAAAGTTGTTAGCATCTCGCGTTCATCGACGCGTCCTGCATCTTGAAGCCATCTAAAAATTTGAGGTCTCTCCCAAGCTGAGAGATCAATGTTTGCTGATAGATGTTGGTTGGGTAGGATTCTTCGGATATTTTCATAAAAACCCCCACCTGTAATATGGACCATCCCTTTAACCTTTATTTTTTGTAAAAGAGCAAGCACGCTGCGCACGTAGATTTTTGTGGGGTTCATCATCTCATCAATGAGATCTGAACTTTCGATTTCTTTCAGCTCTAGGATTTTCCGGATTAAGGAAAATCCGTTGCTATGAGGACCGCTGCTTGGCAGACCGATGATTTTGTCGCCTTTTGTTATTTCAGCTCCATTAACGATTTTGTCTTTTTCTACGATTCCCACACAAAATCCAGCTAGATCGTATTGTGAACCCTGGTAAAAACCGGGCATCTCAGCGGTTTCTCCGCCAACAAGAGAGCACTTTGCTATTTGACAACCCTTTGCTATGCCTTTGATGACCTCGGCGGCAAGGTCAATATCGAGTTTGCCAGTGGCGAAGTAGTCCAGAAAAATTAAAGGTTCACCTCCGCAAACTAAAACATCGTTCACACACATTGCAACAAGGTCCTGACCGATGGTTTCGTGCCGGCCAAATTTTTCTGCTAATTCCAGTTTAGTGCCAACTCCGTCTGTGCCAGACACTAAGACTGGTTGCTTATAATGAGCGGGTAGCTGTGTGAGAGCGGCGAAACCACCTATGCTGCTTAATTGAAGATCAGTATTCTGAGTAGCCTTTACTATCGGTCCTATCCGGTCTACAAGTTTTGAGCCAGCATTTATGTCCACGCCGGCGTCTCTATACGAGATACCCCCTTGTTTTCCGAAATCCTCGTTTGGCAATTATCTGGGTCCTTTCGCAAAATCGCTCAGAAACTCGGCAGGAATACTATAGGAACTCGATCATTTTAGATATTTAAAATGTAATATGATTTGAGCAGACGAAGTTTTAAATAAGGCTAAGGAATAGAGATTGAAAGAGGAACGGATGCACCATTTGGTCAAGTGTCTTCTTTGCGTAATGATCCTCAATCTACCATTTTTTTGTTGGGGGGAGGCTGATGGTGAATTGTATCTGGTAGAACGACAAGTAGATTCGCAGTCCTCTGTTGAAAGGGATTCGGTTGCTAAGGATGCCTTGATTGGGCTTCTAACGAAGGTAACAGGTTTGCGAAATGTCCCCCGCTCGCTAAAAATCAAGGAGGCTTTAAATGGGCCGGCTGCCTTTTATTCGGGATTTTCGTACAAGCCTAATGATGAAGGAGACGGATTTCTCATCACGTATGACTTTGATAAGTATTTAATCTTAGATTTAATTAATGAAGCTAAATTACCTTATTGGTGGAGTGTGAGGCCGAGAGTTGTTATTTGGCTGGCTTTAGATCATTCCTCACAGGAAATCCTGAGTAGTAGTGATAGCCATGGCTTTGTTCGACATCTTCGTGAAAGAGCGATAGCAAGAGGGATTGAAGTTGAATTGCCGATAATGGATGTCAAAGACCGAAGCCTTGTATCATATAAAGAGTTAATGTCTGGAATTGCACATCAAATCGATCAAGCTTCGACGAGGTATGCTGCGGATATTTACCTGGTGGGAAAGGTTAAAGAGATGGAATTTTCCATGGATGAGCCATTCTTTGAAGGGCGGTGGGAATTTTGGTTTGATGATGAATTCCTGACTGCCGATTTTAAGAGTTTGACTGTTCAGGAAGCTGCGGAGCTAGGGATTGATTTGGTGGTGGATGCGGTTGTTGCAAACGATGCTGTCTTTGCTCTAGAACAGCAGGAGTATCAATGGGTTGTTACCGGGATAGACTCTGTACACGAATATGTTCGATTAAAGAATATTTTTGAGGATTTGGAATTTATTGACACGTTCTTCGTGGAGAAATTATCGGTTGATCAAGTCGTGTTTAGTATCTCCACAAGAGCATCGGAGAAAAAAATTATTGAATTGCTTGCTAAACGGAAAGTTTTAGTTGAGAACCCTTTTTATAGAGGTCCCGGCCTGGGGTTCAAAATTGGAGAAGGCTTTAATTAGATGATTGGTGCGAAACAGATCCCTAATTTTTTGACTATTTGCCGAATTTTGGTCATTTTCCCTACACTATGGTTTCTCTATTTTAGTCAATTCAGAGAAGCTTTTTATTTATTGGTAATAGCTGGAATTAGTGATGCTTTGGATGGTTATCTTGCTCGGGCATTTGATTGGAAAACTCGATTAGGATCTATTCTTGATCCGATTGCCGACAAATTTTTGATTGCGTCTTGTTTTTTGGTTCTGGCAATACAAGCACAAATTCCCACTTGGGTGGCGGTTATAGTTTTGGGTAGAGACCTTGTTATTTTTGGTGGAGCGATCGCCTACCGCGTCTTGTACAAAGAGTTAGAAATTGCTCCTACAATGCTCAGCAAAGTCAACACGGCTTTTCAGATTATTGCGTTGACCGTAATTGTCCTTTATCTGGCAAGATTTCCAGGGTTCACGACGTATTTGCAGCCATTACTAGACCCATTTTTATTCTTTAGTCTCGCAGCCCTAGGGATTTTATCAGGAGTACAGTATGTGCTCGTTTGGACCCGTAAAGCGCTTAATCAGAGATCAAACATGAGGCGCTTTGAGACTGAAGAGCGGGATAATCCAAATTAATGGCTAAACAATATACGCTGCCAGTGGACCAGTATTCAGAGCAAACCTTTGACAATTTTGTGTTAGGGAGCAATGGAGAACTTATAAAGCAGTTACGTAATTCGGCCGACCAGTTTAGTGGGTTTTGGATATATGGACGAAAGGCGAATGGACGGTCTCACTTGTTGCGTGCCAAATGCCTTCAAGATGACCGTGAAAAAAACAAAAAGTCACACTATGTAGGATGTGAAAGTTTGTCTGATTTACGGTCTGAGAGATACATGCCCTTGAAACTAGCGTTAAAGCATGGGGAGACAGTGGCGATTGATGATATTGATCTATATCTTGGTCAGAAAGATTTCGAGTTGATATTGTTCGATATTTATCAAAGGTTAGTAGAGATAAAAGGAACCCTTTTGGTGTCTCATAAGTCCTCGGCGTTGGTGACTGAATTTGTTGTTCCAGATTTAGGGTCTCGTTTAAGGGCCTTAATGGCCTTTCAAATCAAGGAGTTGAAGGACATTCATAAATCAACTTTTTTGGTAGAAAGAGCAACTTCAAGAGGATTTCACCTTTCTGCGAATGTCATTAATTATTGGCTTTCCCATGGTCCCAGAGACATGCATGCTCTAATTAGTGATTTTGAAATACTGGCAGATGTCATGCTCGTCAAAAAGCAGCTTTTAACGATCCCCCTATTCAAAGAGGTCCTTGGCTATTGAAACACGTCTTGGTCACAGGAGGTGGTACAGCCGGCCATGTCCTTCCCGCAATCCCTGTTATTGAAGAGTGCTTAAAAGCTGGCTGGAAAGTAAGTTTTATTGGGAGTAGGAGTGGCCTAGAAGAAACCTTGTTATCCGGTATTGAGCTCAATTACTTCTCGATACCCACCGGTAAATTTCGCCGTTACTTTACCCTTAAAAACGTGCTCGACTTCTTTAGCTTTTTTCTGGGGATTATAAATTCCCTCATGATTGTGATTAGGATTAAACCGGACGTGATTTTTTCTAAGGGAGGCTTTGTTTCACTACCCGTTGTTGTTGCAGGATGGGTTTTAAGAGTACCTATACTGGCTCACGAGTCTGATAGTTCTCCAGGTTTGGCTAATCGAATTTCGTTAAGAATGTTGAAAACCTATTGCACAACGTTTCCAACTCTTGGAGCTCTGGATAAGAGGCTCAAATATAAGATAGTGAATACAGGTTCTCCAATCCGGCGTGAGATTCTCTCTGGAGATGCCGATCGAGGTAGAGCGCTCTTAAATTTTGGTAACACGAAGCCCTTGCTGTTGGTGACCGGAGGGAGTTTGGGAGCAAAATTTTTGAATGACAAGATTCGTCAGGGACTGGATCCATTAACCAAGGACTTTAATGTTCTTCATGTTTGTGGGAGAGGTAACTTGGCTCGAATAAACAAGAGCGGTTACATGCAAAAAGAGTATGTTTCGGAAAATTGGGGAGACTTTTTAGCGGCGGCTGACTTGGTTGTTTCTCGAGCTGGCGCAAACGCATTGCTGGAATTGCTCTCTTTGAAGAAAGTTTGTGTTTTTGTTCCTCTCTCAAGAAGAGTATCTCGGGGTGACCAGATTGAGAACGCTCGTTTTGTGTCGGGCAACAATTTTGGATGTGTTTTACAAGAAGAAGAACTCACCGTTGATTTATTTTTGAATGGAATTACTAGGACTTTCTCTAATAGAGAAACGCATCAACGAGCTTTAGCTGAGTTTAGGCCTAAGGACTCGCCTGCTCTCATCTATAAAGAAATTGTAGAGTTGGGTTAAAGATGAATGGCTCCGGGCAAAACGTTAGAATTACACGAGGTTGCAGGTCGCTTGACTTGGTCTTGTACCAAGCTTATGTTGGCCCGCTTTCGACCCACACTGAGATTAGCCACCATGCGTCACATAAAGACCTTTAATGCAATATCGAACAAAGGACTAGATCGTTTTTCGAAAGATAGATATGTAGTTTCGGAAGAGATGGATACGGCTGACGCAATCTTACTTCGGAGCCATGCATTGCAAGTTTCGGAGTTGAATCAGGAACTCCTTGCTGTTGCGAGAGCTGGTGCCGGAGTCAATAACATACCTTTGGAGGAATGCAGCAAGCGGGGAATAGTGGTCTTTAACACCCCAGGTGCCAATGCAAACTCGGTAAAGGAGTTAGTCCTGACTTCCTTACTTGTAAGCGCTAGAGATGTAGTTGGTGGGATGTCTTATGTCGGGTCTTTAAAAGACGTTCTTAGCGCCAAGGAATTGGAAAAGTTGGTAGAAAAGAATAAAAAGCTTTTTAAGGGTTATGAGCTCAAAGGAAAAGTGTTAGGCGTCGCCGGTCTAGGCGCAATCGGTTCTGCTGTTGCCAGAACTGGTCTCGATATTGGAATGTCAGTAACGGGCTTCGATCCAGCGCTCTCGGTAGAAGCAGCATGGCGGGTTCCCTCTGAGGTGGAGCGAAAAAATACGATGGAAGATCTGTTTGCCGATGCAGATTTTATTAGTTTGCATGTACCACTGTTAGAGGAAACTCGAGGCTTGGTTGATGCCGATATACTTAAAAATGCTAAACCAGGCCTGGTTATCCTTAATTTTGCAAGAGAACCGATCGTTGATAACCAAGCAGTCATTAAAGCAATTCAGGGAGGTGTGGTGAGAAAATATGTGTCAGATTTCCCAGTAACTGAATTGCTTAACAATGAGTCTGTTGTTTTTACTCCGCACCTTGGAGCTAGTACTGTCGAAGCTGAAGAGAATTGTGCCGAGATGGCTGTTGATCAACTAGTTGAATTTTTAGAAACCGGCAACATCGTTAATTCGGTCAATTTCCCGACAGTTTCGATGAACAGACGGGTTGGTAGTAGGTTAGCAGTGGTGAACAGAAACGTGCCGGGGATGTTGGGACAGATCACATCATTGCTGGCTAGTAAGAATGCTAATGTTGCAGACTTGACTAATAAAAGCCGAGAAGAGCTTGCCTATAATTTGATCGATATAGAGCAGGAACCTGATGAAGAGCTATTGTTTAATTTGCGCTCGTTGGAAAATGTTATGAGTGTGAGAGTAATCACTTTATGAACGTTTTTGTTGATTTGAGCTCGCCTCTTCGATTCTGGCGTTCTTTAAATCGATGAGGGACTAAAATTTTCTCAACATCACGGCTAATTGGGGGGATCCACCCCAAGAGGTTACTGGAAATGATGGATGCGGCTAGAGGGGCGGAAGATGTTCCCAAGGAACCATGTGCGTTTGAAATCCAACAATTGTTTGAAAACTCTCCGATTACCGGAACTCTGTCGCTTGAGACACAACGAGCTCCTCTTTCATACCTTATAGATGAGAGCAATTGAATTGGAAAGTTTCTGAGTAAATTTTGTTTTGTAGCGAGACTTGAAGACAACTTTTGGTATTCGTAGGTAGCACCAATGGCGCATAAGTTGTTTTCAACCGGTACTAGGTAACCATCTCCAACAATTGGCGAAAACGGAGTAACTTTTGTCTTCACGAAATCGATTTGTCCTTCTATGCGATAAGTCTCTAGATGATTCCTAGGATATTCCGAAAGGCTATGAGCGCCCGTGGCAATTACTTTGACCGCTCGCGGGTCTAGCTCGGGCTGTCGGAGGTTTAAGTGAATATTGGGGTGGTTAAGTAGTTCTTGACATAGTCGAGGTAGATCGACGGTGCCCCCATCCGGAAACCAGAGAGCATTTTCGCTTTTAACTTTTACTCCTGACACCTCTTCGATCTCCTTACGATCTAATAATTGCAGCCAGTCGTCTGAGTAGGGATATGCCTTTTTTATCCTGAGCATTTTATCTGTGCTCATATTCGACCCTTTGATTTGCAATACCCCGCACTGTTTGAAGCTCGAGTAAGCCTTCAAAAAATTGTTAGAGTAATGGAATGCATTAACTCTAAAATCGGCATCGGCAGTTTGATCTCCAAGCAGTCGGCCATGCAGTAGGCTAGCGCTTATTCGTGAAGCCCCAAAACCTGGTCCGTTGGGATCCCAAAGCTGCACATCCACGGCCGCTTCAGCTAGTTGTCTGGCGACGGTAGCGCCAGCAATACCAGCTCCCAAGATATGGACTTCTCTCGGACTAGGAGGTGCTTGTTTGAAAGTGGGGCCTTTATAAACACCAAAGATGCTCTCCCTTTTAATAGGTCGTTGATCAACTTTTGTTATTTCAAAACCAAGTTTTTTCAATCCCCTTTTTATCTTGCCAGCTGCGGTGTAAGTTGTTAGTTGCGAATCTGTACGAAGGTTCTTTGTGATCTCTAGAAGAATTTCGTCTGACCACAGGTCTGGATTATGGGCAGGGTTGAAGCCATCTAAAAAACAAAAATCGATAGGAATTTTGTGCCTGTTTGTTATGTCTCTCAACCCTTCTATAGCTTCTCCGTAAAAAATACTTAAGCTAATCCTGCCTCCGACAAATGAACGCCTATGCCAACCAGGTAAAAGCGCAGGCGCCTGGTCAATAAGATTAGAACTAAATGGGATGGCGCGATCTAAATTTGCGAAAGTTTTTGCATAGTCCTTCTTTGAAAAAGGGTGTTTTTCGAATGAAATAAAGTGCAGGCGGCCATTAGCCTTTTGATCAAGAAACCTTTGGGCAGTTACGCAAAAGTTTAACCCAGCTCCAAAGCCTAATTCTAAGGTGGTAATTTGTGGCTTTGTACGAGATAAATCGTCAAATGTAGTAGGGTTGATGAAGACTCGCTCGACTTCAGAGGCAGCGTCTGAAGAAAAGTAGATGTCCTGATATTTATCTGAGAATGGCTGACCGTTAGTCCAGGAAATTTTTGGTTCTTCAAGCATCTCTAGTTACGCGCTATGGGATTCTCATCGTATTCAATCCACTCTGACCAAGACCCTGCGTATAGGGTGGGCTCCGAAAACCCAGCGATCTTTAAAGACAAGATATTGTGTGCTGCGGTTACCCCTGAACCACAGTAGCATACGATTGGCTCTTTTAGACCTTGGAAGCGGAGACGCAATTCTGTCTCAGACTTGAAACGATTGCCATCCTCTAGGTTTTCTGTAAATGGGTAGCAAACTGCACTGGGAATATGTCCAGCTACTCGGTCTATAGGTTCTTTTTCTCCCGACCATCTTTCAAGACTGCGAGCATCAACTAGTTGTGCGGAATCGTTGGTTTTTAGCTTCTGCATAGTTATCAGTTTGGTGAGAGTGCTTTTGATCTTAAAGTTGCTTCTATAGGGCTTTGGGTTAAATCCGGAACTTTTTGGACCTTCCCAAGCTTGCCAACCGCCATTAAGCAACGCGACCTTTTCGTGACCAACCCACCTAAACATCCACCAGGCGCGTGATGCAAAGGAGCCCCCTGTCTCGTCGTAAAGGACTACTTGATCAGAATTATCGATCCCGAAGCTTCGAATCGTGTTTATCCAGCTTTCTTTTGTTGGCAGAGGGTGCCTTCCTCGGTTTCCCGGGTTCCTGCTTAGATCTTTTTCTAGGGATAAATATTGTGATTTAGAAATGTGACTCTCTAAGAACTTTTTGTAGCCAAGATCTGTATCGGAGAGGTCTGCCCGACAGTCGAAGATCTTCAGGTTGTCTCCCGAAAAGTTCAGAAGTTCGCCAGGTTCGATCAATAGATCATATTTTGAGCAAGAGGTCATCGCCATACCTTTTTGTCGAACTTTAGCTCGACCCAAGATCCCTGTTATTTTTCAGATTATATGACAAAATCTAATCTCCTTAATCCTCAGTAGGTTTTATTAATCTATGTTGAACTGGTCCATTCATGGAATGTTGGGTTTATCTTTTTCCGAAATCGCCATCTATCTGTTGGTTGTTACACATATCACGATAGTATCCGTAACCGTTTACCTACATCGTTTTTCCGCTCATAGATCGTTGTTGTTGAATGCCCCTATTTCTCACTTTTTTAGATTTTGGTTATGGTTAACTACGGGTCAGGTTACACGCGAGTGGACGGCTGTTCATCGTAAGCATCATGCCGAATGCGAGACAACAGAAGATCCACATAGTCCGGTGAGACAGGGGTTGACAACGATCCTTTGGGAAGGAGTGGAGACTTATAAATCGGCAATAGCAGATCAGGAAACTCTTAGGCGGTACGGTCGGGGCTGCCCTGACGATTGGTTAGAAAGGAACCTGTATCGCCATAACTCACTTGGAATCGGCCTGATGCTTATGATCAATCTGTTTCTTTTTGGGCTTTTGGGTGTAACTGTTTGGGCAATCCAGATGATATGGATTCCTTTTTTTGCCGCCGGAATTATTAACGGGGTTGGTCACTCGATCGGATACAGAAACTTTGAGTCACCTGATGCGTCCCGGAATATTTTTCCTTTGGGCCTGCTTATAGGTGGCGAAGAATTACACAATAATCATCACACTTACCCGAATTCCGCTAAGTTGTCTCGAAAAGCGTACGAGTTTGATATCGGTTGGTTTTGGATCAAACTATTTTGCTTCATGGGAATGGCTTCTGTGGTATCGCAGGGTCCGGTGGTTCAGAGAAATCAAAAGAAAAAATCTTTGGATTCCGATAATGTTTGGGCTCTTCTAAATGATCGATTCAATGTGATGGCTACTTATTCAGAAGAAGTAATTGGTCCGATCGTTAAAGCTGAGTATATCAAAGCTGATAAGCAGGGACGCAGACTCTTAAAGAAGGCCAGAAAATTATTAGCTGTGGATGAAATTCTCTTGGATAAAGGAAAGCGACTTAAAATAAGCCGGCTCCTGGAGACGAACGCCAAAATCAAAATAATCTATGACTTGAGGCTGGAGTTGGAAGAAATATGGAAACAAAGAGGTAATGATGTGACTGAAGTGTTGGCTAGCCTCAAGGCCTGGGTTGAAAAAGCCGAGTCTAAGCAGGAGCGTGCATTGGATGAGTTTGTCCAAAGTCTATCAACCTATTATATGCCTGAACCAAATAAGTCATAACTACCCCTAAACTACATCTTGTCAACGACATCGATTCCCAGTAGAGACAAACCTTTTTGGAGAGTTCTTCCGGTGGCGTGAGTTAATGAAAGTCTGCGCAGCATTGTCTCTTCTGGCTGGTTAAGTATTGCAGATTGTTCGTAAAATTGGTTGAAAGTGGTTGCAACAGAATATAGATGGTTGCACAGAAGATGAGGGTATCCGTCCTTCGCCACTTGGTCCACCACCTCATCGAGTTTGATCAACTCAACACACAACAGTCTTTCCGACTCGTCTTCTGGAGCAACTATCTTGAGAAGATCTCGCTCGCTTCTACCACTTCTGGTAATCAAACTTTGTATTCGTGTATAAGCGTAAAGAAGATATGGCGCTGTATTTCCTTCGAGCGACAGCATTTGATCCCAATCAAAAACATAATCATTAGTTCTATTTTTTGATAGATCTGCGTACTTGATTGCCGCTATACCGATTATTTCTCCGATTTCTTGAGCCTTATGTTCTGAGATTTCTGGGTTCTTTTCCAAAACTGTGCGAGTCGCTCTGCTAATGGCTTCCTCAATCAGAGGTTTTAATTTGATTAGCCCGCCTTCTCTTGTTTTAAAGGGTTTACCCTCTTCATTTAGCATAGTGCCGAATGCCATATGCTCAAGGGAGGCCCCCTTAGGATTCAAATCGGCCAAATCAATTGCTGCGAATATTTGCCGGAAGTGCAGAGATTGTCGTGAATCGACAAAGTATAGGATTCGATTAGCCTCGAGCTCATTAACTCGGTATCTAATAGCAGCGAGATCAGTGGTCGCGTATAAGAACCCACCATCTGCCTTTTGAACGATCAGAGGGGATTTCTGTCCCTCAAAAAAGATGCATTGAGCGCCTTCGGACTCTTCAAGTAAATTGCTTTCCTTAAAAATATTAATTACTTCGGGTAAAGCTGCGTTATAGGAGCTTTCTCCTCGAACATGGTTGCTATTGAGTCCAACTCTCAACTTTTCATAAATTTCTTCGCAGTGGGACATCGAGGTCTCAATAAAGGTTTTCCAGTGTTCAGATTCAAATGCTTTTCCGCTTTGCAGATTAACCACGGCCTCTCTGCTCCTGTTGCTGAAGGCTTCGTCTGAATCGAATTGCTTTTTTGCGGAGCGATAAAAATCCTCTAGATCCGCTAAAAGATGTGAGGCGTGTCCTTGTTCATGCATGTAAGTTAACAGCATGCCAAACTGAGTCCCCCAATCCCCAACATGATTTTGGCGAATAACTTTATGGCCTTTTGACTCCAGTATATTGGCCATGCTATCGCCTATTATCGTGCTCCTTAAGTGACCGACGTGCATTTCCTTGGCGAGATTCGGGGCTGAATAATCGACGACAATGTTTAGTGCTTGTTCGTCCTGGGTAATTTTATCGGGAGCCAGGTGTTTTAGAAAATCCGGGGCTAATTTGATATTAATAAACCCTGGCTTTGCAAAGGATACTTCTAAAGCGATATCTTCTAGCTTTACAGCTTCTATGACCTCATTTGCCTTTTCGCTGGGGTCAAGTTTGGCTTTCTTGGCTGCCGCCATGACTCCGTTTACTTGAAAATCTCCAAGTTTTGGAGAACTAGTGGTTTGTACTATCGCGGGTCCTGTTAACCCTACTTGATCGAAAGCAGCTTCTATTCTAGAAGCGATCAGTTCCTTGACTTTCATAACTTAATAGAATTATTCGACTATTCGAACTCTTTGGGCTTGAGGCCCTTTTTCAGTCAGGGTTTTGTTAAATTTCACTGATAAGCCTTTATCCACCATTGGTGGTTTCCCGTTCACCAATTCTAATTCTTGTTGATGGAAAAAGATTTCTTCCCCTGAGCTGTCGACGATGAAACCATAGCTTTTTCGTCGGTTGTACCATTTGATGGAGCCGTCTAGCTGTTCGCTGTCATCTGCAGTTGAGTGTTTTCGACTTGCATCTCTGCTGTCTGTTCTGGGTTTGTTTCGACTGTTAGGCCTTCGTGTCCGGTTGTTATTGTGCTTTCTGTTTTTGTTGGGCTTTCTGCTGGAGCCAGCAGGGTTACCTTGCTTTTTTGAAATCAGATGAATGAATAGACCGTTTATGATCAGGCAAAGAAAGATAGCAGCATAGAGTACGATGTAATTGTCAGGCGTAAGGAGACTCAATAATTGTAGTGGCACATAAGTTAAAAGTAATGCACTGACAAAGATGTAGAAAAATATTTTCATTAATTTGACTGTTTAAAAAAAGTAGATGTTACAACAAATTGCCCTCTAACTCATCGAGTGTGGTTAGAGCCTTTTGATGCTCTCTATAACGATAGGTTGAATCGGTACAGCCGGCATCCCTCGTTGAATATGGGTGTCGACAAGCTCTATTGACTCAACAACTTGCATGCCTTGGGTAACGAACCCGAAAACGGTGTACCCCATAACGTTGTCTCTAAAGTCCAAGTGATTATTGTTTTTGACATTGATATAAAATTGAGCACTAGCAGAGTCAGGGTCAGAGGTTCGTGCCATAGCTATTGTTCCTCTGGAATTAGGCAATCCGTTATTGGATTCATTTTTGACCCTTTTGCCAGAGTCCCGATATTCCAATTCTGATGTATATCCACCGCCCTGAATCATGAAATTCGCTATAACTCTATGGAAAATGAGTCCGTTATAGTGTTTTTGCTCCACTAGCCCCAGGAAATTTTGAACTGTTAATGGTGCTTTGTCTGGTAGTAGAGTTATTTCGATGTGCCCCATTTTGGTTTGGATTAGTACCTTTGGATTGTTAGTCGAGCTTGCGTTAGTTAGAACTAAAAACGAGCCCAAAATGCTAAGAGTTACGTAAGTTATTACTTTTGAGAGTCTGTTTTTCATTAATTCAACGCCTTTGGAGTGCTTCAAGGTAATCTTGTATGGTGCTTTGGAAGCCTCGGTTGAAAGAGTCCACAACAATAGCGTGGCCTATTGAGACTTCGGCGAGGTATGGCAGTTTTGAAAATAAGGCAAGGTTCTCGAGGTTTAGATCGTGACCTGCGTTGATTTTAAGCTTTAGTTCATGTGCCAATTCCGAAGCTTCGACATATTTTTTAAAGAGTTCAAGTGTGAGCTCGTGACTTGGCCCATATTGAGCAAAGGTTGAAGCGAATGGACCCGTGTACAATTCGATTCGATCCGCCCCTATTTCTTTAGCTAGTTTTATCTGCGCCGGCTCCGGATCAAGGAACAAACTGACCCTGGACTTCATTTTTTTATATTTATTTATTTTCCCAGCGAGCTCATTATGATTTTGTTCCAAATTCCATCCGTGATCCGATGTAAGTTGTGTTTCATTATCGGGCACCAGAGTAACCTGCTCGGGTCTTGCGGAGGCAATGATTTGGTCAAACCCAGGGTAACCAACTTCATTGGCCGAAGCATAGGGGTTTCCTTCAATATTGAACTCTATATTCGCATAGGATTTTTCTAGTAGTGACCTAATATTTTGAATATCTGAAGGCCTGATATGTCTTTGATCTGGCCTTGGATGAACGGTTATTCCCTGAGCCCCAGCTTCTACAGCTTTAATCGCGAAGGACAGGATGTCAGGGTTATTGCCCTCTCTAGAATTTCTAATTAGTGCAATCTTATTTAGGTTAACACTCAATACAGTCAATTAATTGGTCCATCCAGTTGATTTTCTTCTGCCTTTCAGGATTAACCCGATAACAAGACCGGCGCCGATCAGGCCTGCCCCTATGAGAAAGTCGAGGTATCTGCTGGTTTTTGAAAGAGTTTTTTCCCTTTCAGTTAGTTGTAGTAGCGAAGCTCTCAGTCTTTGGTTTGTATCTTTTAAAATTGAGTTATCTTGATTTATTTTGACGGTATCCGAAGCTAGGACCTTTATATTCAGCAGTTCCGCCTCCAGGGTGGCAATCCTCGTTTTTAGTTCCTGATTAGTGTCGTTGATTTCTATCGCTCTATTTTCCAATGAGTCAGATTTTTCGCGAGCTGTGTTCAATTCAGAAGTAAGTGCTTTGACGTATTCCTTTTGCTCATCCAGCAGTAGTTTCGACGGTGGTTCTGCCACAACAAATTCTGCTGGAAGCCAGCCAATTTCTCCTTGCGAGGTTTGTACTTTGATGTAGTTGTTCTCCAGAGGCCCATCCAGCTTTTGAAGCTTAGTACCGCTTGTAATTTTTGTTCGTATTATTCGCTCGTTGACGTCAGGTCCTGCCCTAAGTGGTATAGAGAACTCATCGGAGACATAAATAGCTTGATCGCTTGCAGCGTTATGAAAAACCAGAACTCCTAAAAGACATGTTATAACAGCTCTAACTCGACTTTTTCTGCTTTGTTGACTCAAACACAAAACTTTTTGTTTCTTTACATGAGGTTCTTTAATCATCTTTTGCCACGGAATCACTTAAGTTTTCCTCGTTTAACTGCTTAGTGTAGATCAAATAACCGAAAGCACTAAGTACCATAATGAGAGTTAGAACTGGCAAACCTATCACTTTGAAGGTCACCCAATTTTCCGTTGAGAGGTGCGTCGCTACCCATATATTTACAAACCCTTGAAACAACAAGAATAAAGCCACGTAATTTGTGAGGAATCTCCAGCCAGAATCTTCCATAGTCAATTTGTCGCCCAGCATACTCTTCAGGGCAAAGGCTTTTTTATCCTTGAATTTAAAGAGTAGTAGAACCCCGGCGCAGCCCCAAGAGAATAGAGTTGGTTTCCACTGTATGAATATTTCGTTTTGGAAAACGACGGTTAAGCCGCCAAATAAGAAAACCAGCCAAAGAGTAAACCTGAACGTACGACTAATATCTCGGTTGGTTATTTTCAGGACCAAATATAAGACAGCGTACAATCCCATTAAAATAGCGGTGGCCGTGTATATATCCTTAAGCAAGAAATACGATAAGAGAAAACCGATTAGGGGGATATATTCCAGTAGTTCGTTCATCGTTATTTGCGTGCAATAGAAATGGGAAGCACTTTAAAACATTTTGTACATGAGTCGTACTCTAAATAAAGGGTCTTTGACTTCGGGGCTGTTATGGCAGATTAGTAATGCATATAATAAAGAGTCGCCACGCCGAAGAGGTCTCATTGAGTAATAGCGAATCTGAACGAAGAATCGTGTCAGGTATGCGCCCCACAGGAAAGTTGCATCTTGGGCATTTGCACGGGGTGCTTAAGAACTGGATTCAATTACAGCACGAGTACGACTGCTTTTTTTTTGTAGCGGATTTTCATGCGCTGACAACCAACTATGAAGACTCAAGAAATATAGAACAGTATAGCTTCGAAACCGTCATCGATTGGCTTGCTGCAGGGGTTAACCCCGGTAGCTGTACAATTTTCTTACAAAGCAAAGTGCCTGAACATACTGAATTGCACCTTTTATTGTCCATGATAACGCCTTTAAGCTGGCTGGAGAGAGTGCCAAGCTACAAAGATCAGCAAGCCAAGCTTAATGACAAAGAGTTAGGGACATATGGATTTCTAGGCTACCCGTTATTGCAAGCTGCAGACATCTTGATTTACAAAGCAGGTAAAGTGCCGGTAGGTGCTGATCAGGTAGCTCATATTGAATTAACTAGAGAGATCGCTCGTCGGTTCAACCACATTTATGGTCGCGAAGAAGGTTTCGAAGAACAGGCGGAAGCTGCGATTAAACTAATGGGTAAGAAGGCGGCTAAGTTATATCGAGATCTCAGGAGGTCCTTCCTGGAAAAAGGTGACTCAGAAGCTCTGTTAAAGGCCCGGGCATTGCTTGAAGGGCAACAAAACCTGTCTATCGGGGATAAAGAAAGGTTATACGGGTATTTAGAAGGGGGTGGAAGAATTATATTGACTGAACCTGGACCGATTTTGACAGACGTTCCGAAGATGCCGGGTCTGGATGGAGAAAAAATGTCAAAATCCTATGACAATGTCATAAGTCTTCGTGAGGAACCTTCAGAAATCGAAAGTAAAATACGCAAAATGATGACTGATCCAGCGCGGGTGCGGTTGAAAGATCCAGGTAATCCTTCTAATTGCCCAGTATATGATTTGCACCGGGTCTACTCCCCAGAAGATACAAAATCATGGGTACGCAACGGATGCACAAATGCTAGCATAGGGTGTATCGACTGCAAGAAACCATTAATCGATTCTATAAATACTGAACAGCAGATTATGATCGAAAGAGCTCAACAATTTGAAGAGGATCCTGACTTGGTACACTCGATAATTCAGGAAGGATCAGAACAGGCAAGGCTGGTTGCGAGAGACACCCTGGACGAGGTTAAGGAATGTATCGGTATCAGCCATCGGTAAAACAAGATTTTCCAAAGTTTTGATTTAAGCGGTTATAGCATCATAGATGTTGAAGTTAGAGATAAAGCAGGGAGCAATGCTGAGTGAGTGAGGATAGTGTAGTTGCGCATGTAGGAGGGAATCCAGTAGCGGAGCTTCCAAAGGATTTGCATATACCCCCTGAAGCTCTGAGGGTTTTTATAGAGCTTTTTGAGGGGCCATTGGACCTTCTTCTGTATTTAGTGCGTAGACAGAATATCGACATTCTAGAAATCGAAGTTGCAGAAATCACAAAACAGTATATCGATTATATTAATCTCATGGAGTCTTTGGAGATTGATTTGGCCGGCGAGTATTTGGCGATGGCAGCGACCCTTACCGAAATCAAATCAAGAATGCTTTTGCCCAGAACTGGCGAAGACGAGGAAGAGGAAGATCCCAAAGAGGAGCTGATTAGAAGACTTCAAGAATATGAAGAAATCAAATGCGCTGCGGGGATGATAGAGGAGCTCCCCAGACTAGAGCGTGACATCCATCTATTGTCGGTAGAAAAACCTGTAATTGATGAAGATATTCCTGAAGTTGAAGTGGATCTCAAGGAAGTCTTGATTGCTTTTTCGGCTGTGTTAAGAAGAGCTGAAATGTTCAGCAAACATCAGGTTGAGTATGAAACACTTTCTGTTAGAGACTCTATGGCGTCGATATTGACGAAATTAAATTTACAAGATGGTTACCTGAGTTTTCATGATCTGTTTGAGGCGGAGTATGGTCGGATGGAGATTATTGTAAACTTTTTGGCACTTATGGAATTGCTTAGGGAAAGCTTGATTGATCTTGTTCAAACTGAAGCTTACTCGGAAATTCACATAAAGGTTGTAAACTCGGATAGATAGGCGGCTAATTAGAGAGTCATTCAGCACAATTACTGGAAAATCATTGAGCATGATGGAATTTGAAAAGGTTGTTGGCATCGTTGAAGCTGCGCTACTAACGGCTGATGGACCTATGCAGGTTAAAGAGTTAGCAGGGTTGTTTAACTCTGAGGAGATGGACGATAAAGATTCTCCACGAGTGATTAAAGAATGCTTGGTCGAATTAGAAAAGAAGTGTGAATCGAGAAGCATTGAGCTCAAACGGGTGGCCTCGGGATATCGTTTCCAGGTAAAGCAGGAATATAGCGAATGGGTCGGCCGCATGCTTAAAGAACGGCCTCCTCGGTATACCAGGGCTCTGTTGGAGACGCTAGCAATTATCGTATACAAACAGCCGGTAACGCGAGGCGATATAGAAGAACTGCGAGGTGTGTCTGTAAGCCAAAATATAATGCGGACCTTGTCGGAGAGAGGTTGGATTAAGATTGTTGGTCAAAAAGAAGTGCCTGGCAGGCCTTCGCTTTATGCGACGACCAAGGTGTTTCTGGATTATTTTGATCTGAAGAGCCTTAATGAATTGCCGGAAATTTCTGAGATTCAGGAACTAGTCTTAAAGGAAGCCCAGACAGTTGAGAACATGATTGTTCAGGACCTCGATTTAGAACAAACGCCAGGTAATGGTATTAGTTTAGCTCAAAGTCCAGATGAAAAAGTCTCAGAGAGCAATGACGAGCAGTCTAATGTCGTTAATTTACCGGTTAATCAATAGCTGATCTGACAACCATTATATGCATTGCTTTTGTCTGGTTTGGTTAATTTTTTCTTCCTCAACGGGGTAAATCCTAATTTCTGAAAAAATCCAAAAACTATTGGCTCATGAAGGATTGGGTTCCCGTCGTGCGATAGAAAAGTTAATCAGCTCTGGTCTTGTCGAAGTAAATGGCCAGAAGGCGCATATCGGACAACGAATTGATCAGTCTAGCAGAGTTGTAGTCGATGGCCGGAAAGTAAGGTTAAGGAGTATAAAAACTACAGATGTGATCGTGTTAAATAAAAGTGTGGGGACAGTTAGTACCAGGAGAGATGAAAAAGGTCGTGCAACAATTTATAAGAATTTGTCTAAACCGCCGCATGGGCGCTGGATAAGTGTAGGGCGACTAGATATCAATACTTCAGGTCTTATTTTGTTGACCAATAACGGGGAGTTAGCTAATCGAATGATGCACCCTTCAAGTGGGGTAGATAAGGAATATGCCGTGCGTGTTAGCGGCCGTTTGAGTGATGAAGAATTAGAAACGCTAAGAGATGGGGTCGAGATCGATGGAGAGCGGCTAAAGTTTTCTGATATTCAGTTCTTTGGTGGAACTAACAGAAATAATTGGTATCACGTGGTTTTGATGGACGGTAAAAATCGCGAAGTACGGAATCTCTTTGAGTACGTTGGACTTTCGGTGAGCCGATTAAAACGGGTTCGATTTGGTCCACTGGTATTGCCATCTAGTCTAAAGGTGGGCCAGCATCTGGTCTTGTCTGAAGAAGACACTGAAGCGCTATGCGTACTCTTTGGGATTGACTATAAATCTGGCATGAGTTCGAAGAAAAGAAACAATGAAAAATCGAGCAAGTCGCTTTTGATCCCATACCCAGAGCTAAATTTTTGAGATTTAGTTCTGGTTTACCCATTCCTCAACATTTATTGAGGCGCCGCTGCTGGGTAAAGAAAGTTGGGCTTTATCGCCCTCTGCCAGAGCAATAAATAGATCCAGGAAGTTTTCCGGAATTTTTAATTTTTCTGGGTCTTCCAACGGATAAGCTTCCTTTCGCATTTTCGTGCGAGTTGCCCCTGGGTTAACTGAATAAACTCTCACGCGCTTTGCCTCTTCAGTTTCATCTGCGAGGGTTTGAGTAAAACCTTCGATGGCGAACTTGGATGCCGAATATGCCCCCCAATAAGCTCTGCCTTTTCGTCCCACGCTAGAGGAAATGTTGATGACGCACGAGTCATCACCAGCGTCCAGGAGACTGAATAGACCTTTGGTTAGTACAAAAGGAGCGATGACGTTGATTTGAAAAACCTTGGCCCATTCAATTTCCGGATAATGAGCTATAGGAACGCGCGGTCCTAGCATCGAGGCGTTATTAATCAAAACGTCCAAAGATCCATAGTTTTCAGTAATCAAATTCGAGAGGCTTGACACCATCTGGTTGTCAAGGACTTCCAAGTCGGTTGGAATGATCGTGGGCTTTGTGGACGTATGAGTCGTTATCCAATCAAAACAACGTTCTAGTTTCGACCTTGTTTTCCCTAATAAGAGTATGTTTGCGCCGTAAAAGGCGAAAGTCTTTGCAATGGATAGTCCAATTCCATCGCCTGCTCCGGTAACTAGGATATTTTTACCATTAAGGGCTTTCCTTTCCGGTTTGTATCTCCAATTTTTAAGCTCGTTAGATAAATCAGGATATGTGCGTTCAATTTCTTCAGAGTCGTCTTCAGACATCAGCTTTTCCTAGCATGTACAATGTAATTTGCTGAGACATTTTTATCGATCCGAGTTTTACGGGTAAAAGGGTTGTAAGAAATTCCACTGATGTCGAGGAGCTTTAAATTGGCAATCCTCAGAGCGTTGGCTAGCTCTGAAGGTTTGATGAACTTTTTATATTCGTGTGTTCCTCTGGGTAGAATTTTCAATATCTCTTCCGCCCCAACAATCAACTTGAGAAAAGAAATAGGGTTTCGGTTTATCGTGGAAAAAAAGAGATGGCCTCCAGGTCTTGTCAAATCTGCACATGCACTTACGGTCGAGTTAAAATCTGTGACGTGTTCTAACAATTCCATGCAGGTCAACACATCAAAGTGGTTTCGGTATTCCTTAGACAAGGTTTCCACGGTACTTAATCGGTAGTTGATTTCTAAATCCTGATCAATCGCGTGTAGCTGAGCAACCTTGAGAGGTTTGGGAGCGGCATCGATTCCGATTATTTCATCGGTGTGCGCCGCTAAAGACTCGGTCAAGATACCTCCGCCACAGCCTACATCCAAAACCGCTGCTAGTGGTTTTCTTACCCTGCTTAAAATGTAATCTAAACGGCTTGGATTAATGTCATGAAGCGCTTTGAAATCGCCGTTTGGGTCCCACCAAGTAGAAGCCATTTCATTGAATTTTTCAATTTCCTCAGGGTCCAAATTTTCCATTTCATTCACTATTTCGGGTCTACAAAACGAAGCTAGCTATTATGTTTTCGGTTTTGCCAATTTGACAGGTGTTTCTAAAGTAAAGAGGTGCCGGAAACAAATGCGTATTCTAATTGCAGCTGGCTGTTTCCGAACAATAATTCCGTTAGCGAGGGAGCTGGGAAAGTTGGAATCGAACTTCCTATATGTAAAGCTATTAGATCTGCTCTTTTACCTGTTTCTATGCTTCCTATTTCACTGGCGAGTCCGAGCACTTTTGCGCCGCCTAAAGTCAAAGAATAAATAAGATCTTCTGTTTCGATCGTTATAGGCTCAGGTGACTGATGTTTCGACAGCAAGGCTGCTAAAAAGGCCGTATCTAACTGGCTTCCAAAGTGATTGGACGACGTGTAGTGAGTGCCGACTCCAACATCAAAGTCTTCCTCCCAAAGTTCCTGCAGCGAATTACATCCCTGAGCATTTGCCATGATCAAGGAAGGACAATGAACGATCTTGGTAGCACTAGATTTTAGGATTGCTAGTTCTTCTTCATCAAGTTTAATCAATGGAATGGATTGAAAGTTAGGACCAAGTAAACCGGACAGTTGATGTAGCTTGAGTGAAGAATTGGTTGAGCTATTCCGCGGATTTGAAGATTCAGCTCTCGTAGCATGAAACCCCTGTATTGGAGCGTTTACTTCATTCGCATACATGGCGATCACTTCAATAAAATCAGGTTTCATGAGGCTTGGATTAGTGAGGCCGAAAGCAATATTAATTAAAGAGCTATTCTTATATTTATCGTGTAGCTCAAGGGTCTGGCGCAGACTTTGATTTTGCTGATCTTCTGCGCCCAACTCTTCCGTGATGAATGAAGACAACTGACTCCTGACCCCTCGCTTAGAACATTGTTCAGCCAGCTCCTCAATATTTGAATTTGAGGCTATACCGGCGAAAGTTGTTGTTCCCCTTTTGAGGAGTTCAGCAAGCGCACGGGCGTTGTTTATAGGTTTTTGTTCAGTTGTGATTAAGGATCGCACTTGATTAGTGTGATTAAAGGACAAAAACGTATTGTTGTGTGACAGCAGGGCAGAGGCGCTGGAAGCTGAAAAATCGATATGACAGTCAATTAACCCGGGCATAACCAGGTGATCCGGAAGATCCAGATTTTCTCGCGCGTAAAATTCGGGTTTAACGGCTTTTGAATCCCCTAGCTCTATAATTAACCCTTTGTCGATGGCTATCGACTGGCCTTCTAGTAACGACATCTTGTCGTTTACGGGTAGACACAGCTTAGAATTGATCATCAGATCGCAGGACTTCATCTTCTGAGTATACAGAACTAATAACCATTAAAAGCACTGAATCGACCGATTAAAATATGATTTTTGCGAGGCCAAACGGCAAAGATATAGGACACTCAGGGTGGCTATCGTGATAGACTAGGTTTTTGCCGATAAGCTTTAAATATGTCCGAATTTGGGCCCACTCAGGACGATGATGTCCAGCTTGTAAATATTGAAGAGGAAATCAAGCAGTCCTATTTAGAGTACGCTATGGCTGTAATAGTTGGCCGAGCATTACCGGACGTCCGTGATGGCTTAAAGCCCGTTCATAAACGCGTGTTGTATGCGATGAATGAATTAAACAACGTATATAACCGCCCTTATGTGAAGTCTGCTCGTGTTGTAGGAGAGGTGATTGGGAAATATCACCCTCATGGTGATGCTGCGGCTTACGAAACAATTGTGCGAATGGCTCAAGATTTCAACATGCGGTATATGCTTGTTGATGGTCAAGGTAATTTCGGCTCAATAGATCCAGACCCTCCTGCCGCTCAGCGGTACACAGAAGTCAGAATGACAAAAATTGCCAGTGCTTTATTGGAGGATCTAGATAAGGACACCGTTGATTTCGTTAACAACTACGATGACACGTTAACAATGCCATCGGTCCTGCCAACTCGAATTCCCAATCTATTGGTCAATGGTAGTGCAGGAATCGCGGTGGGTTTTGCTTCGAACATACCACCCCATAACATTGGCGAGGTACTTGATGCTTGTATTCATTTGCTTAACAACCCAGATGCCTCGGTTGAAGAAATAATAGGCTTTGTGCAAGGGCCCGATTTCCCGACGGGTGGAATTATAAATGGTAGGTCAGGAATAGTTCAGGGCTATAAAACTGGACGAGGAAAAATCTATGTCAGAGGCCGAGCTTCAGTAGAGGTTGATAAGTCGGAAAAAGAAAGAATCATTATCACGGAGATTCCCTACCAGCTAAGAAAAAATGCGCTATTAGAAAAAATAGCGGAGCTCTTCAAAGAAAAAAAGATAGAAGGTATCACTGAGTTAAGAGATGAATCAGACAAGGATGGATTGAGAATAGTTGTTGAGCTCAGAAGAGGGGAATCAGGTGAAGTGGTGTTGAATAATTTATATTCCCAAACCCAACTTCAATCCGTTTTCAGCATAAACAATATCGCGCTAGTTGACGGTCAACCGAAGCTTCTAAATCTCAAAGAAATGATTGAAGCTTTTGTAGAACATCGCAAAGAGGTAGTGACTAGGCGTACATTATATTTGTTGCGAAGGGCGCGCCAACGGGCTCACATACTAGAGGGACAGGCGGTTGCGTTAGCGAATATTGATGAAGTGATTGAACTAATTAAATCTTCTCCAACAGGTGCAGAAGCTCGAGAGAGGTTGATAGCAAAAACATGGCGAGCAGAAGATCTCAGGGCCCTCTTGGAGGAAGTTGGGCTCGATGCATCGAGGCCGGATGGTTTGTCGGATAAATTTGGATTCCAGGATGATGCCTACCAGTTAACGGAAGAACAAGCACAGGCCATATTGGAAATGAGACTCCAAAGGCTTACTAGTATGGAACAAGATAAGCTCATCGAGGATTACCGAAATATTGTCGACGAGATTCGTGATCTCTTGGAGATATTGGGGTCGAGTGAGCGGCTGAGGTCAGTGGTAGGAGAGGAGCTTTTAGAGGTAAAGAAAGAGTATGGTGATGAAAGGAGAACCGAAATTGTTGAAAGCCAATTGGACCTTTCGGACGAGGATCTAATTGCTGAAGAGGACCTCGTTCTAACAATTTCGCATCAAGGGTATGCTAAAACTCAACCTCTTGATACTTATCAATCTCAAAAGCGAGGAGGCAGGGGGAAGGCCGCTGCGGCCGTCAAGGATGAGGACTTTGTCGAACACTTGTTGTTTGCTAATTCCCACGCCACGGTCTTGTGTTTTTCCAATAAAGGAAAGGTGTACTGGTTAAAGGTGTACCAAATTCCTCAAGCGAGTAGGTCTGCGAAGGGACGACCCATGGTTAATATTTTGCCGCTTGGGGGTGAAGAGAGAATAACCGCTGTATTGCCCATCGCTGAATTCACGAATAATCATTTTGTGTTTATGGCAACGGCGAATGGCACCGTCAAAAAAACTCCTCTTGAGCAGTTCTCTCGGCCCAGAGCGAGCGGTTTGATAGCGCTGGATCTTGAAGAAGATAACTGGTTGGTGGGTGCAGCCATTACTGATGGAAAGAGTGATATTTTGCTTTGCTCTTCGTCTGGTAAAGCAGTGCGTTTTGCTGAATCGGACGTCCGATCGATGGGTAGAAGTGCAAAGGGCGTTAGAGGAATTAAGCTTGCTAAGGATCACGAAGTGATTTCTTTGAGCGTTCCTCAGGAAGGAGGGAGATTGTTGACTGCAAGTTCAAATGGCTTTGGTAAGTGCACAGAGCTGTTTGAATTTCCCACAAAGGGAAGAGGGGGACAGGGAGTGATCGCTATGCAAACCAGCCAGAGAAATGGAGACCTGGTTGGAGCGGTGCAGGTCTTTGGTTCTGACGAAGTTATGCTTATAAGTAACTTGGGTACTTTGGTTAGAACTTCGGTAGATGAAATATCGGTGTTGGGGCGCAACACACAGGGAGTTAAATTGATCAATCTAAAAGATGGAGAATCTCTAAACAGTGTTGAGCGAATATTCGATGAAGACGGAGAGTCTGATTCTGAACTATGATCCGCATTTTCCTTGTAGGTGAAGTAATATGGCAAGGTCAATAAATTTTGCGGCGGGGCCTTCGGCACTGCCAACAGAAGTGTTGGAGCGTGCTAAAGGCGAGCTTTTAGACTACCAGTATACTGGGATGTCCATCATGGAGATGAGCCATCGTGGAAGCGAGTTTCGCGAAGTACTGACGAAGGCGGAATCAGATTTCAGATCATTGTTGGCAATCTCAGAAGATTATCACGTTCTTTTCTTGCAGGGAGGAGCCACTGCTCAGTTTGCTGCTGTGCCCTTGAATTTAGTAAGAGAGCATAGAAATACGGATTATCTAGATACTGGGTCATGGTCGAGAAAAGCTATCAAGGAAGCTGGTGCTTTTTCTGATGTCCATACGGTCGCGACTAGCGAAGAAGATTCCTATCATCACATACCCTCTCAAGAGGAGTGGGATATAAGAACAGAAACATCTTATGTACACATTTGCTCAAATGAAACTATAGGCGGGTTACAGTTCAAACAGTTCCCAAAGCTAGAAGTTCCGTTGGTCGCAGACATGTCTTCAGATATTCTTTCTCGAGAGTTAGATATTGAAAATTTTGGAGCAATTTACGCGGGCGCTCAAAAGAATATAGGTCCAGCTGGTCTGGCAATAGTAGTTGTACGAAAAGATCTCCTAGGATTGAACAATAACTCTATCCCCTCTTTTTTAGACTATTCCTTGCAGGCCGAGGCCGATTCGATGTTAAACACTCCGCCCACCTTCACTATTTACTTAGCAGGATTGGTTTTTGACTGGCTGCGGAGTAAGGGCGGATTGGCAGAAATTGAGAAAGAAAACGAGAACAAGGCGGGTTTGATCTATGAGGTTATCGAGAGAGGGGATTTTTATTCTTGTCCTGTCCATCGAGCTTTTCGGTCAACTATGAATATTCCTTTCCGATTGAAAGTTGAAGAACTAGAGTCAGTGTTTTTGGAAAGCGCTGAGCATGCAGGTTTGTTTAATTTAAAGGGCCATAGAAGCGTTGGTGGTATGAGGGCGAGTATTTACAATGCTGTTCCTGTAAGCTGGGTAGAAGAGCTTGTCAAGTTTATGAACGACTTTGAGAATGAATACGGATAATGATCAGCTAGAGCCTATACGTAATCAAATTGACAAAATTGATTCCGAATTACTCGTCTTATTGAACCAACGCGCTGAATGTGCGATCGAGATTGGTAAACTAAAGATTAGTCAGGACCCCCAAGAAGACGTCAGTTTCTATAGGCCTGAAAGAGTAGAGCTAGTTCGAAAGCGGCTTGTTGAGGAAAACACCGGCCCTCTGCGACCTGAACATGTGAGCGCGATATTTAACGAGATAATGTCTAGCTGTTTAGGGCTGGAACAGAAAATTACGGTCGCATATCTGGGGCCTCAAGGCACGTTTTCCGAGGCGGCAGTATTGAAACAGTTTGGTAACGCAATCGGAACCGAACCCGTGTTATCTATTGATGAGGTTTTCCGAGCAGTAGAATCAGGATCAGCAAACTTTGGCGTTGTGCCCGTTGAAAATTCTACTGAAGGGATGGTTAGCCAGACGCTCGATTGCTTCGTAAGAAGCAACTTAAATATTTGTGCTGAAGTTGAGCTACCTATCAATCAATGTTTTTTAAGGAAACCTAATGCCAGTGAGTCGCTTAGAGAAATTGTGTCTCATGGGCAGAGCCTGGCTCAATGCAGATCTTGGCTTGATAGTCATTACAGAGAAATACCAAGAAGAAGTGTTGCGAGCAATGCTGAGGCTGCGCGACTTGCTGCGGAGGATAGTGGCGTCGCTGCAGTAGCCGGAGAGATAGCGGCGAATCAATATGGTTTGTCGATTTTGACTCCAAACATTGAAGATAATCCTGGGAACAAAACGCGATTTTTAGTTATAGGACGGCAAAAAACTGGAACATCTGGTAACGATAAAACCACGATATTGGTGGCTGTGAGGAATAAATCGGGTGCTTTATACGAGGTGTTAGAGCCTTTCAAAGACATGGCGATTGGACTTTCAAGAATAGAGACTCGTCCGTCCGGTTCTGGTGATTGGTCTTATCTTTTTTTTATTGACTTCGATGGTCATGTTGAAGACCAAAAGGTGAATAGAGTATTGGTAAAAGTTAAGGAATTAACGCTTAGTCTAAAAGTATTGGGTTCTTACCCAAGCGCAGCTGAATGACATTAAGAAACATAAATTCAGTTGTTGCTGGTTTAAGCCCTTACAAACCTGGAAAGCCTATAGAGGAGCTAAGCCGTGAATTGGGTTTGACGGATATTGTTAAACTGGCCAGTAATGAAAACCCGCTGGGAGCCTCTGAGCAAGTAAAGACGGCTTTGGTCTCGGCAGTTGATGAGCTTACAAGATATCCCGATGGCAGTGGTTTTGCTCTGAAGAAAGCTCTTTCCGAAAAACTGAAAGTAGAGCCCCATCAAATTACGTTAGGAAATGGATCTAACGATGTTTTGGACTTGATAGCTCGCGCCACGATAGAGGGCGAGGCTGAGGGAATTATCTCAGAGCACAGTTTTGTTGTTTATGGTTTGTCTATTAAATATGCTGGTGGCAGCACAGTAGTTGTGCCCGCATTAAATTATGGCTGTGACTTGCAAGCGATGTCACGAGCTGTCACGGACAAGACTAGAGTCATATATATTGCGAACCCGAACAACCCAACAGGAACTTGGGTAACCAATCAAGAGCTGACGAGATTTCTAGATTCCGTTCCTTCAAGCGTTTGGGTAGTGTTAGACGAGGCATACTTTGAGTATGTAGATGATCCGGAGTATCCCCAAGGTTTGGAATTGCAAGCTAAGTATCCCAACTTAATTGTTACTCGTACTTTCTCTAAGGCATATGGATTGGCAGCACTCAGAGTCGGATATTCGGTTTCGTCGTCAGAGTTTGCAGATGTTCTTAATAGAGTTAGACAGCCCTTCAACGTTAACTCTTTAGCATTAGAGGCTGCGCTTTCAGCATTAGGCGATCAAGAGTTCATTCGAGCTAGTGTGAGAGTGAACGATATGGGGATGGCACAAATACGTTCTGGGCTAGATAAATTTAATCTAAAGGTTATTCCTTCGGTTGGTAATTTTGTTAGTTTTGATACAGGCCAATCTGAAATAGAGGTATTTAATCGATTACTTTCGAAGGGCGTAATCGTTCGTCCGATAGCTGAGTATGGATTACCAGGCTTCGTCAGAGTTACTGTTGGATTGGAGCCTGAAAATGCGCGCTTTCTGGAGGCACTGGGCGAGGTTTTATGAGGCAAATAGCCATCATAGGGGTTGGGTTCATTGGTGGTTGCCTGGCCAGTTCGATAAAAAAGTTAAAAATTTGCGATCGATTGGTTGGTATAGAGCGGAGTCCCGAGAATTGTGAATATATCCTGGGGAAAGGCCTTGTCGATGAAATAGTTGAAGAGGTGCCAGAGGATACAGAGCTAATTTTGATTGCGTTGCCTAACGAACAAGTCGCGGAGTGGGTGTGTAAGTTGGCAAGCCACAAAGCTTTGATCCTGGATGTCGCGAGTGTAAAAGCCGACATACTTAAGCGGGTTGAATCCGAGCTTGGAGAACTGCCGATCAACTACGTTCCGTGCCACCCTATTGCAGGATCGGAAAAAACAGGACCGAAAACCTCCCATCCAGCATTGTTTGAAAATAGGCCTGTTGTGATCATACCTCATCAAAAACAGAGATCTGGATCTCTAGAGCTAGTGACCAAGTTCTGGTCTGAGTTGAACTCAATATGCGTCGAACTAACGGCCGAGGAACATGACTTTATATTAGCCAAGACAAGCCATTTACCTCATGTTTTAGCCTATGCATTTATGTCGATGTTAAGTAGAGATGATCTTAGCTATTCGGGAAGTGGTTTAGACGATTTTACAAGGATTGCTGGAGCTAATCCTGAAATGTGGTGGGCGATTTTTAGCTTGAATGAAACAGGGCTAGCCAAAGCAATGGATGACTTTCAGCAAACATTTAGCAAGTTAAGAAGTGCCATATTGAAAAGGGATCAGCAAACTGCGCTCGAAATCATGAATTCAGCATACGATAAAAGAAAGAGCATTTAGTTTGACCACTGAAGCAAAGGTGATCGCGATCGATGGCTCTAGTGCGTCAGGCAAAGGTACTTTAGCTAAAGGTATCGCTGAAAAACTAAATTGGCGAATTTTAGATTCTGGTTCAATCTATCGAGTAATAGGCTTAGTGGCAAAGCGGTATAACTTGCTTGAGAGAGAGCAATTATTGATTAAAAAGATTGGAGACATTGAAATTCAATTTTTGAAGCATGGCTGTTTCGTAGATGATGAGGATGTAAGCGAACAGATACGGACAGAAGAGGTGGGGAAGTTAGCTTCGACTATTGCTGCGTATCCAAACCTCAGATCAGAGGTTTTAGACCTGCAGAGAGGGTTTAGGAAGGCCCCTGGTTTGGTGGCTGACGGTCGAGATATGGGAACCGTGGTGTTCCCTGAGGCAGAGGTTAAATTTTTTTTGGAAGCTTCCGCTGAAACTCGCGCCCAAAGACGTTATAACGAGTTGAAAAATAAGGGTTTCGATGTTACGTTGCCGCTCCTTCTTGAAGAAATTCTTGATAGGGATGCTAGGGATCGTGAGCGTTCGGTGGCACCTTTGCGCCCGGCAGAAGACTCTATTTTGATTGATTCCAGTCAATTGTCTGCTTTTGAGGTCGCTGAATTAGCTCTGAATACTCTAGAAAAAAAGGGGATCTATAGAAAATAATCACTCTAATTGATTAAAGCGTGAGTGAAGAAAGCTATGGGTCGGATATAAATTGATAAACGGAGAGATAATAAGGTTTCTTTTCTAAAGGCTCTGTAAGAAAAAGACCTTATGCAACCAACCATATGAGTGAATCCTTTGCTGAATTGTTAGAAGAGAGTTTGCAGTCGATAGAAATGTCGCCTGGCTCAATTGTTACTGGAACAATAGTCGATATTGATGATGATTGGGTTGTTGTCCATGCAGGTTTGAAGTCAGAGGGGGTTATTCCCAAAGATCAGTTTCTAAATGAAACAGGAAGTTTTGAGCTTAGTATTGGAGATCAAATCAAAGTCGCAATGGAGGCCATTGATGACGGGTGGGGTGAAACTCGGTTATCGAGGGAAAAGGCAAAGAGAGCTGAATCATGGCAAAAGTTAGAAAATGCCATAGAAAACAACGAAATTGTCAACGGGATAATAAGCGGCAAAGTCAAAGGAGGATTTACAGTAGATATAGAAGAAGTTCGCGCCTTTCTCCCTGGTTCTTTAGTTGATGTCAGGCCGTTGCGCGACACGGTTCACTTGGAAGGTAAACCCCTTGAATTCAAAGTTATCAAGATAGATCAGAAGAGAAACAATGTAGTGGTTTCTCGGAGAGCGGTGCTTGAGGATGAAAATAGTCAAGAAAGAGAACAGTTATTGGCATCAATGGAGGAAGGTCAAAGCATTCTTGGCATAGTGAAGAATCTTACTGACTACGGAGCATTCGTTGATTTAGGCGGCGTGGACGGTCTGCTGCACATTACCGATATGTCCTGGAAACGTATAAAGCATCCTAGCGAAATGGTTAATGTGGGTGATGAGATTGATGTACGTGTATTACGGTTTGATAAAGAGAAGAACCGGGTAAGTTTGGGAATGAAGCAGCTTGGGGATGATCCTTGGGTCGACATAATCCAGAGGTATCCGCAGGAAACAAAAGTCATGGCCAGAATAACGAATTTGACTGATTACGGGTGTTTTGCCGAAATACAAGAAGGCGTCGAGGGCCTGGTTCATGTTTCTGAAATGGACTGGACCAACAGAAATATACACCCATCGAAAGTGGTATCAGTAGGTGATGAAGTAGAGGTCATGATTCTGGAAATAGACGAAGACCGCAGAAGAATTTCGTTGGGCATAAAGCAATGTCAGCCAAACCCATGGGAGCAATTTGAAATCTCGAATGAGAAGGGCCAAAGAATTAAAGGGAATATTAAGTCTATAACTGACTTTGGTATTTTTATAGGTTTGAATGGTGGCATCGATGGTTTGGTTCACCTGTCTGATATTTCTTGGACTGAGCCAGGAGAAGAAGCGGTAAGGAATTATTCTAAGGGCGAAGAAATCGAGACTTTAATATTATCTGTAGACGCAGAGCGTGAGAGAATTTCCTTGGGAATTAAACAGCTAGAAAAAGATCCGTTTGCTGATTTCATCGAAAGTAATTCAAGAGGTAGTATCGTCAAGGCGAAAGTCCTAGAAATCGAAGAGAAAGAAGCGACGCTTGAATTAGCAGCTGATGTATTAGTGACGCTAAAAAGTTCCGAGATCGGCGTAGATAGAGTCGATGATGCGAGAAAAGTACTTAGTCAAGGCGATGAAATTGATGTGAAACTTACCAATGTGGATTCAAAAAATAGGCACATTGGTGTGTCAATTAAAGCTATAGCGATTGATGAAGAAAGGCAGGCGGTTAGAGATCACAAAAAGAAAGAAGATGTTAAAAGTGGTTCAGCTACGATTGGAGACTTAATCAAAGCTGAAATGGAAAAAGGGGAAGAAGACTAAAAATTATTGGACTTGCTTGCAAGAAAGTGTTGGATAAAAAAGTGGATGAAAAAAACATAACAAAGTCCGAAATGATCGAGCGCATCTATGAGGCGCAAGACAAGTCTGGAGGTTCATTACTTACAGGCAAAGATATTGAACTTGCGGTTAAGATAGTTCTAGAACAAATGACGTCTTCCTTGGCATCAGGAAAAAGAGTAGAAATCAGGGGTTTTGGAAGCTTTTCACTGCGTTATAGGGAACCTAGATTGGGTAGGAATCCTAAAACGGGCGAATCGGTTGGTTTGGCTGGAAAGTACGTCCCGCATTTCAAACCTGGTAAGATTTTGAGAGAAAAGGTAGACCGGGGCTCTAGAGATTAAGGTTGATCAACAGGATGCAATGCCGATGCAATCAGCATGCTGAACGAAAGCGATTCATCAATTGTTTGATAGGATTTTTTTGAGAAACCTATTGCTTTTTATTTTGATAATTGGCCTTTTGTTTTTTTCAGCAATCGCTGCCAATCAGGAAGAAATAACCTTGAGGTTCGCGGTATGGGAAACGCCCTTCGAGATAAGTGTGTATTGGTGGTTGCTAATAGCTTTCGGACTAGGAATCTTTATTGGTCTTCTTAATACTTTTTTCGTAAATACGGGTCTCAGGCTTGAGAATAAACGGCTTCACAAAAAGTTGGAAGAACGCTCTGTAGATATAGATTAGATTTGATCGGAGAATAGCACTAGTTGATTAGGCTTACATACAGTTTGAAGGCGATATTGCTATCGGGTTTCCTGCTTGGTCTTGTGGGTTGTTCTGCTCTTGATCTTGATCAAAGGAAACCGGAAAAAGTAGATTTTTCAGGACACTGGGAGCTGAATTCACCGTTGTCTGAGGGAGTAATCGAAAATCCTCGGTCCGGAAATGATGTTTTTGATTCGAATCAGATAAAGACAGAGGGCCTGGTTAATACGGACTTGTTGGATCCTTTCGTCTTTGTGTCGCATGATTTTCATATAATCAACGCTCAATCACTAACCATCGAGCTAGATCCGATCTCGGCGGGATTGGACTATCAACCAGGAACGTATAGAGACGTTACTTTTGGAGAGCGTAGAAGAGGGTTGTGGGATATTTATGCTGGTTGGGATGGAGACGATTTGGTTATTTTGTCCCGTGCGAACAAGCTTCAGGTTATGGAGCGTATATCGCTGATCAGTCCAAATCGATTGCGTATCATCGTAGGGATCGAAGCCGAGAAAAATAATCGGGATTTCGTTAAGGTCTTTGATCGAAAATGAGTAAAGAATTATTTCTAGAGCAAGTAGCTGAAGCTTCTTGCATTTAATAATCACCAGATTAAAATCTTGGTCTTTCTTTCGGGAGAATAACCAATAATTTTCCTGACTACTCCGCCTTAGCTCAGTTGGTAGAGCAGCTGACTGTTAATCAGCGGGTCGCTGGTTCGAGCCCAGCAGGCGGAGCCACTTTCTCTAATCGAGAGTTAGAACTTCAAAACTAGCTGAGCTGATCTTTGGGTATCGGCCGACGCATAAAACGGCCTGTCTTTATTGATTAACGCTACTTTCCGACACTCTGTTAGTTACAACAGTGAAGAGAACCTAGCTGCGTAAGATATTTTGGGATCAAAATTTTTGAAGCTGAACAGGCTAATTGAATTCGGTTAGAACTGATTTTTAAGATAGGTTAAGCAGTAACATTGGTGTGATAGCTTTTGGAGATATTTGAATTAAGGACAAACGATGAAGAGACGAGCTCAATCAATGCGAGAGTTATCGCAAATAATGTCGTCCACCTTTGATGCTGAACTTACGACAAGGAGCATTCAGAATTTTTCCCCCCGAAGTACAGACATCATTATTACGCCCTTCGGTAAATGTGGGACAACTTGGACGCAACAGATTTTTCATACGTTGCGAACACGAGGGGATATGGACTTCGACGATATTTCTAGAGTGGTACCCTGGATAGAAACGAGCGGGTCACTCGGTTTAGATATTAATGCGGAGCAAGTGGCCACCCCAAGAGGTTTCAAAAGCCATTTGAGCTTCGATCGGATACCAAAGGGTTGCAAATACATTAACGTGATTCGTGATCCACTTGATGCGGCGTATTCTTCTTTTAAGTTTATGGAAGGTTGGTACCTCGAACCCGGTTCGGTATCTCCTGATGATTTTGTTTCTCAAAGCTTGAAGAGAGGCGACTACTACCATCATTTTGTTTCTTGGTGGCCCCAAAGAAATAACAAAAATGTACTTTATTTAGTCTACGAAGATATGAAGAAGTATCTCAGCAGTAATATAAAAAAAATTTCGAAATTTGCAGAAATAGAACTGGACGATGATTTACTGGCGATTACGGAGAAACACTCAAGCTTTTCATTCATGACTGACTTCAAAGATCGGTTTGATGACGCAATGCTCAGAAAGCAATCTGAAGAGAAAGTGTTGCCTTCGGGTAGCGATAGCTCGAAGGTTCGAGCCGGCCAAGTAGGTGCTTATGATTTCAAAAATGAAACGATAGCTGCCTTCAGTGATAAATGGCGCGAGGTAGTAACCCCTGTTACCGGTTTCGATACCTACGAGGCGTTGACTAGATCTTGGCTCAGCTAAGTTGATTTATCAGTATCCGGTAGTGTCGCAAAGATTGAATAGAAAACGTCAAAAAAAGTTTTCTGCCAGTAACACTCCCCCTAAATTGTTTTACCATTAGAGACAACTTATTTAGAACTAAGAGGGAGGAAATTGAAATGGATTATGCGTTACCTAATATCTCGAACGATTTGTCCGGGCGAGTTGCTCTGGTTACTGGAACTACCTCTGGGCTGGGGAGACGGTTTGCTGAGGTGATCGCTGCCTCTGGAGCGAAAGTTGTAGTTACAGGAAGAAGGGTCGATAGATTAGAGGAGTTAGCCAAGAAAATACAGGATAAGGGAGGAGTGGCAGAACCGATTCAGCTTGATATGCAAAGTAACGATTCCATTATGAATTGTGTTGAAAAAGCGGAAGCCTCTCTCGGAACGGTAGACATACTCGTAAACAATGCAGGAATTCCCGATGCTCAGAGAGCTCATAAAATGTCCTTGGAACTAATCGACTCGGTTTTTGATACTAATTTGCGTGGTCCCTATGTTCTCTCTTGCGAGATAGCGAGACGTTTGATTGCTTCGGAAAAACCTGGCCGTATGGTGAATATTTCTTCTGTAGGAGGCTTTAGTTATGCGGGGAATGGTGCGGCGTTGTATTCGATCACCAAATCCGCGATCGTAAGAATGACTGAGTGTTTGGCCGTAGAATGGGCGAGATACAATATTAACGTCAACGCAATTGCACCTGGGGCTTTTGCCTCGGAGATGATGGATGGTATGTTGAAGCGAATGGGTGATATTTCGCAGCACTTTCCCCGAAAGAGGATTTGTGACCCTGCTCAGATGGACAGCACGTTATTGTATTTTCTGTCGCCTGCTTCAGAAGCAGTAACGGGAACCTACATTAAAATAGACGATGGACAAGGCGGTCGGTAAGTACGTAGATCTCTCGATGTGGCGCCAGATTTTTTGGCGCCAAACCGATAAGAAACTTTAATCGAAGGCGCTACCTTCTAATTCATAGTTCTTAACTCTTTTTGAAAAGTCAGGGCCTTCTCTACCAAATCCTAGGAAATTATTTACACCCATTAAATCAGCAAAGCGAGGGGGATTCCTATCGAGCATCTCCTGAGTAGTTCCTTCTCTAATTAATTCCTGAGTCTGGATATATTCTCTGCAATAGACGACTGCTGCGTTAACCCTTATACCGGGAACTTTTCTCTCATAGGCGCCGTGCCAGGTATTGCCAGCACAGACTACAACTGACCCCGCTTTCATTTCCAAGGGGATACATTTGTCATTGGTGTAGACGCCGCTCTCTTTTGATCCGGTGGGTCTTCGAAGTAAGTGATTACTACCCGGTACGACCGCAAAGGCCCCCTTATCTCTTTCGTAATCGACTAACGCGTAATTTGCAACCGCGACTGATACTGGCTTCGAAAGTTGAAGCGTCCACTGGTCCGTGTGCAAGGGAAGGGCCGGATCGCCTTTAGACCTAACATGAGAATAGACCGTAGATAATTTCATGCTGAGGCCTAAAAGATACTGCATTAGTGCAACGGTGTATTGATTCATAACTAACTTTTCAAAAATAGGGTCCTCGAAAAGGAGGTAGCTGCCCTCCCGCAGGTTGCCGCCGTCCCAGGTTTCTATGTCTGGTTTTTCAACGTTAGACTTGTCGGCGCTCTGACAAATGATTATTTCTCTCAAGTGCTGGACCATATCCATATCCATATCGATAGCGTCAGGTACGACCGTATAACCTTTTTCCTCAAGCTCGAGTGCATGTCTTTCAAGTTTTAGGCGATAGATTTCCTCGAAGACGAGTTCTCTGGACGATTTCTCACTAGCTTCGGTTACTAATTGCGGTTCCGACATTTTTTCCCCCTCGCGTGATTGAGATTGTTATATCACTTTTTACCCCGGCGTAGCAATGCACCGTCTTCGAACTCTGATAAGGGCCAAGGTGCTCTAACTGTTTTGCTTTTTAAGTGCTTAAGTTGTCTACTGACAATCTATTTAAGTTGCGGTTAAGGGTATGAATGAGTTAATTGATCCTCGCAGAAACTTGAATCTTGATAGCGTTCAGAATCTGAGAGATCTAGGTGGATATAGCACTAAAGAGGGGCGCAAAACTAAGTGGGGTGTTTTTTTACGATCTGGTGATATGTCAGCCATGACCAAGGACGATCAAGCGGTTTTACTCCGGCAAGGGATTCGATGTGTCATCGATCTAAGGATGGCGAAGGAGATTGCGATAGCCCCAAACGTGTTTTCTGATTCGAACAAGGTAGCCTTCTTCAATCATGATTTCTGGGGAACTCGATTTGATGACTACCGCTCAAAACGTAAATCAGCGACTCCGGAGGAAAAACTGTCAGATTTATATTGCGCTGGTTTGAAGATTAATGGATTCGTCATGGCCGCAGTGATGAAGACCTTAGCCTCAAGCGAAGGAAGTTTCGTTTTCCACTGTAGATCCGGTAAAGACCGAACAGGATTGGTTGCGGCTCTCTTGTTAGTGATTGCGGGAGTGCCTGACGAGGTTGTTGCAAAAGACTTTGGTCTCTCAGCGACCTATTTGAATGAACCGCAACTGACTGAGGATGACTTAAAGAAGCCGGGTGCTTATCAAAAGGGCTCTGCTCCTGAGACAATGATGCTGACGCTTGAGTTTTTGCGTGATCGCTACGGCGGCGTCGAGGGCTATTTAGGCGATCAAGGAGTTTCGGTTTCGGAGATAGAATCGGTTCGAGAAAAAATATTGGGTGATTAACAGTGGAATCTTGCTATGATGCGCATCCACGAAAAGAGTCGAGCATTTGGCAACTCGTCTTATCGAGAAGCAAATGTCTTCGACTAGTTATTAGTCCAGTGATTTTGTAGTACCAGCAACTGAAGCAAACTTTTATTATGTGGACAAGACTTTGAGATTGGCCTTAGGTGTGTTTTTGGCCGTTGCTGGCCTGCACAACATCGTGCTGGCCCAAGCGTTTTCGGTGCAAGACGAAATCTTAACTCAAGAAGAGAGTTTAGAAGAGATTTTCGTAGTGGCTTCCAAAAATGAGTTGGGATTGAAAGGATCCTCCAAACTGGACTCTGTCTTCGGTTTTGAAAAGGACCTTCTGGTAACTGCGAGATCAGTTAATTCTTATACCTCCGAATTTTTGGACGAATTTAACGTCACCGAGATAAATGATTTAGTCAGTTTTGTGCCAAGTAGTTTTACTACTTCGTTTTTTGGCGTTGGTGGTTCTCTCGATATCAGAGGGAGCTCTGCAGAAAATTACTTTAGAGGAATCAAACGGCTGAATAATGAAGGTAATTTTCCAACTGCTGTTGGTGCGAGCGACAGAATAGATATTGTTCGAGGGCCAATGCCTCTAATTTCTGGCCCAAGTAAAGTGGGTGGAGCTCTAAATTTTGTTCCAAAATCAGCCAGAGCCGACACAGGACAATACTTGGAACGATCGGCCGGTGGGCTAAATCTCAAGCTAGGTAAGTGGGATCGATATTCAATAGGGATTGAATTAGGAGGTCCCTTGAGTCTATTTGACCGGCAAGGAGGGTTTTTCCTATTCGCTGATCTAGAGAACTCTGATTCCTATTTTGACCATGATTTAACGCGCCAGAACATACTGCAAGGGTCTCTTAACTTAGAAGTTACGAACTCTTTGAGGTTGGAATTGGGCGTTATGAGCCAGTGGTGGCGGGGACACGAAAACGGAGGCTGGAATCGAGTTACTCAGGAACTCATTGATACTGGCACCTATATGACAGGTCAACCTGCTGTTGATATTGATGGGGATTATGGCAATGGCGATGGGATAATTAGCGAAAAAGAAATCGATGCGTTTGAGCTTGATATGCTTGAGTCTGGCGATGGAGGCCTTGGCTATAGTGGAAGTGAGCCGTTTGGCCAATCTGAAAATTCTGTGACCTGCTTCGAAGGTATTACTCCTTTTTGTATTGGGGGAGCCGCGGCAGATGAAAACAACGAACATTTTCCCTTGCAGACTCGATTTATCACTCAGGAGGTGATTGACCGTCTAAATGGCGAACGTAATTGGCTTGGGCTAGATCCAAAAACGGTTGGTATTACCAGGTTGACCGGAAATAGAGTGTTAATAGGTGCTGATGATTATTTTGATACCAACGCCCATATCTTCTACCTTGATTTAGTCTATGAGGGTGATAGCGGTTTAGAGTTATCTAACAAGCTGTTTATTGAGTCTGTCGATTATGGAAACCAAGACGCCTATGGGTTCACGAAGATTGGCGATGCCTATGTTATAGAGAATCAATTTATTGTAAAAAAGAATATAGATGCCTCTGGTTATCATGGAAATCTTTTTCTCTCTCCGTCAATCAGGTACACGAATAGCTTTTATGCGTTAGATTTTGGTGATGAGGTTTTTGATCGGGTGGACTTATCGCGTGGTTTCAATTTTTTATCCAGGCAAACTTCTCCTCTAGATCAGAAAGATAGTGAATCTTGGAGTCACTGGTACAACACTGAGTATATTCAATATGGGCTCTCTGGCCTCTTTAATTTGGAGTTTGAGGAGGGCTTGGATTTTACTCTAGGGCTGCGTTACGACTATGTTGATATAGATGCTGAGGATGGGGATGGTGAAGTAGGGCCAATTGTTTTACGAAATTTTGAAGGGGGAGAGCGACGGGCTGCCGGGAGCGAAGGAGCCTTCAGTTGGTCTGCTAATCTTTCGCAACGAGTCATGGATATATTTTATCCCTATGTGTCCTATTCTTCCCAAACCAGTCTTATTTCGGCTGCGCTAGGAGATGTAGACCCAGATTTGGTCTCGACCGATAGTTTTCTCGGCGATTCTCTCCTTTCGGAGATTGGAGTCAAACTGAACGCGTTTGATGAAAAGCTGTTCGTGACTGTGGCCTTGTTTGAACAAGAAAGGCAATCACTGAGTCTTCAAGGGCCGACCAACAATCAGGCAACACGATCCGAAGGTTTCGAATTTGAGGTCCGAGGACTAGTGGCAGAGGGCTTTAGTGTTGCACTGGTTTATTCGAATTACGAAATATCTGTTTTCGAAGAGGGCGGCTACACATTCACCTATTTAGGAGCTTCCAATTTTCCAGATGTCGAGCCGGCAGACCTGTTTGGGGGTATTATCGGAGCGGAAGTCTATGTGGATGATTGGAGTCCGCGGGGAGGAATTCCAAAACAGTCTTGGGGGTTCACAGCCACTCAAAAATGGAATGACCGCTTGCGATCGAGTTTCAGTTGGAACTGGGTTGACGAAACTTACGCATCGGTTGTTCCTGGAGTATTGTTGCCAAAATATAATGTTCTCAATCTGAATTTATCATATTCCTCCGAGGACATTCGTTTCGCTTTGCATTTGTCTAATCTGGGAGACGAACGATATTTCAGAGGAAACTATCCCAGTTTGTATGGCAACAACACTGTGTTACCCAGCAAGCCTTTCAGTTGGCTTGCGGAGCTGAGCTATCGTTTCTAGTGTCTTTTATAGTTAGGGTTAGGCGCAAGACTTCAGTCTAAAACAAGAAACTTAATAATGAAGATTCCTGCTATGCAATAGGAAGCGAGCGAGCAATGCTGCTGATTACCCGAAAGCAATTTTATGCTGACATAAGAAATAAATCCGATGCCAATGCCATCAGAAATCGAAAACATAAATGGCATGCCGATGGCCAACATAATTGCGGGAAAGAATTCGGTAATGTCCGACCAGTCCACAAGCCTGATTGATTTGATCATCAGTGAAGAAACGAACAGGAGCGCTGCCGAGGTAGCGAAGCTCGGAATGCTTTTAACCAGTGGACTGAATGCGAGACAAACTATGAACAGCAGTCCAGCCGTTAAAGCGGATAACCCTGTCTTTCCGCCGCTTTCGACTCCGGCGGCAGACTCAATGTAACCTGTTGTCGGGGAAGTGCCTAACAGAGCGCCACAGGTTGTGGCTGTGGAATCTGATAACAGAGCCCACTTTAGCCGATAGATTTTGCCTTCTTTATTGATGAGACCGCTTCTATCTGCAATTCCGACAATTGTTCCTGTGGCATCAAACAGATCAACGAGCAGTAATGAGAATATGATACTGACCATAGATAGGTCCAGGGCGGCTTCCAAGTCCAGCTGCAGAAAGACTGGGGTAATTGAAGGCGGACTGTCCATGACACCGTAAAAGGGGGTCAGGCCGCTAATCCAACCCAGCAAAGAAACTGTCAACAATCCGATGACGATTGCACCTGGTATTTTTCGAGAGTCTAGTGCAACGATGAGAAAAAGACCTAATAAGGCTAAGAGAGGAGCAGCACTGGCTAAATCTGCTGTGCCAACCAGGGTTGATAGGTCGTCTTGCACGAGAGCAGCATTTTGAAAGGCAATAAATGCGAGAAATAAGCCTATTCCTGAGGTAATTCCATGTTTCAGATTTTTCGGGATAGAGTTGATGATCAATTCCCTTATCGGAAGCAGGCTGATTAGGATGAATAGACAACCGGATATAAACACCGTCGCTAGGGCTGTTTGCCATGAGTGTCCCATCCCGATCACTATCGTGTAGGCAAAAAAAGCGTTTTGACCCATCCCTGGTGCAAGGGCAATAGGATAGTTCGCCATGACTCCCATAATCAGGGAACCGATCGCTGCGGCAAGACAGGTCGCGACGAAAACCCCACCAAAATCCATCCCGGCGTCGCTGAGAATACTCGGATTGATTATTGTGATGTAGGCCATTGCCAGGAATGTGGTACAGCCGGCCACTATTTCCTGCTTGATGCTGGTCTCGCGTTTGCTCAATTCAAAGGTGCGTTCTAAGAGGATGCGCATGTCACGGAAGAGTTCGATTGCCGGAGATCAATAATTATAGACCGCTCTTGTTGATTACGCATGATAACTTGAGCAGAATATTCGACGATCACATTTGGAACTAAAAGAATGAGTTATTTGAAGCAATTTTTTGCAGTCATCTCTTCGTTGATATTTGCGACGTCGGTTAGTGCAGAGCTATCGGTAGGTGATGTTGCTCCTGACTTTACCTTAACTGGTAGCGACGGGAGTCAGTACACGCTCTCGGAAATGAGAGGAAAACATGTGGTTGTTGCCTTTTTTCCTAAGGCTTACACAAGCGGCTGAACGCTTGAGTGTAAGGCGCTGCGTGACAGCGATCGAGAAATTAGAAAATACGATGTGGCTTATTTTATGGCCAGCACGGACGAGGAGAGAGTAAACAGAGGTTTTGCCGAGAAAAATGGGGCGACCTTCCCCATACTATCTGATCCTGATAAAAGTGTTTGCACTGAATATGGAGTGTTGTATCCGATAGGTCTGGCTAGAAGGTGGACCTTCTATATCGGTCCGGACGGGATCATCCAACGAATCGACAAAGACGTGAAGCCTAGGACTGCCGGTGCTCAGCTGGTTAAGAATCTTCAAGATCTGAATGTCCCTGTAGTTGGAGGCGAGTAGACGCTCGAGAGTTTGGCGAACAATTTATTTGGGATATCAGAGTCGATTCTAAGATTTGCTAGGGCGCGTCAGCGCGTCTCCATCTCGCCAAGGCGATATCTGTCCTTCGTAAACCGATGCTCCATTTCTGAAGTGAGAGGCTTCTTCCAGGGTCTCAACGAATGGCATATCGCCTGGGTAGCATTGTGAATTGTCCGGTAGCGGCCCCGATTTTGAGACATGCCCCCACAATGGATGACCTACTACCTCTTCAGCGATCACTGCAGCTTCTATGACCTTATCGAGGTCATAACCTGTTTCAATGCCCATTTGATGACACATGTGAACAAAATCCTCGGTAGGTACGTGACCCGCAGAACGTCCATTCCCACAGTAGGGACATCCTCCCATCCCTCCTAAAGAAGTATCAAATTCAGTCGCACCCAGTAGCAGTGCTTCGTAGTAGCTAGCGATAGTAACCCCGCGGGTGTTGTGCAAGTGCATATGATAGGTCTCGACTTCGGGATATTTATCCTTTATTTCCATCAGAGTTTCTTTGACCGTATGAGGCATGTTCCAGCCCATTGCATCGAGAAACGAAACACGTTGAACGGGAATGCCAACTTCATTCCACTTAGAGATCATTAGATCAAGTAGCTTCATTCTTTTTTCAAGACTGAAACTGCCCTCAAAATTTGATCCAAATGGGTTACCTAATGCTACTGAACCGTACTCTGCTCCAGCATCCGCGGCTGAACGGACTGTATTTTCCAGAGCGGCTATTTGTTCCGCTTGTGTTCGATTGTAATTGCGTCTCGCAAATGTGTCGCAGAGTTCAACATGAGTACCGAATTTCTTTTCTCTAACGTTGATCTTGGGGAAATATCCGTCTGCGCGATCAAATCCTCTTTTGTTAAAGACTGCAGCTGTATAAGTTATCCCTGGTTTGGGTTCGAATTGGTCTGCGATTTCATCGATGCAAGCCATGGAAGGTGTCCACTTGGGGTGTGCGAATGAGCCAATCGTTACTGTCTTCGCGCCCATCTCACTGATTGCGTCAAGCAGTCTTAGTTTTTCTGAAACAGGGATGTCTGGGCTTTCAATTTGAAGCCCTTCTCTCATTGTGTCGTCGAATATGTTTACCCTTTTCGGGATTTGTGTAGACATGCAAATCTCCTAATCCTTTCTCTTTTGTATCAAGAGTTTGGGCTGGCGTCGAGCAAATTTATTGTCGTGAGTACTCTAGTCGATTAGGTTGTGAATAAGAGATACTAAGTTCTACGGTCAAGATTTAGGAGGAGAGTCATGGTTTGGCAACCAGAAATTGATGAGATAGAAAAACGAGTAGAGCTCGCCAAAAAGATGGGAGGTCAAGAGGGTATCGATGTCCAACATGGACGAGGAAAACTAACGATTCGAGAGAGGCTCGATTTGTTTTGTGATCAATCCTCGTTTCAAGAGATTGGTCGATTAGCTGGCGCTGCTACCTACGAGGGTGAAGAGTTAAGCGATTTCCGGCCATCTAACACAGTGATTGGCCTTTGTGAGCTAAATGGTCGAAAAGTCGTGGTAAACGGCGGTGACTTTACGGTCAGAGGTGGCGCGGCTGACGCGGCGGTTGGTAACAAGGGAGGGCATGCGCAGAATCTGGCAAGAGACTGGCGATTGCCCTATATACGCTTATTAGACGCGACGGGAGGGAGTGTTAAAACATTCGAGCAAATCGGTCGAACTTACATACCAACTAATCCGTCCACCCCTGGAATTGAAGATTTGTTATGTGAAGTACCGGTAGTGTCTGCGGCTTTAGGCTCTGTGGCCGGATTACCGGCCGTAGATGCCTGTCTTTCGCACTTTAACCTGATGGTGAAGGGCATCAGTCAGGTTTTTCCGGGTGGTCCCCCGGTTGTAAAGGCTTCTTTGGGTATCGATATCTCCAAGGAGGACTTGGGAGACGAGCGGTCTCAGGTTTACGAGTCAGGCGTCATAGATAACCTTGCGGAAACCGAGGAAGAGGCCTTCGAAATGATAAGGCAGTTTCTGAGTTATCTGCCGAACAGCGTTTGGGAAATGCCGCCAAGGATCGAAAATGGCGACGACCCTGAGCGACGTGACGAGAGCCTGTTGTCGATTATTCCTCGCAATAAAAGGCAGGCTTACGATGCCTATAAAATCCTGGATGCTGTGTTAGATAGAGAATCTTTTTTTGAAATCACCCCACACTATGGAAGATCACGGATTGTTGGTCTGGGACGCTTAAATGGTTACCCAGTAGGGGTGATGATTAATAACCCCAAAAGGCTAGGGGGATCCATGGATGTTACTGCGGGAACAAAGGTCATGAGGTTCTTACAGCTTTGCGATACCTTTCACTTGCCTATGGTCTATTTAGCAGATGAACCAGGGTTCATGGCAGGTCCGGATCAACAAGCTAGAGGGATAGTAAGGGCTGGGGCGAAGATGTTGTGTACTACTTTAAGGACTCAAATGCCCTGGGTCAGCGTGATCATCAGGCAGCTTTATGGGGTCGCGGGGCAGTGTCATGATCGGCCTAGTGGGATGTTCAAACGTACGGCTTGGCCGTCGGGCCATTGGGGATCCATGCATATTTCTGGTGGTGTATCTGCTGCCTACCGAAGGGTGATTGATGAGTCGGATGATCCTGATAAGACCAGAAGAGAAATTGAGGCGAAACTTGACGCACTTGCTTCGCCTTTTAAGACGGCGGAGTCCTTCAATATTGAAGATATAATGGACCCGAGAGATACGCGTCCGATGCTCTGTGAATTTGTCGGGATGGCGCAGTCGATTATCGCAACTCAACTGGGTCCTACCTCAGTTCCTTATATGCCTTAAGGATCCAGAGTGAATGTTTTTTAGTTCTGACTAAATAGATAGGAGCTACCATGAACAACTTATCTGAAGCCTACTGGATGCCTTTTACTGCTAGAAATGGGTTTAGAAAAGAGCCGCGTGTGATAGTGGGAGCCGAGGGCTGTCACTATACCAGTGAGGACGGAAGAAAGGTCTTCGACAGTCTTTCTGGTTTGTGGTGTTGCGGATTTGGTCATAACAGAATCGAGATTGCTGAAGCCGTGAAGGCACAGCTAACTTCCTTGGATTACAGTCCGGCCTTTCAGTACGGTCATCCTAAGGTGTTCGAATTAGCTGATAGATTGGTTGAGATCGCTCCGAAAGGTCTGGCTCACGCGTTTTTTACCGATTCTGGCTCCGAAAGTGCAGACACTTCTCTGAAAATAGCGAGAGCTTACTGGCGTATGGCCGGTCGCCCTGAAAAAACCAAAATGATCGGACGAATCAAGGGTTATCATGGTGCTAATTTTGCGGGTACCAGTTTGGGGGGAATTGGTCCTAATCGACGGTTGTTTGGCTTGTTGGCAGACGCTGATCATTTGCCCCATACATTGAGAAAAGAAGATGCGTTCTCAAGAGGCCAACCGCAGGGTGGTGAAGAACTGGCAGATCATCTGGAGGATCTTGTCACATTGCACGACGCCTCAAATATAGCTGCAGTGATAGTTGAACCCATCGCCGGTTCAGCGGGAGTCATAGTTCCGCCATCAGCGTATTTGCAACGGCTGAGAGCGATTTGCGATCGTCATGATATTTTGTTGATATTTGATGAGGTAATCACTGGATTTGGACGGACCGGAGAGAGATTCGGATCAGATGCATTTGGAGTGGTGCCGGATATTATGAATCTCGCGAAGACGTTAACCAATGGCGCCGTACCGATGGGGGCCGTTTTGGTCAAAGATGAAATTTATCAGGCATTTGTTGATGAGAGTGCGCCTGACCATTTGATCGGATTTCCTCATGGCTACACCTACACTGGTCATCCGGTAGGATGTGCTGCTGCGCTTGCGGCACTCGATATTTTTGATCGAGAGGATATGCCAGGCCGCGTCAGAACATTGGCGCCGACTTTCGAAAATACGCTTCATGCGCTAAGAGGAGAACCTCATATAGTCGATGTTCGAAATTTCGGTTTAGCTGGTGCTATCCAGATTGAGCCTCGTGATAGTGATCCCTTGGTTCGGCCATACGAGCTTGGCCTTTCCTGTTGGAATCAGGGCCTCTATGTCAGATGGGGTGGAGATACTCTGCAATTTGCTCCGCCATTTGTATCAACGGTGGATGATATTGAGCAGATGGGAGAGATACTCATGTTGGCCCTAAAAGAAGTCTCTTAGGAGAGTTTTAGGCCTGTTACAATCCAGAGTGGGTCTGCATTAGTTGGCGAACGATCTAGCGCGGTTACTTCGTCAAAGCCCGCGATTTCTAGATAAGAACTCACGAGCTTAATTCTGTCTTGAGGGGCAATATGCTGGAAGATGCTGACCGCTTTGGTTGGAAATAGTCGGTGTGACATGGCGATGACAATCCTGCCTCGTTTTCTTAATACCTCCAGAGCGCTTTTTAAAACCTCAATGGGCGCCGTGAGATACTGTATGGAGACAGCACACAACACATAATCGAATGTGTCGGCCGGATAAGGAAGTTGAGGTTTTGTATTTAGATTGTGTACACACCAATCGCTTAGCTGGTTATTAGCCCTCAATTCTTGCTCGTTCATTCCCAGACCAGACGATCGAGTTAGTTTAATCTCGCTTGGTAAATGGGATATCCAAGAAGACATGAGATCCAAGACGTTGGTCTTCTCGTCAATGATTTCTGCGTAATATTCGCGGAGTTTTTCTATTGTCGCTTTGTCGATGTGCTCGACGAATCGGGGGGATGCATAAAACCCCTCGTCAGGACCCTCATCGATTCTCTGAAACCAGTGCGCTGGTGGCACATTTGTTTTGTTCATAAATGGATCTACTCCTATTGGTACCTATCGTACCGCAAAATAACATCCATCTGTTGAACGCTGCCGGTACTTTCCATTGTTGATTGAGTTAGCATGGGATTTTTGATTTTGTTGCAATTATGAAAGTAGATTCTAACGTCGACTCAGACATGAACACGATTGCTTCGAGGGCTAAAGAACTCGAGGAGATTGGGTACAGTGGATTACGTATCGCAGAGCTGAATCACGACCCGTTTATGCCCTTGGCGATCGCGGCTAGTAAAACTGATTCCATTGAGCTGATTACATCGGTTGCCGTAGCATTCTCTAGAAATCCAATGTCCATGGCGACCCTTGCACATGATTTAAATGCTTTTTCGAATGGAAGATTCATTCTAGGTCTGGGCTCGCAGGTAAAACCCCATATTGAAAGGCGGTTTAGCATGCCCTGGCACAAAGCTGCTGCTCAGATGAGAGAATTTATTGAGGCCATGCATGCGATCTTTTCCTGTTGGTACGAAGGAGAAAGGCTTCAGTACGAAGGCGAGTATTATCAACACACACTAATGCCCGATACGTTTAAGCCCGATACCCAGGGTCTTTCTCCCCCTAGGATCACTCTTTCTGCGACAGGACCTCTGATGACGAAACTAGCAGCTGAAATCGCAGATGGCATGATGATGCATCCTTTTTCCTCTGAGAGGTATCTCAAAGAAGTTACGCTTCCAGCAATTAAGAGCGGATTGCATAACTCTGGCAGAGACTTGGAGAGCTTTGAGCTGGACTATGCGCCGATGATCGCTTCGGCTGATTCAGAAGAAGAGTTACAAAGAGCAATAGGATTTATTAAGTCGCGAATCGCTTTTTATGGATGCACTGTGGCGTACCGACCTGTTCTGGAAATCCATGGTTGGGGAGCCCTTCAGGATGAACTCATAGCTCTTAATCGACAACACCGGACAAAAGAAATGTCTGATTTGATAACAGACGAGATCTTGGAAACTATCGCCATAGTCGGCAAACCAGAAGCTGTAGTTGACAAAATGATCAAACGCTTTGATGGGTCTATTGGGCGTACTGGATTTGCTGTTGGTGGTTTAGAACCAGATCGAAAACGGGAACTGATTGAGAAGCTTCGATTGTCCGATGGATAGCTTATCTTAAATAGCTAGATCTAAACTGGATTCCCCAATGGTGGTCATTTAAGGAGACTATCCATAGAGTCCCGAAGCTATTGTAGATATCGCCGTACCTGTTACTTGATGACTCTTGATAGACAAGTGAACCTTGTCTTCGCCCACATGGAGAGATTCCATGCACTCAACTACAGTGGATCCCAGCCCTCATTTCTTAGGCTATTTTCGGCGCGTTCACTAAGTACTGCGAATTTTTCATGATTGGCTATCATCTGAAATTAATCTTTAGCCAACCGGATGTGAGGATAGCTAAGCGTTTTTGCAATAGCTTGATGATCTTGTGCATTGAATGCAGGGATAAAATTGGATGCCATGAGTTTTGCTTGATCGCTGATAGACATAGGAGACCTTGGTTGCTCGGGTGAGAAGAATATGTCAGTAGGGACTTCTGATCACGCTGGACATGCTCGATCTGGATTGGTCTCTGTAATCATCAAGCGTTGTATGAGATCATCAGGAACTGGGAGTATGACTAGTAATTTTGGGGTAGCTTAGATGGCCTACGAAAAACCGATCCCTCGCAGGGGAACACACACGGAACCGTTTTGGGAAGGTGCGAAGCAGGGGAAACTTATGCTTCCTCGCTGTCGAGACTGTAATCGTGTCCATTGGTACCCTCGTTTTCTTTGTCCCTTTTGTCATTCGGATAACATCGAGTGGATAGAGGGCAGTGGTGAAGGAACAATTCATACCTACGCAGTCCAACACTTGGCATTTGGGCCTTGGGCTGAGGAAGCACCCTATGTGACTGCCTATATTGATCTAAAAGAGGGCGATCGCATGCTCACGGTATTAAGAGGCGTAGATCCTCATAAACCTGAAGAGATCAAAATTGGGTCTTCCGTGGTGGTTGAATTTGAACAGGCAAACAAGGAAATGTCTCTTCCCTTTTGGCGGGTGGTGGAGAATTAGTATGGCGGGAAAATTATCAAAAGCGGCAGCGATCGTAGGAGCAGCAGAGGCCAATGAAATTGGTTTTTTGGAGACGCCTATTTCCTCATTGCAACTCCATATTGAAGCAATAAAGAATTTAAGTGAACAGACTGGCGTTCCGATATCAAAGATTGAAGGTGTTTTTTCTACTGGTTGGTCCTCTGAGTTATGCGAACATCTGGGTATCACGCCGAAATACATAGATACGACGGCCGTTGGTGGTTGCTCATTCGAAATGCATGTTCACCATGCGTTGGCAGCAATTTATGCGGGCATAATTGATATTGCCCTAGTTAGCCATGGAGAAAATGGGTTTTCGTCCCGGTCAATCGGGGGTAGGGGATCCGGAAATTATGGCGTCGGCGGTGGCGTGACTTCTCCGGCCATGGAAATGACCATGGCCTATGGCCTGGGTGGTGCGCCATCGAATTATGCGCATGCAATGGTTCGGCATATGCATAGGTTTGGGACCACGACTGAAGACTTTGCGCATATAGCAAAGGTTAGTCGTGATTGGGCTACTTTGAATCCAAGGGCGGCTATGTACTCTAAAGAAAAGCATCCTTTTGGTGGCCCGATAACGGTTGAGCAGGTTGAAGACTCCAGAATGATCGCCTGGCCAATGACCATATTGCATTGTTGTATGGTGGCAGATCATGGCGGAGCGGTTTTGATCGCAAGTCCAAAGGTAGCAGCGAGCTTAGGCACTAAACCTGTGTGGATTGCAGGTGCTGGAGAGAGCATGGGTCATTCCAATATGCTTGAGATGGATGACTTTACTGCAACCTCCGCGGCGAACTCTGCTCAAGATGCTTATTCAATGGCCAGTATGGGGCCGGACGACATGGAAATGGCGCTCATATATGATTCTTTTACTATTACAGCTGCAATGACTGCCGAAATGTTGGGCCTCGCGCCTAGAGGTGAAGGGCATACGCTTTGGAAAGATGGTCACGCGGCTCCAGGAGGTAAGTTTCCAATCAATACAAATGGTGGAGGCTTGTCTTTCAATCACAGTGGTATGTATGGGATGCCTTTGCTAATAGAGGCCTATCGTCAGCTTTCAGGTACGGCGGAAGATGGAATCAATGGGGATCCTGGAAAGCAAACATCTGCAAAGACCTGCGTCGTTAATGGTACCGGCGGAGCGCTCTCGACCACGGGAACCTTGGTTTTAGTGGCTGACGAGTAACGCATTTAAATTTAGATTAACCAGTTTTTTTCTTGGGTTTGGTCGTGGAAATAAAAAAAAATACCGTGGTTACTTTTAGGTATTCTTTGATTAACGAAGATGGGAGCCTGGTGGGAGAAACGGAAACCCAGGAGACCACCATCCTTCAGGGTCACCGCAATGTTGTTCAAGGAGTTGAAAAGGGCTTGGCTGGCAGGAAGGCTGGAGATCAATTTGTGGTAGAGGTCCCTCCTGAAGAAGGTTACGGTCCCAGAAGAGAGGACTGGACACAAAGGGTTTCAAAGAAATATTTTGTTAAACCTAATTTGCTCAAAGCCGGGATGGTCACGCACTTGCGAATTGATTCCGGAGTGCGGCCTGTTACGGTGGTCAAGGTTGGAGGTAAAGTGATTGATGTTGATTTGAATCATCCGCATGCAGGCCAAACTTTACGTTTTGATATTGAGATACTTAGTACACGAGACGCTACAGAAGAAGAGGTTGCCAGCGGTCGCCCGCTGGAGGCCGTGGGTGAAGGTGCCTGATATGCAGCAAAATCGGCCCTCGTTGACTAGCTGGATACTGAAGTCCAGATGTCTCTAGAAGAACGCCACGAGCAAGCCCATGTAGATCAGTGGATTGAAGAAGGATTTACACTGATTCCGAACTTTTTTACGCAGGCTGAAATAGAGCCGATCATTGCGGATTTTGAAGAGCTTTATCAGGATCGGGGTAAAGGGGAAGGAGTAGGAGTGCCTCTCGATAAAAAAGAGGAAGGCGCCATTGGTGCAGGGCACCCTAAACAATTTATGAACATCGATTCGCTGCCCTATAACGCGTCAGCCGCGATTAACCTTATATCCCTTCATCCAGCATTGATTAATTTTGCTAAAGCACTCCTTGGAGTGGAAGAGGTTCATTTATATCAATCGCATACCTGGGCAAAATACACGGGCGAGGCAGATTATGACCAGGCTTTTCATTGCGATTTCGGAAACCACACGCTAACGGTTCCCTCTGACGATATTGCGCTAAGAACCGTCGATTTTATTTTTTATTTGACTGACGTGACGGATGCGCATGGCGCCTTACATTACGTGACTAAAACAGACAGCGATAGGTTGTTAGGCAAAGGGTCGGTCTTTGCTCGAGAAGATCAACAACATGCGTTGAAGGAAGTGGAGCGATCTGCGGCTGGACCGGCGGGCTCTTTGTTAGCACATAGCATCGATACTTTTCATCGGGGAACAAATTTAACCAAAATAAATGGTCATCGTTTTACGATGACTGTGGGTTACAAGGCGAGCGGTAACGAGATGATTGGTTTTCATGTCTGGCAGTCTGCGGCGGATAGACCCTGGCCGATCCTGTTAAATAATGCGACTCCTTCGCAACTGCAGTGCATAGGGATTCCGCTACCCGGGGATTCATTTTGGACGGAACGAACTCTCAGGTTGACTGAGCTGCGCTGGCCGGATTGGGATATGAGCTTGTACAAACAAGCGGCACGAAATTAGTTTTAATTGCTCTGACTCTTGCCTAATGTTTCTGGCATGAAGGCAGCATTAAGTAGCTCTTTCGTATAGACGTCTTTAGGGCTGTCGAAGATGGTTGCTGCTTCCCCTTGCTCTACGACCAGCCCCTCTTTCATGACAACAATGTGATGAGCCAAGGCCTTTACAACTTTCAGGTCGTGACTGATGAACAAGTAGACAAGGTCGTATTTTTGTTGAACATCTCTGAGTAAGTCTACAATTTGTGCTTGAACTGAGACATCTAAAGCGGAAGTTGGCTCGTCCATCACAATTAGCTTGGGCTTGAGGACTAAAGCCCTAGCAATAGAGATACGTTGGCGCTGGCCTCCAGAAAATTCGTGCGGGTATCTCTGTAGCATGTCGGGTTCAAGGCCGACCTCAACAATCGCTTCTAGTACTTTTTGGTCCCGGTCCGCTTCCGAGATTTCAGGTTCGTGTATTCTGAGCCCTTCTCCCACAATTTGGCTGACGGTCATTCTTGGAGATAAGCTGCCATATGGGTCTTGAAAGACGATTTGCAAATCCCGCCGCAGTGGCTTCATATCCTTTTTATTTAGTGATTGCAGATCTCTGCTGTCGACCCATATTTCTCCGCTGGAATTAATCATTCTAAGTAAGGCAAGGCCCAGAGTCGTTTTGCCAGAACCTGATTCTCCGACGATCCCAACCGTGTGACCCTGACGTATTTGCATTGAAATACCTTTGACCGCATCAAGATACTCCTGCTTGCCAAACCAGTGACGACCTTTGGGGTAGCGGACCTGGAGGTTTTTTATGTCCGCGACAATTGGAGCGCCTTCTTTCGCCGCTGGTGGCAACTCGAGAAACTCCGCAGCCAGTAAGTGTTTAGTGTAGTCATGCTTCGGCGTCTCAAATATCTCTGTTGCGGGTCCCTGCTCGACTATGTCTCCTTTTGTCATGACGCAAATTCTATTGGCTAATGACCGAACCACGGTGAGATCATGGGTAATTAAGAGGAGCGACATGTTCAGTTTTTTCTGGATATCTTTTAACAGTTCTAATATCTGTTTTTGGATGGTGACGTCGAGCGCAGTGGTTGGCTCATCCGCTATGAGTAGTTTTGGTTCCTGCGCCAGTGCCATTGCGATCATTACCCTCTGTCTTTGACCGCCTGATAGTTCGTGAGGATAGGCATCGATACGAACTGACTCATCTAATCCAACTAAATCGAAAAGCTCTCGAACCCTCGAACTTGCTCCCTGTCGCGTGACTTTACCATCGAGCACGAGCATTTCACTGACTTGCCTGCCGATTTTGTGGAGAGGATTTAATGAAGTCATCGGTTCTTGAAATATCATGCTCGCCACGGACCCTCGCATGGCCAATAATTTTGATTTTCCAGCTCCGATCATCTCTTCCCCGTCCAAAATTATTGAACCCGACGGATGCGAAGCGTACGGATAGGGTAGTAGTTGAGGTATAGAGAGAGCTGATACTGTTTTGCCCGAGCCTGACTCTCCTACTAAAGCAACGGTTTCACCAGGATTGATATGAAAGCTGATTTCATTGACAACTTGGGCAGAACCAAATGCCACTGACAGGTCAGTTACCTCGACTAATGCTGTCATTTGTTTGTCCTGTTCATCAGTTTTCTCCTGAAGCTGATATTGTTTTTCTCGGATCGAAGGCATCCCTTATTCCTTCGCCTACAAAAATGAGTAAGGTCAGCATAATACCTACCGTAACAAACCCAGTCAGCCCTAGCCATGGAGCTTGAAGATTTCGTTTGCCCTGATTAAGCAATTCCCCGAGAGAAGCGGACCCTGCAGGAAGACCAAACCCAAGAAAGTCTAAAGCAGTGAGTGAGGTGATTGCGCCGCTTAATATGAATGGAAGAAAGGTTAGAGCTGCTGTCATGGCATTAGGCAGCACATGGCGAATCATGATCGAGAGATGACTATCGCCCAGCGCTGTCGCGGCTCTAACGTACTCGAAATTTCGGGTACGTAAAAATTCTGCTCGGACTACACCAACTACACTCATCCAACTGAAGGCTGCAAGACAACCGAGCAACCAAAAAAAACTGGGTTCGACAATACTGGCAAGGATAATGAGTATTATCAGTATGGGGAGGCCCGTCCAGATCTCTACAAACCTTTGTCCAACAAGATCTACCATGCCCCCAAAATATCCTTGAAGCCCGCCCACTATGACACCGATGCTGGCGCTAATGATGGTCAGGGTGATACCGAACAGAACGGACAGCCTGAAGCCATAGATAAGCCTGGCTGTTGTATCTTTGCCAGCATCATCGGTACCCAACCAATGGGTGCTGTCCGGAGCGGTAGGTGCAGGACCGGAGATGTACATGTCAGGTGTTTGATAATGAAAGGGTATGGGAGTTCTGATCATCCAGCCACCGGAAGTCTCTATCAGGTCTATTATATAAGGGTCCCAGTAACTCACGGCAGAGGACAGTTCTCCTCCTAGGTCTTTTTCTGAGTAATCAATCAACACAGGGAAGAAAAACTCTTCCTGATGATAGACTAAGATCGGCTTGTCGTTAGCAATAAATTCTGCGAACAAGGAGATGGAGAATAGGACGAGAAAAATCCAGAGAGAACCGAAGGCTCGTTTGTTGCGCTTAAATTGAGCCCAACGACGCTCTGCGATAGGCGTCATGGTATCAATCCCATGATGGTCAAATACTTTGTCATCTTGTCTCGAAATCAATTCTTGGATCTACTAGCACATAGGTCAGATCACTTATTAGATGCATGAATAGCCCAATGAGGGTGAGAATGTAAACATTCCCAAACATAATTGGATAATCTCGCTTGATAATTGCTTCATAAGTTAGCAACCCCATTCCGTCGATGGAAAAAATGATTTCTATCAGCAGTGAACCTGTAAAGAGTATTCCCACGAATGCGGCAGGGAACCCCGCGATAACGATGAGCATTGCATTTCTGAAGACGTGGCCGTAAAGCACTTTCTTTTCTGTTAGTCCTTTGGCTCTGGCTGTCAGGACAAACTGCTTGCCTAATTCTTCTAGGAAAGAGTTTTTAGTCAACATGGTGAGAGTGGCAAACCCTCCAATCGTTAAGGCGATCAGAGGCAGACAAAGGTGCCAGAGATAATCTGTGATTCGATCCGGCCAGGACAACTGGTACCAATTTTCAGAAACAAGCCCCCTTAAAGGAAAAATTTCCAAATAGCCACCCCCAGCAAAAAGCACGATCAATAAGATTGCAAACAAGAAACCAGGGACAGCATAGCCAACGAAGATCAAAGAACTTGTCGCAATATCGAATTTGGTCCCATCTCTGACCGCTTTTTGAATCCCCAGGGGTATCGAGATTCCGTAGATGATTAACAAAGACCATAAACCAAGGGAAATTGAGACGGGGAGCCGCTCTACTATCAAGTCGATCACTGGTACATCTTGAAAGTAGGAGGTTCCAAAATCAAAAACCGCGTAACCGGTTAGCATGTCGATCAGGCGCTCGTGTACTGGTTTGTCAAAGCCAAACTGGCGCTCTAAATCCTTCAGGAGCTCTGGGTCGACACCGTATTCGTTTGCTAGTGACTCGGTGGCCGTGGGGTCCGCTCCTACATTTCCGCTACTGGTTATGTTAGAGGTCGAGGATATGTTGCCTACCGTCAGGCTTGATATGATTTGTTCGATCGGTCCACCAGGAACAAATTGCACTAACGTGAAATTGATCAAAATAATCGTTAAAACCGTAGGGACCAGTAGTGCGATTCTTTTTAAAATATATCGCCCCATCAATCACCGCTCGCTAGTTCTTTTTTGCCTTGTATGACTCTTTCGGCCTTTACCGGATCCCACCACCAGGTATCAACCCAGCTTGAGCGTTGCAAGCTCATGTCATGATCTGGCTGTCCAAAACGATTCCAGTAGACTAGGCGATAGCCCGGCATCGCTAATCCTGGAATCCAATAGAAGTTCCAGAGCAGCACTCTATCTAGGGCTCGTGTTGCTGCGTAAAAGCTCTCCGGATCTTTTGCTTCCAACACCTTCTCGATTAGATGATCTACAACTGGGTTTTTAATGCCCATCCAGTTTTGCGAAAGAGGAATATCTGCTGAACTGCTGCTAAACCAATTTCGCAGTGCGAGGCCTGGGGTCGTGCTGGGTATGTAATTTGCGGTGCCGCCCTCGAATTTTCCGCTCTGCATTCGATAAACCCAGTTAGAGACTTCTGGGGCTCGTGCTGTGGTCTCGATACCGATACGGTTTAACGCTTCAACGAAAGGCATGTTTTGTCTGAGCGTGAAAATAGAGACATTGATGAAGTCTATTGTGTATGGTTCTCCTGTCTCAAGATTAGTCATGACTCCGTCTTGGATTTCATATCCTGCGCTTCGAAATAGTTCAAGTGCTCGTTCTACTTGATTTCGGTTATGTCCATAGCCATCTGATTCTGGTTCAGCCCACGGTTGGGTAAAGACGCGCTCGGGTATTTGATCTCGAAAGGGCTCTAATAACTCTAGCTCTTTTTCAGATGGTAATCCCTCATGGGCCATTGGCGAGTTATAAAAATAACTGTTGGCATAGTCATAAAAGCCGTACATCAGGACCCGATTAACCCACTGGAAATCATACATATTCCAAAGTGCTTCTCTGATTCGAATATCCTGAAATTTTTTATCGTCGAGATTCCATATAATAGGCCACCACATACCCCATGGCCTATTCAGATCAATTAACTCTCGATTGAAGTATCCCTTGTGTCTGGCTGGGAAATTGTATTCAGTCATCCATTGCTTTGAGACTGTTTCATGGCGTAGATCAATAACGTCTCCTTTCACAGATTCGACCATGATTGATTCATCCCGAAAGTAATCACACTTGAGCTGGTCGAAATTGTAACGTCCCTTCATTACAGCAAGATCCTTCCCCCAATAATCGTCGACACGTTCGTAGGTGACGTATCTACCCAGCACAAATTCTTTGACCCTGTATGGGCCACTTCCCAGCGGAGGTTCGATAGTGGTTTTAGTTGGATCTTTATCTTTCCAATAGTTTTTGGACTGAATCGCAAACTGACCGACCGCGAAGGGTAGGTTGGGGTTAGGGGTGGCTTCTTTTTTAACAGTAAACAATACTTCGTTGTCACTTATTTTTATTATTTGATCGAGTTCAAGGAGCGCCGTTCTAATGCCCGATGCCGCTTTGTCCTTATAATGTCGGAAAGAAAAAATCACGTCTTCGATCGTGATTGGTGTGCCGTCATGCCAGCGGGCGTCTCTTCTGATCCTGAATGCGAATTCCTTGAAGTCAGGAGAGATCCAGACGCCATCTGCCAAGCGAGCATAAAAACTGGCATTTTCATCGATGGAGGGTTCAATCAGAGAATCCGTGGTGTAAGCGTTTACTCCTAGTAAATCCATTCCCCAGGCTTTGCGACCTTTATCGACCATGTTGTTGAAACTGTCGAAAGTTCCAAGTTCAGGAAAGCGTAGAGTACCCCCTTTGGGAGCTTCGGGGTTGACGTAATCGAAGTGTTCAAAATCAGGAGCGTACTTAAGCGGCTCAATATAGGAAGTGCCATGTTGGTAGTCGAATTTTCTGTCATTTGCAAAGAGTAAACTAGAGACAAGACAGAAACTTATTAGTATCCAAAATTGGTTTTTTGAAATATTTATTGGTGACTGTGAAAACACGATTAACCCAGCGGCCTGTGCCTCTCCTCCTAAACCCCAACCTAGAGACTAATCTGAGTTTTCGAAATAATCCACAGTAAATAGAGAGCTAGAACACTATCCGTCCAAACATCGCTTGCTCTCATGACCTCATGGTCAGAACAGCTCTGAAAGTCAGTTATAGCTGTGTTTTAAGTGTCAGCGCTTGTCTCTCAACACTTTTTTGATTCCACTGCCAAGAAACGGCCCCCAGCACTACATTAGTGATCGCGGTAGCAATAAAAATCCCTTCATAACCCCAAAGGTGATCTCCAATAAGTGCAAGGGGTATATAGATAATCAAGCTTCGTAGTAATGAGACTACCAAGGCAGGCATCGGTAATCCCCTGGCATTAAAGCAAGAATTCGCCACTTGAATCATTCCCATGAAGCCGATACTTAAAGGGATCCAAAGGAAAAACAGGGTCGCTGTTTCTACGACTATAGGATTGTTATCAATAAGGCTGACGAAGTAAGCGCCAAATTGGACCATGACTACGAAGGTCGCAACGCCCCAGGCCAAGCAAAATGTATTGCAAAGAAAGAGTGTTCTCCTAACACGGTCAATTAAGCGAGCACCCCAGTTTTGGCCTATGAGTGGTTCGGCTGATGAAGAACACGACCACAAAATCATATGAGCAAGTGTTTCGACCCTTGAGGCCACGTTGTACCCCGCCACGACTTCATGGCCATGGCCAGCTAACAGTTTGGTTATGATGAGCATCGACGCGGGCATCACAAGGCCGCTTGCGATTGCTGGGCCTCCGACATGCATGATGTCTTTCCACGAATCAACTAAACCGGCGGTCTTATTGTTCATAAGATCAGCACGATAGAGCATCCAGACATAGAGTATGATGCTGAGAGATCGAGACGCAAAATAAGCCCAGGCTGCTCCAGCAATCCCAAGAGCAGGTACACCGATCAGGTCCCAGCCGAAAATAAGCAGGGGCGCGAGAAGTATCTGTAACAATGATCCCACAGACATGATAATGCCGGGACTGGCAGCGCTTCCTGTGGCCCTTAAAAGCGTTGATCCGACCATCGACAACATGAAAAAGGGAAATCCGAGCATGTAGACTTCGAGGTACTCGATTGTGAGTTCGAGTACTCTGTCCTTCGCGCCAAGCGCAGCAACAATTTCTGCTGAATAAGTGATGCCAAAGAACCCAAGGACTAAACCCAGGAGTATCGTGAGAATCTGCGCGTGAGTGACTAAAATCGCGGCTCGTTTTTTGTCACCACGTCCCATTGCCCTGGCAATGACTGATGAAGCGCCGCTGCCTATGCCACCAGCGAACGCAAACAGCGTGATAGTAATTGGAAATGCAAAGCCTATCGCAGCGAGAGCTTCGGTACCTAGCATACCCAGAAATATGGCCTCTGCGACCTGGGCGATGTTGATGGTTATTGTGCCCATCGCCATGAATGAGCCAAGTTTGAGAAGGTGCTTTCCTACCCCTCCCTCGGTGAAAGTGCCGACGTTGCCTGGCTTCGCAGAAAAATCTTGGCGTTCTTCGGCCTGGCTCATTCTCCCCTCTCTAATTCAAGTGTAACTGCGTCTGAATCGTCAGAGGATTAAGTCGGGTTACGTAACTTCGTTATTGTAGCACAAGATTTGTTTTCTCGATTTTTAACTCATTCGGTGGCGAGATGGCTAGGTTTAAAGGGGTATGCCTTTGTTAATTGATCGTCAGATGTTGAAACTGCTATAGTTCTCGCCCCTTTTTGCTGTGTAAGCTTCCTTTGCAGTTATTTCATCGGTTTATCTTTGTTTTGTTGTTTTTCTGCCCAGTCAGCGCTTTGGCAAGTCCAGGTTCTGTTGTCTTCAATAGTTTCAAGGACCGCTCGCTGGCTCTGAAGGAATCGGCGCTGATCTCGAGACAGTTTGGGATAGAAGCCCGGATCGAAGAGGCCAGGGTCAATGGACAGACTTACCATCGAGTATTGGGGCCGATAATTGATCAGTCTTCTGCTCGAGAACTCATTCGTCAGGCGAGGGCGAGTGGGTTAGGAGATGTCTGGGTGCTGGCTTCCAAGGAACGACCCGTGGTCAGGGTTCAAAGACCAGCGCCTGAGCCGAAAGCAACGGTTTCGATGCCTGTTGTTGAAGAGCCTGTTAGTCAGACTCAGAGGATAGCCGCTGCACCTCAAGAGACTGAGGGCGTGTCCGTTATGTCAGCTCGAGTCATTAATGCGGCTAGCTTGTCGAGTGGACAGTCGGGAGTGATGCGTATTGCCCGGGTTGAAGATGCAAATATCAAGATTGATGGGCGAGTGGATGAACCGATCTGGTCAGAGATCCCGGCTTTCGATCGGATGAAAGTGATGAATCCAGATACTCTTGAAGATACTAAATACTCAACTAAGACTCGAATATTTTCAGACAGTAAAGGTCTCTACGTGTCGGCAGTTATGGTCCAACCTCGTGAGTCTTTGGTTGAGAGGCTAACTCCTAGAGATGTTTCTGTTAATGCTGATACTTTTTATACGATGATCGATTCTTCGGGAGAGGGGTTGTATGGCTACACATTTGGTCTAAGTCTGGGTGGATCCAAACAAGACGGCAAAATAGCTCCTGAACGCGTGATGTCTTTTGAGTGGGATGGGCCCTGGGTCGGGGAAACCGTCAAAACGTCCGATGGCTGGAGTGCTGAGATGTTTTTCCCCTGGTCCGTTTTAAGCATGCCTGATGCCAAGGGCGTCCGAAAGTTAGGGTTGTTGATCGGCAGACGCGTTGCTCATTTGGACGAACTTTGGGGTTGGCCCGAGCTTCCATTTTCGAAGCCCAGATTCATATCGGGATTTTCTCCGGCAACAGTAGAAGGCGTTAATCCCCGGCAGCAGTGGGAGGTTTATCCCTATGTGTCGGCGACTTCGGATGAGATACGTAATGAAGCTGATGGTCGAGGCGGTATTGATGTCGCCTGGAGGCCCTCCAGTAATCTTCAACTGACCGCAACGGTGAATCCCGATTTTGGTTCGGTGGAATCTGATGATGTGGTGGTGAATCTCACGGCCTACGAGACATTCTTTCCGGAGAAGCGTTTGTTCTTTCTGGAGGGGAACGAGGTGTTTTCTACCACTCCGAGAACTGTTGCTGAGAGGTCTAGCGGTCCTCGCGGTAGCGGGGGCCGACAAAGCCCTTCGACCTGGAAGATGGAGCCAACCACCTTATTAAACACGCGCCGTATAGGCGGCTCTGCGAAGCAGGTGGTCGTTCCAGAAGGGATCACGGTGAGTGGGGTAGAACAGAGCAAACCATCGGAACTTATCGGAGCGGTAAAGGCTGTGGGTCAGTCAGGGGGCTTACGATATGGGTTATTGACCGCTTTTGAGAAAGAAGCGGAGCTCTTTGGTACGGATGATGAAACTGGTTCGGAAGTCGTCGTTCGGGCGGATGGTCGTGATTTTGGCGTAGGCCGGCTGCTCTATGAGAATGTGAACGAGAGCGGAAGGAAGTCGATCGGTTACATGGGAACCCTCGCTGCCAACCCTTTGGATGACGCTGTGGTGCATGGGGTCGACACCCATTTGTTGTCGGCGAGTGGTAAATTTTCCTGGGACACTCAGGTACTAAACTCAGACGTCGATAATGAAATCGGATATGGACTGTTTTCGGACTTTAGTTTTTCCCCAAAACAAGGTCGGATTCACCAGCTCAAGCTCGACGCATTAGATGAAAAACTCGATATCTCGGACCTGGGGTTTTTGCGCAGAAATGATACCTACGGCTTTCAATATCAATTTATGTCTTTCAGGTCTAAGGGGTTGCCGAAGCGGCTCCGTAACCAACGCATTGGCCTTTTTGTAAGTGGAAATCAAAATCAGGATGGTTTGTTGACGCGAAGCTTTGCGGGGATTTTCGGGTCCTTTTTGTTTAACAATAATTCAGAGTTGAGCACGGAACTTAACCTCATGCCGGATTATTACGATGATCGCAATAGTCGTGGGAATGGGGCCTATCGAAATGATGGTGGTCACTATGTGAGATTAGCCTATGGAACCAGCACAGCGAAGAAATTCGCGACCTCTATCCAGCTAATGAACAGTTCAGGGTACATGTATGACACGGTCTATCACGCTGATTTGGGCTTTACCTATCGTCCCGTAGATCGGTTTGCGCTGGATTTTGATGTCACCTTTACAAAACAAACTAACTGGCTCGTGCACATGGGTGATCGAAATATCACCGGATTCAATGCGTTCAATATTATGCCCAGTGTGTCCATGGATTATTTTATCTCTTCGAAGCAACAGCTTAGCTTAAAATTGCAGTGGGTCGGAATAAACGCTGATGAGAGTGAGTATTGGACAGTGCCTGACGTCGCAGGACGCTTGCTGCCTCGGACTAAAACGGATTTAGACCCCAAGGACGATTTCACGGTATCCCAGATGACCGTTCAACTGCGTTATCGCTGGGAGATAGCCCCGCTATCTGATCTGTTTATCGTCTATACAAGAGGGGCTAATCTCCCCAGTCAGGGAGACCAGGACTTTGATTATTTGTTCCGAGATGCACTGAGTGAACCAATCATTGATGTGCTTACGATGAAGCTGAGGTATCGGTTCGGATCCTGATCGAGCAGCTTAATGGCTGGTAAAAGACTAATTTGTTAGAATTGCGGCCATCTGCATTAACTAAGTTCTCTCTTGTTATTTCATCGGTTTATCTTTATTTGCTTGTTGATTTGTTCTGCCAACGTTTTGGCAAGTCCCGGCTCTGTTGTCTTCAATAGTTTCAAGGACCGTTCGCTGGCGCTGAAGGAATCGGCGCTGATCTCAAGACAGTTTGGGATAGAAGCCCGGATTGAAGAGGCCAGAATAAACGGCACTCTTTACCATCGCGTGCTGGGCCCGGTTATGGATCAAAGTTCTGCTCGAGAGCTTGTTCGTCAGGCCAGAGTGAATGGGTTAGGGGACGTGTGGGTGTTGTCTTCCAAGGAACGACCCGTAGTCAGGGTGCAAATGCGAGCACCTGAACCGATAGCACCGGTTTCGACACCTGTTGTTGAAGAGCCTGTTAGTCAGCCTCAGACGATAGTTACTGCGTCTCAAGAGACTGGTGATGTATCTGTAATGTCAGCTCGAGTCGTTAATGCGGCTAGCTTGTCCAGTGGACAGTCGGGAACCATGCGTATTGCGCGAGTTGAAGATGCGGATATTAGGATTGACGGGCGAGTGGATGAACCGATCTGGTCAGAGATCCCGGCTTTCGATCGGATGAAGATAATTAATCCTGACACCCTTGAGAAGAGTAGGTATTCAACGAAGATCAGGATCTTTTCTGACAATAAAGGCCTATACGTGTCAGCAGATATGGAACAGCCCAAGGATACTTTAGTAGAGCGACTTACAACGCGTGATGAATCAGTAAACAGCGATACATTCTACGTGATGATTGATACCTCTGGAGAGGGCCTCTATGGCTACAATTTCGGTCTAAGCCTAGGTGGATCCAAACAAGACGGCAAAATAGCACCTGAACGTGTGATGTCTTTTGAGTGGGATGGGCCATGGATCGGCGAGACAGCGGTTACTGACGAGGGCTGGAGTGCTGAGATGTTTTTGCCCTGGTCAGCGATGAGTATGCCCGGCGCAGAGGATGATAGACGTATTGGTCTTTTGACTGGTAGAAAGGTTGCGCATTTAGATGAACTTTGGGGTTGGCCTTATCTGCCATTTTCGAAGCCCAGATTTATATCGGGGTTTTCTCCTGCAACACTAAAAGGTGTTAATCCCCGGCAGCAGTGGGAGGTTTATCCCTATGTGTCGGCGACTTCGGATGAAATAAGTAATGAGGCCGATGGTCGAGGTGGTGTCGACGTAGCCTGGAGGCCTTCTAGTAATCTTCAATTGACGGCAACAGTGAACCCCGATTTTGGTTCGGTGGAATCAGACGATGTGGTGGTGAATCTCACGGCCTACGAGACCTTCTTCCCAGAGAAGCGCTTGTTTTTTCTAGAAGGGAATGAGGTGTTTGTGACGACTCCAAGGTCGGTAACAGAAATGATGAGCTCGGGACCCAGAGGTAGCGGAGGCAGACAGTCTCCTTCGCCCTACAGGATGGAGCCAACCACCTTACTAAACACGCGTCGCATAGGAGGCTCTGCGAAGCAGGTTGTCGTTCCGGAGGGGGTTACGGTGAGTGGGGTGGAACAGAGCAAACCATCGGAACTGATTGGTGCGGTAAAAGCTGTAGGTCAGTCAGGCGGCTTACGCTATGGGGTGCTGACCGCTTTTGAGAAAGAAGCGGAACTAGTTGGGACGGATGATGTGACCGGCGAAGAAGTCGTTATCTCAGAGGACGGTCGAGACTTTGGCGTTGCAAGAGTCCTTTATGAACGCGTGGCCGGCGGTGGCAGATCGTCTTTTGGCTACATGGGTACGCTCGCCTCGAATCCTTTAGATGAAGCGGTAGTTCATGGTTTGGACACTCACTGGCTGTCAAAGTCGGGTAAGTTTTCGTGGGATACTCAATTTATTTCCTCCGATGTCGATGATGAAGTCGGTTATGGATTTTTCACAGATCTAAATATTTCTCCAAGACAAGGATCCACGCATACCATTAAGATTGATGCGCTTGATGATCGGCTTGATATATCGAACTTAGGTTTTTTACGACGAAACGACTTATATAGTGTGTCCTATATGTATAACCAACTGAAATCTCAAGGCATACGGCCTCGCTTTCGCAACCGAAGTCTTGGTTTTTTCGCAATGAGCGCTCACAACGAAGATGGTTTCACCACGCAAAGCTATATTGGCGTTTGGAATGGGTTCTTGTTTAGAGACAATTCAGAACTCGACTTCAGTTTGGAGTACGTACCGAGTCGTTACGATGATAGGAATAGTCGTGGTAATGGAGCCTATCGCTTGAGCGGAGGGCATTATCTGCGGGCTGCCTATGGAACGAGCACCGCCAATAAATTCTCTACCTCCATTCAGCTGGTTGCGACAGCTTGCTGTGGGTCCGATGAGTATTTTGCAGCTGATATTGGCTTTACCTATCGCCCAGTCGATCGTTTCGCGTTTGATTTCGATATTGCATTTCAAAAAGAAGAAAATTGGCTGGTGCACATGGGCGATCGAAACATCACGGCCTTTAATTCTTTTGCCTTGTTACCAAGTCTGTCAATGGACTACTTTATTTCTGCAAAACAGCAACTTCGACTCAAACTACAGTGGGTTGGGTTAGACGCTGATGAAAGCCAATATTGGTTGGTCCCTCAAACTCCCGGACGCTTGCTTCCCCGAACCAAAATGGATCTGGATTCCAAGGATGATTTCACGGTATCCCAGATGACTGTTCAACTGCGCTATCGCTGGGAGATAGCTCCGCTATCTGATTTGTTTATTGTCTATACAAGAGGTGCCAATCTCCCCAGTCAGGGAGACCAGGACTTTGATTATTTGTTCCGCGATGCACTAAACGAACCGATCATCGATGTGTTCACCATGAAGCTGAGGTATCGTTTCGGCTCTTAACTCCTGGAAGTTATTGCAACTGGACTTGCAGGGGATTTAAGAACAGCTATTTGATTAGAAGACCTCGTCCTTTGGGTAATTGGTCGTCAGGTGTTGAATCTGCTATATTTCTCGCCCCTTTTTGCTTTGTAAGTTTTCTTTGTTGTTATCTTCTCGCATTGTCTTTGTTTGCTTGTTGATTTTTTCTTCCAATGTTTTGGCGAGTCCAGGCTCTGTAGTCTTTAATAGTTTCAAGGACCGTTCGCTGGCGCTGAAGGAATCGGCGCTGATCTCGAGACAGTTTGGGATAGAAGCGCGAATCGAAGAGGCCAGGATCAATGGACAGACTTACCATCGAGTATTGAGCCCGGTTATGGATCAGTCTTCTGCTCGAGAGCTAGTTCGTCAGGCGAGGGCGAGTGGGTTAGCGGATGTGTGGGTGTTGTCTTCCAGGGAACGACCCGTGGTAAGGATTCAAAGACCAGCACCTGAGCCAAAAGCGCCGGTTTCAACACCTGTTGTTGAAGAGCCTGTTAGTCAGCCTCAGAGGATAGTTGCTGCGTCTCAAGAAACCGATGATGCATCCGTTATGTCAGCTCGAGTCGTTAATGCGGACAGCTTGTCGAGTGGACAGTTGGGAACCATGCGCATCGCGCGGGTTGAAGATGCCAACATCAAGATTGACGGGCGAGTGGATGAACCGATCTGGTCAGAGATTCCAGTTTTCGATCGCATGACTGTCACGGACCCAGACACATTGGAAAAGCCCACGCACAAAACAAGGACTCGTATTCTTTATACGGATAAAGGGTTGTACGTGGCTGGTGAGATGGAGCAGCCTCAGGATACGCTGGTCGAGCGACTGTCGTCACGGGATGAATCCATTAACCGTGATGATTATGGGTTTCTGATTGATTCCTCAGGAGAAGGGCTCTACGGGTATTTTTTTAACATCGCACTAGGCGGTACTAAAAGAGACGGAAAGATAGCTCCGGAACAAAACATCACCGATCAGTGGGATGGTCCATGGATCGGTGAGACGTCGGTCACTGATTATGGTTGGAGCACTGAAATGTTCATACCCTGGTCGGCACTGACTATGCCAGATGGCCTTCAAGAGAGAAAAATCGCGATCGCAATTTTTAGAAAAGTCGCGTATTCGGATGAGCGTTATTCGTTTCCCGCGCTGCCTTTCTCTCAGGCCCGGTTCATTTCAGCTTTCGAGCCCGTACTATTAGAAGGCGTCAATCCTAAACAGCAGTGGGAGGTTTATCCCTATGTGTCGGCGACTTCCGATGAAATACGTAACGAAGCTGATGGTCGAGGCGGTATCGATGTCGCCTGGAGGCCCTCAAGTAATCTTCAACTGACCGCAACGGTGAACCCTGATTTTGGTTCGGTGGAATCTGATGATGTGGTGGTGAATCTCACGGCCTATGAGACCTTCTTTCCGGAGAAGCGTTTGTTCTTTTTAGAGGGCAATGAGGTGTTTGTCACATCGCCCCGTTCAAATCCGCGTTCTTCCTCGGGACCTAGCGGCAGTGGAGGGCGCCAGTCGCCTGGAAATTACCGTATGGAGCCCAGTACTTTACTCAATACACGCCGAATCGGTGGCTCGGCAAAACATATTGAGATCCCGGATTACGTTACGGTGAGTGGGGTTGAGCAGGGTAAACCGACCGAGTTAGTCGGCGCGGTTAAGGCGGTTGGCCAAACTGGAAATTTGAGATACGGGTTGCTGACTGCCTTTGAGAAAGACGCCGAATGGCGTGGTATCTGGAACAATACCCAACGTGACATGATTTTGAGGTCTGATGGCAGAGATTTTGGTGTCGTTCGAGCTCTATACGAAACTGCAAGTGGCGGGGGTCGTAACTCGATAGGTTATATGGGCACTATCGCCTCTAATCCCTCTCAAGACGCGGTAGTACATGGAATCGATTCTCATTTATTGACGAACAACGGTAAATTGTCGTGGGACAGTCAGTTGATGATTTCTGATAAAGAAGGAGAGCTCGGGTATGGCCTGTTCTCGGACATCAGTTTGACGCCCAAATTAGGAACTATGCACAATATTTCGATCGATATCCTGGATAATCAACTCGATATATCTGATCTTGGATTTCTACGCCGTAACGATGTGATCGGAGCGAGTTATCGCTTCATGAAGTTCACGTCCAGGGGGCTACCAAAGTGGATGAGGACGAAACGGATTGGAACTTTTACCCAGTTCCACTCTAACGCGGATGGCTATTTAACTGAGGCCTGGCTGGGAGTGATGGGGACTTGGTTGACGCAGAAAAACCTAGAAATTTCTGCCAATGCTGGATTCAAGCCGTCCCAGTACGACGATCGAAATAGTCGTGGTAACGGCAGTTACCGTCTAGATAACACTTTCTGGAGTAGAGCGACAATCGGCACTAATTCAGCTAAAAAGTTCTCGTTTTCGGCAAATGTTGAAGCACGGAGTGAAGACTTGGGTCACATAACCTACTCCAGCACGCTTGGGTTCACCTATGCTCCTGTTGACCGTTTTTCGGTGGATCTTGATATAGGTTGGAAAAAACGCAACGAGTGGCTTATCTACATTGGGGACCGAAAGTTCACATCCTTTGATGCCACTGAAATTCAGCCTAATCTGTCCATGAATTTTTTTATCTCGTCTAAACAACAACTTCGCTTGAGGCTGCAATGGGCCGGGATCGATGCCGACCAAAGCCAGTTTTGGACTATAGAAAAAGAGGTGGGAGAGCTGGTGCCTCGATTCAAGGACTTGTCGGAACCTACCGATGATTTCACCGTTTCACGCCTAACCGCACAGGTTCGGTATCGTTGGGAGATTGGGCCGCTGTCGGACTTATTTCTTGTTTATACCCGTGGTAGTAATCTGCCAAACCAGATTGATGGCGACTTTGGACCCCTATTTCGGGATGCGATGAATGAACCAATCATTGATGTGTTCACCATGAAGCTGAGGTATCGGTTCGGCTCATAACCTCTTGAGTGTATTGCAACTGGACTTGCAGGGGATTTAAGAACAGCTATTTGATTAGAAGACTTCGTTCTGGTTGATAGTTGGTTGTCAGAGGGTGAATCTGCTATATTGCCGGCCGCTTTTTGCTGTATAAGTTCCTATTGTTGTTTTTTTCTCGGTTTGTATTTTTTTGTTTTTTGATTTGTTCTGTCAGTGTCTTGGCAAGTCCAGGTTCTGTGGTATTCAATAGTTTTAAAGACCGTTCGCTGGCGCTGAAGGAATCGGCGCTGATCTCGAGGCAGTTTGGCATAGAAGCGCGAATCGAAGAGGCCAGGATCAACGGAACTCTTTACCATCGCGTGCTGGGCCCGGTTATGGATCAAAGTTCTGCCCGAGAGCTAGTTCGTCAGGCGAGGGCGATTGGGTTAGCTGACGTGTGGGTGCTGTCTTCCAAGGAACGACCCGTGGTCAGAGTGCAAAGGCAAGCACCTGAGCCAAAAGCACTGGTTTCAACATCTGTTGTTGAAGAGCCTGTTAGTCAGCCTCAGACGATAGCCGCTGCACCTCAAGAGACCGATGATGCATCCGTTATGTCAGCTCGAGTCGTTAACGCGGCTAGCTTGTCCAGTGGACAGTCAGGAACCATGCGTATTGCCCGGGTTGAAGATGCAAATATCAAGATTGACGGGCGAGTTGATGAGCCGATCTGGTCAGAGATTCCAGCTTTCGATCGGATGACTGTGACTGATCCAGACACATTGGAGAAGCCCACGCACAAAACAAGGACTCGTATTCTTTATACAGATAAAGGCTTGTATGTGGCTGGTGAGATGGAGCAACCACTGAATACACTGGTTGAGAGACTGTCGTCTCGAGATGAGTTCGTAAACCGAGATGATTTTGGCATCTCCATAGACTCTTCTGGAGAGGGCCTTTACGGAAACTTTTTCAATATTGGTTTGGGTGGTTCTAAGCAAGATGGAAAGATTGCCCCCGAAAGAAACATAACAACTCAATGGGATGGCCCCTGGGTTGGCGAGACGGCGGTCACTGATTATGGTTGGAGCACTGAAATGTTCATACCCTGGTCGGCGCTTAGTATGCCCGAGGGATCTCAAGAAAGGCGTATCGCCATAGCTATGTTCAGGAAGGTCGCGTATTTGGATGAGCGTTATTCATTTCCTCCTTTGCCTTTCTCTCAGGCGCGATTCATCTCTGCTTTTGAGCCTGTAAGTATTGACAAAGTCAATCCGAGACAACAATGGGAAGTTTATCCCTATGTTTCGGCAACTTCCGATGAAATACGTAACGAAGCCGATGGTCGAGGCGGTATCGATGTCGCCTGGAGGCCTTCGACAAATCTCCAGTTAACCGCGACAGTCAACCCTGACTTTGGTTCAGTGGAATCCGATGATGTGGTGGTGAATCTCACGGCTTACGAGACATTTTATCCTGAAAAGAGGTTGTTCTTTTTAGAGGGGAATGAGGTATTCGTTACTTCTCCCCGTTCTAATCCAAGAGGTCCTAGTGGTCCCGGGGGCAGCGGAGGTAGGCAATCGGTTCAAACCTACAGGATGGAGCCAACGACGCTGCTGAATACGAGGAGGATAGGCGGTTCGGCAAAGCATGTTGAAATTCCGGATTACGTTACGGTGAGCGGAGTCGAACAGAGCAAGCCCACCGAGTTGGTTGGGGCCGTAAAAGCAGTAGGTCAATCGGGAGGGCTGAGATACGGGTTGCTGACTGCCTTCGAAAAAGAAGCTGAGCTCTTAGGAACAGATGAAGCGACCAGTCAGGAGTTGCTTGTTACGGCAGACGGTCGAGACTTCGGAGTCCTCCGCCTGTTGTATGAGAGTGCAGGCGGCGGTGGGCGACAATCAATCGGCTATATGGGAACCTTGGCTTCAGATCCGCTAAACGACGCCGTCGTTCATGGAATCGATTCCCATTATCTATCGGGAAATGGAAAAGTGTCGTGGGATAACCAACTAGTGGTATCCGACAAAAAAGGTGAAATTGGGTATGGTGTTTTCTCTGATTTAGTCTACACACCTAAGCGTGGGCACATGCACGATTTCTCATTTGACATATTAGACAACGAGTTGGATATATCGGATCTTGGTTTCTTGCGTCGTAACGATGTAATCGGGGCAAGCTATCGCTATATGAGAATGTCTTCTCAGGGTCTTCCTGGTTGGTTACGAAATAAACGAGTGGGAGTTTTTACTCAAATTCATTCCAATGCAGATGGCTATCTAACCGAGGCTTATGCTGGTTTGATGGGCACTTGGCTTACTCAAAAAAATCTTGAAGTGTCAGCCATGGTTGGGTTTAAACCACCACAGCATGATGACCGTAACAGCCGAGGTAATGGCACTTATAGTATTGATACGGGCATGTGGACTAGAGCTAGTGTGGGAACTAATTCTGCTAAAAAGCTATCGTTGTCTGCCCAAATTGAGGCCCGTAGTGAAGACCTCGGGGACATAAGTTATTCGACCATGTTGGGCTTAACCTATAGACCAGTGGATCGGTTCTCTCTGGATTTCGATCTGCTCTTGCAAAAGAAAAATGAATGGCTCATTTATCTTGGAGATAAAAAATTCACTTCTTTTGACGCGATCGAAGTCAAACCTAATCTATCGATGAATTTTTTCATATCGTCCAAGCAGCAGCTCAGGCTTCGATTACAGTGGGCTGGGATAGAAGCTGACGAAAGTAATTTTTGGTCAATTGAGAAAGAGGTGGGCGATTTAGTTCCTCGATTCAAAGACTTGTCGGAACCTACGGATGATTTCACGTTATCAAGATTAACCGCCCAGATTCGCTATCGATGGGAGATTGGGCCGCTGTCGGACTTATTTCTTGTTTATACCCGTGGTAGTAACCTGCCAAATCAGATTGATGGGGACTTTGGACCGCTATTTCGGGATGCGATGAATGAACCGATTATCGATGTGTTTACCATGAAGCTTAGATATCGCTTCGGGTCTTAAACTGGTTTTGGGCGACTCCACGATTCTGACTCCGGCTTAAATGTTGAGAGTTTAGCTACCAAATCGTCTTCTAATGAACTTTCTTTGCTGATTTTAGTGACTTTTAGTATGTTCTTCTAACCGATTTGAGGGGCGGAAGTGATGAAGAAGATATGTTGGTGTTTATGCCTAATGTTGTTGACTTCCGCCTGTCATAATTCCGATTCAAAGCTGTCGAACGTCAATTGGGACACGTACCTCGGAGATCCAGGCAGACAGCACTATTCTCCTCTTGTTCAAATAGACCGCGATAACGTGGCGAATCTTGAAGAGGTTTGGCGATACCGTTCGGGTGAATCTACATCGCTGATGTACACGAGTCCTCTGATTGTTAATGGGGTTCTGTATGGTCTCTCTCCCTCCTTGGACGTATTTGCTTTGAATGCCGCGAGTGGTAAGGAGCTTTGGCGAAACGAGTTAGGCCTGAGTGGACGGGCGCAAAGAGGCCTTATGTGGTGGCAGGATGGAAAGGACCGAAGAATATTGTTTACCGCAGGTAGTCAGTTGATCGCGATAAACGCTGATTCGGGCCGTCTTGTTGCTTCTTTCGGTGATGAAGGCAAGTTGGACTTAACGCCATCTATGGAGGGCAGAGGAGGCATCGATGTAACGGTGCCGGGTGTGATTTATCAGGATAAAGTGATTCTAGGATTTTCGACCTCTGAAAATAGTTTGGCTTTTCCCGGAACAGTGAGGGCGTTTAATATTATCGACGGGTCCTTGGAGTGGACATTTCACTCGATACCATTACCTGGCCAGCCCGGTTCTGAGACCTGGGCTGAAGGCGCTCTTGAGATTGCTGGAGGAGCGAACGTTTGGACTGGAATGGCTCTGGATGAAGAAAGGGGATTGTTATTTGCTCCGACCGGTTCGGCAACGCCAGATTTTTATGGTGCAAAGCGATTAGGAGACAATCTATATGCCAATAGCTTGCTGGCCCTGGATGCCAGAACGGGTGAATTGAGGTGGCATTACCAGGTTGTTAAACATGACCTGTGGGATCGGGACAATCCGGCTCCTCCTACTTTGGTTCAGGTTGAAATAGAGGGACAAATCATCGATGCAGTCACCCTGACCACAAAATCGGGGCATCTTTATGTGTTTGACCGTGAAACGGGAGAGTCGCTTCACCCTATTATTTCGGTTGAAACCGACTTGCCGAGCACTTTGCCCGGCGAAGTTCCCGCCAAGACTCAACGAGTTTCCTCGATAGCCTTTAGTCGTCAATCCTTTGAAATCACGCAACGAACTCCTGAGGCGACTGCGCACGTGAACCAAATAATATCGGATTGGGATTTGCGCCCCTGGGCACCGCCAAAGGTCGGTACAGTGCTGATTACCCCCTGGTACGATGGCGGCGCGGAGTGGGGTGGCTCGGCATTTGACCCCGAGAATAACCGGCTAATTCTGAATGCCAACGATGCATCTGGAATTCTCGAGTTAACTGAAGTTCCTATAGGGTTTAGTAACTATGGAAGCTATAGGGTGCATTGTGGAGCCTGTCACGGCGCGGATCTGCAAGGCACCGATCAAGGTCCTTCCTTAGTGGGTTTGACGGAGCGATTAACGATGGCCGAAATTGCGAAGGTAGTAAAAGAAGGTAAGGGACGCATGCCAGCGTTTGACGGTCTCGACACGCCCACTTATCGAGGGGTACTGGGGTACATACTCTCGCCTGAACCTAAGCCGGATGAACCTAGCAAAAACGTTCGATACGCTCTGGGCGGTTATGTCTATTTGAAAGATCATGAAGGTTTACCAGCAAACGCACCGCCATGGGGAACGTTAAATTCCATTGATCTGGCCTCAGGAGAAATTGTCTGGTCTTTTCCTTTTGGTAATTTTCTTTCTCATCCTGATTTAGGATACGGCGCGATTAACTATGGAGGTCCTGTAGTTACGGCATCTGGACTGATCTTTATTGGCGCAACTCCCGATAAGAAGTTTAGAGCAGTGGATTCTGAAGATGGTCGTATTCTGTGGGAAACGGAACTCAGTGCTGCAGCATTTTCTACTCCGGCGATCTACAGTGTAGAAGGCAGGCAGTTTGTTGTTATTTCTGCTGGAGGAGGCCGACTGGGTCCTCCTTCTGGTTCAGATTATTTTGCGTTCGCGCTTCCAGAAGCGGGTTAAAGTTAAGTCTTCTTTTGCTTGAAGTTGTAGCTTTATGGAAGGTTCGTCTTGGTAGTTTTAAGGATCGGTTTTAATGGCTGAGTCGCCGGTTTTGATTGTTGGGGGCGGTCTTGGCGGGCTTACTTTGTCCCTCTGCCTAGCCAAAATCGGTATTTCTTCGAAAGTTTTTGAGCGTAGATCTCAGTTATCTGAGAACGGTGCAGGAATCCAGTTGAGTCCAAATTGTCTTCGTGTCTACGATCACCTTGGGATGGTCAGTGCAATAACAGAGATAGCTCATGAACCCTCCCATATAGAGTTTCGAGAGTGGAGACAGAACCGCATCCTGTCGAAGCTTGAGCTTTCGGACTTCAGGGAAAAACTTGGTTTTCCTTATTTCACTGTTCATCGGGGTCAACTGATAGACCTGCTTTTATCTCGCGTTCTAAAGAGCGAATCGATTGAGCTCCACCTTGACAGGGAGGTTGAACATTTCAGTTCGGATGAAAACGGTGTACAAATTCAAACTGGTGAAGATGTTATCCATGGTTCTTTGTTAGTTGGAGCCGACGGAATAAGATCGACAATTCGATCTGAACTGTTCGGACTGGACGACCCTACTTTTACAGGACACGTCGCGTGGAGAGCGCTCATACCAATTGAAAGGTTGCCGCAGGCTTCGAAAGAGATCGGGTCAAGAGTTTGGTGGGGGCCGGGGAAGCATTTAGTCACTTATCCAGTTCAATGTGGATCCGTTTTGAATTGTGTTGCCGTGGTAGAGAATAAGGCATGGGCTTTTGAGTCTTGGCACGAACCTGGTGAACTAGGTGAGCTTTTGAAAGAATTCTCAGGATGGAATTCAGATGTTCTTGAGATAATCCAGTCAATTTCTAACAATGATCTTTATAAGTGGGGGCTCTTTAGTAGAAACACTCTAAAAAGCTGGAGTAAGGATAGGGTTGTTCTACTTGGAGATGCTTGTCATGCGCCGCTACCTTTTATGGCTCAGGGTGCCGCGATGGCCATCGAAGACGCGGCTTGCTTATCTTATTGCTTAGACCATGGTCTGGACTATGGAGATAGTTTCGGCAAATTTGAAGCGTTGAGGAAAGCGAGAACTCAGAAAGTGTTAACAATGTCTGCTCGAAATGGGCGCGTATTTCATCTGAGCGGATTGGCAGCGATGCTCCGTAATGTAGCTCTGAAATTCTACGAACCTAGATTCAACGATTTTCTTTACGGTTATAATGTTTTCTCGGCAATGGATGGGCCTGGCAAGTGAGGGGTTAAGATTTATGAATAAGATTGAAGGGGTGCATCATGTCGTGCTGTCCACGGCCAAGATGAAAGAGCAGATAGCGTTTTTTACAGACAAATTAGGAATGGAGCTCGTCGCGCTGTACTGGATGCATGGCGTGAAAAATACGTTCCATTGTTTTTTGAAGTTAAATGATGAAAGTTCGGTTGCCTTGATGTCCAACCCCTCGATTGCAGATATCCCTGTAGAATTGGGACGGACCCACCCGGGTAATCCTGGGGCAAATAGCGCGCCTGGCACGATGCAACACCTGGCTTTGAAAGTAAGAGATAAGGCAGCGCTTCTTGCCATTAGAGATCGGCTAAGAGAGAAGGGTGTGCCGGTCCTGGGCCCCATCGATCACGGCATGTGCGCGTCAATTTACTTTGCCGGGTTAGAAAACGTGTCGTTGGAGGTAGCCTATTCGGAGGAGTCCATTGATCCTCAAGCATGGATTGACCCAGAGGTTGTCAGCTTGCTGAACATTTCGGATTCGGAACTTGAGTCTTTTGTCAGCCCGTCTGACTATTTGGACCGCAATGGAACAGTAAAACAGCCGACCTTGGATAGTGATGCGGGACCTCATATGTCTAATTACCCCAATGGGGCCTACGCGCAAGTGATTTCAACCCCGGACGAGGTTGTCTGGAATATGGTCGACAACACACCGCCTCGTTCAAAATAAGAGAGTAAACAGAATTCAATGACACAATTTGATTTAACTTCTGATCAGCGACAGCTATTCGAACACGCCGACCGAATCGGTAAAGAAAAACTACTACCCCTCGCAGAAAGAATGGACAACGAAGAGTGGTGGCCTGAGGACTTGTTTGCGGAACTCGGCAGTTTAGGATTCTTGGGCGTCACTGTCCCGGAAAAATACGGTGGCGTTGGATTAGGATTACTGGAGAGCGGTCTTATTTTGCAAGCCTTTTCACGATGGAACCACGCGGTCGGTTTAAGCTGGGTTGCTCATGATAATTTGTGCTTGAACAACATATATCGAAACGGTTCCGAAGAGATTCGCGAGCAATATTTGCCGAACCTTTGTTCAGGGAAATGGACTGGCTGTCTTGGATTGACAGAACCTGGCGCCGGTTCAGACGCTTTGGGTTCAATGCGAACGCGAGCGGAGCTAGACGGTGACCACTATGTGATTAACGGCTCCAAACTGTATATCACGAATGGACCCGTGGCAGATGTTTGTTTGTTGTACGCCAAGACTCAACAAGATGCTGGTTCAAAGGGCATCACTGCCTTTGTAGTGGAAACTGAAACGCCAGGTTTTAAGGTGGCTCAAAAGTTAACAAAGATGGGTTTCAGGGGAAGCCAGACGGCGGAATTGGTTTTTGAAGACATGGTCGTTCCTCGAAAAAATATCGTTGGTATCGAACACCAGGGCCACCAAGTAGTGATGAGTGGTCTGGATTATGAACGAGCGGCGATTGCTCCTATCAACGTTGGAGTCGCCGAAAGGGCGCTTGAACTAGCGGTGGATTACGCTAAAACCCGAACCCAGTTTGATCAACCAATTTCTCAATTTCAGATGATTCAGTCCCGGATTGCCGACATGTACGTTTGGGTTGAAACGATGAAAACCTTTTGCTGGCAGGTTCTTGAAGAAGCGGAAAATGTTGATGAGACGCAGGCTGGAAGAGGGCAGATTCATGCCCGAACGGCTGCCTCGGTAATGTACTGTGCGGACATGTGTAACAAAGTGCTGGATAGTGCTCTACAGATACATGGTGGCTCGGGATATATTTGGGAATCTGAAATTAATCGTCTTTTCCGATCAACCAAGCTTTTGGAGATAGGCGCGGGCACCACCGAAGTGAGAAAGATGATTATCTCTGGAGAGGTACTCGCCAGCTAGTGCATTAGGCCCGGGCCAGCTCGCTTGTTGCTTGTTTGTTCTTGTTAAGCAGTTTCTCTTGTACAACTATGAGTGTTGGAACAATAAAGAGAATGAGTAGACTCGCAAATAAAATTCCGATGGCAAGGCTTATCGCCATAGGGATCATGAATTGTGCTGTAGTACTGGTCTCGAAGATCAGCGGCATTAACCCCAAGGAAGTGGTGGCGGTCGTTATAAATATTGGACGAAACCTCCTTTGAGTCGCTTTGATTACCGCCTCTTCGATCGTATAGGAGCCTTCATCTCGAAACTTATTAAAACGATCAACAAGTATCAGGGAATCGTTTACCACAACACCCGCAAGAGCAACTACACCAAATAACGAATAGAACGATAAGTTGTATCCCAAGATAAAGTGACCTATGAATGCGCCTGCGGCGCCAAAGGGTATTCCTGCTAGAATGATCAGAGGCTGGCTATAGCTGCGCAGTAGAGAAGCCAACATTGCAAATATGATCAACAGAGCCAAGAGGCTTAACTGTCCTAATGAGGCAAGACTGGCTTGTTGATCCTGGGCGAATCCCGCCTCATTGACTTGCAAGCCTACGTACTTTTCTTTTAGTTTTGGAAGAGTCGTCGACTTAAGATCGATCTCAATATCTTCGGGCATCGCGCTGGATCGGTCGACTCGGCCGCTGACCGTAACGATTCGACGACCATTGACTCGTTCGATGCTCGAATAGCTTCGGTTCTCGGTTACCTTCGCCACTTGCGTGAGAGGAGCTTCTGTACCATCGGACAGGCGGATCCTGACATCAAAAAAATCCTTTGCGCTTTGCCTTTCGTTCTCTGGATATCTCACCATTACGCGAAGCTCTTCTCGGCCTCGCTGAATTCTTTGGACTTCTTCGCCATAAAAGCTTTGTCGCAGTTGCAACGCGACGTCGGCTGGCGTTAGTCCTGCCGACAGGCCGGCTGAGGTGAGTTCTACATCATACTGCCTCTTGCCGGGGTTATTGGAATCTTGGATTTCAAACATGGCGGGAATGGCGGCGTATTCCGATTTGAGTTCTTTTACCGCCTGGCTAAGAACCGAGTCATCCTGGTGTGTCAGTTCGAAAGCAATATCCGAAGGATTGCCAAAAAATTGGGACACGTAATTTAGTTTCTCGACACCTGGAATAGCTCCCACCTCGTTTCGCCAAAGCCGCTCTAATTCATCCGCAGGCAGCGTCCTCAAGGGTTCTGGGTTGAGTCTTATCTGTATAGACGCGAGATGATTGGCCATCGTGACGCGGCCTCCTCCGAATGGCCCTCCTCCGGTCGATGTTTGGCCTCCAACCGTCATGCTGACGGATTGGAAGGAAGAGCCTTCGGACTCTGCGTTGACTTTTTCTGCTGCTGTTACGAGTTTTTCTGCGGCCGCTTGTGTTACTTCAAAGGGAGTGCCGATTGGGAAAGCGAGGCTAGCTGAGATTCGCGTTGATTCAATGCTGGGAAGGAATTCAAATCGAACTAACTTTAGCGGAATAAGTGCCATTGCAGACAGAAAGAAAACCACAGAAATTAAGATAGTGGTTTTGCGATATTGAATTGCTCTTTCGACGAGGGGCAACACGGTCGCATCTCGAAAGTTCGCGAGCTTAGTTGAAACATTTTGTTGAATTACGTCCAGTGGCCACCTGCTCCAATTTCCCCCGTGAGTTAAATGAGCTGGCAATATTAGAAACGCTTCCACTAAGGACATCATTAAAACGGTAATTACGACAATGGGTACAGCCTGATAAAACTGACTGAAAAAACCTGATACGAATCCTAATGGCGCGAAGGCGGCGACTGTTGTCATGACCCCTATCGTCACAGGTGCTGCAACGCCTTTTATTCCCGCTTTGGCTGCATCCATACCTTTTAGACCGGCTTCTTGCTCCGCGATTATGTTTTCACCGACTACCACTGCATCGTCTACGACAATACCCAAGACTATGATTAGCGCTAGCAGTGTGATTACGTGGAAATTAACACCAAAGAAATCAAAGAAAAGAAAGGCACCAAAGAAGGAGATTGGTACGCCCATTGCTACCCAAGTGGCCAACCTTAAATCGAGCATAAGCACCAGGAACAGAAATACCAGAATAAACCCGAGGACTCCATTTCGCACCATGATGCTCAAGTAGTTCCGAACACTATCAGTGGCGTCGTCCCAGATATCGATTTCGATACCTGGTGGCGGAGTGTAATTCGAAAGTCGATCTCTTATATCTTTAGCGATTGCCAAGGAGTCCTCAGAGTCTGATTTTTGAATCTTTACGAAGAGACTTTTCTTGCCGTTAAATTCATGGATTAGTTCGTCCTCTGTAAAGCCATCATTTATCTGTGCTATGTCCTTGAGTTTAAGCAGCGAGCCATTTGGCAGTGACTTGATAATGATGTCTCTGAACTCTTCACCTGTGTATCGTTTGTTGTTGGTTCTCAGTAAGAGGTCACCTGCGTCGGTCCGAATCTCGCCAGAAGATACATTAAGCGAAGAACGCCTTATGGAAGATGCTACATCGCTGATCGACAAACCATAACTTCTTAGGTTTTCCTCCTTTACTTCAATGGAGATTTCGTAATCCCTGGCGCCAAATAAAGAAACCAGAGAGACGGAGGGAATGGATAACAACTCTTGTTCAAGTAATTCAGCCCCGTTTCTAAGCTCAAGGTCGGATAGATCAGAAGAAACAACCAACGTCATAACGTCACCAATTGTTTCCAGTCGGACAATGTCTGGTTCTTCCGCTCTTTCCGGCGGAAAATCCGAGAGACGCTCTACCGCCATCTCAATGTCATCCCTCACTTTCATTTGATCGACGAAATCTTTGAGTTCTACAGACACTGCGCCGGTATTTTCATAAGCCCTGGAGGTGACCCGCTTCACTCCGTCGATACCCAGTACGGCTTCTTCGATGCGGCGGGTGATGCTCTCTTCAACTTCTGATGGTGTGGCTCCGGGGTAGGGGACCGTGATGTTGATTTGGCCAAGGTTTATTGTTGGGAAAGACTGCGCAGTAAGCGATGATGCTGCGATAAAGCCTCCCAACAGCATGATAAACATCATGAGGTTTGCGGCTACTGGATTAGCTGCAAAATAGTCCAGTATGCCTTTGGCAGAAAAATCAGATTGAATGTCTTTAGATTGCACTAGTTCACCTCAGTCGTGACAGCCATACCTTCTCGAGCTCCTGGGACTGTTCCCAGAACAACGCCTTCGCCCAGCGAGAAGCTCTCAACGACTATGCCCGTCACATTTCGATTAATAAATTTAGGCTGTTTTTTTGTGAGCTTACCGTCGAAGACGGTCCAAACAGATTCGTTGATCTGCTCTGCCGCTTCTGGAAGCAAGACGGTATTTTGTAATCTAGGGCCTTCTATCGTTACATCTATAAAAGACCCAGGGTATAGGTTTCCAATGCTCTCTATGTCCAGATACAGCTGCGCAAATCGTGTCCGTTCATCCAGGTTCGGTGAGACTCGAGCAATTTTAGCGGTGAAGTCTTGTATTCCTATTCTCACTTTGGCGGTTCGTCCAACGGCCGGTTGTATATTTTCCAGGTCCCTGGGAGAAATAGGAACAAGCGCTTCAATCGATTTGATGTCGAATGCTTCGCCGAATTTTTGCCCTTGATTCAATAGCTGCCCTACTTCGGCTTGAGAGTCGACTACCCGGCCGTCAAAGGGTAGCGAAAATCTAGTGCGTTCTAAATTAAGTTTCGCTATTTCCTCTCTCGCTTGCGCAGCAGCAATCTGAGCTTTTGCCTGTTCAAGCTGAGGTGTTTTGGCTACCAGAGGAGGAACTTCTATGCCTGGGTTTAAGATCGCGTAGTTCGATATGGCCGCCTCACTCTGTGCCTTAGTCAGCTGGTAGTTAGATTCTGCAGACATTCGATCGGCCTGAGCTTGTGCTAGCGCAAGCTCAAAATCCTTTGGATCGATTTGCAATAACCGTTGGTTTGACTTGAAACTCCCTCCTCTTCTGAATGAGTCGGTTACCCACAAAACGCGTCCACTAACTTGTGGCACCAGATCAATGGAGTTTCTTACCACAATCGAGCCTGTTCCGGTGATTTCGATCACATTCTCTTTTATGCTTGGTTTTGCGATAGATACATAAGGAGCACCAGTCTCTTTGGGTTTTGCCGTTTCTATGACAGAGGTCTTCATGACTTCCTCTTTAGAAGGCGCTTGGGAGAAATATAAACCGAGTACCAGCAACAGCGCGATACCGAATATCTGTAGAGCCCCAGTTGGCATTGATAGTTTCATTTACTCACCCTGATCCTTTTTTCTAGCCGCTAAACTAGATAGCAGAAGTTCTATAGTAGTCATCATGTCACCAGAAACAATGTTGAACGGGCAAGATGCTTTCAATATACATGAGGCAGTTTCCTGGTGATTTGGTAACGCTGTCTTGGTGTCCTACTTAAACGACCCTTCCATTTAAAGTTTCTGTGTATCGACCGTCCTGATAGGCGATAGCGCCGTTCACGATAACGACATCATACCCTTCTGATTTGCGTACATATCTCCTTGCTTCGCCTGGAAAATCATCTACAAACTCTTCTTTGCCAACTGAGACGGTTTCAGAATTAAAGATGACGATGTCGGCAGCTTTTCCTTCTTCTAGAGTGCCTCGGTCAGCTAGCCCCCAATCTACTGCCAGCTCTCCCGTCATTTTATGAATAGCTTCTTCGAGCGAGAACGTGCTTGTTTCACGGACGTAGTGCTGAAGCAGATGGGACGTATCGCCGGTACCACAAAACTGGGTGATATGTGCTCCAGCATCTGAAGCGCCGAAATGACAAAGCGGATGGCTTACGATTTTTGCTACTGCCTGCTTGTCAGCATTGATCACGTTCTGTAACTGAAATTCGGTGTCGAGATTATCTCTGATGGATAGGTCCAAAATTACTTCGCCCAGCTCCTTGTTTTCCTCTTGCGCGATAGAGCCAAGGTACTGTCCCTGGTAGCGTTGGTTTTCGTCCGATTTGACGCTGCCTACTTTCAGGAAGGGTATGGACCCGCTCATACCCTTTGCGTCTTTCATTTCATTGACAAGCTCAGATTTTTGCTCTTTAAATTGCTCGAGTCTTTGCTCTCGAGGCAAATCCATAATCTTTTTCCATCGGGGTAGAGCATAGAGGAGCATGCTAGTCTCAGAGAGGCGCATGTTGAGGTCGAAGCATCTCGGCATTGTTTGTCCGAATACTCTGGCTCCCCTGGCTTGCTCTTTTTCTAGCGCTTCTATCAGCTCTTCCGCATTTGGAGACGTTGGAGAGCTCAGCACCGGTTGAAGACTGCAAGGGACGTTAGCCGTCAAACTTATGTCGCCAAGTTCCCTGATATTGTCTAGTTGCTGTTTCATGTCTGGGAAGTACGGAACCACCTGCCAAATCCCTCGTCCGCTTTCGCCCATGGCTTGAGCAAGCGCCACCTTTTCATCAAAGCCTGCAAAGCGGCTAGGCACCGGATCGCCGTTTTCATCGATATCGACGTAAGAGCTTGAAATGCCTAGCGCACCGGCTCGCATCGCTTCTCTTACGATCTCACACATTTTGCTAATTTCTTCTTGGGTTGCCTCTCTCTCTTGGCTCTCTGGACCCATCACAAAAAGTCTGATGGCTGAGTGCCCGATTAGTGCTCCGACATTGATGCCCAATTTGGGACGAATATGGTCAAGGTATTCAGGGAAACTTTGCCAGGAAAACGGGACAGCTTCATCGAAAGTGGTCTTCTTTATGTCTTCAATTACACCGAACATACTGACGATTTTGTCAGCGTCTTCTTTGCCCTTTATGGGCGCGAGACTAAGCGAGCAATTGCCGGTGACGACCGTCGTGATGCCGTGCTCTATCGAAGGAGTTGCATGCCCATCCCAACATAATTGTGGGTCGAAGTGTGTGTGGATGTCGATGAAGCCAGGAGAGACAACCAAGTCCTTGGCATCGATTGTCTCCGGAGCGTCACCCTCTAGCTGACCAATTGAAACGATGACACCGTCCTTGATGCCTAGGTCCGCATGTTTAGTCGCCGAGCCTGTCCCGTCGATGACAGAACCATTTTTTATTAAAAGATCGTATTCCATGAATTAGCCCACACCTTTGCTTCTAGTGTCTAGTTTGATGCCTGATTGGGGTTAAAATCAAATGATTGATTTCGAACAAAAAGAGGGTTGTAGGCCTCTCGGATAACTAAAACCGGCCTCTTGGATTTACCTTTGCGACAGAAGTCGTATGCGATCCGTGTTCGTGCTTGTTGACCATACGCGATAGCTTAGCCCGACAGCGGCAGAAATCACTCCGCATGCCAGCCCGATCCAGAAGCCGAAGACTTCCATGGGATCGGAAACCAGACCAAAGCCTAGAATGCACCCTATAGGCAGGCCAATAAGCCAAAAGCAAAGCAGAGCGATGAAGAGGGGAGTCCTTGTATCTTTATAGCCCCGTAGCACGCCGAGGCAGGTTGATTGACAGGCATCGAATACCAGGAAAAAGACCACAAATATTAAGAGAGTGGCAGATAATTGAGACACATTAGTTTCTGTTGTGTAGACGTTAACAATATCTTCTCTGAGGAAAAATATAGCCAATGATCCGAGTATGGCTACGCCTATAGTAGATACTAGCGCGATGGCCGCTGTGGTCCTTGCTTCCAATAGTTCTCCGGCGCCTACTCGGTAGCCGATTCGAATTGTTGAAGCCATCCCAAGAGCTAAAGCTGGCATAAAAAAGAGCCCATTAATACTCATAGAAATGTTGTGGGAGGCGACGACCTCAGCGCCATAACGACCGAGAAGTAAAGTGGTCAAAGAAAACAGGCCCATTTCTGAGAAAATCGTGAGCCCGATCGGAATTCCAAGGGCTAGCAATGTTTTAATTCGGCTCCAGTTAGGGGTCGAGAATCTCTCGCGCCATCCGGTGTGGTTGAATCTTGATCGCGAGACAACTATTAGTATCGCTCCCAATTGAAACCACATAATGATTGCCTGGGCGACCCCGCAGCCTACTCCTCCCATTTCTGGTAGGCCAAGTTTGCCGTAGATCAAAATATAATTGAGTGGTGCTTTGATGATGAGACCGCAAACCGCAATATACAAAGCAGGCCTCGTGAAATTCATTCCTTCCGCTAAAAATCTCAAACAGAAAAAACAGGTGACAGCAGGAAGCCCGAAGGAGGTCATTTGTAGATAAGCGATAGCGACGGGCCTCGCCTCGGGGTCTACATCCAGCGCGGTATAAACGAAGCCAATTTGGTTAAGGATAAATGCGATCAACAATCCTCCAGAGATAGCGATCCATAGCCCCTGTCGGATCACTTCTCCTATGTCTGCGTGCTGTCTTGCACCGTTTAACTGAGACACTGTAGGCGTAATAGCTTGAAGTATTCCCATTACCAGTAGCATCAAAGGCCAGAGAATGCTGCTTCCAAGTGCAACTCCCGCCAGGTCCGTGGAGCTGTATCGCCCTGCCATAATAGTATCCAGAAGACCCATCCCCATCTGTGCGATTTGCGTGCCCATTAGTGGCAAGGCCAAACGAAAAAGAGTTCTTGTTTCTTTCAGATTGTTCGACAGGGATTCTGACGCAGGTTTGTTCGAAAACTCTGAGTTCTTTTGCACTGATTAGTCCCGGTTGTTTTGCTCGAAGGTAAGCAAAAAATTTGATTATGAACTGCTTTATCTAGATGAGCTATTAATTGGTATGATCGAGTGGGAAAGCTTAATTTGGATTTCTGATAGGAGGGGTCGCAATGTCGAATGAGATGGGTATTTTTGAGGTAATGTATAGCTGTCGGGCCATGCGCAGACTAGATACGCGGGAAGTCGAAGAAGAAAAGCTGATGAAGCTGATCGATGCGGCTAATCAGGCACCGTCTGGCTCCAACATGCAAAGCGCCAGATGGATAATAGCTCGAGGGGCCGAGGTTAAACAGCGACTCGCCGATCTTAACCGAAAGGGTGTAGAGGGCTACATTGGTAATCAGATTCAAAACCCTGGAAGTTTGCCTCACCAAAATAAAGACAAGCGCTCTCGCATGGTCGATGCGGTTGTGTGGCAAATGGAACACATGCATGAGATTCCGGCTCTGATCGTGGCGTGCATGGACTTCGGAGCTGAGGTGACCCCTGCAATGAGAGCAGGTGGTAACGGATCTATTTGGCCGGGAATTCAGAATTTATTGCTTGCTGCCAGGGCCATGGGACT
>CACFPX010000002.1:0-121388 GCA_902568205.1 K189A clade bacterium | reverse complement strand
TTCACGTCAAATCAGTACATAGCTCAGAGTTGGCGTCCCAAGGCAGCGGGGGCGATAGATCCTATGTTTATATGAATGGTTATGAGTCGACCAGTGACAGACCTACGCAGATTAAACCCGGGTCCTACACCATTACAGAAACAAAGACTGGTCAAGCCCATGCCATAAGCGTGGAAGGCGCTGGGTCGATAGAGGATCTTCAGGAGGCGTTGGACGAAACGTTTGGCGGTTCAATAATAGCTCATTCTGGAGCCGACTTTTCAAACGTAGAGAATGATAATAGGACCATCGTATTAGAAAGCAGAATTGGGGAAATACAAGTTGCCGGTCAGGTCCGAATCACTAGCTCGTTCGCAAATCAAAATGGCGGCGAACTAGAAATCTTAAATTCTGAATTTAGGACTAGCTATGGTAATTGGAACTCTAGTACCCAGCAATACAATGGCGTAACCTATGCAACTGGCGCCTATACATTGACCGCTCAAGACGGAACAGAGCACTCAATAAACGTCCAAGGAACCGGTTCAGTTGACGATTTTCAGGCGGCCTTAGATCAAACCTTTGGCGCAGGTGCGGCCCATGCTTCGGATTCATCCGATCGGCGTTATTTCGCCATCCAGGGCCCGAGCTCGCTCGGCGACTTTTCGATTAAAAAAGACGGCATCCCATCTACAGGCAGTGGCTCTGTTTACCAAATATACAGGAACAATATAGCAGCAGGAGACTATGCGATAATTACCGAGTCAGGAAGCTATGATCTTCAGATCGAAGGTAACAGTGCGGCTCAAGTTCAGGCTGGACTCGATTCCGTATTCGGTGCAGGCAAGGCGGCAGCTTGGGATCGTCTAAATTCCACCAACTACCTCACCCTGCAACTTCCAGAGGAAGAGGGCCGCTTCACTATAGTCGGGGGATCGGCAGAAGACTATCTTCCTCTTACAAAGACGATCTACTCAGTCAACATTGAAAAACCGGAATCAACCCAAGGTTATTCCAACATGATTCAGGCTGGGACGCACACCTTCGTTGGCTCTAATGGAACCACAGTAGATATTGCTTTGGCTGATGCTAGCGTAGAAGGTATGCAAGCGGCGCTGGACGAAGCTTTTGGAGCAGGACAAACTAAAGTAGTCTCAACTTACGATTCTAGCAATTACTTGCAAACTCAGATTTACGGCCCGGGACTCGATCAGCTGGGCGATAGCTTTCATATGATAAACGGAAATAGCGATGTGCCAGTGTCTGTTGGTAACAATGGAAAAGAAGCCTACATTTATGACGGCAATCTCTTTGAAGGCACTAATTATCTTCTAACATCTACTGGCGAACAGATAACCTTGGAAATAAGCGAAGCAACCTTCCAAGGTTTGAAAGATGCTTTGACTGCAGCGGGTCTAAGTGATCAAGTTACCTTGCATCAAAGAGAAGGTGAGTCATGGGGTTATTTAGAAGGAGATCCTTCCTGGGGTAGCTGGAGCATCACTAACCAAGAAAATCCAAACGCAGACTGGAAGCAGCACGCAAGAATTCAAATCAGCACAAGCTTATACGACGCTAATTTAGCTTCTCCTACCCTTGCTACCGGAAATTATACTCTTGAAGATTCTTTAAGCGGGCAATCCTATAATCTGACGATTGGAGGCTCAGGGACCCTGGAGGACCTTCAGTCGGGGCTAAACGCTACTTTCGGCAACGGGGAGGCAACTGCCGCATATGAAAAGAGAAATAACCGTAGCTACGTGAACATAATCGGCCCGCAGGGAGTCGCGATTGATAATATGAAATCGGAGAGCAACGGAAATAACGTAGGCTACTCACAGAATTCTCCAATCGGCAGTGTGGCAACCGCGAATTACGATTACGTTACCGAGACCAACCCCTTAAACGACGTAGGTTACCTTAATGAGAATTACAGTTTAAATGGCAAAGGCTGGGCACAAGTTGACGCTAACGAGGCAAATATTGCCGGGATTTATAATACCCCTAATCAGGAATACTTTTTCGATCCGTCAGACGCTTCTTTCAGTGCTGGAGCCGGAGACACTGTTGGTTTTGTTACTGTTTCCCAGAGATTGGATCCGAGCGCAGAAGATTCTGCTGCCTCGACTAACGCAGGCGTCTCAGCCTCTTTGGGCGATATCGATTTAGTTAACGGAGCATCCGAGGCACTTACGACGATCACCTCCGCCATCGATCAAGTCGCGGGTAATAGAGCCGAGTACGGTGCACTTCAGAATCGTTTGGAGTACACAGTGTCTAACCTGATGAACGTCTCTGAGTTCACTACAGCAGCTCGTTCTCGAATCGAAGACGCCGATTTTGCGGCTGAAAGTGCAAGATTAGCCAAAGCCCAGGTGCTTCAGCAATCAGGCGCGGCTATGCTCGCCCAGGCAAACGCCTCTTCTCAGTTAGCTTTATCGCTAATACGATAAGATGACAGTCGGTCGGCCTGGAAATCTCACTCCCGGCGCAAACTGAACACGAAATCCCCTCCCCTGGAACTGAACGGACAGCACCAGGGGTCAGATTTTCAACTCAAAATACCCTCCATTAAAGAAACCGGCAAAAACTTGCCTGTTTCCTCTAAAGTTCCTTGATCTTTTTCCGACTATAAACTCAATAGCAACAAAAAAAGTCCCTGCCTTGGAGATAGATAGGGTCTGATCAGTGGTTAGGACGTTTTGGAGGGGTCCTGAATATTCCTAGCCTTCGGTTTGAAAGAGCGACAAAGAAACTGATTTCTCACCGAAGTTGTTAAATCGTTCGGAAACTGCCCCGCGGCGTAAACGGATTGCGCCGCGGGGCGGGCATCGAACCCAGCACACTTTATTCTGCTCTATGTTCTGCTTACAAGATCAAGACACCCAAAGCCTAAAAGCTAAAGCCCAGTAGCGTCCTCGAGACCCGCACCCTCGCGAAACTTGCCGCAGAGGTGCCTTGAAGTAACTAGACACGGTCAAACACCATTCATTCGGCCTATCCTCCATCACGCCTAAACACCTCTCTTAAATTGTTTGCTCTTCTTTGCCATTCAGGGCATTACTGCGATGCCTAACCTAACGTTGTACCTATGGGCACATCGGAAGACCAACCTTCCCTAGCACTAAGCTACCATCCAATCCGAAAAGTTCTTACTACGAATTCTTGTTCCTCTAAGTCCCCCTCGCACACGTCGCTCGACCGATTAATCCCAGACGTCCTAAAAACGACTAAAAGAGGGAGCCTCATATCGATAAGAAGCGATCGAATAAGATCGCCACAGGCTTGTATGCTTGATTCTCCGACCATCGTAGCTTTAATTTTCAGCACCGAAGGGCCCGGCTCTGTCCCAGACTGCCCGAAGGCGTCGGTACTATACCCCTTTGACTCTCATTCTTTCTTATACTTACGACACAAAAGTCTCAAAACGAGAGACGTCAGCATATTAGCCTACCCTCTTTGCCTATTTTTAGGCCTCTAAACCAGAAAAATTTATGGCCATTTATTGCCGCTAAGGCCCTTCGCAGAGCCATTTCGGCAAGTACCTGCCATTTGTTACGGCAAAAATTTGCCATTTTTTTTGTTTTTCTCTAAAGCTTTGCCGCTTTTCCCCGATTAATAGTTTGAACCCGGCAATAACTTGCCGATAACACAAAAAACGGCAATGTTTAGCCACATCGCAAAGCATAGCCACCAAAAGTCAATTTAGGGGGTCTAAAAAATGGCAATGGTAATCAACACAAACACCGCATCTATAAACGCGCAACGTTCACTTGCTTCCTCGCAATCAGAACTGCAATTAGCTATGGAGCGTCTGTCCTCAGGCAAGAGAATCAACAGCGCATCTGATGATGCGGCGGGCTTCGCGATCGCTGAGCGAATGACAGCGCAAATTCGGGGCCTGAACATGGCAGCCAAGAATGCGCAAGACGGCTTGGCCATGCTGGCAACAGCAGAAAACGCTACGAATGACGTGACCGACATGCTCCAAAGAATCAGGGAGCTCGCGGTCCAGGGCGCAAACGACACAAACAGTGCAAAGGATAGAGAGTATCTGCAAGATGAAGTCGATGCTCTGCTTACAGAGATAAACCGAGTTTCAACTCAGACCAGATACAACAACCTGATCTTATTGGACGGCCAAAGAAAGGGAACGATCCAGGTCGGCACAGAGGCTTCTCAAACCGTTGCCTTTGATATCAAGACTATCGACACAGATTATCTCGGTCTCACCGGCGGAGTTGTTACCACGGACGACGCAGGCACAGAGAGCACTACGGATGGGGCTGTCACCAACGGGACCGGCGAAAATGCTGGCAAGATCAACAACCTTGGTGACGCTAGTTCGGTGACGAAGATCGACCTTTCATCGGCAGCAAACGCAGCGAAAGCTCTTGAGTCGATCACCATCGCGATAGAAAAAGTTGCGACAGATAGGGCTGGTTATGGGGCCCTTCAGAACAGACTGGAATACACGGTGTCGAACTTGATGAACGTATCCGAGTACACCCAGGCAGCGCGATCAAGGATTCAAGACGCAGATTTCGCTGTGGAGAGTGCTCGATTGGCGAAAGCTCAGGTGCTCCAGCAATCTGGCACCGCAATGCTTGCGCAGGCGAATGCCTCTAGCCAATTAGCACTTCAGTTGGTCAAGTAATAGGGATTCGAAACTTTGAATGATAACGGGAATAACGGTCTACACACTCAGTCGAGCGAGTAGACCAGATCTCTGGCCAGGGGCTCACGACCCCTTTGGCGATAGCCGAAGAGCCCCTGGCCTGGGGCCTTGAGCTGGCCAAGAAGAGAGAAAGACGATTTAGAAAAGGGGTCAAAAAGGAATTACTAAATCGTCGGATTTCCCAAGGACAGGAGACGAATAAAGGATCGAAAAAAACTAAACCCCTCGGGAGGACTCAGAAAAAGCAAATAAAATTTTTGCTAAAGGAATCTGAGAACCTCCCGATTTAGTTTTTGTGAGCGGCAAAGAATGGCCAAAAAAACGGCAGCATTATGCCAACTTGACCTTCAAATTGCCGCTTCTCGGGAACTAAACTTTGGTGAAAGGGCTCCTTATCGAGCCCAACACTAGAGAAACAATGTTTATAGCTAAAGGGGTTTAGTTATGTCGATGGTACTTAATACCAATATTCCTTCCATGCGCGCGCAATTCGCCATGGAAGGATCAAGGAAAGAACTGGAAGAGGCAATGGAACGACTCTCTACAGGAAAAAGGATCAACAGGGCCGCAGACGACGCCGCGGGGTTGACGATGGTGACGAGAATGACCTCCCAGATAAACGGCCTTGTCGCGGCCACCAAGAACGCAAACGATGGAATCGCACTTATACAGACCGTGGAATCAGCTGTCGGTACCGTGCGAGACGCGTTACAACGGATGAGGACACTAGCAGTAACTGCCGCTAACGACACGAATCAAAATCGCTCTTCACAGCAGGAAGAAATCTTTACTCTGCAACAGGAAATATCCAGAGTTTCAGCCAATACGCGATACAACGGGGCATTGGTACTAAACGGAACCTTTTCTGCCAAATCTTTACACGTGGGATCTGACGGCGGCGAAAACATTTTAATGAATATTGGTTCAGTTGAATCAACCAAACTAGGCGCTTATACCGTTAACTCGAACATGCAATCTGCAATATTGTCTTCCTCTACAGGCGTGACAACCAACAGCACGAATGAGGCCCAAGACGTCACCATAACAGGCAATAACAACGTACGAACGGTAGACGTACAAAGCGGCTGGTCAGCTAAGGCTATGGCACAGCAAATAAGCGCGCACGGAGGCGCAACAACCGTTGCTGCCAGCGCCCGAACAAACGCGCATCTGTTCGTTGAAAAAGCAGCGGTTTCAACATATAAAGTTAAAATCAATGGATCTGAGACAGCCAACTTTACAATTAGTAAAAACGACGTCAGCGATGCTGTCTCGAAAATAACGGCATTAGCAACAGATACAGGAGTCAGCGCTAAGGCCGTCATAGTCAGCGACGCAGCCGGAAACTCACATCACCGCGTATTGCTTATCGATGAGACTGGCAACGACATAACCATTCAGAACATGACGAACGTGAGCTCAGCCACCGACGCGACAAAGCTGTCGAACATTGTAGAAGCCACTTTGGACGATAACAGGGCAGTTTACTACATCAAGAATCTATCAACGGGAGTCTGGGGTAGTTTTGCTATGGCGCAAGACTCGGAAGCAATTCAATGGGACAATGCTATCAACGCCATATCTGGTTTTGACAATTATGTGAGCTCGGAGGACACAAACTACGTCAAGATAACCACTACAGAAGATGGCGACTTCGACATCTATAGCGATGCGTCGATGACGACCAGCATCTTTAACTCTAGCAGGACTGGACACACCGTAGGATCGGCCGGCAATGACTTATTAGTCGAAACCGTCTCCCATGACGGCGAGTCTATCTCGATGCAATCATCAGCTAACGCGTTAGTCTCGACCGCAGTAACTAACACCTCCAATGCATTAACTTCTGCAGTAACATTCAATACAGGACAAAAAATATCGGTCACAAACACTCATGCCGCCGACGCGACTGGTGCTATTACCATAGTAGGCACTTTAGAAGACGGGACCTCGCATACAGAAATAACTAGTACTGTACTCGCTGGCGCAACAGTGTTCAGCTTAGCCGAATTCAAGTCTATCAGCAGTATTACCTCGGCCTCGAGCTCTTCGTATTTAGTTGGTATCAAGTCGGATGCTGTTAGTCTTGGAAATGGCGCGACAGGAACAGATACTGCCAGAGTCATCGGCAATATCCGGCTCACTTCTTCAAACCAGTTTACTTACAAACAAACAGGGGTTGATAATATCACCGAATTCTTTAACGCAACAGGAAGCGCGAATCTCGAGACGATTAGCTCTTTAGATATGACCACCGCCGTTAAGGCTTCCAATTCATTGGTAGTAATAGACGGCGCTCTGGAGGAAATTTCAACACTGACAAGCGACCTAGGCGCCCTGGAAAACAGACTCGACTATACTGTTTCCAACCTCATGAAGGTTCAACAATATACCACTGCGGCCAGATCGAGAATCGAAGACGCGGACTTCGCCGTAGAGACGGCCCGATTAAGTAAGGCACAGGTCCTTCAACAGGCGGGGGCCAGCATGCTGGTCCAAGCGAACGCTTCTAATGACGTTATCTTACAATTACTGCGAGGTTAAATTAGAAACTTTTATTTTGAATGAAAAACGCGAGCCTTTTCGAAGCGTTTAATTACGCTCGGCGGGTTTGCATGAGTTCTGAGAAGCGCTGGGAAGGGGTTACAGGCGAACCGGAAGAAATGGTTATCCTCAATTAACGGGATAACCTAGCACAAATATAAGGGAAAAAGCCCTTTTAGGAGAAAATATGGCAACAGAGTCTATAGCGGGAACGGTAAACACGCCCGTCGCGCCGCTGGAAACAAGAGTAACCGAGCCTCCAAGGAGCGAACCAATCAGAGAAATCGCTCAGACGGAGGTCGCTTTGTCCCAAAGAGGGGCCGAGATCGTCCCTGCCAGCGAACCCTCAACCCGAGAGATTGAACAAGCCGCTAATCGGCCAGAAATAGAGAGGGCTCTAGAGCAGGTCCAAGTCATGATGGACCTCAGAGACCGCTCAATTTCATTTCAGAGAGATAATGAGGCAGGCACTGAGGTAATCAGAATTACCAATGAGAGCACCGGAGAAGTCATAAGACAGATGCCTTCCGATGAATTATTAGGTTTTATGAGGAATTTAACAAAGATGCTCGGAGCTTTTTTCGATCAATCTTCGTGAAAACAGTCAAAAGCGGAACGATTTGTGCTTGTATAATCGAGCACCTAGGTGTAACAAGACCCAATCTTTAGGTTGGGAGCAAAATAAAGGGAATGAAAATGTATAGAAAATCAGCTCTTGAACAGTACAGCTCAATAGATATAGAGACGAAGACGTCAACATATTCTCCTGAGCAACTAATCTCTCTGTTATTTGATAAAGGCTGTCTACTGATACGCCAATCAGTCGAGTCTCTAAAAACTGATGACAAAGAAACGTTCCACGATAGCACGACTCATGCAATGCAAATTATCTTGTCTTTGCGAGCCGTGCTGGACATGGACGGCGGAGGTGAGCTGGCCGCGAGTCTTTATGAATCTTACACTGCTATAGCAGCAAGCCTGTTTAAAGCGAAGACCGACGAAGATGAAAAGTCTTTGAATACTCTTTATGAAGCGTTGTCAGAGCTTCGTGACGCTTGGAAAACAATTTCAAGCTAGAAAATTAGGTTCCATCGGAGACTATCAGAAAGGGTAGCTGAGTCGTTCCAAAAACCCTACAGCTCACGTACCCCTGATAAGTATAGCCCGCACAACGATACATTCCCGACATCTGGTGCGGGCTTTTCTCCGAAGACCAATAATTTTCTACTAGGATATTAGGAAACACGTTGGGATTTACGGCAGGATTTATACACTTGTCCTGCATGATAGACCTCAGCTCCTCATTATTCGGGATGCGCCAGGCTCTAGAAGATTTTTCAGAAATTTCATCAACGTAGCCAGAAGCATCCTCATAAGTAGCAAGGACGGCTTTTCCAACACATTGATCTCTGTTTAATTTTTGGCCAACGCTGCACCTCGACCAATAGAGATTTGCCTCTGGGTCAAAAGCCATGCCGCTTTCCTTAATTTCAAAGCGGCCAAAGTCTCCCTTTGTAAAATAATCACCGCATTGCTCGGCGACCCTGCCTCCTGAACAAGAAGTTAACAGGAAGAAGCATGCAAAAAACGGCCACAAGCTGCCCCAGCCTCGGCAAGTCCTGTCCTGAGTCGATGTTTCATGAAGTTCTGTAGGCAAGAGAACACTCCTCCCGATATTCGAGGCTAAGCTGAAGCATAGCGGTTGTGTTTGTGATAAACCATATTTTGCTATAATCGTGCCATTAATCATCAAGACAACACAAAAAAGACCGATAATCCTAAGAGTCGACTGAAGTTTGATTATAAGGCACGGTTTTTGCCTTCAATTTAATTCAACTCGTTTTATCGGGCATTAATAGACGGAGATTAGATGGACATTGCAACATTAGTAGGATTCATCGTCGCTTGGGCGTTAATGATATATCCGATGGCCACAGGAGCAGGCCTTTCGGCCTTTGGAGATGCGGCTTCCGTGCAAATAGTGCTAGGGGGCTCTTTGATGGTTCTCTTAATGAGATCTCAGCTTTCAGACTTCATTACAATGTGGGCTCAAGTTTTTGCAAAAATCTTTATTGCAAAGGTTGACGACCCAAAAGAACTGATCGAGCAAATCACTGAATTAGCCAATATCGTGCGCAAGGACGGTATGATCGCGCTGGAAGGCCAAGACATAGCAAACCCTTTTTTAGCCAAAGGCGTTTCCTTGTTGGTAGATGGCACCCAACCCGAGGTCGTCACAGCAACCCTCGAAAACGACAACGACCTGATGAAAGCTAGACACGACACTGCCATACAAATGTGGGTCTCATGGGCGGATATCGCACCCGCGATGGGCATGATAGGGACCCTTATTGGCTTGGTGGGAATGCTCCAAAATATGAGCGACCCAAAAGCAATTGGCCCAGCGATGGCTGTTGCTTTATTGACTACAATGTATGGCGCGATAGTTGCGAACGTGCTCGCAAAGCCAGTTTCAGAAAAATTGGGTGCTCTTTCGGAACGCGAACAAGCTAACAATGAGCTAATAATGCAGGCGCTGGAAGAAATTCAAAAACAGACCAACCCCAGAATTATCTCAGGCATCCTAGCTAGTCGCTTACCACCTAAAGTTCGCGCCGAACTTGCAGACGCCTAAATTCGTCCAACTCGACCATGGCTGAGAACGATCCAGAATTAACAGAAGAATTAGCCGAAGGCGAACCTCCTCCGTTAGAAAATCTTGGCCCTCCTCCACCCAAGGAACCGAAACCAGAGGAATGTCCAGAATGCCCGGGAGGATCACCCGCTTGGATGGCGACCTTTGCAGATATGGCTACACTATTAATGGCCTTTTTCGTTCTACTTCTGTCGTTTGCCAATGTGAACGTGCCAAAGTTTCAACAGGTAAGCGGCTCTCTCGCCATTGCCTTTGGTGTCGCAAGAATCGTACCGATGATCGATATTCCTAAAGGAGAGACTGTGCTGTCGACGGAGTTCACTCCAACAAATGCAGAATCCACCTTGATGATTACCAAAACTCAACAGGTCGAAAACCCTAACGATAGATACGTCAAAGAACTCACCGAAGAAAACGATGCAGATAAGGACATCGAAGCAGATTTTATAGAAGTCCTGCAAGCGCTCGAAAATGAGGTCGAGCAAGGCCAAGTTAAAGTGTTTATTAAAGATGAACAAGTGGTCGTCGAGATGGTAGAGGACCTCAACGAAGATCTATCCCAGGGGAAAGACGGCCAAAGCATGGGAGGGAAAGTCCCACAAGAAACTATAGAGATTGCCAAAAAAATCACTGAAACTCAGGCAAAGATATTAAGCGATGTAGTCCTGAAGAGGCCTACGAAAGGTGATCAGGCCGCAGAAGGGGCGGGGGAGAGATCATCAGAAAAATTTGAAACCATCCGGGCGGCCCTGAGCCAAGAAATCATGAGCGGTTTAGCTCAAGTAGAAAGAGAAGGTGATAGCGTTATAATTCGACTAGGGCAGCAAGATAGTTTTCGTTCTGGAAGCGCAGATCTGCAGGATTCTTTTACGTCAACACTGACCAGCGTAGGCGAAGCTTTAGGTCAAACTGGCGGCACGATTCGCGTTGAAGGTCACACGGACAACGTACCGATAGCATTTAGCGAGCGTTTCAAATCGAATTGGGATCTATCTTCTGCACGTTCCGCTTCGGTTGCCAACTACTTACTCGACAATACACCGGTTGAGCCTGGTAGGGTTACTATAACTGGCTTCGCGGACAGTAAACCGATCGCCGATAATAGCTCAGCTGAGGGACGCGCACAAAACCGACGTATAGAGGTCATCGTCGATGGCTGAAACAGACGAAGACAAAAAAGCTGAAGACGAATACGCTCAAGACGAACCAGAACTTGAGAAACTCGAGGACGAACAGCCAGAAGAGGAAGAGGAAGAGGAGGAAGAAGAGCCAAAAGAACCGGGCAAACCTGAGGAACCAGACTGTCCTAAATGCCCAGGAATGGCGCCCGCTTGGATGGCGACTTTCGCTGACATGGCGACTCTGTTGATGGCTTTCTTCGTGTTGATCCTCTCCTTTGTTGAAATGGAGGATCCGTCCATTTTCAAAGAGGTTTCCGGATCCTCCACCAATGTATTTGGTGTTCAACGAGAGATTCCAAGCGTTGAGCCCCCTATCGGTACTAACATCATCGCTCAAAACTTTAAGTCTTCAAAAGCGTCTCCTTCGGTGAGTGTGCAGGAGGAGACAACCGATGAAGAGCCTACTGAAAGAGAACTTAAAACCACTAGTCAGAGTAATATTTCTGACACGGCATCCGATATTGAAAATCTAAAACGCACACTAGCGAAGGAAATCGCTCAAGGAAAGGTTGAAGTATTCGATGAAAATGGGTCGCTAATAGTCAACGTAAAAGGCTCCGCAAATGATTCTTTAAGCAGCGACCAAGACAATGATTCAGACTCAGGGCAAGTCGATCAAGATATCTTAAATCTCTACTCTAAAGTGGCAGATGCTCAAGCCGTCTTAGAAAGCCCAATTGAAGTCGAACACGACCAAGGTCCTTCTGAGGAATCCGCACTAAAGGCCGCTGAGCGAGAGCAACAACTCCAAGACCAATTACAAAAGCTGAGGGCAGACCTGAGTTCAGAAATTCAGCAGGGCCTTGCTAATGTGGAAAAAATTGGCGATCAAATCTTAATAAGCCTTTCCGCTCAGGGATCATTTAGATCTGGCTTTGCTGAACTCCAAGCAAGTTTTCTCCCTACCCTTAGAAGTGTTGGGGAATCAATATCTGACGCCGACGGGAAAATCACGATTTCAGGCCACACTGACGATGTGCCTATCGCATTCAGTGATCGGTTCGATTCTAATTGGGATCTATCCGCGGCAAGAGCAGCTTCGGTCGCAGATTATTTTTTTAATACCACTCAAATAGACACCCAAAGAGTAAGTGTTTTTGGGTACGCTGACACCAAACCCGTCGCCACTAATCAAACGCCACAAGGCAGATCCGAAAACCGACGAATCGAAATTTTAATCGACGGCTAATCAGCTAGCCATGCTTACCTATTATCTTCATACTAGTCCAACGTCAAAGTAGTCTAATGCCTAAGGGAGACGATTATGGCGCGTAATCTATTCGGACTATCCCGAAACCGGATCTACCAAATACTGGAGCTTACGGACCCTGAAGACAAAACCTCGCGTTTCGTGAGCTTTGCGATAGTTGGGCTGATCATTATTAATGTACTTGCTATAGTTTTAGAATCCATTCCATCATTTTACTCCGCTTATGGAGAGGTTTTTTTTAGACTCGAAATTGCATCCTGTATTGTTTTTATAATTGAATACCTCCTCAGGGTATGGGCAAGCGTGGAAGACCCTGCCACCTTTCAAGATGAATTTGGAAAGCAGATCCCCAACAGCAAACGCCGTATCAATTTCATGCTAAAGCCTCTCGCAATAATTGATTTCTTAGCATTCGTTCCAATATTCCTGCAACTTCTATTTCCGGGCGTCGACCTTCGTTTCTTGAGAGCGCTTCGCCTTCTAAGAGTTTTTAAGCTCACCCGCTATTTTCAATCTTTTGAAATGATCTTGGAGGTACTGCATGACGAATGGAGAAGCCTCGCTGGTACGATGTTCATTATGTTAGTTATTCTCGTTATGGCGGCCTGTGGTCTATATTACATTGAGCGGGATATCCAGCCAGATAAATTTGGTTCTATTCCAGAGGCGATGTGGTGGGCAATGGCAGCGCTAACAACCGTCGGTTACGGAGACGCTTATCCCATAACGCCAATTGGCAAAATCATTGGTTCAATTGTGACCCTTTTAGGAATTGGTATGGTTGCGCTGCCATCGGGTATCTTAGCCTCCAGCTTCAGCGAACGCATGCGACAGAGGAGGGAGTCAATGCAGTCCCAAATCAACCGAGCCCTAGAAGACGGGTTGATTAGCCAAGATGAAGAACAATCCCTTCGAAAACTTGGCAGAGAGCTTGGTCTCAATGAGGAGGCCGTTACAGCGCTGGTAGAAAGTTCTCAAACGATTTTTAACAAAAAATAAATCCTTATTCCTTTAGCCCGTTGAAAAAAAAAGATAATCAACCTATCACCTGTTGGAATTGCCGGCACTTCAAAATAAGCTGGGATAAGAACTTCCCTTATGAGTGTGCAACGCTAGGTTTTAAAAGCAGAGTTCTGCCCTCCATAGAGGTCCTCAGATCCGACGGAAGAGATTGTTTGGCATTTACGCAAAAAAACTTAGAATAAGTCGAGCCATTTAGCTTTGGAGAGAGACTTGTTATGGCAGATACTAACTACAAAAAACCTCAATCAATCATTTTCGACATAGCCATACATATTCTTCTCGCCGTACTAATGGGAATCGTTGTGGCTATAGTCGCAAACTACTTTGTTAATTTTGCTGAGCTGGCCATCCAAGCTCGCAATGACTTTACAGGGATCTCAATCAAAATTGCCGGAACCGAGATGTCTTTGGTGCCGATCATCGGGATGTTGCTAGCAGCTTGTTTAGTAATTGGCGTCAAGCGCGTTTTTGGGATCACAAAGTGGTCCGGACCAGCAGATAGTATTTACGCGGCACAGCAAAGCAAAGAGCAACTGGACGTTCGCATTGGAATCGGGTCGACCCTTGCGGCACTAGTTAATGCAAGTGGGGGCGCGTCAGTTGGACAATACGGTCCCCTAGTCCATTTTGGCGCTACAGTCTCAGAGATTATTGTCCGAATTAGCCGCATAGAGCTGGACAGAGATATTTTTATAGCCTGTGGCGTTGCGGCGGCAATATCAGCCGGCTTTAACGCACCTATTGCTGGAATTCTGTTTGCACATGAAGCAATTCTTCGAAGATTTTCAGTTGGAGCAATCGCTCCTATCTCTGTTGCTGCGATCGTTGCTTCCGCTTTCAATCAAAAATTCTTTGCCTCTAACCTATCTTACGCGGTTCCGGAAGTCTCGAACGAACTGATCCAACTACTGCCAATCTTGCTGGTGTCGGCTATCTTTTGTTCCTTAGTAGCGGTTGTCTATATGTTTGCAATAAGAAAGACACAAGCAATCGGGACGAACTCGAGGTATTCCTTTAACCAACTGTTGTTTTTCAGTGCGATAGTATGCGGAACTATCGGTGCGTTCATTCCTGAAGCAATGGGCCTGGGGCTTAATGAAATCAATCAAATAATCAATAACGAATTTTCGCTCTCATTTCTATTTGCTCTACTCACAGCAAAAATAGTGCTGACAGCATTATGCTTGGGATTGGGCTTCTACGGAGGTGTATTTGGCCCTGCGCTCTTTGTTGGCGCGGCAACAGGTGGTATTCTTACGTTCGCTACCTCTGTTTTTGGAGTCTCCGCCGATGCTGGCTACGTGATAATCGTGGCATCTTTGGCAGCGGTAGGCTCTGCCGTCATAGGCGCCCCGTTAACGGTTGTTATGATAGTGATCGAGTTAACTGGCTCTTATCAGTACGGATTAAGTGCCCTATTAACCGTTATACTTTGCTCGTTATTTACTTTTAAATTTTTTGGATTGAGCTATTTTGATCGGCAATTGATGGATCGAAATGTGGATCTTCGCAAAGGCCGAGAATATTTGGCGCTTTCACAAACTTTGGTTAGTGACGTAAAAGGCAGCGAATTTCTCTCTTTCGGTCCTGAGGTCAAACCGGAAACGGTGCTTAGCGCTATGAAAGAGAGTCTTTGCACTGAGGCGTATATATGTGATGCCAGCTCTCTACTGTTAGGTAAGGTAACAGTTCACTCGATCAGCAATATTGCAAACCTAGAGGAAGGAATAGATAAAAACCCAATAGCGTTGCTTGCCTCTGATAATCTAAACGAAGCTCGTTCTGTTGCTCGGGACTTCGTAGGCGAGAGCATTCCGGTTGTAAATGAAGGTAAATTGGTTGGAGCTCTCACAGAAGGTGATATATTTACGCAAGTGCTTTCTTTGGAAGATAAAATTAGACAACATGATTCGGAATAATCAAATTGCAAACCAGGATATCCGAAAACACATCGTGAGTATTAGAGTCAGGTTTTATTGTATTCTCCCTTTAATTTTATGGTCCTACAGCCACGGGGAACCGTTTGTCGCTGGCTTAAATGCAATGGATAGAGAACATTATGCGACGGCTTTTCGGGCATGGAAGGGATTAGCTGATGCTGGTGAGGCCGAGGCGCAAAACAACCTGGGTTATCTCTATCAGCATGGTCATGGCGCCAAACAAAGTTATACAAAAGCGATTCGGTTTTACACAATGGCCGCCGACCAAGGCCTTCCCGAGGCCAGCCACAATCTCGGGATGCTTTATTTTCAAGGCTATGGAAACCCACAGAATTACGATCAGGCAAAGAGGTTTTTTTTAAAAGCAGCAGAGAAAGAATTGGCAGCTTCCGAATATATGCTCGGTTTAATCTATTATCAGGGATATGGGCTAATGCAGAATTATGACCGAGCCAAAACTTATTTTGTGAAAGCCGCAAAAAACGGTAATGCGATGGGACAATTCATGCTTTCATTTATGCTACAAGTTGGTGAAGGACACCCTGATAGAGAACCAGAGCCTCTCAAAGCTTTTATTTGGTCTTCTATCGCGACAATAAATGGCTACGGCAAGGCTGATTCCGTACTGAACTTTGCTAAAATGCAATTGACAGTTCCGCTGCAGGAAAAAGCTCATGAACAGGCGATCAAATGCCTAGAATCAGATTATAAAAAAGGTTGCCCTTCGTAGCTAATCAAAAAATATGATAAAAAGGGGCTAAAGGTTTCTCAACTTCTTCCGATTGATTATTCATAGACGACTGAGTTTGGATTTAGCGTGTCGCATTTTGCAAGTTACATAAAGTCCTTAGTTGCTTTCGGGGAACCGCGACTTAAGGAGATTAATTGGTTATTTGAATCATCTATAACCAGCCTGGTGACTGCTCAGCGGAATGCACAGCAAGTTCGTACTTCTCAATCTATCACTTCACTGAGGCATGCCAAGAACCTGCTTAGCTTTTTAAATCGCTCTCTTGCCGAGCTTCCCGACGAAACCTTAGTAGAGCATCTTGAGGAGTTTTTCGATTACGTGGAAGAAAGCATTGAGAAGTCAATTCAACTGCCCTTAGAAGAGGATATCGAAGAGCTCAAAACTCTGATCGTAGATCTTCAGGCAGGTTGGGTTAAGTTAATCTCTCCCACTACCTCTGCACCGTATGAAAAAGAGCAGACAACCTCTTCACTACTTGCCTGAGCTAAGATCATATGTATTCGAATAACGACAGTTGCGAAATTTTAGCGAACGCTGCCTGAGCTGCTTCTAATCTCGCGATCTCAGCATTAAATTGAGTTACGGCTTCCGAATAATCTAGGTCTTTTTCGCTTGATAAGAGCTGTTCCAATCGCAACCTACTATCGAGGTTTATATCAAGCTGAGCCTGGCTGCTTCTGATTTCACTCCCAACCTTGCCAATCGCTCGTGCAATTCCATTATGAAGACCTCCAATTTCGGACACAGCGCGTTCTACTGAAGACAAATCATTACTTACTAAGGCTCTCTTAAAATCCTCTAGAACATCAAAAAACCCCACGTTTTCGATTTTTGCTCGCTGAGTATTAAAATATCCTAGCTCTAAATCTCCAGATTGCGTAATCGTATACTCTCGTGAAGAAGATGTTTTTATAGAGCCCATCACTCGAGTAGAGTCGTTACCTCCATTGGGGCCCAAACTAATAGGATTTCCAGCCGTCGTCTGGCCATCATGATTTAGAGATTGCACCGCGATGCTCTTGCCGCTCGAGGTATTCTCAATAGTGAAGTCATCTCCATCAGAGTCAGTCAGCAGAATTCTTCCTTCCGGACTAATGGAAGCGCCAACTCCTGTAACTTCAGAAATCAGGTTAATCTTCGCGATAGCATCATTAATATTATTGTCACTTAAAACAAAACTAGCGGTCTGGGTTCCATTTATGCTCAGAGAATAATTTTCATCGGTTTTGTTTATTGAATATAACTGCGCAAAAGTTCTTGCACTCGCACTTAATAGAGGCTCTTCCGTACCCGCAGTACCAACCTGAACCTCAGCAGTAGTAAGCCCATCGGAACTGATCGAGGTGATTGTCTTAAAATACTGACTTCCAGATACCGCCTTAGTATTACCTCCGGCTATTACTTCAGTCATAGGGTTGCCATTTTCGTCGGTACCCGTAATTGTAAAGTTAAGCAAGCTCTCATCAGCAGCTGAGGTAATCGTTATAGGCTGGGCCGTTGCAAGATCCGCAACCCCAGAAACAGTCAACAATCCATCAATCGAAAGCGCCCCTGACGTATTGGCACCGAATGTGCCGATGCCGTCTGCGCCGCCGCCAGCAAAGATTGCGTTGATCTTAGACGCAACTTCTTTTGCGCTGTCGTTATCGGACACTTGAATGGTTTTAACCGCTGAATCCATCGCAACGATCACATTCTCAGAGCTGGTAGTAGTATTAAGCGGTCCCTCTGGTCCGATTTTAACCTTGCCAGTCACCGGCACACTGGCGGTGATCGAGGTTATCGTCTTGAAGGACTCAACACCTGATACAGTCGTATCGTTACCGCCAGCGATAACTTCTTGTATGGCATTACCATCTGAGTCAGTTCCAACTACTGTGAAATTAACGAGAGTCTCGTCTGCTATAGACTCTATACTAACCTTTCTTGCGACAGGGAATGTTACACTGCCAGCATTCCCAAGATCACCATCTATAGTAAGCAATCCAGTGTCGGTCGGTTCATAGGTTCCAATAGCTCCCGGTAATGCCACATCAGCCGCCGCAGCTAGCGCCTGTCTAGTCTTACCAGTGATTAAATACTCACTGGTTCTGGGTGTCGCAGAGAAAATATCGAGGCCATTCCTATTTTTGGTCAGCTCACGAGTATCGCTCACATATACCGTATTTTGTCGAGTATCTCCGGCATAAGTAACACTGGAATCGACGTTCTTCAAAAACGCTATAGATTCAGTTCTGCCTCCCGCAAAAATTGAATTACCCTCGACATCCTTTGTATTGGCTATCGAGATTAATTCGTCTCTTAAACTTGCTACTTCCGTCGCGAGAATGTCTCGGTCCATTGCCGAAAGTGTGTTGTTTGACCCTTGAATGGCGAGATCTTTCAATCTAATGAGAATATCCGCCCCGCTAGATAAGACGCTTTCTTCCAACTTATAGCGATCACCGAGAACATCAAGGGTCTTTTCGTAACCTTTGCTTTTATTGATGAATCGTTCCAACGTATCTAATGTAGTCAATTTAGTAGTGTCATCGCTAGCCCGAATCAGACTTTTACCTGTAGCCAACTTCTCTCGCGTGTTAGAGAGTTGACTTTGGCTTTCCTGGATATCACGGACAGATTGGTTAAATAACTGACTAGTTGAAATCTTCATTTGCTATTCCTATAACCTCAGGATCGAATCAAACAATTGATTGGCCGTTTGAATTAATCTTGCGGACGCCTGGTACGCCTGCTGAAACCTAATCAAATTAGCGGCTTCTTCGTCTAAATTCACACCAGCAATAGAATCCCTAGACTCGACCGCCTGGTCATATACTACTTCGAGTGCCTGTTGAGCTATTTTGCTCTGTCGGGAAGCGTTGCCGGCGTCGTTTAACAAGCCTAAATACCCTTCGTGCAGAGTCTGGTTATCGCCGATTATTTTTGCTGATTCTATGTCAACCAACCGCACTACATTGTCGTTGCTCCCGAACCCTTCTGAATTATTATCGACTGCGAACTTGTCACCTATCGCAGGCTGACCTAACAGTTCTACCTCTAGGTTTTGGTATTTGATCAGATCGCCTGGAGTGTGAATTCTCTCTGCCAGGACGGTACCTGTTTTACTGTCGGTGATCTGATAACGATTAGTATCGGTGAATTCAATTTCTAGGGGCGACTCTCTAAGGTAAAGAGCGTTAGCTTGTTGTTGACTATAAGAAGCCGCGAGACTCGCGCTATCCGCCGTGCTTCCGGTCGAAAATACAATTAATTCTTCGTCTAGTGTACCCGGCAAATAAACACCCGTTCTTATCCCGATTCTAGCGAGGTCTGTCGCAGAACCATCAGCAGTTAACGTCAACGCAATCGACTTTTCAGAAACATCGCGCACGCCCGTAACTTCAGTTGTCGCGCTGCCCCCAGTGATTTTGGTTCCATCGGCTTTGAATATTTCAAAATCGCCGAAATTTTTTGGGCCAGTGAACTTCAGTTCATCATCATGATCTGAACCACCATCAACCTCAACGACGGTAAAGTCGTTGTTCTGGGTGACCGTACGAATCTGATTTCGGAAATCCAAAGCCGTAGCGGCCTTGGTCGTAAACTCTATCTTTGTGCCGTCTGCCTTTTGTATATAGTAAGCCCCTGCAGCGTAGCTGTTTGCTGCGCCTGTGCTGACCTTCACTGCCGCCGTTCCCCGGCCAGATTCGATCACAATACTTGCTTGGTAATCGCCGGTTATGCCTGTCAACACGCCGGGTGTATTACCGAAGTCTATCTTATCTGCCTCGTTACCCGGAGTGTTGCTTAGGATAATCGCTCCATCAAAGTCGATTCTTGCCTCTACATTAGTTGTCCCAGTTTGGTTATTGATGGACGTGACTAGCTCATTGACCGACGCAATAGGGGTAGCATTATGTACTGCAGTTCCATTGATATTGAGTAAGCCTGACGTAGTTGACAAACTCGAAGGAGAAATACGAATTTCGTTTTTTGCACTTGCTTCATAGCCAAGTCCATTGGCAGACTTATGGTTATTCAACCAGGTCAATACTTTAGACGCGTCCAGCGTCGCGTTGGGTGCCAACTCCAAAGCGCCCATAGCAACGCCGCCCAATTTGAGCGCCCCCTCCGCTATCACGGTCATTGTCGCCGCGCTAGTATTAGTTAGAGCAGGTATGTGACTACCAGAAATCGTAGCCTCCCGTTCGATGATGGTCGACCCAGCATCGTTCTTTGAGGACGCAGAGGTATCGAACGCTCCAAAATACCATTCTTTATCCAGGTAGGCCTCGGAGCCATTCAGATAACGACTCGAATAACCCACGCCCTTCGTAAAACCATTCTGCTCGGTAAGCATCACCGACTTTTGATCGGTGGTTAACGCAGACCCGAATAGGTGTCTTCCGTCCGTCGTAAAAACCTGAAGCTCGATCGAGCTATTGGTTGCCTTGCCCATTAGGAGTTCCAGGTCACTAGTTCCCGGGGGCAGCGTTGCCAATGGCTTCGAATAGGTTCCAGAAACCGTTTTGGCCGCTGAAGAATGAGAGTTATTGAGCAATAAATCAGATATGGCGGTTGCGGCCGGCGATTCAGACGAGCCAGCCGAAAGACGTATAGTTGAGGTCGCCCCACCAGTATTCTCGACATGAGTGGAGACCCTGAATAAATCTCCCGCGGCAATCTGTCTAGGGTCAGTAATTTTTACCTGAATGCTCGCAGCCGGATTCTTATTTCCTTGAATTCGAATGAAATCACCATCGATAGGCTTTCCTTCTATGCTTATCGTCAGCCCATTGATTGCAATCTTTTTTGCTCCGGCTACCGAGGCAAATTTATTTCCAGTATTGATGTCCTCGACTATCCAACGATTGTTCTTCCCGTCGAACAAAAGGGACAACGGTGCAACATTCGCATCAGCTTCCTGATCTCTGACAACACTCAACTGTGCAGAGCCCCTCGCGAAACTGTAATTAATATCAAACAGTGGGGGGCTTTCAAAAAAGGCACCTCCCGCTTGCTGAAACATGTCCATCCCCTTTGCGTGGGCCACGTTGACCTCTCTCATTAGCACCTTGGCAATGTCGTTAAGCTCACCTGTTTTCGGCTCTAACAATTGTTCACGAAAATTGAGGAGCCCGCCTATCTCTCCTCCCACCAAACCGCTGAGGTTCTTTGCGTTGCGAAAGGGGTCCAATAAAATCTCATTTCTTGGGGGAACGCCTTCTAAAAACCGAACCCCTATATCAGTGCTATCACTACCACCGACCACCTGGGCTTGACTGGAGCTATCGCCAACTTTGACGTTAACTTGGCCACTTGATAACTCTTCAACTGAAATTTTCAGCAAGCCAGACATTTGTCTTAGTAACTCATCTCTCATGTCCAAGAGGTCGGGCGGCTGTTTGTTAATATCAGAATAACGGTTAAGCCTTGTGTTCACGGATGCTAACTCGGTCGTTAAGACATTGAAGGCTCCCATCTTTGATTGGGTAATCTGGCGCGTTTCCTGATCAATCGCCATCAGCTGGCTTGCCAGATCATTTAACCTAGAAGCGACACCCTTGGCCTCTCCAAGGACTTGCGATCTGAGAAGCTCAGAGGATGCATCTAGACTAAGACTTCTCAGACTATCGAAAAACGAGCCAATTGCCGGTGTCAGTGAAGACTTTTCATCACCGAACACATCGATAAGACGATCCGTAAACTTAATAACTGGTTGCTGCGCGGACAAGTCACTATTGCTGGCCCGAAGCGACGCTTCGACCAGACCATCATATGAGCGTTTGATCCCAGCGGCTAAGGCACCTGTTCCTAGATAAACCAGTCCATTTTTCGTGGGGAGGTTTTCTTGTAAGGCAAGGTCCTGTCGAACATATCCTTCCGTATGTGCGTTCGCAATATTGTTGCTGACAACTGTCAGCGCCGATTGATTATTCTTTACTGAGTTACCGCCAATGGATAGTAAATCGGTCACTTGTTAGCTCCAGTTTCTGCAGGAGTTGAGCGTCTATCAAGTGAGAAATTCCGCTTTTTAAGGTCGAGAGAGTAAGAGTGCTCTTCTGAAATTATCTTTCGCCCGAGTCTTTCTGGGTCAAGTGAATAAGGCTTGTCACTTCCAGGGGCAAGCCTCTCTTGATTTCTTTGTATTTGCGATTTGATTGTCTCAGCCAAACCCAGAGAGCCGTTCTTAGCTAGATGAAGGGAAACCTCTTGATCAAACATAGACTCGTACATTCGGCCAGCCTGAGAGTCCATCAAACTGGAGCGTTCTGTAGCATTCCTCATGGATTTGAGCATCATATTAATGAAGATGGACTCAAACTGTTCAGCGACTTTATCAACGGTTTTTTCCGGATTTCGAGCTGCATCCAGTCTCATCTTGGCCAATGAAGCAAAATCCATAGAACTGTCAACTAAAGTAGTCTCAGACATTAACCGCGGTCCTAGATCACTACCAATTCTGCGCGAAGGCTCCCCGAACTTTTTAGGGCCTCCAAAATCGCAATTAAAGACGAGGGGCTTGCCCCCACTTGGTTAACTGCATCGACTATTTCTCTAAGATCTACGCCTGGTTTAAACAAAAACATCGGCCTGGCTTCTTCAGATACCTGAATCTCGGCGTTCGTGACTCCGGCGGTCTCTCCAGCCGCCCCGCCTATCAGTGGCGCGCCCGGCTGACTCACTTCATTTGTCGCCGAGATGGTCACTGACAAACTGCCCTGGGTTACCGCTGCCGCGGTTACCTTGACGGTTCGGCTAATCACGACAGTGCCGGTGCGAGAGTTCACCACGACTCTTGCTTTGGGCTCGCCCGGTGTAACGTCTAGATTTTCGACCATACTTAGGAAACTTACTCGCTGCGCGATGTTCTGAGGCGCTCTGACCGCCACAGACCTCGCATCCAAGGGCCATGCGGTTTCCGCGCCGAAATTTTCATTAATCACATCGGCAATGGAGCTAATAGTCGTGAAATCGTACTGATCGCCGTTGAGCACAATAAATTCAGAATCATCAAAAGGTGTCTCGACAGCCCTCTCAACAATAGCACCACCGGGCACCCTGGCAGACGTGGGAACCCCTATCTGTATTTCGGTGCCGAATGCATCAACGTCAACGCCGGTTGTTGTTAGAGATCCTTGTGCCAAAGCATATATTTGCCCGTCTGCACCTCTGAGCTCGGTTAGGACTAAGTTACCACCACGAAGACTCGACGCTAGACCGATCGTCGCGACATTAACGTCGATGGCCTGGCCGGGCTTCACAAAAGGAGGAAGCGTCGCAGTTACCAAGACAGATGCAACGTTATCTAGCTTGGTCTTGTCGTAGGCAAGAGTCGATACGCCTCGAGTGTACAAATCGTAATTTGATATAGGCCCGTCAACTTCGACGCCCAACCGTTCTAAAACCGTTTTAAGACTTTGCGCAGTAAAGGAGATTTTGTCCCGATCTCCCGTGCCAGCCAAGCCTACTACCAAACCATAACCGATCAGTTGGTTCGACCGAGCCCCTGCGACTGATGTTAGATCCTTGATTCTGTCAGCCCAGATCGCCGGGGAGAGACTCGAAAGCAGACCAGAAATAAATAAGATTTTTATTAAATACTTCATTAAAACGGCCACACCTTGTTAAATACCTTTGTACCCCAGCCCAATTTTGAAACATCTGCCAAGTTACCTGCGCCCTTGTAGGAGATCTGTGCGTTAGCAATCCGCGAAGAAAGGACCGTGTTATCCGGTTGAATATCATTCATGCTGATGACCCCCCTGATGCGGACGGTCTCACTTCCCTCAGTCAGTGAGAGATTCTTTTGTCCTTGTATGAGTAGGCTGTTATTGGGAAGCACCTGAGTAACGGTAACGGCGACAGCGCCGGCGAGAGATGCCGCTTGATTTGCGCTGCCAGTGCCCTTAGATTCGACTTTTTGATTATTAAAGTCCAATCCCCGAAAAGCCCTACCTGCTCGGCCACCACTAACATCGTCAAAATAGGGAGCTCCGATTGCGGTAGCTCCGCCTCTGAAAACACCCTGAATCTGACTGAGCGGCGTGTTAATGCTTTCTTTAACCGTTCCGATTCCCGAGTTTCTCTGAGCCTGTGTTGATTCGCTTAAGATTACGGTCAAAATGTCGCCAATCCGATAGTTTTGTTTGTATCCAAAACGACGACTCGAACGATTGTCGTTAAAGATTGACCCGGTTACCTGGGGCTGTTCTTGCTCAACAACAGGCACGATAGGCAAGAAGTCTATTGACGCGTCAGCTCTCTGGGGGACGCCTGAGGCGCAACCAAAGCTGACCAAGGCCAAAAACAGACCAGATAATTTCACAGCTAAATTATTCATTGTTATCCTTATAAATTCTGGTTCAAGAACCTCAACATGCCGTCTACGGAAGAGATCGCCTTCGAATTCACCTCGTAGGCTCTTTGGGTCTCTATCATGTTGACAAGCTCTTCTACTACATTGACGTTTGAAGCTTCTAACATTCCCTGAGCAATATTGCCTGCCCCCTGTTCTCCTGGAACGCCCACGATTGGCGGCCCGCTCGCTTGAGTCTCACGGAATAGGTTTTGCCCCATCGCCTCGAGGCCCGCTCCATTAACAAAGCGAGCTAACTGAATTTGCCCTAGCTGCTGATTTCCGCCGCCGTTTGCCAGCTCCACGCTGACCGTGCCATCAAGACCGACAGTGATAGTTGCAGCATCCTGAGGAATAACAACCTGAGGCTGCAACAAGGCCCCAGAGACAGTTACCAATTCCCCGTCCTGAGACAGCTTGAAGCTGCCATCCCGCGTGTAAGAAATCGTTCCGTCCTGCTGGACAATCTGAAAAAATCCATTTCCTTCCACGGCCAAATCCAAGGCATTCTCTGTTGAGATCATGTTGCCTTGGCCTTGCATTTTCTCTGTGGCTACTATCCTGGTGCCCGTTCCAAGCATAAAACCGACAGGGGCTGTTGTGTCGGCACCGGTTTGGCCGCCTGCTTGTCTAATGTTCTGATATAGAAGATCTTCAAAAACGGCCCTGTCTCTCTTGAAACCAGTTGTATTGACGTTTGCAAGATTGTTGGCAATTACGCTCATACGAGTCTGTTGCGCGTTTAAACCTGTTTTAGCTACCCATAGTGAAGCGTCCATTTGTTACTCCTTGACTAATTCTTGTTAGGCCAGCCGCATCATCGTGTTATTGGTCTGGCTCAAATCCATAAACTGGCTGATGAGTTTCATTTTCATCTCAAAGCTTCGCTGTCCTGACATCATCTGCACCATCACTTCCATCGCGCTTGCAGAACTTCCTTCTAGCATTTCACTTGTAACCGAGACTATTTGGGGGCCTGTTTCAAAATCACCACCATCCTGTCCATCTGCCGTGAACAAACCATCACTCATCTTTCTAAGTGGAGTTTCCGATGCGTCTCTCAGCAACAATCGTCCAACCTCTTCCTGCTCGGCCACTTCTTCGGCAGGATCCTGAGAATAAATAATTCCTTCTGGTGATACAGATAAGATCCTGTCCTGAGGCACATCAATAGGATTGCCGCCCTCCCCGGCTACCAATTCTCCTGTGGCAAGAATCAGTTGGCCCTCATTGCTTACTCGCATATCGCCTCGCCGAGTAAAGGCCACAACCCCATCTCGGTTAAACACTCCAAGCACGGTGTCCAGGTCCATGTATATATCTAAAGGATTACCCGTAAACATTTTTGGGCCTGGCGTCATGTCAACTATGCCTGTTTCCTTTGAGCTAGCCATAAAACGGGTCTTATTACCTGGCCCCTCGACGCGGATCGTATCGATCGACGCCTGAAAAGCTTTTTTAAATCCAATTGTCGAAACATTAGATAAATGGTGGACATTATTGATCTCTCGTCGCTTTTCCGAGTTAATCGAGGTGACCGCCGTAAATATTCCTTTATCCATAAATAATTATCCTCAGATGACCTGAAAATTAAGATCGAATATTAATGATCGCCGATGTTAGGGCGCCTGAAGTTTCAATAGCTTTCGCGTTAGCCTGAAAGTTCCGTTGCGCGGTGATTAGACCCACAAGCTCGGTCGTCAAATCCACATTTGATCGCTCCCTGGCGCCCGCGCGAATCGTTCCGTAACCGGCGGTTCCAGCCTCACCGAAGCTAGCGGCACCTGATTTTGCAGAAGACAAATAAGAACTGTCCCCGTTCTGACGCAACCCCTCGTTACTTGGAAAGGTGGTTAAAACAATTTTTCCCAAAGAATCCTGTGCGCCGTTAGAGTAACTTGCTACAACAAGCCCATCGTCACCGATATCAACACCCACCAGGTCCCCTTCAGGAGAGCCATCTTGGTTCTGTGATTTAACGGCGAAGGCTTGGGAAAACTGTGTTGTATTACCGTAGTCAATCGTCAAGTTCAAAGCACCACGACCACCCGCTAGGAACACCGTGTCTAACTGGGCACCCCCAGTAGGAGACTTAAGGTTACCGGATGTATCGAAGGTTAGTTCGCCTTTATCTAGGTAGATAGGCGACCATTCAGGTAGCGACGTGTAACCATCCGCGCTGGCAGTTTCATTACCAAATTCATCGATATACTTGTTAACCGCAACATTATTTACAACTTCCGCATACTGCGTTGGTTTAATCCAATTAGTGGTAGTACCACGGCCAGCTTCGATGTTCGCCAAGCCCCAGGTCGCGCTCCCGGAAACCTTAATAAATGAGTCGGTACCTGTTGTTCCAGTGGTAATAACCAAGCCATTAGCATCGGCATCGTACGCAACAGTCACGCCAGAGACGGTACTACCTGAAGGTGACGCCAGCTGGTTTATGCCTTTTTCTAAAGCCAAAATAAAGCTGTCGAGGGTGTAGTTAGCGCTCTGCGGTATCTTTAGCGTGCCTTTGACATCATCCACACTCACCACAAAGGTATCGTTTGACGCATCCACCGAGAACGTATTGTTAACGTTAACCGCGATCGACGAACCCCGGGTGATCGCCGGCAAGGACACCACACCCCTTAACGCCTCAGTAGACTGCTCCACTAAAAATTCAGAGTCGGTGCCCGCAACAGTGTCGTTCACCTCAAAGCCCAAAAATTCTGCAAAGTAATTTCGAACGGTCGTGTTTCCCCCAGTCTTAGTATCGAAGTCAATACTGATCTCAGAGGAGTCACCCGTGGTGCCCGATGAAAATGAAAACTTTTCAGCAGCTCCATCATATTCAACCTTGATGCCGTACCGTTGCTCGGAGGCGATCCTTTGTAACTCCCCATTTGGAGTTACTGACTGTCCGTAAAAGCCGTCAGAATCGATAATAGCTTCGGTCGTTGTGAGCCCAAACAATGCATTACTGCCTGCGGCGCCAGCTTTGATCGCTATAACATCACCGCTATTTACAGGAGTGAATTTAAAAGCTCTTTCTGCATAATCGTAACCCACGGTGATCTTTGGCTGGACAGGAGGCCCGGCATTCACTACACCAATCGCCGAAGCGTTAATTTGTTCCTGCATAGCCTGAACCATGGTTGCCACTGTCGCTGAAGTTTGTTTCGTCGCGTCATCCAGTAGGGCATTAGCCTCCAAATTGATTGCTTGAAATGTCGACGCTGCTCCACCCGCAGGTGTATAATTTATCTGGAAATTTCTCAGTGTCGCGCTACTCGAAATGTCAAAGTAGCGCTCATCCCCAAATTTTACATTGAGCTGATCCTGCATGAATTTGGCAAGCTCTACTCCCGTGTACTTTCGGTTCTCCATGCCGGCAGCCTGAGTCAAGTCCAAAGTAACAGGGTTTCCGGTGTTATCGACGTCTATTAGTGCAAAGGTTGCTAGATTGTCCTTAAATGCGTCAGCCCTCAAATCCGAGTCCGAGCCATCAACAGCCGTATCAAATCGTCCTCCGTCGCCATTCGTAGTTGCTATGGTTACAAAGTTAAACCCTTGATCTGAAGACATATCCTCTGGAATCTTATTTCCTGAGGTGATGGTCGCCGGCACCGACGTCCTCTGGTCTGTCAGATCATCTAGAGCAAATTTTTTGGTCTTTCGGTTGACCAGCAAATCCTCTACTTCGGACCGCGGTTTTAGGACGCCGTACTTATTGACGTAAAGCTCCTCTGCATTATTATCTGTCGCCTGCTGCAGGGCTGGGTTTACTTCATCATCTCCAACGTAGACATAGGTTTGCCACTTATTAGTTGGAGAGTTCGCCGTTGCGTTCGAAGTTTTGACATAGTAAATCGTCGCCAGATAAGAGTTGCCCCCACTGTCATAAACACTTAAAGCTGTCGATTTGTTGTAAGTGTCAGGATTATTTCGGTTAAATTCCTGCCCAATGATGTTGGCGTCAGAAGGCAGGTTCAAGCTCAATTCAATCAGCGATGTCTCTAGCGCTTGGCCAGAAGTTGACACTGGGATTGCTAGCCTGCTGAGCTTATCCAGATCCGCCTTACCAGATGAGTCGACCGCCGCCGCTAGTAAGGCCTGTCCGGACGAGTTCACCACGTTAAACTGCTCATTAAGTACAAAAGAACCATTTCTAGTGAAGATATCAGTGAGACCGTCCGCAGACTTTAGAGGGAAAAATCCCTCACCAGAGATCGCAAGGTCCAAAGTGTTTGAGGAGAACTCTACGTTACCCTGGCTAAATTCCTGTCTCACCTCTTTCAAGGACACGCCCTGTCCAACAACCGACGTTGATTTCTGAAGGGGTGACGTCGCAAATATGTCACCAAACGACGCGCGTGATTTCTTGAATCCACTGGTACCGACGTTCGCTATATTATTACTGGTTAAAGCAAGCTCTGTTGTTGCAGCCTTAAGGCCTGTTAATGAGGTATAAAAAGACATTCGTTATGCTTCTCCGTGTAATGCGTTAACTTATTGATCTAATCCAAGATCCGTTTAATTTCTGAAAGCGGAATAGACTGTCCGTCCGCTATTTCAATGAGTACTTGGCCGGTTTCGTCATTCCACGAAACGCCTCTTACTCTAGCCTCGGCGTGCACTGGCACCTGCCTGACGGTCTCTCCCCGAGTCATTTGTGCAAGAAAAATATAGTCACCTGCTGGTGCCGCCTCCCCCTGAAAATTGCCCCCATTCCAAGTGAACTCGACTTCGCCTGCCATCTGAGGACCTAGATCCATCGAGTTGATCACTTGATTATTAGCGGGATCTACGACCTGCAGAATTACCGAGTCAGCCATTTCCTCAAGATTTAGCATTGCCTCTATGGCATCTCCACCAGTTTGAGTTACCGTAGCCCCAGGAACAAAAACATGCTTCCCGATAAGAGAGGCTCCCCGCATGACCCTTTCCGTGGATTGACTCGTTACGAACTGTTCCAAAGAATCGGACATTCGGGTCGTTGCTTCCAAAGAGGAAAACTGTGCTAATTGAGCGACAAATGCTTCATTCTTCATAGGATCTAAAGGGTTTTGGTTCTGCAACTGTGTCGTAAATAGCCGTAAAAATGCATTCCGATCTAAATCCGCCTGAGGAGCAGGCTGACGCGATTGCGCCTTCAGATCGGCCATCGTCGTAATTCCCGGAATATTCAATGTGCTCATTTGTTATTCCTTATTTCTTCAGCAACTCGACTGTGCGCAACATCAATTGCTTCGCCGTATTAAGAGCCTCAACATTGGTCTCAAATGAGCGAGCTGCTGCTGTCATCTCAACCAACTCATTCATCGCATTAACGTTAGAGAGATAGACATACCCCTCCTCGTTTGCATCGGGATGGTTTGGGTCAAATGACACTGTGTGTGAGGTGTTATCTTCAATTATTTCTTGGATCCTAACGCCACCTGACACTTCGCCTCTTTTTTTATCCACTTCATCTTCCAGGATGGTCCGAAATACAGCTCGCTTGGCCTTAAAGGCGTCGCCTTCATTTCCAGCCATAACCTCTGCGTTAGCGATATTTGATACAGCAAGGTTCATCCTGACTGTGTTTGCTTCAAGGGCCGCTCCCGCTACTGACATGATGTCGTCTAATTTCACTGGTATTCCTTTCTCTTAATTTTTGGCTTGATTAAACTAGGCGCCTATCTCTACCTGAGAAGATCCAAGACCATCTGCGTCATTTGGTTTGCTTGAGACAGCATCTGGGTGCCAGCCTGCTGAATAACTTGGGCCTTAGCCAGTCGCGAGGACTCAAGCGCATAATCGGCATCGAGTAGTCTTGATCTTGAATCTGCCGTTCTCTCGCCGATGTTCATGAGATTGGTGATCGTGTAATCGAGTCTATTTTCAATTGCGCCTAGATTCGCTCGCATTTGAGCCACCTTGTCCAGCGCCGCATCGATTATTGATATTGAGTCACCGGCCTGCAGCATGGTGCTGATGTTGACTTGAGTGAGGTTGTGCAAACTTGCAGTTTGTGCTCCATCTATTGCATAACCCGGCGTTTCAATGGTTATCGTTGGAGCTGACGTCGCCAAGACCCCTACGGTCACCCCCCCGTCAACCTGCGCACTTGCGCTAACGCCTGTAATTGTCAAAAACTTTTGCAAGCCCGTAGCAGTAGCCACGCCATCCACGCCAACTATTTCTTCCGTAACAACTTGTCCACTTGAATCTGTTCCAGTTACCGTAAAGGTTACACCGGTGTTAACCCCACCCACTTTTGCGAAATTTATCGTTACTTGCCTTGCAAAACCTTCTGGGTTTCCGTTATCTGGGTTTAGATTGACTGAACCACCACTAGCAAGCGCGCCATCAATTGTAAGATCTCCTGTAGCGTTGTCCACGTAAGAACCTATCCCATCCGGATCAGCGGCTATCCCAGCCATCAAAGACAGAGTCGCTTTATCTTGTGCAATCGGAGGACTGATAGTTAACGTTTGCTTGTTGGCGGCTTGATCAGGTGCCGCAGTAACCAGATGCAATATTGGGGCTTCCGCAGTGCTCCCAAGTTCAGCCCCTGGGAAAGAGATATAATCGCCAACCACGTATTGTTGAGTTCCGACAAGGTTTTCAACAACTATTGTGGTTGATTCCGTCGATGACGGTTTACCACCATAACCAACATTAATAGTTCCAGTAACAGCGGCATCAGCGGTAATGCTAGATATTGAAACAAACTTTTTACTACCTGACACCGTATTGGCGTTGACGCCGGTGATAGTCTCTGTGTCCGTAGTACCGTCCGCCAGTTTGCCAGTTACGACAAAGTTAACGGCAGCACTATTGCCAGCGCCAGATATTCTAACCTCTCTGGCAACCTCTGAATTCGCCATACCTTCTGCAGCAAAGGAAAGATTACCTCCACTCCAGTTTGAACTGGCAGTAAAAACGGTTCCGGCGTCAGCAAAAGTCCCTATACCAGTTTGATGTAATGCAAGGTCTTGCCCAGCCTCGACCGAAATAGAAGTTAGCTTTGGATCAACGTGATTTTTCGTGGTATTTCCTGTTATCGCGTCTGACTGGCGCACCTTCTGGTCGACCGAAAATGCGTTAGGCGAGGTCATTTTCAAGGTGCCCGTGACTCTCGTCGAATCAAAGCTAGTACCGGATGAGACACCTAGGCGGACTTCAGCGCCAACCCAGTTCGTCGTCACCCCATCTGCCTGCAGGATAGAACCGCTTTCATCAATCTTCCTTACCCTTAGGTCATCGTGTCCTGCTAGGGTCTGCAGGTTCTCGATAGTTATATCGTCACCGTCTGCATCAAAAAGAACGACCTTATTGTCCTCAGAGTGAGCAGTTACTCCGGTTGAGCCAGAAATTTGATTGATCGCATCCACAGCGTTTTCAACATCCCCACTCGATAAAACGAAGTTTCCAGTGGTGTATCCGTTGATTGAGACACTATAGGTCTGTTGTGTGGAGCTTGCGGAATATAGTGAAGCGTAGGTCTTTGCGTAGGCTTTAACTCCTGTTAAGCCGGTCAAGTTATTTATTTTTACGGCAGTCTGCTTTGCCGAATCCGACACGGACGCAGAAATTGATTTTGTTCCTAAAAAGCCAAAAATTTCTATGTCATCCTCAATATTTGTAGGATTAGCCACCGCATCTACTTGAGCTGGCCTAGCCCCCACACCATTTCCTACGAGCGTATGAGCGCCGATTCTCTCTGCCGCGATAGATTCAACGGACATCGTGATGACCTCGCCCTCCTCTATGCCCACCTGCAAATTTTTATTTAAGAAAGTCCCATCGAGAATCAGCTCACCGTTATATCTTGTATTTGTAGATACACGCGTTATCTCTTGTATAAGCAGATTCACTTCGTTCTGGAGAAAGGTTCTGTCAGCTGAACTGTTTGTTCCATTGGCAGCTTGAATGGCCAGCTCTCGCATTCGCTGTAACATGTCCGATACTTCGCCTATAGCTCCTTCCACAGACTTAGTCATTGCTATGCCATCATTCGCATTCTTGACAGCCATAGACAGACCTCGAACTTGCGCGGTCATACGTTGGGTCATCGCTAAGCCAGCAGCATCATCAGATGCAGAATTGATCTTTAAACCTGTAGACAAACGCTCCATGGCGGTATCAAGGTCGCCTTTGGACTCAGCCAGCGCGCGTTGAGAGGTAAGTGAAGAAACATTGGTATTTATTACAAGAGCCATAATTATTTCCGTAAGTTATTCGTTAGTGTCATTCGCCTCTGAGAGCTCTGCGAATGCCTCCAATTCTGTTTTCTAAAAACTGTAAAGTTGCAGAGTACCGAGCCGACTCTTTACCAAATTGAGCCTGCTCGTAATTCAGCTCGACGGTGTTACCGTCTGCCGAAGGATTATTTGGTGTGCGATACACAAGACCGGCTTGACGAGAGCTCGTTCCGCTCATATGTCCAGACTGGCTAAGTTTTATAGACAGATCTGTTTCTTTAGCCATGATCTTTTTGAAATCAATGTCTTTCGCTTTGTAGTGTGGCGTATCAGCATTCGCAATATTCTGACCGAGTAACGCGAGACGGCGCTGACGTAGAACCATCGCTTTCTCGTGAACTCCAAATATGTCGTTTAATACGTCCATCTACTTCTCTAAACCTTCAGTTTTACTACTTCCAATCTTTTAGTTTTAAAATTCAGTTTTTCCTAAAGTTCTAAAACTTGTTACCGATTTACTTATTGCGGGCCATTTGTCATCAGACCGCCATTGTGAACGTTAACAAAGCAAGCGCCGTGCCAACTTAGTAGATAGAGCGAACGAACAGCCTTCTTGCCGAATTTAGATCGCAAAGGAAGGCAATTAATTATTTGAACTGGCAAGACGCTGCCGTGTGGCAAGACATAATTGAGGATATGAATTGCCGTTTATACTGAAACCGGCAGAGTCCATTCATAGTCAACGTAAAGACATTCTCTCTAATGAACTACGAAGCTTTAAGCTGGCAATTCTTTTTGCATTAAAACTTCACTTAAAGAGCTCTTGAAATTGGCACCTCTATTGCACCTTTTAGTCTGAACTCAGAACAAACAGCTTAATTGACGATTTATCGACAGCTAGTTAATAGAGACAAAAGAGTATGACCGACAACGAACGATTTATGCTTTCAAAGCCAAATAGGAAAAATTTGGTTTTCTTGGTACCCCTGCTATTTCTACTTTCGGTATTTACTCCTAATTCTTTATCGAACCCTGCAAAAAGGGTTTTGGAAAAAGAAATTCAAGACTGGCTAGTTAGCCAAGGAGCTAGTACCGACACGTCAGTAATTCAAGTCAACGACTCACGATTAAGCATTCCGCTATGCGAGCACAAATTTCAAATAAGTCCAAGCAACAACACTGTGGCACCAATTATCAGAATTGTAAAAGCCAGCTGTCCTGGATCTAACTGGAGCAGATTGATTCGAATTAAATCCAAAATTAAGGCCACAGAGGCAATAAGAGACAGGTATGCTCCCGAAAAAACGACAGTCCTGGTAACCACACAACCTATCATGCAATATGCAAGGGTTACCCGAGATCAACTCGTCGAGAAAGAAGTTTCAAACAGCCGCTTGCTTACTAATGTAGTCGAAAAATCTAAAACCCTAGAATCTTATTATGCCCGCAGGCCTCTCAGAAAAGGGCAAATTATCACGGAATCCGATTTGATTAGTCCCAAAAAGTTGGTGGTAGTCAAATCATCAGTACCCGCTCAAAGTATAATAAAAAAACAAGATTTCTCGCTTGAATATCGCCTAAAACAGATTCCCAAAGATGCAGTAGTATCTTTAGAGGGGCTGGAAAAACTCGCAACCAACAGGCTTTTGCACCCGGGCGATATCCTTCGTAAACGTGACCTCACCCAAGCGAAACTCGTAAAACGAGGTGATCTGGTATTAGTGGAGGCAAAGACCAGCGATTTTCAGATAGTAAGCGAAGCCATCGCGTTTCAGGATGGTTATCTTGGCGAACAAATTAAGCTCACAAGTCTGGATTCGAAGCGAAAAATCAAAGCAACCGTAGTAGGCCAAGGAAAAGTCAGTGCCCTATCAAAAAAGTGGATCACAAAGTAAATTTATCCTTATTTGATTGGTTCGTAACTTATTGAAATTCATAAAAAAGGAAGATAATGTTAGCATTTAGAGAATTATTGAAAAAAAATGAACTTTTTACTAAAGTTCTCAACCGGTCTACCGATTACATACAAGTAGAAACTCAATCGCTGAAGATGAGGCCTTAAGACATGGCAGACAGCATAAATACAGTAGGTGGCAACACCAACGTTAACAGTGATAGGGCTATCCAGTCCAAAAAGCCGCAAACTGCGTCAACTGCCACTCCTGCTCAAGAGTCAGGTAGTGGAGTACAAAGCGTAGAAGTAGAGCTTAGTGATGAAATTCGTCAAGCTGAAGAGCGGGCGGTATTTGATGAGGCTCGTGTAAAAGAAATGCGGGACGCCATAGAGTCGGGTTCTTTTCCGTTAGACTCAAAGCGAATTGCAGAAAACTTTGCTGAACTCGAAAGCTTAATATCTTAGACTTTCATTTTGACAGATAGTGGAAGCATCGTCGAGGTGCTCAACCTGGCGCAAACTCTTTCCTCAGTTCTGGAGGAAGAATTTGTCGTGCTTGAGAGTAAAAATCTTGAGCTGCTAGAGGCCATTCAAGATCGTAAAGTTACTCTATTGCAACACCTAGATTTAGCATGGGCCAACCTGAACTCTCGAAGTAACCTTGATCAGGAAGAACTTACAGAGCCGATTAGTCAGAATCCTCTTTGGGAAGAGGCTTTTGGACTGATCAACAGCTGCAAAGATGCTCATATCCGCAATGACCTGCTACTCAAAAAACAACTTGAAGTCGTAAGAAACGTTTTGTCCGCAATAACAAAAAAATCACAGTCTAACCATGGAGACCTATACGATAAAATGGGGAGAATAGGAAAAAAGCGTTAAACATTTCTAGTCTTCCCAGGGCGTTTGATCTGACAACCAATAAACCCAAGATAATAAAACAGCAACGGTCCTGTAAAGCTCCTCTGGAATTTCTTCTTCAAGCTTTAAATACGATAGAGTCTCCGCAAGAACGGGGTCCTCTGCCACATGCACCCCGTGACTTTGAGCCGCTCGAATTATATCCCAAGCCAACTCTCCTTTACCTTTAGCTTTAAGAACAGGAGCGTTGACTTTGTCGTAAAGCAACGCTACCGCCTTCTTGCCTCCATCACCATAATGACCTCCTTCCCCGAACACAGGGCTGGAAAAGGCCTCATCATATTCTTGATTAGACACTGACTTCTAAACCCTTAAAACCAGGCGGGATTGAGGGTTCTCTTTCGGCCCGTTGAGTAGGATAAAACTGAATGCCGAGCACGCTTAGTCCCGATCGTTGAAGAAGATCCGACAGTTTTATCTTGTGCTCTACGGCCAAGCTAAAAAGCTGTTTATGAGGTATCCAAGCCGTTATCTTGACTTGATTCTCTTTGTCAAATTCAACGTTTGCTCCACAACTAACTTTGTCTTTGACAGGGATCTCAAGGTCAACATACCAAGCCGAACGTTCTCCAACTTTCTGTTCATCTTTTTCATCTTCTCCCTTCTTTCCTATACTTAGAAAAACAGGCATTTGATCGATAAACGGCAGAATCCAAGAAAAATTAAAACCTCTACCACCCAACATACTCGATAACGAATCTAATTGTCGAGCCTCCAGCTCATCAATGGCTCCCCCGATACCGCTCGCATCTATCTGACGAGATTTCATTAGCCTCTGAATAGCCAACAAAATCGATTTCAAGCTTGCACCTTCGATAATTTGGCCGGTCTTGAGCTGGTTTTCTAAGAACAGCCCCGAATTTTCTAAGGCACGCTTTACTTGATCAGGCAAGAGCGAACGACCTGACAGCAGCAGTTGGCGCAAAGATTGGCCTTCTTCCGAATCTCCAAACTGTTCAATTAGTCTGGACAAACTCTCAGGATCTAATTGCCTGGATAGGTGAAAACTACCAATCTGGCTTAGAAGTCTATTAAATCGCTGTTGAGGAGCTCCCTGAGCTCGTGGTTTTATCTGAGTGTTCGGCTGTCTATCGGCTAGGGATAGCACCATCTGTCCGCCAACCAGACTAACCAATAAGCTTACGGCCGTTTGACCCGCCGCAAATCCCGGAGGCAAGGCGAGACTTTTTGCTCCCAGAAGCAACACAGACCCGTCTGGTCGATTTGCCACCAAAGCGTTAATTACTTGTCCTTCCCTCAAACCGAGCCCGCGCGCCTGTTCCGGAGCAAGCCTTAAGGCAGAAGTCCCTCCTTCGATGTATACCAAGTTCGGTCTGGTTTGCAGATTCACTGACTCAGAAGTCAACATAAATAAGCCCTCTAGGGATATCTAACCCAGCCCTCGTATGGGTTTTTGGCTGAGGACTTGTTGTCTGGCTGGTCCTTAAATATCACCCTTTTAATATCCTCGACACCGGGGATTCGCATCGTCTTATTCGCATACATCCAATTAGGATTCGATCTTCTGAACACTTTTGGGTTAGATTGAACAAAAGCTTTCCTTAGGATATCGCGCTTAAAGGGATAATTCCCGACCGTTGTCCTTATGATCTTATCCAAATAATCGCCTCGCTTGACGAGATATGTTCCGTCTCTGTTGGCAGAAATGCCTTCTTTCGCCTCTTGCATAGCCTGTTCCAAGTCTTTCACCAAACGCCTCAAAGCCGAATCTAGCTCACTTTGATTTTGCTGGTCTTCACTAAGACCCATATCAAAAGGATTTGAATCTCCCTCTTCAGTTTCGCTTTGTTTTATATCAACAAGGTTTGCGATGTCTCGAGTCTCTTCAGCCGACTCTTCTACTATTTCGCTTCGCTCTACGCCAACTTTTACTGGTAATTGGCTGCACCCGCAGGTAAAAATGACCATCAAAAGATACGACAGATTCTTAAGAACGCGTCTAAGAGCAACATGACTTATAAATTGAATTCTTTTATCACTCATTTGCCTTTCAACCTTCAAATATTCCTGCATGGGACAATGGAATAGCGAGCATATTATCATAGTCGAGCTCGGACATGCCTGCATACACATCTATTAGCGCAGTATGCTCATAAACATTTACGATCTCCGCCAGGGAGACCATACTCAGCCCTTTCTCCAATCCTTCTAAACTAATTCGTTCGCCTTTTGGAGCTAATATGAATTTTTGCCCTTTAAAGAGGCCTATGTCTTTACCTCCAACAATGCTGCCAGCTCCTGAGCGTCCCCCGGCCATGTTCAGAGAAATTTTTCCGTGACAACGAGCTTGCTTCGAGATCATTGGGATTAGCCGATCCGACCAATTCTTTATCTCAGAGATCGTAGGCTCTGACAACTGGGTCAGCAATATTTGCGAATTCTGTGAGGAAACACTCGAATTAAAGTTCTCTGACCATAAAATAATACCATCCGACGAACGAACAGATACGGAGATGTCTAACTCATATGAGCGTGGTGCGCCCCTCCATGGTTTAATCGAGTTCTTGAGTGCTCGCTTGACCTGAGATCTGGATGCGTTAGAACTTACAACCAACCTCAAATCACTTGGCCCTACATACGCCCCTGTAAAGTAGAGTTGATAACCCGACTTACCCCGATGTGGCTCATAAATAACAAGGCTCTGGTTTAAAAAGTTCTGTGCATTTTGTGATTTGATGACATCTGAGAATACCTTGCTTGCATGATTTGCTAAATTTATTGCCACTGCATCTATAGATATAGACCGTTCGATCTCCAACGATATTCTCTGTTTGCGCGGTGATGGTAACTCGCAAGCCCCTTTTTCTTGTTTTCGCGATCTTAACCTTGATCCAAAGCTTCTGGAAATCTTTGCTTCATTAAGGTCATAAAGCCGCGCACCTCTATCACCGCTACCATAATCGAACGTTTGGAAACGCAGACCTTCTAAATCGAGTCGGTTGTAGACTAATAATTCTTCTTCTATTGATCCAGAACCGGATATCCAGGAATTAGCCGAGACATAAGCCTTGTTATCAAGGGCGTATTCTAGAAGCGAGGACTTTATGTTAGCCAGTGACCGCTCGCTATCGAGTGAATCTCCGAAAACGCAAAGATGATAGCTGCAAAGACTTACTAGTAACCATAAAAGTGCAGGCGTCCTGATTCGAGAACGAAAAGACATGACATTACCTAACGCGTTTCATTACTAGTGATCAGCCTTCGCGCCCTGATCTCCGCGTCTCGCGTGCGCGCCTTAGCTTTCCTGCCGCCCAAATAGTTTTCAATAATCTCATTTACTGTTTTTTGGTCTAGAGAAAGCTTGGTTTCATAGGTCTCACCGCCGATTGGCGTAATGCTAACTAGACGGGCGCCATAAATCACGCCTTCTACCCTAGCTTTGAGTTGATCTTCAGACAAAGCAAAGTCTACAAGGTTGTCCGAAGCGTCTATCCATTGACCGTAAACCTGTTCCGTTAAGGACCGATAAGCATCTAACTTAGATGCTTTTATCGCCATCAATCGCTGTTGAGCCTGGGTATCTCCCTTTTGACTGGCAATAACAGCATAACCAGCAGCTGTTATTCCTTTTGCTGAACCAGGCGCCACAATAGGATAATGTTGCTCCATACGTTGGGACGAAGTAGTACAACCACTGGTAACACATACAAACAGTCCAAACAAAGTAAACCAAGCAATAAACTTCCGATCTTTTCTTCTCAAGGCCAACCACCTCGAGTTTTTTAGTGATTTCATCTAAAGAACGACCCATTCTTTTCAAAAACTCATATTAACTATCGGCTAAATTCGGTAATTCTTGAATTATGGAGTCGCCTAGGTTACCACCCGATGGAACTATCAAATCGCTTCTAAAATTTAGGCACGATTCATGCAAAGTCTTACTAAAAATGGTGGTTTAAGACAAAACCACTCCATTTAACGTCAAATTTTAGAGCGGTAATGGCAGTAGCATCTTTTACAATGTCGGATCTTCGACAATTTGCTGGAAATATATCCTGGTCCTCCCTGGCTATGCCTGCTGTAGTACTTATCGTACTAGCAATGCTTGTACTGCCGATGCCCCCGATAATGTTGGATATCTTTTTTACGTTCAATATTTTGCTCGCACTACTAATCATTATGGTAGGTCTCAACAGCTCAGAACCTCTTGATTTTTCAGCTTTTCCGCCAATCATCTTATGGTCTACCATGCTCCGGCTGGGCCTTAATGTTGCCTCCACTCGAGTTGTACTTCTCGAAGGGCATCAAGGAGGCGCTTCTGCTGGCAAAGTTATCGAGGCTTTCGGTGAAGTTGTAGTAGGAGGCAACTATCTAGTCGGATTTATCGTTTTCTCAATCATTATGATCATCAATTTCATAGTGATCACCAAAGGGGCTGGAAGGGTTTCCGAAGTAATAGCGCGCTTCACACTAGACGCGCTGCCAGGCAAACAGATGGCTATAGATGCGGACCTAAACGCAGGCATCATAGATCAAGATGCCGCCCGCATTAGGCGAGCTCAGGTTTCTCAAGAGTCCGATTTTTTCGGCTCAATGGACGGCGCATCAAAATTTGTACGCGGAGACGCAGTAGCGGGGTTGTTGATTCTGCTTATTAATCTTATCGGAGGCCTGGCGATCGGACTAATACAGTATGGTTTAAGCTTCGAAGAAGCAGCCCGAGTTTATGTATTACTTGCTATTGGGGACGGGCTCGTGGCTCAGATACCAGCAATTATTCTCTCGCTGGGCACAGCGGCAATCGTTACTAAAGTAACCACCTCTCAATCTATGCCTGACCAAGCAGCAACCCAATTGGCCAACCCCACCGCTTTTTACATTGCTGGAAGCATTCTGGTATTTCTTGGCGTACTTCCTGGAATTCCTTGGATTTTTAGCATTGTAGGTATGCTAGCCCTAGCTCTGGGCTATTTTTCAAAGGCGTACCTGCCTGAGACTTCAACTCCTCTGATAGGACCAGACTCGTCAGATCAAGACATTCCCGCTGCTCAGGGTGAAGACCTTCTAGAACTGGACTGGGATGACGCTAGTCAGGTAGATGTGGTTAGCCTTGAACTAGGTTATGGCCTGATACCTATGGTCGATGCAGATGGTGGGGGTAGATTGCTAAATCGAATCAAAGGCATTCGGAAAAAATTATCATCTGAAATGGGTTTTCTTTTGCCCGCAATAAGAATAAGAGATAACCTGGACAACCCTCCAGATACCTACAAAATAGTGATTAACGGTTCTACCCGTGGTACCGGTAATATCCAAGCGGGCAAGGAACTAGCTATCAACCCTGGACACGTGTTAACTGAGATCGACGGCATCCCCGGAAAAGATCCAGCCTTTGGGCTTGAGGCCGTTTGGATAGATCCTTCAGAGGGAGAGTATGCTCAAGCGTCAGGATACACCGTTGTAGACACCGCAACTGTAATGGCCACCCACCTTAATAGCGTAATTAAAGATAATGCCGAAGAGCTAATGACCTACGATGTTGCTCAAGAGTTGATCAATAAAATTGAAGAAACTTCTCCTAAATTAATAGAGGATTTTATTCCTGAAAAACTGCCTTTGGGCACTATCGTAAGGGTGCTTCAGTATCTTCTAAAAGAGGGAGTGCCCCTTCGAGACATGAGAACTATCTTAGAAACCCTGGCTGAGGAATGTGATAAAACAAAAAATGCGGCTGAGCTATGTGCTTTAGTTAGACCAAAACTTGGTCGACTCATACTGCAAGATCTAGTTGAAGTGGATGAAACTTTAGCAGTTATGACACTAGAACCAAGTCTAGAACAATTGTTGAGCGAATTAGTAGTTCGTTCCGAGAGCCTAGATGAAATTGCACTTGAACCAAATCTTGCTGAAGGATTGTTCGATTCAATCAGAGAGAACATGCAACTAATGGAACAGGAGGAGGCTCCGCCAGTACTTGTAGTTTCTCCCTTGCTTAGACCATGGCTTGCTAGACTGCTTAGAAGAAGCAGTCGTGACTTGACGGTTCTTTCCTACACAGAATTGCCAGACGATCAATCAATACGTGTTTCAACCTCAATTGAGGTAAATCTTTCATCAAAAGATGATCCCGAAAATAATCCGGTCGATACAACCGAATCCTAAAATAAGGAAATAACGATGGAACTTAAACGATTTCTTGCAGACAATTCAAGAGACGCGCTACAACAGGTTAAAAAGCAACATGGAGAAAATGCGCTGATCATTTCTACAAATAAAATCGGCAAAAAAACCGAAGTTATATGCGCTATAGAAGAGTCACCTAAAGCAGAAACGACTATAGGAAAGCAAACCCAACAAAATCGAGAAGAGCTAAAGTCGAACAGTAAGAATGAAACTAAACCTACAAACATAACCCAGAAGCTTGGCGAAGACATAGCCAACATAGAATTTTCAGAGCAGCTCGGAAGAATAGTGAGTAAGGCCGAGCTTAAAAAGCCCAAAAAGAGTCCGGATATCAATGAGCTAATGAAAACTATCCAAGCAGATCTTTCTGATCTTAGAAACAAATTAGAAAACCAAGCAAACTCGGTAGCTCCCATAACCAAAGCTCGCTCCGCTTTAAACGCGTTTGGTAAAAGAGAAAAATTTATAGAGCAACAGAATCAATTAGAGAACTCCATAGGAACACTTTTAGAAAGTAAACTATCTGAGCAACGGAACTGGCAAGGAATCAATATTTTTTATGGAATACCAGGCTCTGGGAAAACGCGAATAGTCGAGTCTATAATCACCGGCCTAACCAAAAAAGATAGTTTGCCGGATTGCACTCTAATCGAATTCAGCTCGATTATGGAAGATGAGCTTGCGGAATTTAATAATCTTTCAACATTAAGCCAGCGGTTCAACATAGCATGCTTCAAGGAAAACCAACTAAGCAATTTATTGGACAGACTAGATAAACTGCCCACCGAACACAAAATCTTTATTGAAGTGTCCTACGAAGACATAGAAGTTACAAAAAAAATGTCGTCAGGCAAGAATACAAGAGCCACAAATGAATTCCTCTGTCTGCCCGCTGATTCAACGCCCAATGCGCTATCAAGAATCATTGAAACAGCCCCTAATCTCTTGAATTCGATCATCATGACGAGAATGGATTTGGTCCCTGATATAAACGATATGTTGAGTTTTCTTGCAGAATTCGCCGCCTCGGTAGTAGGCGTCCACACTCACACTGGTAATGGCCAATCAGGTTCGGTAGATTTGAATTCTAAACAAGCAATTAAGGTTTAAGAAAATTACTAGCGGTGATAGGAGAAGCTAGAAATGCTCCGAAATCCTAAAAAACCAATTATTATTGGAATCGCCTCCGGTAAAGGTGGCGTGGGCAAATCTACTATAGCCGTTAATTTAGGCTTGGCTTTTTCTCATCTAGGCAAAAAAACCGTTCTACTCGACGCTGATTTGGGCTTGGCAAATGCTCAGATATTAATGGGCTTAGACGCACCTTTTGATATTGGAGATGTGCTTTCTGGAAATAAAGCAACGAAAGATGTAATCGTGAACAAGGACGAAAATTTTGCCCTAATTCCTGGCGCATCAGGCAATGTTTCTCTTGCTAACATCTCCTCGATAGCCGCCAGCTCATTAATAGATAGCGTCAAGTCTGACTTAGAAGATATTGAAGTTCTAATAATAGATTGTGCCGCAGGGCTAGCCGAGTCTAACCTAGCCTTTCTAGAATGTTGCAATCTAAAAATGATTGTGGTCCAAGATGAGCCTGCATCGATCGCGGACTGTTATGGAGTAATAAAGATTGAAAGCAAAAAACAATCGATGGGCAATGTTTTTGTGCTCCCCAACAAAGTGAACAGTCAAACAGAGGGTAGAAAATTATTCGACAAGCTTAATCAAGTCTGCATGAAGTTCCTGGAAGAGCCTGTCAATTACGCGGAATCGATCTTAGATTATCAATTAGTCTCGATATTAAATAGAAAAAGAGAGAGCCTGTTTCCCAAACATGCCATCACGCCAGCCGCTAAGAATTTTACAGCGCTAGCTAACAAGATATCTGAACTAAGTTCCTAAAATCGGTATCATAGAGCATTATTTAAAATATCAAGTTTGAAATATGGCTGATATAAAACTGTATACAGATCAAACTGACACAAATATTAGCGAGCACTACGCTTTGGTAAAGCGCATCGCGTACCATTTGCGCACTCGCTTACCTTCCACGATATCTACCGAAGATCTTATACAGGCTGGCATGGAAGGTTTGATCCACGCGATAAAGGCATACGACAAATCCAGAGGGATAGAGTTTGAACTATTTGCTAAAACGCGAATAAGAGGCGCTATACTAGATGAGGTAAGGAGAATCTCTTACTCCACACGATCGGCTATCTCAATAAAAAGAGAGCAAGATGGTGCGACATCTGCATTAACGAAAAAGTTAGGCAGATCACCTAAGAACACCGAGGTTGCGACTTTTTTAGATAAAGATCTATCTACTTATGAAAAAGAAAGAGTAATTGCGGAAGGAGTCGATATTGTCAGCACGGAAGCCGCTACCGTACAATACGACGACTTCACGGAGCCAGAATCTGGTCCCGATGAAGTTCTAGAGAAACAGGAACTTATATCTAACTTGGCGGAGTCTATCGAAAAATTACCAGAAAGAGCTCAAACTGTTCTGGCTCTCTATTACCAGGAAGAACTGAACTTAAAAGAAATAGGGGCTGTACTGGATGTTTCTGAGTCAAGAGTTAGTCAGATCTTGTCAGAGACAGCAACAAAACTGCGTAAAATAATGACTTAGCTAGTTAACATTGATTACCTAAAAATATTTTTAGACTTAAACGAAGACAAAATTACGGAGCAATAGATGGGCCTATTTAAAGGTTTGACTGCTTCTAGAGAAAGGCAAAAAGCAAAAGCCTTCTACGAAAAAGCCTTACACTTAACGGGAAATCCAAGAGAAGTAAGGCGCATCAAAGCGATAATTGGGAATCGTACCAAGGCCTTCTTTGATATGACCTTCGTCGAGGGTGCTAAGAAAACAGAAGCACACCAACAGGCTATTGCCCAAGCTAAAACCGGGGGTAAACCAGAGCCTGAAGCACCTTTTACATCAGCGTACAAGCAGGTTAATACCTTGAGTGGCAAAATATGGGTCTATATTCCACAGCAAGTAACCAATCAGATTTTTGATTTGGGTAGCAAATACCAACTCGAATTAATTACAAAGGGACAAGCGATTGAGGTAGCTCAATCTATCGCGGACCAGCTAACTAGCACTCTTGAACTAGATCACCCAATCGAGCCTCTAGCTTTTCTTACCGAATCAAGCTCGACATTAGCGACAGAAAAGCATGAATTTGAGGCGGATTCGGAAGAAGAGCATCAAGAAGATCAAGGGCAATAAAAGAAAGACTTTTTAGAACTTTTTTTTCGTTTATGCAAAACTACCTTTGCTAATCGCTACTATCATTTTTCTAGCTCTTGCCACCGTTCTTGAAACTGACTGCTTATAGGAAAAAACTTTTTCTATTGGAATTCCGTCCTTATCGGTTTTACATTGAATAGCCCCTTCGACACCATCATATTGATGATTACACCAATTCATGATTTTCTCTCTAGAAGCGCCGTTGAACGACATTACTAGGCAGTTAAAAAGAATGTGATGCCGGATCATTGGCGTTGACTTTCCGGTAAATTTGAAGCCCTTCGGCCTGCGAAGCATGCGGTGTTCCAAGCAATTTTTAACCTGCTCCAAGACTAACGATCTCTCCATGCTCTTAGGGATTTTTAAAAAATGAAACTCATCATTGCTTCCCCTTGAATACCCCTTAGCGAGTTTATCCATTTCGACTTTAGTTAAAAGCTCAACAGGCTCTTCAAAAAATAGACTCTCATGAGCTTTCCACCAGTTATTGAAAGGGACCGATAAAAGATCATCTAAATCCCATCTTTTATAATAAACTCTATCCACCCTAATCTTAGAACCAGACATGAAGACCTGTTTTTGTTCGAGTTCCAAGCAAATCCTTAAATACCTCCACCACCAGCGATACTTTGCAATTTGAGTTGCTGAAGTTCGAGATAAGCTGCTGATTCCCTCAATCGGATCAATCATGGAATAAGAAAGTGACTTGCCTGTGTTCAATTTTCTCGTCTTCGCAGGGAAAAGTAGCTTGTTTCGCACTAAATATATACCCATGACTGGAAACACTTAAAGTAAGACTTGGCTATTTAAGTGTTTCTTTGAGCAAAAATCAAGCCTGTGGATAACTTTTAAGCCCCGTAATATAGGTGTTTAACTATATAATATTTAGGGGTTTTATAGATCAGCCTTTTTACGTACCTCAGCGGTTGTCGTGTTTTGAACTGGAAACGGCAAGGTTATTTTATTCTCCATTAACTCCATAAAAAGGTTTGAGATGCCTCGCGCTAGTCTTCCGGAGAATTAGGCTGTTAATCAACTTTGTCTGTCTTTTTCATTCAACAAAAACCTTCTATGAGTCGCAGAAGTTCCTGCTTCGTCATAACACAAAAACGCTGTTCCAATTTGAGCTGCAGCCGCACCACACTCAAGCATTCTGCCTACGTCTACGCCCGACATGAGTCCACCAGATGCAACCACCGAAATTTTTACATGTTCTAACAAATCTCCTACCAAATGCGCCAAATAAGTCTCTTCATCTGAAAGATTGTCGGAAAACTTGCCCCGATGACCGCCTGCCTCAATCCCTTGCGCAATTATAAACCCAGCACCAGCCTTCTCTATCAAGTCAGCTTCGTACAAACTGGTAGCTGTTACACCCACCAATATACCTGGACCCCTTGCTCGATCGATTACCTCTCTTGGAGGAATCCCCAAGTGAAAGGTTAGAATCTGGGGTTTATGTAGCCATCATATAGGTTCTAATTGGAGTTCTAAATCGGGGAAATAAGGTTTATCTGGCATCTTCAAAAGCAGGTTTTTTGCAATCGGTAAACTCTTTAAAGCTTTTAAAGCTTCAGCATTTCGTTGCGGAGAAGGTGAATCACCTAAATCGAAAACGAAAAAATTTGTATTTATCGGTCCTTTTGTGAGCTTTCTAGTTATATTCAAGGTCGAATTGATCTCTTCCGGCGTGCTACAAGCAAAACCAAAATTGCTGACTGCGCTTGCTAAGCTTGGACTGCTTATGCCCGCAGCCATCGGTGCCTGAATAATCGGTAAGGGTAAATCGGATAATTCAAACATCAAAGCCCAATCATAAGGAACATTATTAGTTGATCAAATTGCCCTAAAACTTAGTTTATAGGTTTTGAACCATTGCTAGCCCGAAACACTTCGTAATTGAGGGTTCAGACAGGCTCTTTACTAACCTACCGATACCGAACACTTTATCGACCATTTCTTGTTAGCCATACCAACTTATTCCACAGTAACTGATTTTGCGAGATTCCGAGGTTGATCTACGTCCGTCCCTTTACCAACCGCAACGTGATAAGCGAGCATTTGCAAAGGCACGACGTAGACGATGGGGGCGATCAATGACGAAACCTCGGGAACACGAACAATAGTTATACCATCTTCTTCAGTAAATACAGCATTCTGCGCCGCAAAAACATATAAATGGCTCCCTCTAGCCCTTACCTCATGCAAGTTTGATTGCAATTTTTCCAATAATTCATCATTAGGAGCCACCGCTACTACAGGCATTTCTTCATCGACCAAGGCCAAAGGCCCGTGTTTAAGCTCTCCTGCAGCGTAACCTTCTGCATGAATGTATGATATTTCCTTTAATTTAAGAGCTCCTTCCAAAGCAACCGGATACATGCTTCCGCGCCCCAAAAACAGTGCATGATCTCTGTCTATAAATTCATTAGACAAACCCTTTACTTCTGCATCAAGGCCAAGACAGGCTTCTATCAAATTTGGCAACTTATGCAGCTCAGAAACAATCTCTGATTCTTTTCCGCCACTTAGTCCGTTATGTTTAGCAAGCGCCAGAGTAAGTAAAAGAAGATCAACAAGCTGGGCCGTATAAGCTTTGGTCGAGGCTACCCCTATCTCGACCCCAGCATTGATCATTAAAGCCAAATCACTTTCTCGAACCAAAGAGCTAGTGGCTACGTTGCAAATGGTAAGAGTTGACGCAAACCCCAATTCCTTGGCCAACCGCAAAGCGGCCAAGGTATCAGCAGTTTCTCCTGATTGAGAAATAGTTACGAAAAGGCTATTTGGCCTACAAACCACTGTTCTATAACGAAATTCACTTGCTATCTCGACTTGACAAGGAATCTTCGCTAACTCTTCTAGCCAATAAGAAGCAACCAGAGCCGCATAATAACTTGTTCCGCACGCAACCAGAGTAACGCTCTCTATCGTCTCAAATATAGATGCAGCGCCCACCCCAAAAGACTCGATCAAGAGACCATTCAAACCGACTCTGCCTTCTAAGGTATCAACAATTGATTTTGGTTGCTCAAATATCTCTTTTTGCATGTAGTGTCTGTAATTACCCTTATCCATCGAATCTGGACCAAGTAACACTTGCACACTGCTTCGGACAACTGATTCATCGTCTATATTCCATATTGAGATATCTTCCGGACTTAATTCAATAAGATCTCCTTCTTCTAAATAAATAAACTTATCAGTAACTGGTTTCAAAGCCAGAACATCAGAAGCAATAAAGTTCTCGCCTATTCCTTTACCAACCACCAATGGACTGCCTGACCTAGCAGCAATCAGCTTGTTTTGATGATCTTTGTGTATAACACCGACCGCGTAAGCCCCTCTCAATTGTTTTACACTTTGCCTAACCGCTTCTAAAAGATCCTTAACAGCCTCGAAATGATAGTGGATTAGATGCGGTATCACTTCTGAGTCAGTTTCCGATTGAAATTCATAACCTTCATTGGCTAGAAAGTCTTTGATTTCTTGGAAATTCTCAATTATGCCGTTGTGAACAACACTGATTTCATCTGATGAAACATGGGGATGAGCATTATTTATCGAGGGTTTTCCATGTGTCGCCCACCTTGTGTGCGCGATTCCCAATTTACCGTTAATTTCAGATTCGGCGACTATTGCTTCTAATCCAATAACCTTACCTACTTCGCGCATTTGAGTGAGACCGTAGCCGTCTTCTAAAGTTGAAAGGCCAGCCGAGTCATAACCCCTATATTCAAGTCGCTTCAAGCCTTCAATTAATATTGGGGCTACTTCCCTTCTAGATACAGCTCCGACGATTCCACACACGCCAAATTACCTATCGTTGCTTTCTCTTCGAAGGCGGGACCCAGCCATCGATATTTTTTTGCTTGGCTCTGCCTACAGCCAAAGCGCCGTCGGAAACATCTGTGGTTATCGTGGAGCCCGCCGCCACGAATGCTTCAGAATCAATGACCAGAGGGGCAACGAGAGTAGAATTCGTACCTATGAAGACGTTGTCCCCAATTTTTGTTTCATTTTTTGAAACACCATCGTAATTACAGGTGACGGTTCCAGCTCCTATATTGCAGTCCGCCCCAATGTCTGTGTCCCCTAAATACGCTAAATGGCTCGCTTTTGAGCCCGGGCCTATATGGGCCTTTTTAGTTTCTACAAAATTACCTATCTTTGCTCCGACGCCAACAATAGTTCCAGGTCGAACTCTTGCAAAAGGCCCCAATTGCGAATCCGCAGCAATTTCTGCTCCTTCAACGACGGTGTGAGCGTGAATTTTTACCCCCGAACCTAAAATAGAGTCAATAACTACGGAGCCAGGACCAATAGTCACTCCATCCCCTAGTTTTACATTTCCTTCTAAAACAACGTTCACGTCTATGAAACAATCTTTACCTATCTGTACCTCGCCCCGAATATCCAATCGGTCCAGATCAGCGACTCTAGCACCTTGCGTTGCTAAATCTTTAACCCTTCTTTTCTGCAGAATACGCTCTGCCCGGGCTAATTCAAACTGTGAATTTATCCCCATAACCTCTTCAGGGTCATCACAAACAACAGCTTTAACTTTTAACGATTCCTTTAAGGCTAATTCGACTATGTCAGTGAGATAAAGTTCCCCTTGGTTATTAGCAGGGTCAAGTTTAGGTAGCCATCCGATTAAATCGTCTTTCCTAATTGCCATAATTCCCGAGTTGATTTCTTGAATATCTAGCTCTTTATCGGTCGCGTCCGCCGCTTCTACTATTTTCCTCAGTTCACCATTTTCGTCACGAATAATTCTTCCTAACCCTCCTGGGTCAGAAACGATGGCCGTTAACACTGACACCGAATATCCATGAGACTCGTTCAACAATTTTTGTAAAGTCTCTAACGTTACCAAGGGCACATCACCCAACAACACTAAAACCATGCCCTCCGAACTATTCAATTGCCCCAAAGCCTCAGCAACGGCATGCCCGGTACCCAACTGTTGCTCCTGCACAGCGATCAGAATGCCCTCGGGCAACACTTTTCTTACTGCATCACCCTGGTATCCTATTACGGTGACAATATTATCCGCGACCAGCGCTATGGACGAATCTACAACATGGCTAATAAGTGCTTTTTCACCGAGCGGATGCAAAACCTTCGCTTTAGAGGAGTTCATCCTAGTGCCCTTGCCCGCACCCAAAATTATCACATCAAGAGTCATGGTTTCTGACCAAAGGTCTAAAGAAGTCGCATTATAACGAGGATTGGGAGAATGCGTTAAGACGTTTTAAAAGAATTCAGCGAATAATATCAGCTTTTACGACGTCGCAACTCTTCCAAGACTCTTTGCTGCGCTACAGCTTCTGCTAGTCTGGCCGCGGCCAAAGAGAAATCTTGGGCCGCTGCAGCTTCAGATTGCGCTTTCTCAGCCTCTTGACGAGCCTCTTCCGCCTGAGCCTCGTCTAAATCTTCCGCACGAGCTGCTACATCTGCCAGCACCGTAACGAATCCGGGCTGGATCTCCAAAAACCCGCCGGATGCAAAAAAGATTTCTTCTGTACCATCTGCAAGCCTTAAAATCACAGTGCCTGGCTGGATACCAGTCAGCAACGGTGCGTGACCAGGCATTATACCCAACTCGCCTATAGTTCCCCTAGCGGATAACATTTCTATTTCACCAGAAAAAAGCTCCTTTTCTGCGCTCACTATTTCACAATGCATCGTTGCCATTATTTAATGTCCTACAGCGTTTTAGCCTTTTCAACCGCATCTTCGATACTTCCCACCATCATAAAGGCATCCTCAGGCAAATCATCATGCTCACCATTCAAAATCGCTTTAAAACTTCTCACAGTGTCGTCTCGTGAAACATAAGTACCAGGGCTACCGCTGAATTGCTCCGCAACGAAAAAAGGCTGCGAGAAGAATTTTTGGATTTTTCTAGCTCTGTAAACTAGTTGCTTATCTTCCTCAGATAGCTCATCCATGCCCAATATGGCGATAATATCTTTTAGTTCATTCAATCTCTGTAGCACTTGCATAACCTCTTGCGCGACGTTGTAGTGCTCTTCACCGACAATCAGAGGGTCTAGCTGCTGACTAGTAGAATCTAAGGGGTCTACTGCAGGATATATGCCTAGGTCGGTAATTGCCCTTGATAGAGTTACCGTAGAATCAAGGTGTGCGAACGTTGTTGCTGGAGACGGATCAGTTAAGTCATCCGCTGGAACGTATACAGCTTGAATAGAAGTAACAGATCCTGTCTTCGTCGTAGTGATCCGCTCTTGCAGTGTACCCATTTCTTCCGCAAGGTTTGGCTGGTAACCCACGGCAGAAGGCATCCTTCCTAGTAAGGCAGACACCTCGGTACCCGCCAACGTATATCGGTAGATATTATCCACAAAAAGAAGCACATCACGGCCATCGTCTCTAAACTTTTCTGCGAGCGTTAATCCCGTTAACGCGACTCGCAGCCTGTTACCAGGGGGCTCATTCATCTGGCCAAATACAAGAGATATCTTATCAAGCACTCCAGCTTCTTCCATCTCGTAGTAAAAGTCGTTGCCCTCTCTAGTCCGCTCCCCAACACCAGCAAAAACAGACAACCCCGAGTGTTCAACTGCGATATTTCTAATAAGCTCCAGCATCGTAACCGTCTTGCCCACTCCAGCCCCGCCAAACAGGCCTACTTTACCTCCCCGAGCGAATGGACAAATCAGGTCAATAACCTTGATGCCCGTCTCTAAAACCTCGTTTCCTGCTTTTTGATCCTCATATTTCGGCGGTTTACGATGAATCGGCATTTTTTCCGGAGCATTAACGGGTCCCTTCTCATCTATAGGATTACCCAAAACGTCCATAATTCTTCCCAGCGTTTCTTCGCCTACAGGTATAGAGATTGGCGCACCAGTGTTTGTAACTTCTAGGCCTCTTGATAAACCATCAGATACGCCCATCGCAATAGTACGAACAATTCCATCCCCTAATTGCTGCTGAACTTCCAAGGTCAATCCATTTTGGTTAACCGTCAAAGCATCATAAACCTTGGGCACATCCTCTCGATTAAACTCTACATCGATGACTGCTCCAATGATTTCTACAATTCGACCACTACTCATTATTTGCCTCTTTATTCAGTATTTATTTTGAATCGAAAATCCAGTTTGGCCTAAACGGCCGCCGCCCCACCCACTATTTCAGCAATTTCTTGGGTAATCGAAGCCTGACGAGCTTTATTATATACCCGCTGCAGATCATCAATTAACTCTTCAGCATTTTCAGTTGCGCTTTTCATGGCAATCATTTTTGCTGCTTGTTCACAAGCACCATTTTCTACGACCGACTGATATACTTGTGACTCAAGGTACCTCGTGACCAATCCTTCTATCAGCTGTTTTGCATCGGGTTCATAGATGTAGTCCCACCGATGCTGGAAATCTGGACTATCCTCAGGATCCAGTGGTAACAATTGTGATACACGAGGCTGCTGTGTCATCGTGTTCACAAACTCATTGCTCGCAAGAAACAAGCGATCAATCTCACCGTTTTCATATGCGTCAATCATGACCTTTATGCCACCTATTAGCTCAGCCAAAGCAGGCTGTTCTCCGACATTGCCCATAACAGCTTTAATGTCAGCGCCTATTGATCTAAAAAATGGACCAGCTTTATTGCCTATCAAACCAAATTCAACGCCTATTTCCTGCTCATTCCACTGGGTCAGGTCTCGCAACACATGGCGAAATAGATTAACGTTCAAACCACCACAAAGTCCTCTGTCGCTGGAAACAACAATATAACCAACTCTCTTAATCTCGCGAGAGGTCATGAAGCTATGGCTGTATTCAGGATTCGAGTTTGCTAGGTGGCCTATCACGCTACGTATCTTCTGACTGTATGGTTTGCCCTCTTTCATCCTATCTTGGGTACGGCGCATTTTGCTGGCAGCAACCATTTCCATGGCACTAGTGATTTTCTTTGTGTTTTCCACACTTCCAATTTTCTTTTTTATTTCTTTACCGCTGGCCATGATTTATACCTTTAAGCCCTTCCTCTAATAAGTTTGGGTTTCTTTAAATTTAGTGATGGCGCCTTTCAACGTCTCCGCAATTTCATCACTATACTCACCAGTTTCATCAATATTTTTCATAAAATCACTGTGTTCGGAACGCATATAGCCGATTAGAGCTTGTTCAAAATCTAGAACTTTATCTACCGCCACATCTTCCAAATACCCTTCATTTGCGGCAAAAAGCATCGCCCCCATTTCAGAGACAGACATTGGAGAGAACTGCTTCTGCTTCATGAGTTCTGTAACACGAGCCCCCCTATCAAGCTGTCTTTTTGTGGCATCATCGAGATCGGAAGCAAACTGAGAAAAAGCAGCCAACTCTCGATAAGCTGCCAACGCTTGTTTGACACCTCCGGATAGCTTCTTCATGTATGGTACTTGAGCTGAGCCGCCCACCCTAGATACCGAGATACCAGGGCTCATTGCGGGTCTTAAGCCAGCATTGAAATTATCTGTCTCCAAAAAGATCTGGCCATCGGTAATTGATATAACATTTGTGGGGACAAAAGCTGAGACATCCCCACCTTGAGTTTCGATTATAGGCAGCGCCGTAAGTGAGCCCGTTTTACCTTTCACTTCGCCGTTGGTAAAATCTTCCACGTATTTCGCGTTCACTCGCGCCGCTCTTTCCAAAAGTCTCGAGTGCAAATAGAACACATCCCCTGGATACGCTTCTCGACCTGGAGGTCTTTTTAATAACAAAGAAATTTGTCTATACGCCCAAGCCTGTTTGGTTAAATCATCATAAATTACGAGAGCATCTTCCCCCCGGTCCCTAAAATACTCACCCATAGAACAACCAGAGTACGCCGAAATAAATTGAAGCGGGGCAGGATCCGAGGCGCTTGCGGCTACTACAGTTGTATACTCTAGAGCACCATTTTCTTCTAGCGTTCTAACTATATTTGCGATCGTCGACATTTTTTGCCCAATCGCAACATAGATACACTTAATTCCTGTGCTTCGTTGATTGATAATGGCATCAATTGCTACCGCAGTTTTACCAATCTGCCTATCACCAATAATTAGCTCGCGCTGACCTCTGCCAATGGGAACTAAAGAATCAATACATTTCAAACCAATCTGTACTGGCTGGTCTACAGACTGCCTAGCTATTACACCAGGAGCAACTTTCTCTATCGGAGACGAAGAAGAGGCGTCTATGGGGCCCTTGCCATCTATTGGATTACCCAAGGAATCCACAACCCTACCTAGCAATTCGGGCCCGGTTGGTACTTCCAAAATTCGACCTGTGCAACGAGCCGTCATACCCTCTGATAGGCCTTCATAATCACCCAGAACGACGATCCCAACCGAATCACGCTCTAGATTCAAAGCCATACCGTAGAGGCTTCCCTCGAACTCTATCATTTCCCCGTATTGAGCATCAGCAAGGCCATGAACCCTCACAATACCATCAGACACCCCAACGATTGTGCCTTCATTTTGTGCCTCTGACTTAACATCGAGGCCTTCTATTCTGCTTTTTATAATGTCGCTTATTTCTGATGGATTCAGTTGTTGCATTTTCTGTTTCCTAATTTAATCCGGTTCTTTATTTCTGGTTATCCGATGGTCCAAATTCGCTTAACTTCTAGTTAGAGTATCCGCTAATTTAGTGAGCTTTCCTCTGGCCGAGCCATCGATAACGAGGTCACCGGCCCGAATAATTGCCCCTCCAATCAGCGTTTTATCGACGCTGGATTCAATATTGATTTGCTTATCGAATCTCTTGTTCAGCGTCGATTTTATTTCTTCAACTTGGGTTTCTGTTAATTCAAAAGCCGATAAAACTTCGACGTCTATGCTTTCTTCTTCTTTCGCTTTGAGCTCTTCAAACTGGGCGAGCACTTCTGGCAAAAGGGGTAACCGATTATGCTCAGCAAGCGCCTGGAGAAACAGTTTCGCCGAGCTATCAAGCTCGTCGCCGCAAACTTCAGCAAGACGATGCGCCTTAGCTTCAGCAGGCAAATCAGGGCTTTCCAACAACATCGAAACTCTTTCATGCTGGGAAGCGCTCGACAAAATAGACAGCATTTCGGACCAAGCCGATAGCTTGTTCGATTCCTTCGCAGCTTTAAATGCTGCGATAGCATAGGGCCTTGCCAAGGTCGCTAATTCCATGAGTTAAAGCTCTGCTGCCAATTTATTCAGCATGTCCTGGTGCTTGTCAGCGTCGACATTATCTTCCAACACCTGTTCAGCACCCTTTATGACCAGCGCCGATACTTGAGCTCTTAATTCTTCTTTGGCCTTATTAGACTCCTGCAAAATCTCAGCTTGAGCTGACTCCAAAATTCTCTCACCTTCTTCCTTCGCAGTATTCTTTGCTTCTTCGACCATCTGATTGGCACGTTCCCTAGCTTGCTCAAGAATCTTCGAGGCTTCTTCTTTGGCCCTTTCCAACTCCTCCTCGGCAGACGATGAAGCCATAGCAAGCTTTTGATCTGCCTCTTCAGAGGCCCTCAAACCAGCCGCTATCGTTTCCTGGCGCTCCTTCATGGCAGCGATTATCATTGGCCATATAGCCTTCATCGTGAACAGTACAACGAACAAAAACGCTATTGTTTGGCCGATAAGCGTCAAATTGAGATTCATTTTATTCCCTCTTAATTCTAATTGAGAGCTCTATACAGTCCTTTTTATAAAGCAAATAGTGCGTATAATCCGACACCCACCGCAATCATTGGAACGGCGTCAACTAGGCCCATCATGATAAAAAACTGGGTTCGCAACATTGGCAACAACTCAGGCTGTCGCGCCACGCCTTCCAAATATTTGCCGCCCAATACCCCAACACCAATCGCAGCGCCAATCGCGCCCAGCCCCATCATAAAACCTGCAGCTATTATAGCTAAACCCGTAATTTCCATCTTTGCTCCGTATTTTTAAGTGAAAAGTGAACCAAACCCATTAATGCTCATCTACCTCATACGCCTGAGCAAGATAAACAATAGTTAAAACTGAAAAAATAAACGCCTGAAGGGTGATAATTAGAATATGAAAAACCGCCCAAACCCAATGCAGTATTCCGCCTAGCAGTGCAATTCCCAACCCGGCACCAAACATCAATGCTATGAGAATAAAAATCATCTCCCCCGCATACATATTCCCAAACAAACGTAATCCAAGCGAAATAGGCTTCGCAATCAAATTAACAAGCTCCAACAACAAATTCACCGGAATGGCCGCTTTCCCTGGAAGCGGGTGGCTCGTCAACTCTTTAATAAACCCGCCCAAGCCCTTTTGCTTAATGCTGTAATAAAGAATAAGAAAAAATACAGAGAATGCCATAGACATAGTGACGTTCGGATCAGTCGAGGGCACGACTTTCATATAATTGATACCCATGAGATGAGCTAGTTGCGGAATCCAATCCACAGGGACTAAATCCATCAAATTCATCAAAAATACCCAAACAAAAATAGTCAACGCTAGCGGCGCTATAAGTGGATTTTTGTGCTGGAAAATGCTGATTGTCAAATCATCGATAAAATCCACGATGGCCTCAATGCAACACTGCAACATACCTGGAACACCTGAGGTCGCAGACTTCGCAACACTCCTAAAAATAGTGCAAAAAACCAAACCTAAAAAAATCGACCAAAACATTGAATCGACATGAATCGCGTAAAAGCCCATCTCTGCCGCTTGTTCACCGCTCTCTGCGAAACCCCAAGATCCATCGGGATTTCTCCCATAGGTGAGATTGGTTAAATGGTGCTGAATATATTCTGCCGAACTGTCTGCCATAAATTAACCTTCCCCCTGCAGCCCAACAAGAAAACTTAGCTGCACTAGCGCCATCGACGCAAAAAAACTAAGTGGCTCAATGTCAAAGAACGCGAAAGCAATACCCAAATTTGCTAGTAGAAACGCTATCCTAATAAACGCCCGAATAACATCCTTTGTAGGGTCCCTTTCACCTCTCAACATTAGGCCGAAACAAACATTTGGTATGGTTACCGCCACCACTGCTAGCAACGCCGACAGTCCCTCTTCTCTGCCGAGCAAAAAAAAGAAACACACACACAATGTCCCAATAAGAGACTGCCAACCCAACAATAAGTTAATTTGCTTATACACAGGATACAGCACCCTCTCGGCCTCGCGCATTATAGAGAGCGAACCGTTTCTATTCAATTAGTTGTACGCAAATTCATTCTTCGTATTATCGAGAATCCATTCCAATCTTCTCAATAATCCCTTCCAGCTCTTCAAGAGAGCTGTACTCAACAATGAGTTCTCCTGCGCCCTTTGCTTTTTCTTTTATTGTCGTTTGTGCGCCTAAATGATCAGAGAGGCTTCGCTCTAATTTAGCAACGTCAGCATCTTTTTCTAGCCGTTTTACGCTTTTTGTTTTTTTATCTTTAAACTTTCTTACTAGGAGTTCTGCTTGCCGGACCGATAGAGACTTGTTCTTGATCTCTATCGCCAGGGCCTCTTGGTCGTTTAAATTTTCAACGCCCAGAAGGGCTCGAGCATGCCCCATCTCTATATGGCCCTCCAATAACAGGTTTTTGGCCGTTTCTCCTAACATAAGCAACCTGAGCAGGTTGGCTACCGCCGTTCTTGAACGGCCCACAGCCGACGCAATCTCTTCCTGAGTTAACTTAAATTCGTCCCTAAGCCTCCCAAGCGCTGCTGCTTCTTCAAAAGCGTTGAGATTGTCTCGCTGTATATTCTCGACCAGGGCAAGCACCGATACTTCTTCGTCGAATGCCGATTTAACGATAGCCGGAATAGAGTCAAGGCCAGCCAGTTTAGAAGCCCGCCAGCGCCTTTCACCAGCAATGAGCTCAAAGCCTCCCTGAGGTTTTTCTCGAACGAGAATGGGCTGAAGTATCCCTTGGCGCTTGATCGATTCTGATAATTCATGCAGAGATTCAGCACTAAAGGTCTTTCGCGGCTGATAGGTGTTTGGAGTAATGTCATCTAAAGACACTCTTACAAAACCTGAATTATCGCTTGATTCCTCTACAACCTCTTTGTGGTCATCGCTTGCACTTCTCGCCTTTTTATCAAAGCCTGATAATAAACTCCCCAGATCTCTGCCCAATTTTTTTTTGCTCATATTTTCTCTGAATCAAAAGCTAGAGTGTGTCTATCTAGCAGCTCCTCTGCAAGAGCCATGTAGGCAATCGCCCCCTTCGAGGTACGATCATAAAGGATAGCAGGCAAACCATGACTCGGCGCTTCGGCAAGCCTAACATTTCGCCCAATAAGTGTTTTGAATACTAAATCACCGAAATGCTCTAACAGCTGTTGACTAACATCTCTCGCCAAACCATTTCGCGGGTCGTACATGGTTCTGAGAACCCCATCTATTTCCAATTGAGGGTTCGATTCTGCTTTGATAACTTCTACGGTTTGAAGGAGCGAAGCCAACCCTTCTAACGCGTAATATTCACACTGCATAGGAACAAGTATCCCAGTTGAAGCTACCAGCGAATTAACCGTTAGAATATTTAAAGCGGGAGGGCAATCTACAATAATATAGTCGAAAGGATTAACTTCCTCCGCAATACGATCCCTCATCACGTACTCCCGCCCATCCTTGCCCAGAAGATTTACTTCCGCAGCGGTAACCTCTGAGTTTGAGGGAACCACGTAAAAACCTGCGCTACTCTCTTTGAATACTTCATTTAACGGTTTTTTTAACAACAACCAGTCGTAGCTAGTTGCAGCAGCTTTGTGCTTATCAACACCGCTACCCATCGTCGCGTTTCCCTGAGGATCAAGATCAATTAACAACACCTTTTTACCTAGCATCGACAAGGAAGCTGATAGATTGACGCTAGTAGTGGTTTTACCGACACCTCCTTTCTGGTTGGCTATGGAAATAACGCGGCTCATTGTTTATCCATTACTAGGATTTTATGTAGGCTGTTAAGATTTGGAATGCGAACATCTTCTATTTGCCAGCTAATGTCTTCTAAATTCCTTTTTTTTAATTCTCTTTTTCCCGCAGAATTGTCAGGCTGAGTAGACAAGAAGAAAATGAGCCTGCCTTTGCTCTTTAATAGCTGCTCGCTTATGCTCCACATTGTTGATGGGTCACTAACGGCTCGAGCGAAGGCAACATCGTATGTATTATTCATGGCACTTGAAACTGGTAAATTTTGGCAGACACAATGCACATTATCCAATCCTAACTCAGCTTGAACTACCCTCAAAAAACGAACTCTTTTGGCCGACCGATCGAGCAAAGTAAAGTGCAAATCAGGCCTACAAATAGCCAAAGGAATTCCTGGAAAGCCCCCACCGCTTCCAATATCCAATGCCCGATCGCCCTTGATAAACCTTTCGATCGATAAGCTATCAAACAAATGTCTTTCTAGAAGCCTATCTATGTCTTTTTTGGATACCAGATTTATCCTTTTGTTCCACCTGACGACTAGTTCCAGATAACTCGACAACTTAGAAACAGCTTCTTCATTGGTTTCGCAACCTAACTCACGAAGGCCTTTGGATATTGTCTCGGGTTTACTCAGCGCCCAAGCCACCTTTTTTTGAATGCACCAACAAGATGGAAAGCGCAGCAGGTGTCATACCTTTGATCCGGGCAGCCCTCGCCAAGGTGGCGGGCTTATGGAAATCTAGTTTCTCTCTCAATTCAGAAGAAAGGCTTTCCATTTTCAAGAAATCTATATTGCTAGGTATTTTCATCGCCTCATGTCTTCGAATTTTCTCTATTTCCACATCCTGTCTTTTGATGTAACCCGCATATTTTTGCTCGGTCTCTATTTGCCTTAACAGCAGTTTTTCCGATTCATCCACTAGCGATTCTAATTTTTCAAAAGTCACATCACTTCGCTTCAACAAAGAAAGAACATCTACTTCTTTTTCTAGAGTTATTCCTAATTTTTGCTCCACACTGGAACCTGGTTTGATTTTTTCACGAGAAAGCTTTTCCTCTAGAGCTCTCATATTTTTCATCTTTGTTTGATAAACACGGTTTCTAGCCTCACCTATCAAACCCAGCTCGTTACCCGTCTGATTGAGGCGTTGGTCCGCATTGTCCTCTCTAAGCCTCAATCTGAACTCAGCCCTACTAGTAAACATTCGATAGGGTTCGTCGGTGCCCAAATTTATCAAATCGTCGACCATTACCCCCAGGTAGGCTTGCTCGCGACCCGGCTCCCATAGAGACTTGCTTTGGACCTTAAGAGCAGCATTAGCGCCTGCCAAGAGACCTTGGGCAGCGGCCTCTTCATAACCGGTCGTTCCATTGATTTGACCCGCGAAAAACAAACCCTCCACCTCTTTGGTTTCTAAGGAGTGATAAAGCCCGGTAGGATCAAAATAATCATATTCTATAGCGTACCCTGGACGAATAATCTCTGCTGCCTCGAAGCCCTTAATTGTTTGCACAAAGTCCACTTGTACATCGAAAGGCAAGCTTGTCGAGATACCATTAGGATACAACTCCCTAGTAGACAATCCTTCCGGCTCTACAAAAATTTGGTGAGACTGTTTTCCGCTAAAACGGCTAATTTTGTCTTCTATGCTCGGACAATATCTGGGCCCAACCCCGCTTATATTCCCACTGTACATTGCAGACCTTTTTAGATTCTCCTCAATGATTGAATGTGTACTCGGGTTTGTGTGAGTTATGTGACAGGGAACTTGCTCAGGGTGATCATCTAAAACACTCAATTGCGAAATCAGAGGCCTTGGCTCGTCTCCAGGCTGCCTTTCTAGCTCAGCAAAATTGACAGATCGGCCATCGATTCTCGGCGGTGTACCGGTTTTGAGCCTGCCCACTTTGAATGGGTAGGATCGTAGTCTGGTCGCCAAAGGCCCCGACGGCTTTTCTCCTGCACGGCCACCGCCTATCATTTGCTCCCCAATATGTATTACGCCACCCAGGAAGGTGCCGACGGTTAGAACCACCGAATCGCTATAAAACTCCAAGCCTAGTTCCGTAACAACACCCAGGACTTTCGAGTTTTTTATTATTAGGTCTGAGACATTTTGCTGAAACAACAGCAAATTATCTTGTTCATCCAACAGCTCACGAACCGCTCTCTTGTAGAGGTTTCTATCTGTCTGAGCTCTAATGGCCCTCACCGCTGGGCCCTTGCTAGCATTTAAAGTTTTGAAGTGGATGCCGGCAAGATCAGCAGCCCGACCCATAATCCCATCAAGAGCGTCAATTTCAGCGACCAAATGGCTCTTGCCAATGCCCCCTATTGCAGGATTACAACTCATCTGCCCAACAGTCTCTAAATTTTGTGTTAACAGAAGAGTAGAAGCCCCCGTTCGCGCCGAGGCTGCAGCAGCCTCGGTTCCCGCATGGCCTGCTCCAATCACAATTACATCATAAGATCTGTTGTTAACCATCTTGAGATATTACTTCCCTATACAAAACTCTGAAAAAATTTTTCCCAAAAGCTCATCGGAGGTTACCGAACCTAAAATCTCGGTTAGTTCATTTTGTGCTTGCCTCAAGTGATCTGCTAATAGATCAAGACTACTAACCTTTACCAATTCTAGCTCAGCCGACTTTAATATGTTTACTGCACTTCTCATAGACTCTATGTGACGAATCCTCGCTGTAAAAACTGACTCGTCGTTCTCAAAACCCACTCTCTCCAAAATCTTATTGCGCAGCAGGTCGATACCCAAACCTGTAATGGCCGAAACGGCTAGTGCTCCTTCCGGCAAGTCTATACGTTCATTCGCATCGCGCAAATCGCGCTTATTGTATACAACTAGCCTGTTTTCATGGGCTAATTGTTCGCGGTTTGACGCAGGCTCTTCCTTATTGCTTAGGTCTTTCACCTCGATGATAAGGTCAGCGTTTTCTGCTGCGAGTCTAGCCCTCTTAACTCCAATTTTTTCTACCTTGTCTTCCGTGTCCCTTAGACCGGCTGTATCTACTAATCTTATTGGTAAGCCAGAAATTAAGATGTCCGTTTTGATCAAATCCCTTGTTGTACCTGGCAACTCCGTGACAATAGATTCTTCTTTATCCGCTATCCTGTTAAAAAGGCTAGATTTCCCTACGTTAGGCTGGCCTAAAAGAGCTACGGTAACGCCTTTACTCAAGATGATTCCCTGATCGGCTTTATTGATTAGAAAACCAATTCGATCAATGACTTGGCCCACTCGCGAGATGATCTTTCCATCATCCAGGCCCTCGATTTCCTCATCCGAAAAATCGAGATTCGCTTCCACTAGGACTCGAAGGTCATTTAGAGATTCTGTGAGATTTTCCACCTCTTCTGAAAACGCCCCGGAAACGGTCTTAATCGCTGCTTTTGCTGAACTAACAGAGGCGCTACTAATGAGGTCACTAATAGCCTCAGCCTGGGCTAGATCTATTTTTTCATTTAGAAAGGCTCGCTCACTAAATTCACCCGGTCTTGCGACCCTCGCCCCAAGAGCACAAACCGCCTCTAGAAGCATCTTCATCACGACAGGCCCCCCATGACCTTGCAGCTCCAGAACATCCTCCCCTGTAAAAGATCGGGGGCCTCGAAATAGCATGGCGATCCCCTGATCGATTAACTCTCCATTGAAGACAAAGTCCGTATAGGTTGGTTTTGCGTGCCCTAATTTTTTATTGGTGATTTTCTGGCCGACCTCTTCAGACCCAGATCCAGAAACTCTAATGATACCTATTCCACCGACACCTGGAGGTGTAGCTATTGCTGCTATTGTGTCCCTGTCACCAGGAAGGGAATCCATCTTAAGATTTGCTGACAGCCCGAGCGTTTTCTGTTTGTCGGATAACGTACCACTGCTGGGCTATGGAAAGTAAATTATTTACCAGCCAATAGAGCACTAGGCCAGCAGGAAACCACAACATAATTAGCCCAAACACTAAGGGCATAGCTTTCATCATTTTTATCTGCATTGGGTCGCCGATTTGTGGGTTGAGCGTTTGCATAAAATACATGCTTCCCGCCATCAGAATTGGTAGCACAAAGTAAGGATCCATCACCGCCAGATCCTCTATCCATAATATAAAGGGGGCGTGTCTAAGTTCTACTGCTTCCAATAAAACCCAATATAGTGCGAGAAATATTGGCATTGGTAGAAGCATTGGCAAGCAACCACCTAAAGGGTTAGCCCCCTCCTTCTTGTATAAAGCCATCATCTCTCTCTGAAGCTTTTCTCTGTCATTGGCATATCTTTCTTGAATACGCTTCATCTGAGGGGCGACTCTTCTCATGTTTGCCATGGATTTATAACCAGCAGCTGACAGCGGATAAAGTGCTAATTTGACAATCAGCGTCAACAAAACTATTGCGAGGCCCCAATTCCCGCACAAACCATTCAACCAATCGAGAAGCCAAAACAAAGGTTCTGCTATGAAGAAAAGGAACCCATAGTCGACGGTAAGATTGAGATTCGGAGAAATCTCGGCCATCCTATTCTGATCCTTTGGACCCGCGTAAAATTGGGTTGACCAGGTTTTACCCTCTCCGGGAGCTACAGAAAAGAGAGGGCCGGTAAAACCAAAAGCGTACTTTCCATCATTTAATCTTCTCGCCGAATAACGCGTTAATTCGTTCGGGTTAGCGATCCAAGCTGTTACAAAGTAATGCTGCAAGAAAGCCACCCAGCCCCCCTGAGTAGTAACATTTAAAGAGCCTTCATCTACATCGTCAAAACTTATTTTCTGGTAACGCTCTTCAGGAGTAGTTATTGCTGCTCCTACAAATGCTTGCATACCCAAAGTTGATTGTTCTTGGTCGGGAGGTTGCCTTCGATCACGCTTTATTTGAGTAAACAGACCCGCATCAAAGGATTCGTTTGTTCTATTTTCAACAATGTGATCTACGTAGATTAGATAATCGTCTGCATCAAAAGTAAAAACCTTTTCTACCTTTACGCCGTCGACATTCAACTGCAGTTTTATTTTCCGTGTTTCACCGACCGACAGTTCATAGTCAAAAAACTCAGATTGATAAAGAGGCCTTTCCTTCTTCCCGTCTAACCCATCGGGGCCTATAAGACCACTCTGGGCAACATAATAATGATCTAGCCTGTCATCCTGGACCAGCAAATAAAGAGGGTCATCCGGTATATTCTGAACCCTTGGGTATTTTGGTAGGTAAGTTCTAACAATATCGCCTCCCAATCTGTCTATCCAAACTTCTAAGGTCGGTGTTTTGACCTTTATCAAGCGATTTGTATTCTCTGAAGTTGTTGATGCCCTCTGTTCGACAGAAGGGGTTGTCGCAGTATCGGTTAGTAAAAAACTATCGTCAGGAACGTCGTTGGTTTGGTTTCTGTCACTCGTCGGTACATTTGTTAAATCTATTGTTGGTAGATTTTCCACAGATCTTGTAATCGCCTTCTCAGGCGCTGGTTGTTCTTTCTTACTGTCCTCATTCCATGTAAGGATCAGCACGTAACCTGTCGCTAACAAGCTAAGTAAAAGAATAATTCTCAATATTTCTGGGGAGAGCATTAGCGATCAGCTTCCTTGTAATCAGTATTAATGTCTTTGAGTGGTACTTCGTCTAATCCTCCGGGGTGAAAAGGGTGACATTTACACAGCCTCTTGATCGAGAGTAATGAACCAGTCACTAGGCCGTAATTTTGATAGCACTGCAGCGTGTAAGTTGAACAAGTTGGATAAAACCGACAAGAACTGCCTAACATAGGGCTTAAAAATCGTTGATACTGCTTTATCAGAAAAATTAGTGGAATCGCTAACAACGAAGATATTAGAACAAAAGTCTTTCTGATTGTTCCTGAAGTAACAATTTCAACCCTTTTAATGATCTTGCTCGCTGGAAGACTCATTTATCATGCTTTAATTGTATTAACTTGCTAAACCCAGCATCCAAAGTTGCTGAAAGAACCTCATCTTGCGATTCGTTCTGCACTAACACGATGAGATCCATCTTTGGTAGTTGACGAGCATTCAGTCTGAAGGCTTCCTTAACCAATCGTTTAAGCCTGTTTCTACGAAAAGCTAATTTGGTTCCACGTTTTGGGATCGAATAACCAATTCTAGGGTATCCCAAATGATTATATTTTCCCCTAATTGAGACAGTTGCTTGGCGATAGTTGAAATCGCTTTCCTTCAAGGTATTTGAGTAATCTGGAGATAAACTCGCTTTAGTTAGATTAAACGACATTTAAACCGTCAATCTTTTACGGCCTTTGGCTCTCCTGGCATTGATGACTTTTCTGCCTGCTTTTGTCGACATCCTAGATCTAAAGCCATGTGTTCGCTTTCTTTTTAGATTGCTTGGATTGTAGGTCCGTTTCATCGCTTTCTCGAAATAGGTTTGAAGTCAGAGAACGGGCGATTCTATGAACAGCTATTTAACCTGTCAAATAATATTTATATAAATATAGTTTTGTTAATGTAGTTATTTAGATGCGTTCTGTTGTTGGAAACCTTGCTTTCAAATTGATTTTAAAAGGTTTGTTTGGGAAGTTAGCTTGTAGATTACCTAGTGGTTAATTTTTCCTAACTTGTGGGTGTAATGTGGATGAAAAGTTATCCACAGTTTCTTCAGCAATTTGTTAACAAAATTTTTCAGGGAAATTTAGTCTCGCGTTGATTCTCAACGACGTAAGTATATGAATAATCTGCATTAAAAAAAAAAGAATATTTTTGCATTTTAGCGATAGCTATTTTCAACGAGTTTTGAATAAAATGGAGGACACGCTCGGAGGGCAAACCTAATGTGTTTGAGAGCTTGTTAGATAGTTGGTTGTTCGTAAGGTTAGTAAAGAATTTGGGGGCAGGTCAATTGGTAGAAGAGCTTTGGGAAGAGTGTTTGGTTAAGCTCGGCAAAGAGCTAAGCGAAGAGCACTACGAGATTTACATCAGACCACTTCAGTCAAGGATTGACGAAGACAGGATTACTTTATTGGCGCCTAATATCTACGTAGAGGAGCAAATTCGAAAGACGTATTTAGATCTTATAACGGAGGTCTTTGAAAAAAGATCGCGAGAGACCGGAGAGATGGTGGGAATAGAGCTTGTTGTAGGAGATCGAGTTGTCGGCCAACCCAGTCGAAGCGAGCCAATTGTTAGAGAGTCCTCTAGTGGTGTCAGCAATCTTAATTCGGAATTCAAGTTTGATTCCTATGTTGTAGGTAGATCTAACGAGCTGGCCATTGCTGGAGCCAAACAGGTGGCAGAGAACGCCGGAGTTTCTTATAACCCGCTACTGATTTACGGCGGAGTTGGACTTGGCAAAACGCACCTGATGCATGCCGTGGGGAACGAAATTTTAGCGAGGGATCCGGGCGCTAAAGTTCTATACTTACATTCGCAAAAATTTGTTCAAGACATGATCAAGGCCTTGCAGCAAGGGAAGATGCAAGACTTCATGCAGTATTACCGTTCTGTAGATGCGCTATTAATAGACGATGTTCAATTCTTCGCGAGGAAGTTGAAGTCGCAAGAAGAGTTTTTTCATGTCTTTAACGCTCTTTTAGAGGGCGGGCACCAAATGGTTATGTCCAGCGATAAATATCCAAGGGAGATAGAGGGGCTTGAAGAAAGATTGAAATCGCGTTTTGTTTGGGGGCTAACTGTTGAGATAGAGCCCCCAGAATTAGAAACAAGGGTAGCGATTCTCTTAAAGAAAGCAGAAGCAGAGAAGGTTGAACTCGATACCCCCGTAGCATTTTTTATAGCAGAACGAATAAGGTCTAATGTCAGGGAGCTTGAGGGTGCTTTAAGACGAGTCATTGCTAATGCGAGATTTACCGGCAGCAAGATTACAATAGAGCAGGTGAAGCGGGCCCTGAGGGATCTGTTTGCGATCCAGGACCGCCAAATCTCTATAGATAATATTCAAAAAACGGTCGCTTTATATTTTAATATAAAGATTGCTGACATGGTGTCGAAGAGAAGAAACCGAACTGTAGCGAGACCCAGGCAGATGGCTATGGCGCTCGCAAAAGAATTGACAAACCACTCGTTGCCGGAGATTGGAGACGCTTTTGGTGGTAGAGATCACACGACAGTTCTTCATGCCTGCAGAAAAATCAATGAATTAAAAGAAGCCACAGCAGAGACTGCAGAAGACCACAAAAACTTGGTTCGCTTATTGTCCGCATAGCGAGAGATATAATAGATGAAGATAGTTGTAGATAGAGATCTCTTAATAGACTCACTTCAGTTGATATCAAACGTGGTTGAGCGGCGCCAAACTCTACCGGTGTTATCGAATATGAGGCTTATTGTTAAGGACGGCCAGCTAGAAATGGTTGGAACTGACTTAGAAATAGAGCTTCAAGCCAGTTTGACGGTAAATGCAGAGAGTGATGGAGAAATAACAGTACCCGCAAAAAAGATTAGCGACATCTGGCGCAGCCTGCCTAGTGAGCAGCCAATTGTAATGGAGCATGTTGGGGATAGGCTTAAGATTAAAAGCGGAGGTAGTAGTTATTCCCTGTCTACCATAGCGGTTTCTGAATTCCCCGAGGCTTTGGGCGACATTGAAGGCGAGTCTATTGAGATCAATAGCGAAAAGTTTCGGCGGTCTGTTGAAGAGGTCGCTTTTGCCATGGCGCAACAAGACGTGCGGTATTTCTTAAATGGTATGCTGATTGAAATTGGCCAAGGTAAGATTAAACTCGTTGCTACAGATGGACATAGGCTTGCCCTAACTGAAATGGAAGTAGGGGCCAGCGCGAATGGCGGTGGAGTGAGCCAAAAAGCGATAATACCGCGTAAAGGCGTGCTGGAGTTGCTTAAGATCTTAGATGGAAGTGAAAAGTTTTCTCTACAGATATCGGATAAGCTGATTACGGTCAGATCGGGGAATTACCAATTTATTTCTAAGCTGGTAGAGGGTCAGTTTCCCGACTATAACAAAGTTGTGCCCCAGGGTGGTGGTACAGAGCTTACAATCGAAAGACAAAGCTTAAGAGAGGCTTTGCAAAGGGCTTCAATTCTTTCCAACGAGAAATACCGAGGAATTAGGTTGATAGTTGATAAAGGCAGTCTAAAAATACAGGCCAATAACCCTGAGCAGGAGGAGGCTGAGGAGGTTCTGGAGATTTCGTACGATGGGGGCGGGCTGGAGATAGGCTTTAATGTAAGCTACATATTAGACGTATTAGGTGCTATATCAGGCTCTGAAGCAAAATTAACACTCAGTGATGGCAATAGTTCTGCTCTTATTGAGGGTTTAGATGACTCTAATTCTCTATACGTGGTTATGCCCATGAGGCTTTAAATTCGCTTGTTTACAGTTGGTTATCTCCAAGATAAAGCTCGCTAATTTCCGAAACTTAAAGTGTTTCTCAGTTTACCCTTCGGCAAAACTAAATCTCTTGCAAGGTGGCAATGGCAGCGGTAAAACCGCTGTGTTAGAAGCCATATGCTTTATGGCCCGTGGGCGCAGTTTCCGCCCAGGCGTTTCGGGTGGTCTTATTAACCTAGAAAGCAAAAGCATGGCTGTGCATTTAGATGTGGAAGAGTCCAGCGGGACCACACTTTGCTTCAGTGGCATCAGTCAAAAAGGTGAACCAACGTTATTTCAGGTAGACGGAGTAAAGCGTGGCCGGGGTTCGGATATAAGCCGGGCTTTACCAGTTCAGATAATTACGCCTGATGAGTCAGACCTTGTCTTTTCGGGCCCTTCAGTCCGGCGCTCCTTTCTAGACTGGGGTTTGTTTCACGTGGAACATGAATATCTAGAGTTGGCACGGAAGTATAAAAAAACATTGAAACAAAGAAATGCATGGATCAAGGCTGGGACTCGAGTTTCGGACCCTTGGTTGCATGAATTGGCAGCACTAGCAGCAAAGATAAACGAGCAAAGGGAAAGCTATTTAACTAGGATTTGTGATTTGTTAAGGGCGGAACTGGGCGCCTTTGGAGGGTTTGGCAAGATTCAGCTCGACTATTATGGCGGAGGGGTGGGTCGTGATCCTAATGAAGCGCTAGAAAAGTTTCAAAGCCAAATTCCTTATGACCAGAAAGCTGGCGCTACAAGCTTGGGCCCTCACAGAGGAGATATTAAAATCGTTTTTAACGGCATAGCCGCAAAAGATTACTTGTCGAGGGGCCAGGCAAAGCTGGTCTCTGTGCTCTTTGCTTTATCTCAAACAAGACTTCTGCTAAATGAACGATCAAGAAAAAGCATTTTGCTTATTGACGATATATCTGCAGAACTTGACGAGGATAATTTGGTACAATGCGTGAAGATGATTTCTGAAATGCAGATGCAAACTTTTATGACTTCTTCAAATGTATTTCTTTCAACGATTTTTGAGAAATCCTTTGAAGAATCTAAAACGTTTCACGTGAAACATGGCCAATTAATATAGGCGGTAAATTATATGTCGGATAGTGAGTCTTATAATTCGGACAGTATTAAGGTTTTAAAAGGTCTTGAGGCCGTAAAAAAAAGGCCTGGCATGTATATTGGTGATACCGAGGATGGCACTGGGCTTCACCATATGGTCCATGAGTTGGTGGATAACTCGATAGATGAAGCGCTAGCAGGCTATTGTGACGAGATAATAGTCATTATTCACAAAGAAGAGGCGGTAACGGTTAAAGATAATGGCCGTGGAATACCAGTTGATATGCATCCAGAAGAGAAGGTGAGTGCTGCGGAGGTGATAATGACGACTCTGCACGCTGGGGGGAAGTTTGACGATAACAGCTACAAAGTATCGGGCGGCCTGCATGGCGTTGGGATTTCGGTAGTAAATGCTTTATCAGAAAAACTGGTGTTGAGAATTTCTAGAGAGGGCTCGCTATACGAGCAGGAGTATAGAGATGGTGCTCCTATCGCTCCTATTGAGAAAGTCGCCGACGCAAAGGGGACGGGGACGGAGTGTTATTTTAAACCTTCGGGGGACACTTTTAGTGATGCCATTTTTCAAAGAGATGTTCTTATAAAAAAATTAAGAGAATTAGCTTTTTTGAACGCAGGCGTGAAAATCGTTTTGCAAGATGAAAGAGAAGATTATGAAGAAATATTCTCATACGAGGGTGGCTTGAGTGCGTTCGTAGCCTATTTGAACGAGAATAAAGCGTCTCTTAACGACATTTTCCATTTTTCCCAAAACTCCAGAGAGGATGACATAGGCGTAGAGATAGCTCTTCAATGGAATGATGGTTATCAAGAACAAATACTTTGTTATACAAACAACATTCCACAGGGAGATGGAGGAACTCACTTGGCTGGATTTAGGGGGGCGTTAACTCGCACTTTAAACAGCTATGTCGAAAGGGAAGATTTGCAAAAAAAGGCACATGTAAATACCACTGGCGATGACGCGAGGGAGGGCCTAACTGCAGTAATATCAGTTAAGGTCCCTGACCCCAAATTCTCATCTCAAACAAAAGACAAATTAGTTTCGAGTGAAGTAAAAGGGGCTGTTGAGCAGGAGCTTTCCAAGGCTCTGACCGAATATTTGGACGAAAACCCTCAAGAAGCCAAGGCGATAACATCAAAAATGATCGATGCAGCACGAGCAAGAGAGGCCGCGCGCAAGGCTAGGGAGATGACAAGGCGTAAAGGCGCTTTAGATATAGCTGGGTTGCCCGGAAAGTTGGCCGATTGCAGTGAGAAAGACCCTGCCTTATCCGAAATATATCTGGTAGAGGGTGATTCCGCGGGGGGAACTGCAAAGCAGGGAAGGGACCGTAAGATTCAAGCAGTACTGCCTTTGAGAGGAAAAATACTAAATGTCGAACGGGCCAGGTTTGACGTCATGCTTTCCTCACAGGTGATCGGGTCTCTTATCACGGCTTTAGGCTGTGGAATTGGCCACGAAGAATTTGATATTGAAAAGCTACGTTACCACAAAGTCATTATAATGACGGACGCAGATACTGATGGTTCACATATTAGGACGTTACTTCTAACCTTCTTTTTTAGACAAATGCCACAATTGCTCGAAAACGGGCACATCTATATCGCGCAAGCCCCTCTATACAAGATGAAAAAAAGCGGTCGTGAGGAATATTTAAAAGATGACCTTGAGCTAGAAGAGTATTACTTGCAGGGAGCGGTTGACGATGCGAAATTGATGATTAATGAATCTGCACCGCCTATACAAGCTGACAAACTTTACGAGCTGATGAGGCTCTACACGAATAGTCTGAAAATACTGCACGGGAATGCTCGAGAACTACCAATAGAACTATCTGAGTCCTTTCTTAAAATTCCAATGTGCGATCCAAGCGACTTAATTGATGAGACTAAATTGCAAAATTGGTGCGATGCGTTAGAAAATGCGATAGGTCAAACGCCAGAAAATCAGCTTTCGGTTAGAGTTGCTCGAGGGAGTGAATCAGAGTCGGAAGAGAGTCAAAGTGGAGAAGAGAGCACTAATTTATATGTATCGATAGAAATGATCATAAAGGGGGCTCGAACTAACATTGAGCTCAAGAAGTCATTTTTTGAAAGTAGGAACTACAAAGCTATAGAGCCTGCGGTAACGCAACTGGAAGGATTGCTTGAGGAAAACGCGTCGATAGAAAGGGGAGGAAAAATGTTATCAACCCCGATTTACTTCTCTGATGTCTATTACTGGTTGATGGAAGAAGCTAAGAAGGGAGTTAACGTTCAACGATACAAAGGTCTGGGCGAAATGAATGCCGACCAGCTTCAGGAAACCACCATGGATCCTAATGCAAGGAGAATGCTTAAAATATCAGTTGAGGATGCTGTCGGCGCAGACCGCATCTTTAATACGCTTATGGGAGATCAGGTCGAGCCTCGCAGGGACTTTATCGATAAAAATGCGCTTTCTGTTGCCAATCTTGATGTTTAAGTCGTACACAATTTGTCTGTCAAAAACTCTCCAAATAGCACCGTAAGTCCTGGTAGTGTGGGGGTAACTGCTCTTTGAGTTCTAATAACTCTTTGTACGTTGATTCGCCATTTCCGGTGTGCACGAGTATGAATTGAACAGAAGCTGCTTGAGCAGCTTTAAGATCCGAGGGTGAATCACCCACAAATACAGTATTAGATGGTTTTGAGCCAAGCGCTTCTATCGCGAGTTCTAGTAGTAAAGTCTTGGGCTTTCTGCATGAGCAATTATTTTCTGGTGTATGAGGGCAGAAAAAGAACCTCAGAGGCTTACCTCCAAGGGATTTCAGGATCGAGTTGCACTTTGCGTGCATATTAAATAAATCATCCTTGGAAAAAAGGCCTCTTCCCAGGCCTGACTGGTTGGTGCACACGGCGAATTCAATGCCTCTTCGCTGCCAGCCACCAATTGCTTCGAGGCTTCCTTTGATGGGCGCCCACTCTTCCGCGTTTCTAATGTAGTCTTTAGAATCTTGGTTTATGACGCCGTCTCTATCGAGCAAAACTAACCTTGGGAGTTCGCCAGCGATTTGCGTGTGTTTATTTGTTATATTGCTCATTGACGGCGCATATTATTGGAATCCTATAGAATTTAAGATTTTAGTCGCAAACCCTGAATGATTTCAAAACCCGGTATCCGAAAATAATCAAGCAGTTGTAGAGAGGATGAGATCGCTTTAAATTTTATCGTATGTTCATAGAAAAAATCTTTGTTCTATTGTTAAGAATAACGAGCTACCTGAAACCCCAAACAGGGATGGCAATTGCTCGTCTATTTTCTGCGTTCGCTTTTTTGTTAAATACTCGACTACGAAAAACTACTGAAAGAAACTTAAGACTTTGTTTTAAAGGGCTTTCACAGAGAGAGTTAAACGAACAAGTTAAGGAAAGCCTTACAAATTCGTTTTACTTATTTTTTGAGTATGCGTACATGTCAAACTGGGATCACCAAAGATTATTAAGTTTATTCGTCCAAGTAGACGGACTGGATTTACTAGAAGGTGCCTTAAAGAAGCGAAAAGGAGTATTACTGCTGGTACCCCATTTTGGAAATTTTGAAATCCTTGAGGTGTATATGGCGTCTTATTATAGCTTTGTCGCGTTGTACAATCCGCCAAAGGTCAAATCTTTAGAGCGAGCAGTGTCTAATATGAGGGAGCGTCACGGTGGCTCCATGTACCCTATCGGCCCTTCGGGATTAAGGGCCATAATTAAAGAGCTACGAAATGGTAAAATCTCCGTCTTACTGCCTGATCAGGTACCGAATGTAAATTCGGGTGCAATTCAGTCTGAGTTCTTCGGCAATAATATCCGTTATATGTCTCTAATTCATAAGCTTCTGAAGAAGACTTCTTCGGAAATTTTGTTCGCCTCTGTAACCAGACGCCTAGACCACAACAGTTTGAAATATGAGATCTGTTTTGAAAAACCAGACGATCTCGTATATAGCGAGAATGAAAATGAGCATATAGGCGCAGTTACTGATGCCGTAGAAAGAGTCGTGTTAAGGTCACCTATGCAATATCAATGGGAGTATAAGATTTTTAAAAATAGACGGGACTTCGACCCCTATCAAGATACCTAATGCCCTTATCGTCGCCAGTAACTAGGCGTGAGAAGCACTAGCAATGTGAAAATCTCTAGACGTCCGAGCATCATTGCGAACATCAGCACCCACTTAACCTCATCCTCGAGGCCACTGTAATTTGATGCTACTTCACCCAATCCTGGCCCTAGGTTGTTTAGGCATGCGCCAATAGCAGAAAAAGCGCTAATAAAATCTAGATCGCTGATCACCAATAATAGTACTACCATGAGTAGGAAGATAATCAGATAAGCACTTAAGAAACTCCAAACTGACTCGCTGATTCGCCTGGTAACAGGAGAGCCTCCTAGTTTGAGCGGAAACATCCCGGATGGGTGGACCAGCCGCTTTACCTCTCTTAAGCCCTGAAGAAACAACAAAAGAACTCTGATTACTTTAACACCCCCCGCGGTTGAACCTGCGCAACCTCCAGCGAACGCAGCTAAAAGTAGGATAAAGGGTAAACCCCCCGGCCATTCGCTAAAGTTGTTCGTGGAGAACCCTGTCGTAGTAGCCATGGAGACGGTCTGAAATATTCCCTCTCTAAGCACAGTCGCAAGCCCGGCGGCTTCGCCTTTGTAGTCCCAGAGTAGCCCGCATACCAATATCGCTCCAATAAATAGATAGAAGAGATAGGCTTTAGTTTCACTATCCCTAAAGTAATAAAAGGGGTTTTTTCTCTGCCACACAAAAAAATGTAAGCCAAAATTAATGCCCGCTATGATCATGAAAAAAACCGCCACCAACTCAATAAATGCATTGTCGAAATAACCAAGACTGAGATCATGTGTGGAAAATCCACCGATTGCTATTGTGGAGAAGCTATGGCATATCGCGTCGAACGCATCCATTCCAGCGAACCAATAAGCGAATGCACACAGGGCTGTTAGACTGACGTAAATTAGCCAAAGGGCCCGAGCCGTTTCGGTAATCCTTGGAGTCAGTTTGTTCTCTTTATTAGGCCCGGGTGACTCGGTTTGGTAAAGCTGCATTCCGCCAATTCCTATTAGCGGGAAAATTGCGACCGCGAGGACGATAATTCCGATTCCTCCCAACCACTGTAGTTGTTGACGATAAAATAAAATGGATTTTGGCAAAGAATCCAAACCTACCATTACGGTTGCGCCTGTGGTTGTTAGCCCGGACATGGATTCGAAAGCGGCGTCTGAAAAAGTTAACCCCGCCTCTGTATTGAGGTATAAGGGGATCGCGCCAAACAAACCTAGTCCAAGATAGAATAAAGCTGTGACTAGAAAACCGTCGCCGCCTCGCAGTTCTCGTGGCGAACGACCAAACGGAATCCATAGCGCTAAGCCCGCGACAGCGGTAATTAAAAATGCCGTCGCAAATTCCGGAGCCGTAGTTTCGTTATACAGAAGTGCGACTAATACTGGCGTAAGAAAGGTGAAACTAAAAAGGATTAATAGGATCCCAGTCAATTGGAATATGATTGCTAAATGCATACCCTATGCCCTAATTACAGGAACCCTCGTTTAACTTGAAATAGGTTCTCAACTTCATGCACTTGACTTTTGTCTACCAAGAACAGGATAACGTGATCGTCTGTCATGACTTTTAGATCACTGTGGGCGATATAAACGACACCGTCTCTAACTATTGCTCCTATAGTGGTGCCAGGAGGCAAAGCGATGTCATCTATCGCTCGGCCTACTACCTGCGACGTGGCCGAATTACCGTGAGCGACGGCTTCAATCGCCTCTGCGGCATCCCTTCTCAGGCTATGGTCTTCAGTCACGTCTACTTGTCGGACATGGGATAGTACCGAACTAGTTGACGCCTGCTGCCTCGAAAGTACGACGTCGATATCACTCCCTTGAAGTAAATCGACATAGTCCGCCTTGGATATCAAAGTGATGACTTCCCTAACCCCCAATCGCTTTGCAAGTAGAGATGCCATGATATTAGTTTCGTCATCGTTTGTGACAGCACAAAAAGCATCGCAATTTTCTATATTTTCCTGAAGCATCAAATTTCGATCAGTTGCATCGCCGTTAAGAACTATCGCATTGCCCAGCTTTTCTGCGAGTTGCATGGCTCGAGCCTCGCTGATCTCAACAATTTTTACTGCATAATCCTTCTCAATTTCACGAGCAAGTAGCTCTCCCGTGGTGCCCCCCCCCCGCAATCATTACCCTTTCATAAGGCTTTTCGGCCTTTCGCAGTTCTGACATAACGGCATTGATGTCTTTTCTCGCTGCTATAAAAAAAACTTCATCCCCGATTTCAATAACCGTATTTGCCGTTGGTAGGATGGATTGTCCTTTCCTAAAGATAGCAGCGACTCGAGTGTCGACATTTGGCATGTCCTCTCGCAGATAACTTATAGCATGACCCACCAGCGGTCCATTTTGGTATGCCCTCATGCCCACTAGCTGAACCAGTCCCTCCGCAAAATCCAAAACCTGGAGAGCCCCGGGGTGTCGAAGCAGCTCGTGGATGTTTTCGGTTACAACCTGCTCCGGATTAATCAGCACATCTATTGGCATATTCTCCTGACTAAAAAACCCTTCTTTATCAAGGTAGTCTGCGGCCCGCACCCTCGCGATTTTGCGAGGCGTTTTAAATAGAGAGAAGCACACCTGGCAAGCTATCATATTGACTTCGTCGCTACCTGTTACGGCAATGAGTAAATCAGCTTCGCTTGCTCCCGCTCGTCTCAATGTCTCGGGATGAGAGGCCCAGCCCTCGATGGTTTGAATATCAAGCCTACTGCTAAGAGCAGAGAGGGTCGATCTATCGTTGTCAACGACCGTTACATCAAAGGACTCTCGCGCCAAGCTTTCAGCGAGAGTAATGCCTACCTGACCCGCCCCAAGAATGATTATTTTCAATTCGATCCCTTTAAATTGTTTTCTTTGAAATTAAAGAACAGTAGAACCCGTCCGAAATTTTATCAAAAGGCAAAAGATTGCACCCATAGTTCGTAAACAGAGCATTGGCAACATTTTCTGGCACTTTGAGTTTTAAAATCTCTGCATCTTTCTCTTCAACAAGCTTTTGAATTAAAAGGTCGTTCTCCTCACGAAATAAAGAACACGTTGAATAAAACATAAGGCCTCCTGGACTAAGTTTGTCCCAGAGGTTAGTCAGAATATGCAATTGTTTCTGTTGAAAGAATTGCAGATTTTTTTTCTTCAACAGAAGCTTAATATCAGGATTGCGTCTTATGGTTCCGGAGCTTGAACAGGGAGCATCCACAAGTATGTGGGTAAATGGCTTCTTATCCCACCAGTCGAGCCTAGATGCATCTCCTTGTAAAACCGGGACGTTGTGACCAAGGCGTTTGCCCAAATCACACATGGTTTTTATTCTCTGATTGCTGATTTCTAAAGCAGTAATAGAACATTCAATTTTATGGAAAGCCACGAGCTCTGTTAGATGAAATAGTTTTCCGCCTGGCGCAGAGCATGCATCAAGAATCCTTACCGGGTTTTCCCTTCGTTCATTGATTTGAGCGAAAAAGAGATGCCCTAGAGTAATAGCGCCAAGGTCTTGAATACTCACTTCTCCACTTAGCCATCCAGGCAGATCTGCGGATGCTCTTGGCTCTTCAAGTAATATAGCTTCCTCAAACGGAGAGGACCTAAACGAAATTTCAGCTTTGTTTAGCTTGTTCTTATAATCTTCGGGGCTTATTTTGCTTCGGTTAATTCGAAGGGCCATTTCTGGTTTGATTAGAAATGCTTTTTTAATCATTTGATAATGATCTGGAAAATCGGCCTCCAATTTTTTAGATAGCCAAACCGGCAGATCTTCCTCAATACTTTCTGGTTTTGTTTCATTTCTAGAGGCCTTTCTTAATATCGCATTAACTAAACCTTTGGCCCATGCTTTGCCTAGCCCATGGCAAACATTGACCGTTTCATTTATTGCGGCATAGGCTGGCGTTCTCATAAATTTAATCTCGTAGATACCCATCAAGAGTAAAAGCTTTACGTCCATATCTTTGTTTTTTATATCTTGCTTTAGCTGTCGAGATAGGTAGCTGTCTAAGAAAAAAAAGTATCTTAGGACCCCAAATACTAGCTCTTTTTGAATGGGCTCTTGGAGGCCTGTGTCGTTCATTGATAGCAGTGAATTGACATTGACGCCTTGTACAACGATTTTCTTTAAGCACTGGTTAGAGAGAAAACGGACGCTGCTTTTCTCTGTCGTGCTATTTTGCATTATCAGGAGCCAAGATCTTTCCGACAGTTAGAGCATCTTCATAACCATTCAAAAACGCCTTGATGTCCATGGGCTTGCCCTGGCCGCGATTAAGTTTAACCATTGTTATTTGAAGGGTGCCCTCAGCGCAGTCCACGCAAATGCCCATATCTCCTAACCCAGAAATTATACCGGGGACAGTATGAGTTTCATTTTCATTGAGAGCCTCGCTTTGCAGCAGCTGTATGATCAGGTCGTCTGCTTGTATGAAAACTGGTTGGCGACGGGCTAACGCTTTGATCTGTAAATTCAGAGATTTAGCTGAAAGCTTCCAGTTTGGCACCCTGTCCTTGGGTCCTATTTTATTGGCATAGGTAGCAAGGGCGTCGTTTTGGGCCATTGGCGCTGGTCTGTCTCTATCACCAGCCTTATGCATTCGAAATTCCTCTAGTGTCTTTATTAGCGTGCTACCTCCAATTTTCGCTAGCTCCTCCTCAATTTCTGCGACCGACAACAGATCGATATTTGCAAGTGGGGCAGTTTGATAGACAGGTCCAGTATCTAGTCCCTTATCCATTTGCATGATACTAATGCCAGACCGGGTGTCGCCGGCCATAATTGCTCGCTCGATGGGTGCTGCGCCGCGCCATCTTGGTAATATGGAAGCATGCACGTTTATGCCGCCAAACACTGGAATATCGAGTACTTCCTTCGGGATTATTTGGCCATAGGCGGCAACAACTAAGACGTCGGCTTTTAGATCTCTGATAGTCTGTTTAACCTCCGGGTCTGACAAGCTCGTGGGTTGGAAGACGTCAATGTGCAGATCATTTGCTAATGCCCTGACTTCGCTGATGGAAAGTTTGCGCCCCCTCCCCTTTGCTTTATCAGGTTGTGTGATAACTAGCTCAGGTTTGAACGGACTTGAAGCGAGTTGTTCTAAAATGTTCCTGGCAAAGCTCGGGCTACCAGCAAAAATAGTCGTTAGTTTTGGTTGAGGTTGGATGACTATGCGAGATCCCTTACGCGACTTGTTGTTTCAACAATTTTTTTCTGATCCGAGATCGCTTGAGATTAGAAATATAGTCAACAAAGACCTTTCCCTTTAAGTGGTCCACCTCATGCTGTATGCATATTGCTAGTAGTCCATCCGAATCAAAGCTCAGATCATTACCCTTGATGTCTTTGGCAAAGACATGAGCTTTAGTTTTGCGGGATACTTTTTCGTAGATCCCGGGAAGGGATAGGCACCCTTCCTCCGCTTCGAGGGTGTCACCAGATAATTCCAAACGTGGATTTACGAGGATGATGGGTTGATCCTTTGTTTCCGAAACGTCTATTACTAATAACTGCTTGTGTACATTTATTTGAGTTGCTGCAAGCCCGATTCCTGGTGCTTCATACATGGTGGAAAGCATATCGTCGGCCAGCTTTGCTAAAGTATCGTCAAAGACTTCGACAGATTTGGCCACAGTCCGTAATCGAGGATCTGGGAATTTCAGAATTTCTAAGTTTGCCATTGTTGGATGATTTTACAGGTTAGAGAATTATATGCACTTCAACTGGAAACGTAAGACTGTTCTTCGACTTTCAAAAAAAAGTTATTTGAATTGAGGTGGAAAAAAATCGCTTCAGTATATTTAGCGGTTTCACAAATAAGGAATAAGCTATGTCTTGGGTTGCTATCTTGATGGGTTCAGAGTCTGATTGGCCGACAATGCAATCGTGCAAAGAGGTATTCGATGAGTTGGATGTCACCTCTGAGGTAAGGGTGACTAGCGCACATAGAACGCCTAAAGAAACCCAAGAATATGTCCTCGATGCAGAGGCGCGTGGCTGCAAGGTTTTTATCTGTGCTGCAGGAATGGCGGCGCACTTGGCTGGCGCCGTTGCGGCTCAAACCACACGTCCGGTTATTGGGGTCCCAATTAGCAGTGGGTCGCTCCAAGGTGTCGACGCATTGCTGTCGACGGTACAAATGCCGGGCGGAATCCCCGTTGCCACTGTAGCCATTGGAAAGGCTGGAGCTAAAAACGCAGCTTATTTGGCGAGCCAAATTCTAGCGACGAGCGACGATAGTTTGTTTGAGCGTGTTCGTGCTGATAGAGAGAAAAACAAAGATAAGGTGATTTCCCAAAATCAGGCGTTACAAGAAACACTAAGTGGCAGTTAGTGAGATCGAACGAGCGACTGCCGTCTTAAGACGAGGGGGTGTTGTAGCGCATGCGACCGAAGGGGTCTGGGGTTTAGCCTGTGACCCGCGAAGCGATATTTCAGTCAAGAAAATATTAGACATCAAGCAAAGAGAAAAGGAGAAGGGGCTTATTTTGATTGGCGGCCTGTTGGAATACTTCGAGAAGGAGTTGTCTGGAGTTAAGCCAGACAAAAACAAGGAAATAGTTGATAGCTGGCCTGGGCACCACACTTGGATACTACCTAATCTACGTGACTACAGTGACTGGGTTACTGGGGGTAGAGACTCGGTTGCATGTCGTGTTCCCGATCACAAGCAGGCAAGAGAGTTGTCCACTAAATTCGGAGCCCCTGTGGTTTCGACCTCGGCGAATTTAAGTGGGCAGGCTGAGTTAACATCGGAAAAAGCTGTTAGCGAGACCTTTGAAGGTATTGTGGATTTTATTCTTCCAGGGAAGGTTGGTAATGCGCATGGGCCAAGTAAAATCCATTTTTTAGATGGTTCTATGCTTCGAGGTGGCGTTGAATAAATATTTGGTATTGGGCAACCCGATCGATCACTCTCTGTCGCCGCAAATACATCAGTTTTTCGCGCAAGAATCTGGTCTAGTGATTTCTTACGGAAAGCACTTGGTTCCGCCAGAGTCATTCAATGAAACAATAGACTTCTTAGTCGACTCTGGGCATGTCGGTTTTAATATAACCGTGCCGTTCAAAGAAGATGCTTATAAAAGAGTCGACACTTCTGACGACATAGCCTCGGAGGCCCAAGCTGTTAATACAATTAGAGTAGATGGCGAGGGCCAATTACATGGCTTCAATACCGATGGAATTGGTTTGACAAGAGACTTAGTCCATCGGCATGGAATATCTGTTTGTAATTCCGACATCCTAATTCTAGGGGCAGGTGGTGCCACTCGTGGTGTAATCGGTCCCTTGCTCGACGAAAAACCAAATTCATTGGCTGTAACAAACAGATCCAAAGAAAAGGGAGAAGATTTAGTACATCGTTTTTCTAAACGCTACCCTCATTCCAATTTGGATTTTAGAGATATGAAAGAGCTAGACGGCTCTTATGATTTAGTGATTAATGCCACCTCAATCGGGTTGTCGGGGGCCTTTGATCTCCTGGGAGAGAATGTCGTAATGGGCAAGATCTGTTACGACTTGTCCTATGGGTCAGGAGCATCTTTTGCGACCTGGGCTCGATCCGTAGGAGCTGCTACCTCGGTCGATGGCTTGGGTATGTTGGTCGAACAGGCGGCAGAGAGTTTCTTAATTTGGCATGGTCATCGGCCGGATACTGACCATCTTTACGAACAACTAAGAGCCAAAATTGATGACTGATACTCGAAAACCAAAGTCCTCGAGATTCATAGCAGGGGCCGTATGTCCTAAATGTAATGAGGTTGACCGCATTGTTGTGAAAGAAGAAGAAGGCCGCTCCTACAGATTGTGCGTTAGCTGCGGATTTACTGACGACAAGCCAGAGACGACCACCGCGCCTTCAGCTGTTCTAAAGGGGGCGCTTAGAAAAACCCCTATTGAATAAAACTCAGGCAAAAAAAACTAAACATCATCGATTTAAATAAAAGTTCTTAACAGCTTTTCTGCTTGAATTAATAATACCTTTGAGGGCTCATCCACTAGTGGCTATAATGCGTCGCGGTCGGCATTTGGGCTTTAAAAAGGATAATTTGTCAGCAGAAGATCGATCCTTTTCTAGAAATTGGTGTAGTGATTTTATTTTTGCGCTTTTTTTTAACCAATAGCGAACAAATACTCGCCAAGGTTATCGTTCTAGCTCTCAAAGCCTGGAGTAGAAGGAGCAGGTATCTATATTGGATTTTTTCACCTTTAAACAGGCTATTTTTTGGCTGTGCTTACTCGCAGGCATCGTCACAGTGATTCTTTTGCCGGTTTCCGTTTTGTTCCACCACATCCAGCAAGAAAAAAGAAGATCGATCGATCCTATATAAGGAATTCTTTTGGCTCTTTATTTCGGGATTAATGATCTTGCTCATGGTTTTTCCGGCGGGCGAACAGATGGTAGAGGACTATCTGGGCGATAAATCGTATCGTAACAATAATATCGATGATGGTTTGGCCTTGAATGCAATCAAAAGAGGCCCCATTGATGTTGGGTTGAAATAGGCTGTCTGGCAAATAGAGTAATGAGCGAAGTGGTAAGTGAAAGATTGGTGATAAGCGATTACATCGAATTGTGTAAGCCCAAGGTAGTCTTGTTGATGCTTTTATGTGTCATGGTCGGTGTTTGCTTGGCGAGCCCTTCAGGTGTACCGCTAGATGTCCTTTTGTTCTGCACTTTAGGGGTGGGATTAGTGGCGAGTTCAGCTGCGGTGATCAACCACCTTGCTGACTCCCATATTGATGCGAAGATGGCGAGGACTCAGAACCGGCCGGTTGCCACCGGTCGAGTTGGACAACAGGAGGGTCTAATATTTGCCGCCATTTTAGGCGTTGCCGGAATGCTGGTTTTATGGTTTCTGACAAACCCTCTGACGGCCTGGCTAAACCTGTGCTCATGGGTGGGGTACGGGTTGGTATACACCTTTTTTCTCAAGAGGGCGACCTCACAGAATATAGTCATTGGTGGACTATTTGGAGCAGCGCCTCCTTTGTTTGGCTGGACGGCGGTCACGAATGCTATTGAACCAGGCGGTTTGCTTCTGGTACTAATCATTTTTGTATGGACTCCGCCACACTTTTGGGCGCTGGCAATCGATAGGAAAGAGGAATATGCAGAGGTAGGAGTCCCAATGTTACCGGTAACACACGGCGATCGCTTCACGCGCCTTCATATACTTCTCTATACGGTTTTGCTATCCGCCATATCGCTCATGCCCTTCTTGATAGGCATGTCGGGACTGATTTACCTGGTGGGCGCTTTTCTTCTATCAGGGGGATTTCTCTATTTGGCGCTTGCTTTGTTCTTCTCAAGTAAAGCAAGTTTGCCCAGTCTTACTTTTCGTTACTCGATCGTTTATCTTGGTTTGTTATTTTTGTTTTTGGTGGTGGATCATTATTACCCTTTTGGTTGATGACTAGCGAGCGTTAAACATGAAGCCCTTTGGATACGTAATCCTCATTGCCTTATTCAGTCTTGGCCCCCTTCTGTTCTTGGCAAAATACTTACCTGGTCAAAGCGACGAAACAATAGATGAAGAACTTAAATTACTAGGCGCTGTGATATTAGAAGAACCTGTATCGTTAGACCTCGACGGTTTCGTCGACCACGAAAGACGCCCCTTTGGCCAAGACCAATTTGCCGGTAAATGGAGTTTTATCTATTTTGGTTTTACGCGATGTCCCGACTTTTGTCCGCTGACCTTGTCTATTCTTGCCAAGGCTGAATCAGCTCTGTTGGCTGAGGATCGAAAAACAGATGCTGTGCCATTTCAAGGCCTGCTGGTTACGATAGACCCCGCCCGAGACAAACCGGAAAACCTCGGCCCTTATGTAAAGACGTTCTCTGAACGATTCTCTGGGGTTTGGTCTGCTGATGGAGTCGACAGTCTTGCGAGAAAGGTTGATGTGATATTTGAGCAAGTAGAGATGGATAACGGCAGCTACATGTTTGACCACACAAGTAATGTAGTTATAGTCGGTCCCCGAGCCCGTTATATTGGTTATATAAAGCGTCCCCACAGCGCTGAGCAAATAGCACAAATATTCGAGCTGCTCGGAAAAAAAAACAGCTAAATCAATAATTCCAGGACAGCTTTTATCTCATCTGGGTGTTTAGAGCGTTCGCGGTTTTCCATTTGACCCATGAGCCTCGATAGCCAAAAGTTTAACGCTGCAAACACGATAAAATCTTTGAATAGCCATAGTTCGTCAGAAGTTATTTGCTTTTTAAGGTTATAGATTTTGAGTAATTCGTGCAGAAACTCAGAGTTTAACCCACCTTCCTTGGTGCGACACCAATCGATGGCGATCACAGCTAAGTCGTACATGCAGTATCCGATTGACGCATGGTGAAAGTCTAGAAGACCACTAATGTGCTCATTATCAAACAATACGTTATCTCTAAATAAATCAGCGTGGATTAGACTTTTGCTGACGTTAGCTTTTCCTAATGTGTCCGTAAGAGTTTTTACCCTTTTGAGCGAAGTATGAAGCAATGCTTTTTGATCAGGTGTTAAGTGAGGTTCAAGTTTTTTAGATTGGGTTAGGGCCCATTCTAGATTTCTAGGGTGGAGAGGCAGGTTTTTTACTGACTGGCAGGGTAACTGGTGTAAATCGGCAATTGATTTGGATAACTGACGGATATGAAGGATTTCCACTGAAGATATATGATTTCCAGGCAATCTAGGTTGGACTAAAGCTTTTTCCCCATTATCAATATAATTGAAGACATTTCCTTTTAAGTCTTTCAGAGGAGAGGGTACTGCGACTTCTAGCTGCTTTAGCAATTCCATCATCTCGAAATATGAATCGCCCGAGTAAGAAGGCGTCTTTATTACAGTAAGCACATAAGAATTGAGGGTTGAATTGTTGTTGATATCGATGAAGTAATTTAGGTTCTCTATACCCCCTCTCGCTAGATCTATTTGAGTGATAGTGCCGAGCCCATAATTTGAGCACAGGGCCGAGACGATCTCCTTGGTCAACATCTTCGATTTATAGTGATTTACTCAAAGCTAGCGATCACCCAGCTTGGTAAAAGTTTCTCAGCCTTTGTCAGGTCGCCATTATTTCTTGTGGGGTCCTCTGGCACCAGATAGTAGGGCTTACCCCGTTTAGGTATCACCTGGATCATCCTTAGCTGACCATTTTGTCGAAATTCGAGAACAGTCTTATTGTCACCGGCAACGATCACTACGTCGGGCCCTCTAATCGACTCCGAGCCATAGGTTAGACCGCTGCCTAAAGTGAGCCACATCATAAGGCCAAGGGATACCGTAATCCTCGGGAAAGATATGCTAGGAAGACGATAAAGAGTTCTAGGATTTAGGCTGGTTTGTAGTAGAGTTTTAGTAAACATGTTGGGGCTAGATATTGGCAGATAGCGGTAAGGACAATCATGATACAAAGCCTATCGTATTGGTAGACGGTTCGTCCTACCTTTTTAGAGCTTACTATGCGATGCCCGATCTGACCTCAGCGGAGGGTGCTCCGACCGGCGCCGTTCGGGGGGTGATCAGTATGATTAGGCGCCTATCAGCGGACTATCCAGGTTCTTTGTTGGTTGTCGTGTTTGATGCGCCAGGTAAAACTTTCAGAGATGCTCTCTTCAGTGATTACAAAGCAAATCGGGAATCGATGCCCGAGGATTTGAGGGAACAAATTGATCCTATTCATCAGATTATAAAAGCGATGGGTTTGCCGCTGATTATGGAGAGCGGGGTAGAGGCGGATGATGTTATAGGGACCCTTGCAAAGCAGGCCGAGGTTGCCTCGAAACCATTAGTTATTTCGACTGGCGACAAAGATATGGCGCAGCTGGTTTCAGAGCACGTCACATTAGTGAATACGATGACGGACTCCACAATGGATGCAAAGGCGGTGGTTGATAAGTTTGGAGTTGCCCCGGGACAAATAATAGATTACCTGGCTTTAATGGGCGATGCTGTCGACAATATCCCGGGAGTGCCGAAGGTAGGGCCTAAGACTGCAGCAAAGTGGTTAAACCAATACGATACGCTGGAAGCCGTCATGGAAAACGCGGGAGAGATCGGGGGAAAGGTGGGAGAAAATCTCCGTGCTTCTCTAAATCAGCTACCGCTGTCCAAAAAACTGACCACAATTAAGTGTGATGTGGAGCTTGAAGACAGCTTATTTGAGCTGAAGGCTAAAGATCCTGATACGGCGAAGTTGGTGCAGATATTCACGAAGCTAGGCTTTAAATCTTGGCTTGAGGAACAGCCAGATTCAAATAGTCAAATACATGCCAGCTCCCCTAAACCTGTTGTTCAGGCCAAGTATGAAACGGTCTTGGATGAAAAGACGCTCTCAAAGTGGGTTAGCAAATTGATGAAGAGCGAGGCATTTAGTTTTGATACAGAGACTACAAGTCTGGATTATATGGAGGCTGAACTAGTAGGCATCTCTTTTGGTATAGAGCCTGGAAGAGCGGTCTATATACCCATCGGGCATTTAGAAGGTGATGCTAAAAAAAACCAGCTCCCACTGGATATGGTCCTCCGTGAAATTAAGCCACTTCTGGAATCAAAAGATCGAGTCAAAGTCGGACAAAATCTCAAATACGACGTTAATGTTCTTTCTAATTATGGAATCAATGTTGCCCCCCCGTATATAGACACGATGCTCCAATCTTATGTTTTAAACAGTACCGCTACCAGACACAACATGGATGATATGGCTCGGCATTATCTTGGAAGAGAAACTATCCATTTTGAAGATGTAGCTGGCAAGGGCGCTAAACAAATACTGTTTTCTGAGGTCTCTATTGAAGCTGCTAGCGAATACGCTGCGGAGGATGCTGACGTCACTTTGCAGTTACACCAAGAGTTATCTGGTTCCATGGCGAAAGCGCCTTCACTAGAGAAAGTGTTGGATGAGATCGAAATACCTCTGGTCTCTGTTTTAGCGAAAGTTGAAAGAAATGGTGCTTTGGTAGATGCCAATATGTTGCTTGCTCAAAGCGAGGAGTTAGGGGAACGGCTTGGCGGGATCCGTGATTCGGTTTGGTCTATTGCTGGTGAGGAATTCAACCTAGATAGCACGAAACAATTACAAGAAATCTTATATGAAAAACAGGGGCTTCCAGTGCTTAAAAAGACTCCCGGCGGGAAGCCGAGCACTGCTGAACCTGTTTTAGTTGATCTAGCGCGTGACTATGATTTGCCTGCAGCCATTCTTGAATATCGAGGTCTCTCTAAACTCAAAACCACTTATGCTGATAAGTTGCCCCTACAGATAAACGAGAAAAGCGGACGCATACACACGTCTTATCACCAAGCGGTTACTGCGACAGGTAGGTTATCTTCTACCAATCCGAATTTACAGAACATTCCAATCAGGTCGGAGGAAGGTAGGCGCATTAGGCAAGCATTTGTACCAAAAGCTGGGAGCAAAATCATCGCAGCAGACTACTCTCAGATCGAACTGCGAATAATGGCTCACCTATCGAAGGACGAGCAGTTGTGTCGTGCGTTCCATGAGGGTGTTGACGTTCATCGAGCAACTGCGGCTGAGGTGTTTGGCTTACCACCCGAGGCAGTGAGCGACGAAGAGCGCCGCAGCGCAAAAGCAATCAATTTTGGTCTTATATACGGGATGTCTGCTTTTGGCTTAGCTCGTCAGTTAGGAGTAAGCCGAGCAGTAGCTCAAAATTATATTGATGTCTACTTTGATAGATATCCAGGGGTAGCTGAATACATGGCCTACAGTAGATCAGGTGCTAAAGAAAAGGGTTTCGTAGAGACTGTGTTTGGCCGGCGCCTCTATGTGCCTGAAATAGACGCAAAGCATGCTCAACGCAGGCAAGCGGCAGAGAGAACAGCAATCAATGCGCCTATGCAGGGTACGGCAGCGGATGTAATCAAAATCGCGATGTGTAATGTTCAGAAATGGTTAGATGATTGCGACATTAATGCCAAGATGATAATGCAAGTGCATGATGAGCTGGTCTTTGAAGTAGAAACATCGCACGTCGATGTGGCCTCTTCGAGGGTCAAAGAGCTAATGGAAACTGCTGTTGAGTTGGATGTGCATTTAGAAGTGGAAGTAGGTATTGGTGACAACTGGGATCAGGCCCATTAGCTCGAGGTTGTAACTGGATCACCAAACCAATATAGGATCTTATTAATGAGTTCTCCTCTGCCATCTCCCTTCAAAGCTGAAAAGGTTTGTATCGATACATTTGACCAATGCTTGTACTCGAGTCGAGTTTTACGTAACGCGTCTAGTTTTTTATTCGTGCCGATTTTGTCCGATTTGTTGAGCAAAATGTGGAGCGTCAAATCAGACTCCTTTGCCCAGTTAATTAACTCTTGATCATATTCTTGATTGGGACGCCTAATATCCATGACCAAGACCAGAGCCCTTAGGGTTTCCCTAAAGGATAGATATTCGTTAACTGATTTTTGCCAAGCGACCTGATCCGATTTACTAGTTTTTGCGTAGCCATATCCTGGAAGGTCGACGAGGTATCCGCCTGCCTTGCTTTCAAAAAAATTAAGCATCTGGGTGCGGCCGGGTGTTTTACTTACCTTTGCCAAGCTTTTGTTACCGGTAATTTGATTCAGGACTGATGACTTCCCTGCATTGGACCTTCCCGCGAAGGCCACTTCAGAGAGTTTTGGTTCTGGGCATTTGCTTAAATTAGGGGCGCTGGTCAAAAACTCGGATTCGATTCTCGAATTGAAGCTAGGTTTGGGCATTAGTAAGCGATCAGGTTTTAATTTAAGGATATATTCTAACAATCTTATTGCGTTTTCTGTTCGATCTTATTGGATCTGGGGCGTATAATCTCGCCGAAGAAGTTCCCTGTCGACCACAGATATTGGATATAGATTTATGGTTTTTTCGTTTTTTGCTAACTTTTACTGTTTTAGCCTTGCCTTTTGCGTGGTCCGTGGTTAACGCTATGGGTGATCCGTCGCGGGGCGAAGCCCAGGCGATGGTCTGTGCTGCTTGTCACGGCCAGGACGGAGCGTCAGGTATTGCCCCTAGTTACCCGAACCTAGCTGGACAGAATGAAAAGTATTTGTTTAATCAATTAAAAATGATTGCAAGTGGTGAACGGGTACTCGTAGAAATGACAGGACAGCTGATTGGAAAAAGCGAACAAGACTTATGGGACCTGGCCGCTTACTACGCGAATCTTCCTTCTAAGGCAGCGGCCTCTGCTGGCAATGATGAAGAGCTCGAGAAGGCCGCCTCAATTTATCGAGGAGGAATTGCGCGGAAGGGTGTGGCAGCGTGCACTGCTTGCCATTCCCCTACTGGAAAGGGTAACAGCCAGGCTGGTTACCCAAGTTTGTCTGGTCAACCCGTTGACTATACGATTGCGCAGCTCACAAAATACAGAGAAAGTGTTAGAAAAACAGATGAAAGCTTTGGTGGCATGATGAGGGGCGTAGCTGAAACGCTGACAGATTCTGAGATTGCTATTTTGGCTGACTATATTCGCGGACTGCACTGATCGCGTCGATTTTCTTATGCTGGGCTGGCTAAAACTATCGAGCTGATGATTTTGAAGTCGGAGGAATTATGAGAACACTAGGCGCTTTGTATATTCTATTGTTAACCCTACCGAACTTAGTCCTTGCTGAAACTAATTATGTTGAGGGAGAGCACTACCAATTAATTCCTATACCAGTTGAGGCGCAAGAACAAAAGGCGACAGAGGTGGTGGAGATTTTTTCTTATGGTTGTGTGCATTGTTATAACTTTGACCCCTATGTTGAAGTTTGGAAGCAAGAACGGGACAGCAAAGTAAAATTTGAGCGATTGCCCGCTGTATTTACGCCAGAATTTGCTAAGGCGTATTATGCTGCGGAAATTCTTGATGTGGTTGATGAGGTTCACACCCCTATTTTTAACGCTATCCACATTGAGCGTAAAGATATGAGACGTAAGGACCTTTTGGCAGAAGTGTTTAAGCGCCACGGTGGTGTTCCAGAAGAGGATTTTTTATCGGTTTATGATTCTTTTGCGGTAAGATCTAAAATCCAGCAGGCGCAGGCGAGAGTGTCAGCTTATCGAGTAACGGGTATTCCTACGATGGTAGTCTCTGGCAAGTATCGAACGGACGGACGACTGGCTGGTAGCAACAATGAGATGCTTGAAGTCGTCGATTATCTCGTGGAAATTGAATCCAACTAGTTTTTTACGAAGCCGGCATTCTCGCCGGCCCCTTATTTCTAGCGTATTTATTCCCCGCCAATAACAGGTAACTCACAGGCCGTGTCTAGCAGTTCCGGATACTGTTCCCGGTAATCTGATTCACAGAAGGCAATCGTTCCCTTGGTTAATTCAATAACATAAGCCCTTATTGCCTGAGATTTTCTGCTATCTAGCGCATGTTTGAAATTTGGCATACCTTTTTGGGTGAAGGCACCTCCGACCACTATTGCATCCCAGATCTCGTGAACTGATTGATCTGAGTAAAGCAAGCTCGCTACTGGACCTTGAGTTCCTCCACCTGGGCCGTGACAAACGGCGCAATACTGATGAAACAGGTCTTGGCCCTCTGCCACCTGCTCAGGCGTGTAATCCATTACTGGCGGTGCTGGAATAGCTAGGTAGGTGACCTCCGGTTCGGGTAAGGTCAGGTCCCCGCCCAGCTTGTAAGTAAGTATTCTGCCCTTGCTGAGCACGTTACCCTTATGTCTTGGAGCGCCAGAAGCCAGGCCGTATGCCCCTCCCCAGCCAGCTACGACGGTGACATATTGTTCACCGTCGATAGAATACGAAACCGGAGCTGCCATGATCCCTACATGTGTTGGCGACTCCCAAAGTAGCTGTCCGCTATCAGCAGCATAGGCAGCAAAATACCCATCTGCCCGACCTTGGAACAATAGGTTTCCTGAGGTGGATAGCAGGCCGCCATTCCATGCTGTAGCGTGTTGCACCCTCCATACTTCCTTTTGTGTTTTTGGATCCCACGCACTAACGAAGCCCTTTATTTCCTTAAGATTATCGATCATCTCTTCAGGGTCCGCGGGTGGAGCTGATTCACGAAAGTCGATGCCTGTATTCCAATCTTCCTTACTATGTTTAAAGGCATTGTCCTGAGCGAAGTCAAAACGCAAGTCCAAGGCCGGTATGTAAACTAATCCAGTTTCCGGGTGAAACGTCATAGGGTGCCAGTTATGACCCCCTAAAGGACCAGGTTTGACTCGCTTTTTCTCATTGGCGTAGTGAGCCTGGGGATCTTCCACTGGTCTCCCTGTTTCTGAATCAACATGGGTAGCCCAGGTGATGGGCACATAAGCCTCTGCAGACAAGAATTCTCCGGTTTCCCTATCCAGTACATAGAAGAAGCCGTTTTTGGGTGCTTGCATGATGACTTTGCGGGTTTCGCCTTGCAACTCAATGTCGGCGAGTATCATGTGTTGAACCGCTGTATAGTCCCAGGTATCGCCAGGAGTTGTTTGGTAATGCCATACCTTGGTTCCATCGTCTGGGTTGATCGCAACAATTGACGAAAGAAATAAGTTATCTCCGCCCCCTGGGCTTCTAATGTATCGATTCCAGGGTGATCCGTTTCCTACCCCGATGTATAACAGATTCAGGTCGGGGTCGTACGCCATGGAGTCCCACACTGTTCCTCCGCCTCCTACCTCCCACCATTTACCGCCTCTCCAGGTTGTGGCGGCCTCCTCCATCGCTTTGCTCTCGAAACCATCGTCCGGGTTTCCTGGCACCGTATAAAAACGCCAAAGTTGTTCTCCACTGGCAGCATCGTACGCCGTGACGAAGCCGCGGACTCCGTATTCAGCGCCCCCATTGCCAATAATCACCTTTCCATCAACGACCCTTGGTGCCCCTGTTATCGTATAAGGCTTATTCGGAGGAGTTGTTTTGACGCTCCAGGCGATGGTCCCGTCTCCGGCATTGAGGGCTATCAACCTACCGTCGATTGTTCCCACGAAGATTTTTTCCTTCCCACGCCGCGACGCCTCTATTGACCACATCGCAGCAAGCGTATCGCCCCCAGGATCGAGGCACTTCAGGATCGAATTCCCACAGGATTTCTCCTGTACGCGCATCGTGAGCCCAGACAGTAGACCAGGTGCCCGAATTAAACATAACACCATCAACGACTATGGGCGTGGATTCCAGTCCGCGCTTTGTATTGGTTTCCCAAGACCAAGCTAAACCTAGTTCACTAATGTTTGTATCATTGATTTGTTTGAGAGGACTGTGTCTTTGCTCATCATAAGTTCTGCCGGTTGAAAGCCAGTTCTTAGGGTCTGCCTCAACAATCGATTCTGTATTTACCTTCGCAACTGAAGTACTGATAGCAACTGATCGATCACCTTGAAGTTGGGATTCGGTGACTACACCGCCCGGCGTCGACGCTGATTTTGGCTCATCAGAACACGCCGCTAACGAAAAGACCGCTATTGAAACCAACACAGCCAGTTTTACCTTGATCATTTTATACCTCAGAAACTCACTACAACTTTCTACATGATATGCGATCTTTAGCGTTGTGCTAAGCCCTATAGTAAACTTCCCTTTGTTAAGGTTTTCGGAAGGTTTTATGAAAAGTTTTAGTAAAGATCTTTATTGGGTGGCCTTGGCATATATTCTCGCGATCTGTCTAGCAGCAGCTGTCGTTATAATGGTCGACGAACCATCGCCTCTTTTGAAAGCATTCTATGCAGATGTTGCCGCGACATTGGTTATCTTTGGATTTGGCACAGTGTTTCGTAATTCGTCCTTCTATGATCCCTATTGGTCTGTGACCCCGCCAATATTATTACTTTACTGGGGTTATGATCTTGTGTTGACAGATCCCAGGATGGGTTTTCTTTTTTTGATCACATTATTTTGGTCCCTACGACTGACACATAACTGGATGCGCAGCTGGTCTGGGCTTGATCATGTAGACTGGAGGTATACAGACTTCAAGGAGCGTTTTGGCGCATTTTATCCACTTGTTGACCTTTTTGGCATTCAATTAGCGCCAACTGTCATGGTGTTTTTAGGCTGTCTACCTTTTTACTGGATTGCTTCGGCAGAAGCTTCACCATGGACATTTTTGGATTACTTATGGGTGGTAATTGGTTTTGCGGGGGTATATTTAGAAATGCGGGCTGACAACGTGCTCAGAGATTTTAGAATCACCAATACCATTAAGGGCAAAGTCCTTGACTATGATGTGTGGGGTTTATGCAGACATCCTAATTATCTGGGAGAGCTCAGTTTTTGGTTTGTTATTGGTTCGGCCGGATTTCTTGGCACAAAAGACCCCCTTGTCTGGATTGGATTCGTGGTGATGCTGGCCTTGTTTGTGTTTTATTCGGTTCCCGCGCTCGATAAAAAATTAATGGAATCAAAAACCGATTATGAGGAATATAAAAAGTCTGTTTGGGGTTTGATCCCAATAAAAAAACGAAGAGCTGATGGCGGTTTGTAGGGCATGGCGATGAAAAAGTTACATTTGACGTTTGGTGTTCTGTTAACTCTTTTTGCTTGCGGCGGCGTGGTTGAAGTCACCCCAGAACTGCGAGAGGCTGCCGATGGTTATCTGACCCTGTTGGATAGAGGTCAAAACGAAGAAGTGTGGCATCGTTCTGCAACCATATTTAAGGAAAGCGTTACGCTTGACGCCTGGATTAAACAGGTAGAGCAGCTAAAAAAGCCCCTGGGTAAAGCGAAAACCCGTATGCAGAGAGATGCAATTGGGCAGCAAGATCCTGCGAATCACCCCCCGGGCGAATACGTAATGATGAATTTTGAAACCGGTTTTGAAAACGATGAGGCGCTTGAGACTCTAGTTTTGTTTAGACAAGACCAAAAGTGGCTACTGGCGGGCTACTTCCTAAAGTAGGCACTATCTAAGAGTTTTTCTTAGGAGGGACTAACCATTTGCCCTCTATTTTGGGTGGCGCATCGAGTGTTTGCAGGAAGGCCTCCAGTTGCCACAATTCCCAAGACCATAGTTCCAGGGGTTTAGCTTCGTTGTGCCCGATCATGGCGTCTGGAGCTTCATTGTAATGGTCCAATACTTCCGCCAAAGATTGCTGTTGTCCGGCGTGACCGTAGGGGGCCGTTAGTTTTAAATTTCTAAGTGACGGGGTGCGAAACGAACCGACGAGTTCCTTTGTTGAGCTCGCATACAAAAGCTCCATACACGCACTGTTGTCATCGCTAAAGGCATTAAGACAATTAAAAGGGTCTTGCCTGACGATATCTATTCCTTTTTTACGTCCGAGGTCAGGCAATTTACCAGGTGAGGATAGTAATCCAGTGTTATGAAAAGCGTTGTTAGCCAATAGGGGGCCATTGTGACAGTTCGTGCAATTGGCTTTCCCGATGAATAATTTTAGCCCCAGCTTTTCTTGGCTGGTTAGAATGTTTGAGGAAGTATCTCTCTGATTGGAATTTAAAGATTTTACATAGTCATCGAACCGGCTAGCTCCAGGTTTCAGCAACCTTTGGTAGGCAGCCAGCGCCTTTCCTAGATTTGCGAACACTTCGTTAATGGTGAATTGGTCACTCTTCGCCATGCCTGACCAGAGCGCTTTATTTTCCCGGGTTTCGAAAGGCCCGTACATGTCGGGGAACCTCTCGCTGTCATTAATCTCCGGCGTTTTGCCAAATATCGCTTTGTACGACTTTCTATAATCAGGGTCGTTTAGAATTAACTTGGCGTAGAACATCCTGTTGCCCCCGTGCTCAGCTTGATCCTCCAATGGCGAGAGCGCCTGTGACCATTGACTATCTTTTCTGCCATCCCAGTAGAGCCAAGGACTGTAGGAAACGCCTATCAGACTAGGAGCGTTTCGAGCCGAGACGCCTATCGCTCTGCTGGTTTTTAATCCATCGGTAAAGGCTAAACTTGGGTCGTGGCAGGTCGCGCAGGACACCTCACCATTTGAACTCAACCTTTCATCGAAGAAAAGATGGTGGCCCAGTGTTCGCGCTTCTTTCCTATCGGCAACCAGGTTTGTAGGGTCTGTAGGAGGTGATTTGGGGAGGTTCTCAATCCAAAGCGAATTAATTTGGTCCAGCTCTGCCGATGACCATTGATCAGCCGCTTGAAAGCCAGACCACAAGTAGTAGCCGGCAATGGTGAGAGCCGAAGTTGTAACAACGAAGGAAACGAAGACAAGAAAGAATTTTTGGATTAAGGGTTTCAGAGGTTAAACCCTATTACTATTTCATCCGTTGTGGACCCTCTGTCGATTTTAACGGTGACCTCCCAATAGCCCCTCATGTGAAATTTCATGCCATCGACCTGATACTGGTTTTTCGAAGTTTTTGCCGCAACCATGGGTGTGGTTTGCATGCCGTGGTCGTGTAATGGCATGCCACCGTTAACTGAAATTTGCATGTCGTTTTTGGAGGACCCTTCCTTGGGATGGATAGTCAAGAGCCAGCTATGAATCTGATTGATGGCTATTGGCCTTAGCGAGGGGGTCACTTCAATGACGAAGTTTTCGTTCGACCCTGTCAGGTGTTTTGCTGGGCCAGGTTCTGCTAGAGCGGGTAGCGACTGCATCGTGATTAGGATAGTCATTACGCTCAACACAGGAAGAAGCGCTGCTCTTGACCTATATCGCTTAAACCCGAGAAAACTAAGCCAACCCAAAAAAATAGCCATGATAATGGTGAAGACCGCGATATCCTGAACGTCTCCTCCCGTGAAGCCCGTTTCGAAAGGAAAAACAGCGGTGTAGATCTTTGAGGTGTTGTCGTCCCGGGCGGTGACAACACCGATAAATTCACCCTGTTGGTCAAACTCATGCAGTACCGCGAAGACGTCGGGGTTTTTAAGAGGCGGCTGGTAGAAAACTGTAACGGCCTCAATATCGTCGAGCCGATCGACATCGTCTTTGTTTGCAAAGGAGCCGTTGCCCGTGGTGTTTTCGATAATCCTAAAATCCACCTCCAAACTTTCAAGGCCATCATGAAGGTACTCGAGCACAAAGATACTCTCTCCTATGTCCGGCAAGTCCTCACAAAATTGTTCGTGCTGTCGGCTCCCTGGTTGGAATACGGTGAAGTGAGCTTGATAAAACCCGACTTTGATTAGGCAAATGTCTTCTTCCAGAACAACCCCTCCGTGAGGGAACGCGGCAACCGGGGCGAGTAGCAACGACAAAAGTGATATTTTTAAGAGGCTAGCGAAATGTGCGAAAGAGTATTGCATCGTTAATCTTATGACCCAATATTGTCGTCTCAGAAAGTGAAAGCTATGGTTTGTCCGAAAGTGATATTATCAAGTCTTGTCGCAGGGTTGGCGGCTAAATTTAGGGAACAGGCAGAATATTGTTTCACTGTGGGAACACAGGGTCCTGGAATAATTCTTGATAAAAACGATGTGTATTGTGAAAGATCTCGAAATATTTAGTCGTTTGGCCGTTCTTGTTTTGGTGAGCTATTGCCCAAGTTTAGTTGCTCTAGAGATCGGCGAACAAGCGCCTAATTTCGAGCTGGCTGTTTTATCAGATAGTCATACGCAGGATAAAAATACTAATTCGATTAGTTCCCAGGAAAAAGGGGCCTATCGCTTGGTCGAGTTGCGGGACTTTCTTGGCACCGTCGTTTACGTGGATTTCTGGGCTTCTTATTGCGTACCTTGTAGAGAGTCCTTCCCGCTGCTCAGCGAGCTAAGAGATCGATTCAATCGACAAACTTTTGAAGTAATTGCCGTGAGTAATGACCTAGATCCCAGGGACGCAAAACGCTTTACTGAAACCTATAAAGTATCTTTTCCGGTATTGAGTGATCCTTCCGGATACGTAGCTAAAACATATGGGGTTAAGGCTTTGCCCATGGGCTTTTTGATCGATGAGAAAGGAGTTATTCAAAAGGTGCACGAAGGTTTTCAAACAGAAGATATCCATGATATTCTAGCGGCCGTTTTAGAGTTCTCTTCTCGCCTAGATTAGAGAAGTAAGACGTCAACGGGACAGATAGGAAAACAAGAAGCTGAGGATGCGCTCTTCAGGTTACTTGTGAGTGGTTAGTCTTACGAGTTGGCGCCTGGTGTTAGTTAAGCCAGCCGAGCTATAAGGCGTTTTGTGAAGAGATGGAAACTGGCAGGCTGTAACGTTTTGCTAAGAGATAATGAAAGGTTAGTTGGAAAAGAAGGTGCAAGATAAATGATTCTAGTTGTGATGATTGTATTGCTGGTTGTGGGCTCCCTGGCATTTCATTTTTTGAGCCCTTGGTACCTGACTCCCCTTGCCTCCAACTGGGATATGATCGACTTAACGCTAGATATCACCTTTTGGGTGTGTGGTATCGTATTTGTGGCGATCAACTTGTTTATGGCTTACTGCGTATGGAAGTACCGATATAAAGAAGATGCTCGCGCTGAGTACGAGCCTGAAAATAAAAAGCTAGAGGTATGGCTGACTGTGATCACTGCCATTGGTGTTACGGTAATGTTGGCGCCCGGTCTAGTAGTATGGGCAGAGTTTGTAACGCCTCCCGACGATGCAGATGAAATCGAAGTGGCGGGCCAGCAGTGGCACTGGACATTCCGTCTTCCCGGAGAGGATGGTGAATTCGGTGCGGTAGAATCAAGGTACGTCAGTGTTGATAACCCATTTGGGATGGAGCGAGACGACCCTAAAGGCCAGGATGATGTTCTGATTTATAGCCCAACGATTCATATTCCAAAGGACCGGCCTGTTCGAATGTGGCTCAGGGCGAAGGATGTATTACACAATTTCGCGGTAGCCCAATTCAGGGTCAAAATGGATATGGTTCCTGGACTAGTGTCTTATCTCTGGTTTACGCCTACCAAGACAGGTAATTACGAGATTTTGTGCGAGGAGCTGTGCGGAGTGGGCCATCATACGATGCGTGGAATGGTGATTGTAGATGAGCAAGAAGACTACGATGAGTGGCTAGCGCAGCAGCCAACCTATGCAGAAATTTTGGCCAAAGCGCCGGGTGATGCGGTAGCGGGACAGGCGGCATACGCGGTATGCGCATCCTGCCATGGTCAGCAAGGCGAAGGTAACCAACAATTGAACGCACCGAAGCTAGCAGGCCAAGAAGACTGGTACTTGAGAAGACAGCTTGAATATTTTAAAACGGGTGTTCGAGGAACGGGCCCGGGCGATACCTTTGGCATGGCGATGGGACCCATGGCTAACACTCTGGTTGACGAGGCGGCTGTAGAAAATGTGATCGCCTATATCCAGACTTTTCCGGATGACCCTCCAACAAAGACTGTGGTTGGAGATATCGAGAATGGCGAGGATATCTACAATACCTGCGCGGTATGTCATGGACTGCAGGGCGAAGGCTATGCATTCATGAATGCGCCTAGACAGGCGGGTCTGGATGATTGGTACTTGGTGACACAGTTAAAGAATTTCAGATCAGGTGCAAGAGGCGCTCACTCTGGTGATGCCTACGGTATGCAGATGAATATGATGGCAGCGATATTGAACACGGACCAGGCTATTAACGATGTAGTGGCTTACATAAATACATTGGAAGGCCCGGTAGAACAAACTAACGAACTAGCAGTAGTGGAGTAAAAATAATGGCAGACGTTATTCACGACGCAGTAGATTACGTCCCACCGTTGGTGGTGGAGGAAGAAGAGCTATATCACGCCAAGACCTGGCTTGGTAAGTATGTGTTTTGTCAAGATGCTAAGGTAATTGCAATTCAATACAGCTGTGTAGCGATTGGAATTGGCCTAGTAGCACTTGGCTTGTCGATAGCGATGAGATTGCAAATCGCATTCCCCGACACCTTTGCTTTCATCGATCCTACTAACTACCTTCAGTTTGTGACGATGCACGGCATGATCATGGTGATTTACTTGCTAACCGCGTTGTTCCTAGGCGGGTTTGGTAATTATATGATACCGCTGATGCTGGGTGCCCGCGACATGGTGTTTCCGTATGTAAATATGGTGAGTTTTTGGGTCTATTTTGCGGCCGTTTTGATTCTGGTCGCGAGCTTCTTTGTTCCGGGTGGGGCGACCGGAGCGGGTTGGACGCTTTATCCCCCGCAAGCGATTATGCCTGGTACACCTGGAACTGACGGGGGCATCATTTTGATGTTGTTGTCTTTGGCCCTATTTATTGTTGGATTTACGATGGGCGGCCTTAACTACGTCACCACTGTGTTGCAGCAGCGTACTCGTGGTATGTCATTGATGCGTATGCCACTTACAATTTGGGCTATCTTCATAGCAACAATCCTCGCTTTATTAGCTTTTCCAGCATTGCTAGTAAGCGCAATCATGATGTTGTTGGACCGACTTCTTGAGACTAGTTTCTTTATGCCTGCGATCATCTCTGCTGGCGGCCAGACCGATTACGATGGTGGTAGCCCGGTGCTCTTCCAACACCTATTTTGGTTCTTCGGACACCCTGAGGTCTATATCGTAGCGCTTCCTGCTTTTGGTCTTGTCTCTGAAATATTGAGCGTGCATGCACGAAAGGCGATATTTGGTTATCGAATGATGGTTTGGGCTATTGTAGCGATTGGCGCATTAAGTTTCATAGTGTGGGCGCACCACATGTATGTCAGTGGGATGAATCCTTATTTCGGATTCTTTTTTGCGACGACAACGTTGATTATTGCGGTGCCTACGGCGATTAAAGTTTATAACTGGGTATTGACGTTATGGCGGGGTAACATCAAGTTGACTGTCCCCATGTTGTTCGCAATAGGTTTTATTTTTACATTCATTAATGGTGGTTTGACTGGTTTGTTCTTGGGTAATGTCACCATCGATTTGCCGCTTTCTGATACCTACTTTGTGGTTGCTCATTTCCACATGGTTATGGCGGTCTCGCCGGTCTTGGTTGTTTTTGGGGCAATCTATCATTGGTATCCAAAAATCACTGGACGCATGTTTAATGACAAGCTAGGTAGAATCCATTTCTGGTTCACCTTCGTGGGTTCTTATGCGATTTATTACCCGATGCACTATCTCGGCTTAGAAGGAATGCCAAGGCGTTATTTCTCCTACGGAGACACCGAGTTTATCTCTGCGTCATCTGCAGACTTGAATGTCGCGATTTCCATCGCAGCCATTTTTGTTGCGGCTTCGCAGATCTTCTTTTTCTGGAATATGATTCATAGCCTCTTTAAAGGTGAAAAGGCAGATCCTAACCCCTGGGGCGCGACCACTTTAGAGTGGCGAACTCCCCAGACTCCTCCAGGCCATGGAAACTTCGATGAGCTTCCGTTGGTTTATCGGTGGGCATACGATTACAGCGTTCCCGGTTACGAGCAGGATTTTATTCCTCAGGACGTGTCGCCGGCTGAAGCCGAAAAAATGGCTAAACGGGTTGAGTAGAGACTAAACAATGCAATGGACTCTCTTATTTCTTGCGCTCCTCATGGGGGTGGTTGTTTGGTGGCTCATACGGCAGACCGTTAACGTCAAACCCTGGGTGGCTGAAGGAAACGTGGACTCCGTGGAGAGCGAGGGCATACGTTCAGTGGTAGACATGGGCGGAGCCTTGAGGCCATCGAAGGTCGCTCTTGGGGTGTTCTTGGCGGTGGTCACCTCGGTATTTGCGTTGTTTATCAGTGCTTATTCGATAAGGATGGAAGTGGGCGACTGGCGACCGCTTCCGGAACCAATGTTGTTGTGGGCGAACACAGGCATTCTGATTTTATGCAGTGTCTTCCTATACGGCGCCTGGATGGCAGTGAAGCGGAACAATGTTCAGGGTGCGAAGTTGGGAATGACCTTGGGCGCGGTTATGACGCTCGCTTTTATGGTGGGTCAGCTTATGGCCTGGGATCAGCTGATAGCCTCCGGTTATGTGATTTCAGGTAATCCTGCAAATGCGTTTTTCTATACGCTGACGGCATTGCATGCGGCACACCTGATTGGTGGACTGATCGTGCTTTTTGTCGCATTACAGAGGTTGTGGAATGCCGAAGAGTTTGCACCCAAAGTAGCAAGCTCAATAGAGCTATGCGGTGTCTATTGGCATTTCTTACTGGCTATTTGGATTATTTTATTTAGTTTCTTACTGAATACTTGAGGGTTTAAGGAGAGAAGATAGTGGCAGAAAACGCTGAAGTGGTTCCGGGCGTTACTCCCGGATTAAAGGGCATAGCGGGGGATTGGTCCTCTGACCAGGTGGCCTTCAGGGGTGCTCCCTGGGGTAAGGCGATGATGTGGATTTTCCTATTATCTGACACCTTTATTTTTTCTATCTTTTTGATTTCTTACATGACTGCTCGGATGAGCACGACGATGGAATGGCCGAACGCGAGTGAAGTTTTCGGTTTGACTGTATTTGGAACCGATGTTCCTCTGTTGCTTATAGCTATCATGACCTTCGTGTTGATCAGTAGTAGTGGAACGATGGCAATGGCGGTCAAGTTCGGATACGAGAAGAACCGGGTAGTCTGTTTCAGGTTGCTAGTGCTGACAGCGATACTGGGGGCGACCTTTGTAGGGATGCAGGCCTTTGAGTGGAGTAAGCTGATTATTGATGAAGGGATACGCCCCTGGGGGAATCCATATGGCGCCCCGCAGTTTGGAGCCGTCTTTTTCATGGTGACGGGCTTTCATGGGACTCACGTATCGATTGGGGTCATCTTTTTGATCATAACGGCCGTTAAGGTTAAACGGGGTCGGTTTGATCGGGAAGATCCTGGCTTCATGACAGGAAGGCCGGGCCGTTATGAAATAGTTGAGACGATAGGTCTTTATTGGCACTTTGTAGACTTGGTCTGGGTGTTTATATTTGCATTGTTTTATTTGTGGTAACTGATCAGAAGAGGGAGTACTGAGTATGGCGGCTGAAGGTCAACAACACCCGATAGGGATTTATTTGTGGGTTTGGCTTGCATTATTCGTAGTGAGCGCCCTGTCTTATTATGTGGACTGGGCTGGCTTCCAAGGTGCGTTACGGTGGAGCTTGATTTTGTTTTTCATGTTTGTGAAAGCGGGCGCCATTGTATGGGTGTTTATGCATATGAAGTGGGAACGCCTTGCTTTGTTCTGGGCGATTATGCTGCCAACGATATTTATCGCAGTGTTCATTTTTATAATGGCATTAGAGGGAGACTACACCGAAGTAGTCCGTTTAAATTTCTTCTCAGATTGGCAAAACTTCTTTTCGGTAGAAAGACATTAGATATCGTAGCTGACCGAAGGTGGATCAGTATTGACGGCAGAGAATAAAGAAGAAATGAAGCAGGACTCGGAGGATACTGAGTCCGAAAGTAGCAAGTCGGCGAGTATCTTTCAAAAGCTTGGAGCGCTAGCAGTCACCCTGATTGCCCTTTGGTATCTGTTCGGAATTCCGGGATATATTCTTTTTGAGAAATTTCTAGGGGAAACTGTTTCTGGTGGGTCTGATTCAGTTATCGAGCAGACCGCACCAGAATAGTCGAGAGCTTTAAGCTCCTACATTTAGTGTTCCTCTCATAACAAATGAGTGACCTGGGAACGTACAAACGTAGAGGTATTTTCCACCAACTGATAATGCATCTGTAGAAAAGGTGATGCTTGTGCTCTCGCCTCCACCTATGATTTTGGTCGCGGCGATCACTCTGGAATCACCAGCTGGGACATAGTTATTGGCTAGCCCCGCAGCTAGGCCTTTAGAGGCCACATCGTTTGCGTCCGCTTCAGCTGTCAGAACCCAATTGTGCCCCATCACGCTGGCGGCTAACTTCCCCGTGTGTTTCATGTTGAGTGTTACTGACCCACAGCTTTTTTCGACTGTTACTTGGGTTGCGCTGAAGGTCAACGCGTCGCCGACATCCACATCAATGTTGCAAGCTGCAAAAGCTGCTTGAGAGCCCAAGAGCGCGAGAGTTGCAACTAATTTTGGGAGTATTTTCATCATCTATACCTATGTTAATAATTACTGCTAGAAAGGGGAGAATTATAAATAACTACCTGCCAGGTAGTCGAGTTAAGAGCTAAGATTTATTGGTTTAAAACCGATGTTTTTGTGCCCAAAATTCCTCGACCAAAGGCTGGCCAATCTTTAGACTGATATGAGATTATTCAAATTGGTTCAGCGATGGCTATCCAATCGAAATGGAAAATAGGTTGTCTAACGGTGCTTTCATTTCTAGCTCTTGTAGCCCTGGTTGTCTTTCTATTTGGAAATGGCGTGGTAAGTCGAACTCAGGGATTCCTGATGATCATCATGCTCTTTGGGATGTATGTCGGCTTTGGTATCCTGATCGCCTCCTACCGGTTTGTATCTAAACTAGACGATGACTAGGGTCTTGCTTGTTGATCATGGGAGTTTTTTTTAATCCAATTTAGGTGGTTTGCGGTGGGTCTTGATACTACCTCGCTGCTTTTTTGCATCTAAGCGTCTTTTTTTCGCCGATCGCGTGGGTTTGGTGGGAATTCTCTTTTTTGGAATCTTCGCCGCATCGTTAATTAATTTTAGAAAGAGTTCCAAGGCCTGCTTTCTATTTCGATGTTGGGATCGGAAATTATCTACTTGAAGCACGAGATAACCACGCTTGTTGACTCTACTAGGGTTTTTTAATTTCAAGCGATTGATTAGCCCCGAGGGCTGACCCAAACTATTCAGATCAATGGACAGCTCAACGGCTGTAGAAGCCTTGTTCACGTGCTGTCCACCTGGTCCGGAAGCGTGAATAAATTTAAAGGTGAGCGATTCTCTAGGAATATCGTCGAGCGTTATCATAGGGTAACTAATTACGAATGAATCTGTCGGTAAAACAGCTTGGATTATAACGAGGCAAAAATCTATTTTCTCTCGCAGCCAGAATCTTGGCTCGATTACCCTTTTGGCAAGCGCACATTGGTTTTCAAGATTAAATCGAAGATGTTTGGTTTGTTGTTTACCTCTAAACAACTGGCGAGGATCAATTTGAAGTGTGACCCTGAAGAGGCGCAAATACTCAGAGAAATTTTTCCGTCGGTTTTGCCCGGCTACCACATGAACAAGACACACTGGAATACTATTTTACTCGATGACTCTGTACCTTCCGGAGAGCTTAAACGTATGATAGATAACTCCTATACGTTAGTAGTAGGCTCGTTGCGTAAAGTAGAGAGAACACATTTAGAAGCCGTTCACGGAAAGCGAATTGCAGAGCCAATGAGTTTCAATTGAATAAAGCGAGGTGAATACCTAATAGATGACAACGCAAATTATTTGTCTTTTGATTGGCTGTCTGATCCCGTTGATTTGGTCCGGTGCAGCCCTGCCCTATCGGCAACGTCAACTTGGTCGAGTTGATTTTGAACAACCTAGAGTTCAGGCGAACTTACTAGCGGGACGAGGGGCATCGGTTGTGGGTGCGCAAATGAACTCGTGGGAAGCCCTTATCCTTTTCGCAGTCGCAAATCTCTGTGGTCATTTGGGGGAGTTGGATCCTCTCGGGCCGTGGAGCACTTTGAGCATTGTCTGGGTAGTAGCGCGTCTCCTCCACGGATACTTTTATTTGTATGAAAAAGTAAAGTACCGAATAGCAAGCTTTATGGTTTCCGCGCTTTCCTCTTTTGCCATTATTGCACTCGCGTTATTAAACTGACTTCCTGTCAAAAACCACGCGGGTCACAAATTGTTTTGATTCGTTGGGCTTTATTTTGACCTCCACCAGTAACTGCCCTTGTTTGTTGAAGGACCAGGTTTTTGTTACACGGCGCTCGGTAGTTTTATAGGTTTGTTTAATGGCTTTGGCAGACCACTTTGTTTTTCTGCCGCGGTACTCTCCTTTGCGTAAAATCTCCTCACCCAAACCCGCATAGCTAATATGAATCTGGTCGCTGCTTTTGAGGGATATGATCATTTCCGAACATCTCAACACCATTGGGTTCTGGGCGGTCAGCTGGGACATGGCTCTTTGTCCGCCCGACCTGGGCATTGGAATCCCGCCGACAGACATTTGAGAACGGAATCGAGACCTTTTACGGTTGGAGTTATCTTTGTAAGGCTCTCTTAGAGCGTCTGTCGCTTCGGAGTTTATCTCCCATTGACCCTCATATTCTTCAAAAGTTTTAGCATTGACTAATGTAGTTACAAATACCGAGGCGATTAAGACCGCAAATAGAGAGCGTATTTGAATTACCGAGTTAGCCATGATTAGGCATCACTTTTCTCGAAAACAAATCCAGAGAATCGAGCAACGCAGACGGATCTAGTATTCCCTGTGGAATCAAAAGAATTGCTTCGTCAATGGGGACTGACTTTCCTACTCTTTCTATCTCTTTGTTGAGCGTGTCGGGTGAACCCACCAGCAACTCAGGTAGCCCCTGTCCAAACGGGGTTGACCAGGTTTTCCAGAACCAAGCCATGTCTTCATATAGCTCTTGAGCTTTTGCATCGGTTTCGGCGCAGATCATAATCCCTCCCCAGCAAGCTTGTTTGCCTTGTTCCACAATGTGGCCGTGTCGCTGCGCTTCGTCACTCCACTCTTTCCAGAGCAGTTCAAGGAAATCCGTATTGCCCGAGAGAACGATAGGCCTTCCCTTATACTTTGCCCAAAACTTTGCGGTAGTCAGGCTTTGAGAGAAACCCCCGTAAAGGGGAATTTCATTTTGCAGGGGCTTAGGTGCGATACCAATTTCAGAAATTGCCATGTTCGCATCCACGCCTTGGCCGTAATCAGAGTAAACGGGGTGATCATGGGGGTTCACGAAGTCTTTAGGAGGGAACGACCAGTATTTACCCTGGTAGTTCATCGTTTCGCTTTTTAGTGCGGTCACGACAATGTCGACGAATTCAGCAAAATATTCTCGATTGATGTCGTCAGCTTCGGTTTTTGCGTTCCATGGCCCTACCGCATTGAGCTCTGGTAAAACCTTATAGTTTTCGACCCATCGTGCTTGATATCCCCGGACCAGGCCGACACCGAATCGCCCCCCAAGCATGTGATCCAAGGTCGCTATTTTTTCGGCCGTCTGTAGGGGGTTGTTTGCTGTGGAGACGAAACCACAGGTAATGACTTTCATTTTTTTGGAATGCGAGCCCAACCACATAGCCATCAGACAGGGATCGTTCGATATCTCAAAACCTTCTATCTGGAGATGGTGTTCTGGATGCCCGAAACCAAAATAACCTGCTTGATCTGCGAACTCAGCGTACTGAGCAATCTCTGAGAGCATGCGCTGATACAGCTCTGGCTTTCTGCCGGCCATGCCTTGTTCCAACTCATTCCTTCTGCCAACTGTGCAGTACATGAAAAGACCAAATTTCATAAACCTTCCTCTTATTGGGCTCGCAATACTGTGGTAAGTTTACGCGCCACAAAAGTTAAACGATAGCCAGAGGAATAAAATGCAGCTATTGCAACGAGATGAATTATTAGAACAGCTAAAAAGTTGGCAGCTGGGGGATTTACCTGCTGAGTCTATATGGAGATGGGCACTGGGGCTCAAAGAAGGGGATTATAGTCCTGCCGACGCGGTCATCCAGGATGTTGTCGATGTGTTAGCGGACATTCCCCAGGACCTCATCACGTTGGAGGACGCGCAGGTTATGATTGAAGCGCTCGAAACGAATATAGGTCAGGATGAGCTTTCACAGAATTTGATATGGAATTACTTTGACTACCTAAATACGGAGTCGCGTAAATCGGTTCTCAGCAAGGATCCATTCTATGCGCCTTTTTGTACGCCGGCGTATTAAAGGCATTGTTCTCTAGGTACGTGGCTTTCAATTTTCTGTTTGTAAAGGTAATTTTGAAGAATAGATAAGCGCTAGGTGTTTGGCTCGCAAAGAGTTCAGGCTATGATAGTTTGAGGGAGGGGGTAATGAATAAAATTTTTGTATTGGCGCTCGCGCTTTTATTGTCTGTATGTCCGCAGTTACAGAGTCACCATGCGTTTTCCTCTGAGTTCGACGCGGATCGTCCGTTTCGTGTTACAGGAACGATCGTTCGGGTGGAATGGATCAACCCTCACAGTTGGGTTCATGTCGATGTGCTGCAAGAGGATGGAACGGTTACTCCATGGATGATGGAAGGCGGGACTCCGAATACTCTGCTTAGAGCTGGCTTGACTAAAAAACTTTTGCAGCCGGGTACGGATGTAATTGTTCGAGGTTATCAGAGCAAGGATCCCGATTGTGAACCCAAATGCCGGGGAAGCGGCAGAGACATTACCTTTGCTGATGGCGAGAGAATTTTTATGGGTTCTTCTGGGACAGGTGCTCCAAGGGATGGAGCAGATCCCAACGAAGGGGGTGGTGGCGGATCTTTGCCCAGTAATTAAGGGATACAACATTGACAGGTTTTCGGCTCGAAGTCGGGGAGGGGGATAAGTGAAAAAATTAATCTATTGTGTGGCCGCTCTCGTGTGCGTCTTTTCTTTTCTGGGATGCGCTGGCCAGCAAAATAATAATTTGCCCTCTCAGGATAAACTTGACCCCCCCAATCTCAACGGGGTTTGGCAGGCTCTAGGATCGGCTCACTGGAATCTTGAGGGCCAAAATGCCTTTAAAGGACCAGCAACTGATGTTTTAGGGGCTCTCGGAGGCATTCCTGCAGGAGTAAGTTATGTCGAGGGCGGGGCTATTCCTTATACCCAAGCGGCGTTAATTCAACGCGAGGCCAACCGTGGAGAATGGAACAAATTAGACCCTGCTGTTAAGTGCTATATCCCTGGTATACCCAGACAAACCTATATGCCTTTTCCTTTTCATATTATTCAATCAGAGAACAAAATTTTTATGGCTTACGAGTTTGGCAGTAATAGCAGAATGATCCACTTGGATCGCCCAGGCACCCGTGCAGAATTGCCTTCTTGGATGGGATACTCCACTGCCCGATGGGAAGGCGATACTTTAGTTGTGGTTGTGACAGATCAGGTCGCCGAAACCTGGTTGGATGCCGCCGGTAACTTTCATAGTGAAGAGCTTGTTGTTACCGAACGATACACTCCGATGGGATCAGACCATATTAACTATCAGGCGGTGATAGAGGACCCAAAGGTCTTTACGAGACCGTGGACGATCCAACTGACCCTCTACCGAAGGAAGGGGAATGACGCCAGAATTCTCGAATATAAGTGCGTTGAATTTGCAGAAGACGCGGTCTATGGACATCTTCGAAAAGGCGAGGATATGGACCAGCCGAATGTTAAGAAGCTGTTTTAACTTGGAGGAACTTACTATGTATCTACCAAAATATTCATTTGCGGTCGTATTGTCGTTATTTTTTGGTACTCAAACCTACGCAGAGGTTCCTAGAACTGACTGGGGAACGCCGAGCCTTCAGGGTACCTGGGATTTCAGAACGATGACTCCCTTTGAGCGCCCTGAGCAGTTTAAAGACAAAGAGTTTTTAACTGACGAAGAAATCAGCAAGATCGAAACTGATCGAGCGAAAGCTTGGGAGGCTAGAGGCAATGTTGATTTCGAAGAAGCGGCTAAATCTGAAGGACAACAGGGCGATGTTGATGTCGGCTACAATCAATTTTTTTTGGATCTGGGTACAAAAGTAAACGGAACCAAAAGAACCTCTCTTGTGATCGATCCGCCTAATGGAAGAGTGCCTGCCCCGAGTGAAGCAGCGATTGCTCGATACGTTGAGGCTCGTGATATGTGGGCGCGACCACCTGAGGGCCCAGAAGATCGAAATGCGTTTGATCGGTGTATTAAGGGTTTTAATGCGGGGCCACCAATGACCTCGGGAGCTTATAACAACATTATGCAGATTGTAGAGTCGGAAGACTTTGTTGTGATGCAGGTAGAGATGGTGAATGACCATCGAGTGATTCCAACCTCGGCAACAGAACAGTTACCTGACCACATGAGGTTTTGGAAAGGCGATTCAAGAGGTGTTTGGGAGGGAGATACCTTCGTCGTGACTACGACAAATTTTAATGAACACCAGATGTTTCGATTAACTGGGTCCAATATGACTTTAACAGAGCGGTTTACTCGTCTCGATGAAGAAACGCTGGAGTACAAGTTTACAGTGGACGACCCTGATACCTATGAAGTGCCTTGGACTGCGGTCATGCAGATGGTTAAGACTGACGCTGATGTCTATGAATTTGCCTGCCACGAGGGTAATTATGCGATGCCTCTGATGTTAAAGGGAGCTCGAAAGCAGGAGAGAGATGGTACCAGCAAAGAAGATGACACATGGCTTCCAAGTTGGAGCAAGCCTAGAACCTAAAGTTTTGGCTTTTTCTGATGAGCGTCGCTGGACGTCAAGCTTTTTGGGCCATGCGTAATGAGTGAGTATCAGAATCCCGAGGAAGGCGCATCATTAGAGCTTAAGGACAAGCCAAAGCTTGTCACCTTGGCTGTCTTACATATGGCGCAGTATTTTCCCGCGGCCTTTACAGCGGTCGCTTTGCCGTTTCTATTTCGTAAGGAAGGGTTGCCACTGGAGATGTTCTGGTTGCTCGCTCTTCCTGGTTACACACGATTTTTAAAATGGTTAATGGCTTTGGTTGTCGACAATTACGGCAGCTCAAGGCTTGGCAAACGAAAATCGTGGATCATTCCGTGTACTGCGATTGGCGCCCTTTCATACGCTTTGCTCGCTCTCTACCCTCCTTCTTTAATCTCCCTTCACATTATCGTTGGGATACTCATTTTCAAGTCCTTTGTCATGGCTGCCCAGGATATTGCTGTTGATGCCTACGCCGCCGAGACGATGACTGATGAAGAAAGGCCACTAGGCACTTCACTAATCAATTATTTGGGCGCGGTCGCAGGGTTACTAGGTACTGGTTCAATAGTGGTGGTTGAGTACTTCGGTTGGGCGACTGCTATGTTGGGCGCATCCGCTATGTTGGTGGTTGCCGCTTTGCCAGCAATAGTCAGAGCTGAGCCCCCTCCTCCGGTTCTGGCCCAGAAAAAAAAGGCTCTAAGACAAAAACCAAGCTTTATGACGGTGCTTAAACAGAGAGACTCAATGTTTATCATGCCGTTTCTGTTTATGTTTGGATTTGGCCCTGCGTTTTTGGCGTCGATGGTAGGTGCATTTTGGGCCGATCAGGGCCTTTCGATAGAGGAGTACGGGATACTAAGCGCAACAGCGACAGGCGCTGGTGGTTTACTCGCTGCGATATCGGTACCTTGGCTGGCAGAACGGATTGGGTTGGCTAAAACTGCCATGATCAGCATGGTATTCATTCCTCTTCAGGCGATCATGTACATGTCTTTTAGTGAGCTGGGTATCCCTGCGTGGTCCCTGCTTTTGCCGACCTATGTTTTTATTGCTTGGGTAACCGCATTTTATGGTTATGCGGCTTCCATTTCGCGATTTCGGTGGGTGTCGAAGGGTCAAGCGGGTACGGATTATGCCGTGCAGTCGAGTATCTGGAATCTCGGTGTTTCCGGCGGCGCTTCTTTATCTGGATTTGCTGCAGCGTACCTGGGTTGGACACTTTTCTTTCCACTCGCAGCCATCGTTTTATTGATGGGAGGAATTTATTATGTGGTTATGTATGAGCTGATCGAAAAAACCGTGCGTTTACGTGAGCAGGAAGAAATAAGCCAGGCTATAGAACAACAATAGGAGGAGTTGATATATGTTGATTCAGCGTGACAAATTAATAGAGATTTCGACATCGATACTTGAAGCAGCGGGCGCGCCTGCTGACAAAGCCCGCTTGGTTTCTGATCATTTAGTTGAGGCAAACCTAAAAGGGCACGATTCACATGGCATAGGGATGGTTTCCAGCTATGTGAGGAGCATGCTGGCGGGTTTGGTAGATGTTAATAAAGACGCTGAATTGATTAATGATGCTGGTGCGGTGCTTTCATTTGATGGAGGTACAGGTTTCGGTCGAGTGGTAGGTATGCAAGCTATTGACGCGGGAATAGAACGCGCGAAAGACCATGGTGTTTGTGTAGTCGCTTTGGGTAATGCTTCCCATCTGGGTCGCATTGGGGTTTTTGGAGAGCGTTGTAGCGAAGCTGGCATGGTGTCGATGCACTACGTTAATGTGGTGGGACACGATCCAATGGTGGTCGCATATGGTGGTCGTGATCGACGCTTCGTCACGAACCCATTTTGTTGCACTGTTCCCAGGGATGATGGAAATCACGTTATATTGGATATGGCGACTACAACTGTCGCTGCCGGAAAGGTGCGCGTTGCGATGATGAAGGGCGTCGAAGTGCCTGACGAATCGCTTGTAGATGCAAGTGGCAATCCAACCAACGACCCCAACGCGATGTGGAAAGATGGTGGTGCGATGAGGCCCTTTGGCAAGCATAAAGGTTATGGTCTTATGGTGATGTGTGAATTATTGGGGGGCGCACTTGGAGGTCTGTTTACGATGCAACCGGGAAATCCCCGTTTGGGTAATACGATTAATAACATGCTCTCTGTCATTATTGATCCCAAAGCTGTCGGAGATAGAGACGCCTTCGAACAGGAGGTTTCGGCGATGATTGACTACATCTATGAGTCTGAACCGGCGGAAGGGTTGGATGGGGTATTGATTCCAGGTGACCCCGAGAGGGAATCGAAAAAAAGGCTGTTGCAAGAAGGAATTAACGTTGACGATAACTCCTGGCAGGACTTTTTGACTGCTGGAGAGAAGGCAGGCCTAGAAGTCGAGGAATTGGAAGCTTTGGCAATGGCCTAAAATTGGTAAGACTGAGGCTTTTTTAAACCAAGAGGCACTTCTGGTAATATGTAAGTAGGGAGAGCCTCAACTGAGTTTTACAACTAGGCTTGCTCCTATCCTAGAAGGTATTTTTGCGATCGTGATGATCCGTAGGTGGGCTGTAGTGTCTGAAAAGCTGTCTGAATTGATTCGACTGTTGGATATAGAGAAGGTGGAAGAGAACCTCTTTATCGCCAATCATCCCGAGGGGCGAACAGGTAGACTTTATGGCGGACAGATCATGGCGCAGGCCTTGATGGGCGCGATTCGCACTGTACCAGGCGACCGTTACGTGCATTCAATTCACGGCTACTTTCTTCGCCCTGGCAACCCCAAGACTCCAGCGATTGTCAGGGTTGAAAGGTTAAGGGACGGAGGATCTTTCAGTACCAGGCGAGTTATTGTTCAGCAGGAGGGCCGGCCAATATTTACTCTCGACGCATCTTTTCAGGTTGAGGAAGAAAGCTTTAATCACCAGTTCGAAATACCTGAAGAACTCGAACCGCCGGCGCCAGAAAAGATTCCTGAATATCTATTAAAAGAACCGTTCTTATCTTGGCGACACGAGTTCAGGAGGCTGCAATCCAATAGCCCCCAGCCTCCAGAACAATATGTTTGGATTAAAGCAAATGGTGAAGTTCCGGCAGATCGGTCTTTGCAAACCTGTTTACTGGTCTTTGAATCGGACAACGTACTGCTGGGAACCTGTAGATTACCCCACCGAGGTAGTTATGAACGCGACAATATGCAAGTGGCGAGTTTAGATCACGCCATGTGGTTTCACCGGCCAATTAATCTTGAAGACTGGCTTTTGTATTCAATCGACTCACCAGTTAGCTCTAAAGCAAGAGGTTACACGAGAGGCCTGCTCCACTCTCGAGAGGGTATTCTCGTTGCGTCGACAATCCAGGAGGGACTCATTCGTCTACATTGAGTCCACTAGATTTCTGAGCTTCTCTAGTTGAGCGACGCGCTCCGCAGTCTCTTGACCCATTAGGTTAACATTTAGAGAGGTCACTCCTGACTCTTTAAGGGCGTGTATCCTTTCTTTAACAAAACTTTCTGGGCCGATCAGAGAACTGTTCGCCAAGTATTCGTCCGGTATTGCCTCTTCTGCTGCTTTTTTTTCGCCTGACAGATAAAGGTCCTGGATGATCTTGGCTTCTTTTGAATAGCCGCTCTTCGAGAAAATGTCATTATAAAAGTTCTTGGATCTTGCGCCCATCCCGCCGATATAAAGTGCGGCTCCAGGTCGAGAAAGATCTCGAAGATCCTCCAGGCCCTCTCCAATCGCGACGCTCCCACCGGCAAAGATGTCTAGGGGCGCGCGTTTAGGATCCCTTTTAGACGCCCCAGTAGTTAAGGCTTCTCCCCATACGGCGCTCGCAGCCTCAGCGGTATAAAACGCCGGTAGCCAGGCGTCCGCTATTTCTGCTGTGGTTTCCACGCTTGTAGGCCCTAGGGAGGCGATAGCGATTGGTATGTCCTCTCGCACCGGATGATTAATGATTTTTAAGGGCTTACCCAGGCCAGTTCCTCGGTCTTGAGGGAGGGGAATTTGAAAGTGTTTACCCATATGTTGAACGCGCTCTCTGCGCCAGACCATCCTGCAGATTTCGACGATTTCTTTCATTTTGCCGACTGGGGCTTCGTAGGGTACTCCGTGAAACCCTTCGATGACTTGGGGGCCGGAAGCGCCCAAGCCCAGCATACACCGGCCATCTGAGAGGTAATCTATACCAGCTGCGGTCATGGCTAGTAGTGTCGGTGTGCGGCTATATATTGGTAATATTCCGGAAGCTATTATTACCCGCTCAGTGTTCGCGGCTAGGTAGCCCATGGCGCTTGGCGCGTCGAAGGAATAGGCCTCCGGGACCCAGACCATGTCTAGCCCAGCGGATTCGAGCTGTTTGATTTCCTCGACAGCATCTTTGAATCCACCTGCATAACTCAATAAAGTCGATATTTGCATGCTTAATTCTTTCTCTTTTCTGATGTTGCGAGATTAAGGGGACTTGTGCATTGTGTCCACGGGTTTTAATTAATTCAAGGGCGTGGTTTGAGGGCGACGATTTTTGTTATTTTTTTATGTTGTTGGACTGGATTACACGCCAACATTGATCGACTTGCCCAGCAAGGCGTGGAAAGGTTGTCGCAATACCTGCAAATCGACACGATCAATCCGCCGGGTAATGAATCAAGGGGTGTCGAGTTTCTAAGCCGGATACTAGAAGAATCAAAAGTGCCATATGAAACCGCTGAGTCCGCGCCAGGAAGAGGCAATCTCTGGGCCAAGCTTGAAGGCGGAGATAGGCCTGCTTTGGTTTTGCTGCACCATATCGATGTGGTCCCCGCGAATAGAAAATATTGGAGTTTCGATCCTCTTTCAGGAGAGATAAAAAATGGCTATGTCTATGGGCGAGGAGCAATAGATACGAAAGGGTTAGGTATAGCTCAGTTGCAAGCTTTTTTAGCGTTAAAGCAAAGTGGACTTAAGCTGAACAGAGATGTTTTGTTGATAGCGACTGCAGATGAAGAAGCGGGTGGCTTTTTTGGAGCAGGATGGTTGGTGAAGGAAAAACCGGAGATCTTCAAAAATGTGGGTTATTTATTGAATGAAGGCGGTTCGACGAGAACATTTGGTGACCGGCGAGCAGTGCTAGTCGAGGTGACCCAAAAAGTACCTTTATGGCTCAAGCTGACATCCTATGGAAGACCAGGACACGGGTCCTCGCCTCAGGTGCAGACGTCGGTGACTAGGCTCGTTCGTGGTCTAAAACGGATCAGCGAAACGGAGTTTCCTGTCGAGGTCATTGATCCTGTTAAACAAATGTTTGAGGCAATGGCTCCTTTTGTCGGTGAATATGACCGGAAAAGATACGCGAATATGGGAGATATAGGCCGCGACGAGAATTATCTACTTCGGTTAAAGCTGAGTAATCCCGGAGCTCACGCGTTACTTAGAAATACCTGTTCTATTACGCGACTCGAAGGCAGCTCGAAAATCAATGTTGTGCCTGCAGAAGCCCACGCGGAAATTGACTGTCGGTTATTGCCGAACCAGAACCCCGATGCGTTTATTCAAGATCTGAAAAAAATCATTAACGATAATGAAATTTCGATAGAGAAAATAATGGTATTCACGCCTGCAGTAAGTAAAACAAACACACCGCTTTTTGACACAATCACTTCTGTATCCGAGAGCGTTTTTGGAGCACCAGTGGTTCCAACTGTGTCCACGGGTTTTACGGACAGTCACTTTTTTCGAGATTTGGGGATTACAAGCTATGGCTACTCTCCCTTTGCATTTAGGCCTGACGAATTTGCGGGCGTCCATGGCAATGATGAAAGGGTATCTGTGAGGAATATAGTTGAGGGCATTAAGACTTTTTATAGGGTATTGGAGGACTTTACGGTTGATTAGATCCAACTCAGGAGAGGCCCCAATAGGAGAAAGTGATGAGTGATATAGAGGTAGTGGAGAGCGAGTTCGATTGTTCCGAGATAGAGGAGCGCATGCAGTCTTATATCGACAGCGGAATTCTTTCGTGCTGTAGCACGCTCTTAATGAAAGGATCCGAGGTAGTCGACTATAGGACCTTTGGCTTCATGGACTTAGAGGACAAACAACCGCTTCGAAAGGATGCTATTTATCGAATGTATTCCAATACAAAAATAGTTACCTCTGTGGCTTTGATGAGCCTCTATGATGAGGGAGCCTTTGAGCTCACCGACCCACTGTCAAAATTTATACCTTCCTTTGGCGATATAACTGTATTGAAACCTGATGCACAGAGCGCCAAGGATATTGAGATGCCATCTTCCCCGATACGAATTAACCAATTGCTAAGCCACAGCGCCGGTTTGAGTTATGGTTTTATAGAGCCGAACTCGATCATTGACCAGATATATAACTCGTCCGGTATCGATGCGTTGGGGCAGTCCTCGATGGACCTAGAAGAATTATGTGACCTGTTGAGCCAGCAGCCTTTGGCCTACGAGCCCGGCTCAAGTTGGCGCTACTCTTTTGCTACGGATGTTTGCGCGAGATTAGTAGAGGTGATATCTGGGAAACCTTTTGACGTTTTTCTTCAGGAGCGAATCTTTGATCCCCTTAATATGAAAGACACTGGCTTTTGGGTTCCAGAGGCTAAGATGGATAGGTTTATATCGATCTATGCCCCGGTAGATCTATTTGATCCAATGAAACCCGGTTTGGTAAAAGCCGAAGACCTACTGTCAGGGCCCTATTCGAGTAAGCCAAAATTTCTTAGTGGAGGGGGAGGCTTGGTGTCTACAGTGGCCGATTATTTATCCTTTTTGAAGATGATTGTTTCCGGAGGCGCGCACAATGGTGTTCGAATACTCATGTCAGAAACATTGGAGTTAATGAGGACCAATCAGTTGGCGCAAGACGTGGGTGTTTCCTTTCCTATGTGGTCGATGCCGGGTACCGTCTTTGGTTTGGGGTTTGCCTTAAAACAAAGTCTTGGCGAGGACGAACCGGGTGGCGCACTGAATGAATATCACTGGGGAGGCATGGCCGGCACACATAGCTGGATGTCGCCAACTCAAAATATAACTGGATTCTGTCTTACTCAGCGGATGCCGGGTTTTTGGCACCCCTTTAGTCACGAATTTAAAGCGCTTTGCTATAAAATTACTGAGTGAGAATATCAGACTATAATGAATAATTTGTTGGAGTATTTGTGCAAGAAGAAAGCAATGCCGGTATAGAAAGTACGCAGGGTAAGTCGAAGAGTATTCTGTTCAAGGTCGCTACTTGGGCTATTACGTGTTTCTGTTTCTATTTGGTTTTAAGTAAGACACAGACGACAGCTGCTCGCGAAGGACTGACACTAGTCGAGTACCTTGTTCGCTTTTTTGGAGACGCGGACTGGCTAAGCTGGCTTTTGATTATGGCGCCCTACTCCGTGTTTTTTTTCTTAGTTGATGCGCACGTGACCTGGAGAGTAATCCGTTGGTTTAATGCGCCAAGCATCAAGTTGTCTCAGGTTTTACCCATACGTGCTAGCGCATATATTTTATCGTTGGTAAATGAGCAAGTCGGTAAAGGTGCTATGTCCTTATACCTCTTAAAACGGTACGAAGTGCCTGGATGGCAGGCATTATCAACAATGATCTTGCTGGGTCTGATGGAGATTTATCAGCTTCTCATTTTTTCCAGCATTGGCGTTTATTTGTACTACGAACTGGTAATAGAAGCTTCGTCTTTACTTGCCCTGGACACGATTTTACCGGTGGTCTTTTTAGTAGCTGCCTTATATTTGCCTTTTCACATCTGGTATTTTCGCAGTGACCTGATGCAAAACAGCAAGCTAAGAAATGTTCAGATTTTTAGGGCGTTTCGGGAAGCTAACCCTCTGAAGTACTTTCTGGTTTTATTGTGTAAAGCGCCCAATATGATAGGCGCCATCATTGTGTATACCTTCGCGCTGGACCTGTTCAATGTTGTAGTCAGTTTTGGTCAAATGCTCGCGTTTTTACCGGTAATCTTTTTAGCCGCTGCGTTGCCGTTGCCCTTTCATGCGGGTGCCTTGCTATTGTGGACAGTATTGTTTCCGGATTATCCAGAGGTTGGCGTTTTTAGTTTAGTAATGCATACGTTCTTTGTATTGTTCAATGCATTTATTGGCGTGTTATTTCTTCCAAAGGCAAACAGTGAGCTTTTTGGCGACCAACCTAAGTAGCGTTGCGAGAGCTTCTCCATAAGGCAATTGCCCTATCGAACATTGAAATGATGGTGCTCAAGCATAGGACCCAGGACGCGATCAGAATTATTAGTGAGAAAACGTTGGAATCAAATCCGAGTGTTTTAGATCCGACAGCGCATCCCAATAACACGAAATAGGCAATCCCGTTACCTCGACCGATGACGCTTGAGATAAGTCTTTTGCCGGATAGCGCCTTGGAATCTAGGACATACTGGATAAAAGATAAAATCACAAGTGGTGGTAACCACTGGGTCACTGACCCATCCATTGCGACACAAGCAAGACCGGCACAGACAAAGATGGCGTCTGTCGCATGGTCAAAGAGCCCGCCCAATGCGGATGTTTGGTCTAAGGTTCTAGCTGCATATCCATCCAGCATGTCGCTTATTATTGCGACTATGAAAACTATGGAGGCAAAGAGCCAAAGTTGCTGAATTATTGCGTAGCATATTGGAGCGACCAGAATAAACCGGATTAAAGTTAGATAGTTGGGAACAGTTTTTAGTGAATTCATTAGCTATTCATTGATCCGGTTCTTCTATTCTAATTTTCTTGTTCTATTTTGATTGTTTCAAAATCTGTTGGGTTAGAATGTTCGAGATTAGGAAGTTAGTAATTTTTTGTTACTAGTAATATCAAATCGTAGCATTAATCGAAGTAGGAGATGGTATTGAATGACTGGGTAATCACCGGTGCTAACGGGAATTTAGGCAAGCGTCTCATAGACGAACTAACTCGGGAAACTGGTTCGAGGGTAAGGGCTATCGTTCGTAGTCAAAGTGCCGCAGACACCCTAAAGAACCTACCGTTAACCTCAGACCAAAGATCTCGGCTTGATATTAGAATCTGCGATTACAGAGATACAGATGGTTTGTCAGAAGCTTTTCAGGACTACTCGAATTTAGTTCATTTAGTGGGTATTTTGAAACAGACTCGCTACGCAAGTTACGAAGATGCTCATGAACTAAGTTGTGAAGCTATTGCCGCGGCTAGTCTAAAATCGACGCTTTCGCATATTGTCTATTTATCCATTGTTGGATCTCGTTCCGATTCTCGGAATTTGTGTTTAGCTTCAAAGGGAAGAGCGGAACAGATTTTGAGACAGGGCCCCACCGACTCTTGTGTACTTCGCGTGCCAATGGTCTTGGGTGAGCATGATTATGCAAGTAAGGCTCTCTTTTATCGTGCGATCAAGCCGGTCAGTTTTACTTTTCGTTCCTCGAGTCTTGAGCAGCCCATATACGCCGGAGATGTTTTGAAAGCGATTCGCTCTGTTGTACTCAACAAGGTTGTGGGATCTTTTGATCTTGGTGGACCACAGAGTTTGAGTCGAAAAGCGCTTCTTCTTAAATCCTCAGAGTTATTGGGGAAAAGTACCCGGGTTGTTTCTGTGCCAATTTCGGTCGGGCTATTATTAGGGAAAATACTTGAATTGATGATGGCAAATCCCCCTGTTACGGCAGCGATGATGGGGGTACTAGATCACGACGATTCTATCGACATCAAAGATGTTATGACTCAGATTGGCCTGGAAAAACTAACGTCTCTCGATTCGATGCTTGGTCTAGTTTTTGAGGTTATAGAAGATGCTTCGATAAATACGGAAGGCTAACGTCCAGGCGATGATCTATTCCGGAATGGGTTCCATTAAACTCTTCGTACAGATGAGGCACCTTTTTACTTGTTAGCGCTTTTGAGAGTTGTCTAGCGCCGAAATGGATATGGAATTGATCCCTGTAGCCGCAATCAACATAGATAGCTTTCATTTTTTTTAGGTTGCTGTGATGTTTTGCGGCTAGGTTTATTGGATCGTGAGCAAGCCATTTGGACCATCTAACGCTGATGAAATCTCCGGTTTCCAGATTGTAAGGCACTCTGAAGTTGTTAGGAGCGTTTAGGTCTGGATCGTAACTTGCTGCCATCGCTAGCATCATAAGAGTCATGACGTCGTCGCTCGACGGAGAGGATCGATCTTTGATTGCCTCAAGAAAGTTCGCAATTCTTCCATCGTCATAGCCCTGACTCAGCAAGCGGGACTTTGCGTAAGCGCTTAGTCTGTGATTTTTAGCGGGCTGGAAGTGTTGTAGATGCGTTAGTACCTTTGGCCACTCAGTTTTATAGACGAACTCAAAATACGCATCTCCAGCGTGGCTGCCAATAGCTCCCCAATGTTCTGGATATTTCATCCCGTGGATCAATGCCCCGTAACCCCCTGAGGATTTACCGACGCAACCCCGGTGCTCTCTAGATGCAAAAGTCCTAAGTTGCTCGTCAACGAAAGGGATTATTTCTTGAATGAGATAATCAGCGTACTGCCCTATTGCCTTGGAATTAATGTACTGGTTTCCTCCTAGCGAGGTAAAGCAGTCGGGAAACACGACGATACAGGGAGTGAGCTTGTTACGACTAATAAGCCGATCTAGTCGCTCGGGCAAGCTCTCTTCAAAATTTTTCCAACTGATTCTACCCTGGCCACTTCCTGTAAAACCGGCTAGGTCAAATAGAACGGGAAATTTTTTATACTTGCTTCGCGGCGCGTTGTATTGCCAGGGTAAGTAGACAGGAAAGCTTCTGACATTCGGATCTCCCAGGGGATTATTTTTCAAAGTGAAGGATTCGTGTTCGAGAAAAATTATCGAACCTCTTTTGATGTTTGTTGCTTTTCGGAGCATAAAGTTGGTCGAAGCTTATTGGTGAAGGATTAGCATACGCACTGAGACTGAATTAGGCGATAATCTTTATCTTTGGGTGGGCCGATGCTCGCGCAACAATTCGACTTTGACTCAAAGGATTTGAAAAAATGACTTGTGTCCTAGAAATTGATCTTTCGGCAATTCGAGAAAATTATCAGTACCTTGCTCGAGATACGAGCAAACGAATAGCCGGAGTGGTCAAAGCAAATGCATATGGATTGGGGGCAGCCAGAGTGGTCTCCGAATTGGTGAACCTTGGCTGTAAAGAGTTTTTTGTTGCTAATGTAGAGGAAGGCAAGGCCCTACGCTCTAAGTTCGATGAGATTATTTTGTATGTGTTGGAAGGCGCATTAGAGAACACTTATGACGACCTCTTGGGGCACAATTTAAGGCCTGTGCTGAATACCCTCGCTCAATGTGAACTCTGGTCGAAGCAGTCTGCACCCTGTGCGATTCACATAGATTCTGGTATGGAGCGATTAGGTCTCAATGAAGATGAGGTGAATCAAGTGCTAGGCGACCCGAACCAGTTAAGCCCTCAGTTATTGATGAGTCACCTGGCGAGAGCCGATGAGCCTGATCATGGGTTTAATCAGCTACAAATGGAACGGTTTGATCTGATCAGGCAACGCGTGAGTGATCGTTTCCCAGAGGTGGAATCCAGCCTGAAAAATTCTGCGGGGCTCGCTCATCGGGGCTATGTTGACGATTTGGGAAGACCTGGCATAGCTCTTTATGGAGGAAACCCTTTCAGTGATCGCAGTAATCCCATGTCGCCTGTGGTCAGATTAATGGCGCAAGTGCTTCAGGTTCGAACAGTTGATGAAGGTGTCCCTGTAGGCTACGGAGGAACATTTGTAGCTGATCAGGCACGTGTTCTCGCGATTATTGGGGCTGGTTATGCTGACGGGATATCTCGATCACTATCCAATAAAGGTCGAGCCTTTGTATCGGGTAGTTATTGCCCGATAGTGGGTCGCGTAAGCATGGACACGATCCATGTCGATGTCACGGGAGTCGAGGTGAAAGAGGGTGATTGGGTCGAGCTAATAGGATCGAACATGAGTCTTGACGAGGTCGCGTTGCAAAGCGGAACGATTTCCTATGAAGTATTAACAAATCTCGGTAGACGGTGCTCGCGAGTCTACCTAGGCTCGGCTACTTAAGGTTCGCGCTGATCCGTTTGGTCTATTAATAGTCTATATTGAACATAGTTTTCGCGGGCTTCCAGGTATCGCCCGAGACCCCTGAGTGCTATTGACCGGTTCAGATAGACAGCGGGCTCTCGTATTGCCCCTAATCGGGAGGCAAAGTCAAAGGCCTCTAAAGCCTCCAAAAATAGCCCTTGCCTTATTCTGAGATGGCCTAAATTGATAATAACGGCGGGGTTTTTTGGCGCAATGGTGACTGCTTCACTGATCGTAATTAACGCATCTGGCTTTTGTCCTGTTTTGAACTGCAGGATGGCTAGATGGCTTAGTAACAGCGCTTTATCGTTTTTAAGCGTCGCAAATTGGAGAGCATACTCGCACGGCTCTTTATCAGGTTGTTGAGAATTCTGGGATTCGTAGCACTTTGTAAATAGTTCTTCGGGCGAGGTTTGGTTGGCTGCATTTAGCGAGTTTGGAGCCGCTATTAGCAAAGTTAAAACACAGAACACCTTTCTTTTCATAAGTGATAGCATAACATTTCGGTGTCTGCTGAATCGTTAAGATTATTGATCCTGATTTTAGTAAGGGGGAGCTATGGGGAAGGTTAACAAAGACGGCGTGCTAGCTGGGAAGGTAGCCATCGTGACCGGAGCGAGTCGAGGTATCGGGGAAGCGATAGCCAAAAGATATGCCATGGAAGGCGCCAAGGTCGTGGTATCGGCTAGGACGGTGAATGAAGAAGACCATTATTTGCCCGGCTCAATCTCCCAAACGGTCAATGAAATTAAAGAAGCCGGGGGTGAGGCTTTAGCTGTAAAGGCTAATCTAGCTTTGCCTGAGGATCGTGCAAACTTAATCGACGCTACAACTAATGAATTCGGATTTGTGGACATCCTAGTGAATAATGCAGCGATCACTTATTTCACGCCCGTCGCGGATTTCACGACAAAACACTATGACCTCATGTTGGAGGTGCAGGTAAGAGCGCCCTTTGAGCTAACCCAAATGGTTTTACCTGGCATGCGTGAACAGGGCTCCGGTTGGATTCTGAATATTTCCTCCCATGCTGCGATTCATCCTGACAAAGACCAAGGTGGTCACGGTGGCACAGTCTACGGTATGTGTAAGGCGGCCTTAGAAAGATTTACTACTGGTCT
>CACFPX010000001.1:0-135439 GCA_902568205.1 K189A clade bacterium | reverse complement strand
GATTATGACTTAGAGAATCGATCAAGGTTAGTGTCGAAATATAATCTTTCTACAACTGGTGCTATCGCACTTGCTCCAGGAGCCGAGTTTGGCCCGGCAAAAAAATGGCCGATCTCGTACTTCGCGGATGTGGCGAAATATTGCTTGGAAATTGGACGACAAGTCTGGCTACTTGGTTCGAAAAAAGACGAGAGCGATTGTGAGCATATAGAAAACAAAGTAACCGGTGTGATTAATCTCGCCGGTCAGACGTCTTTAGAGGATGTAGTAGACGTTATTTCTTTAGCAGACACATTAGTTTGTAACGATTCGGGGTTGATGCATGTTTCTGCCGCACTAAACACAAAAACAGTGGCTTTGTTTGGCTCCACTTCAGACGAGTACACCCCTCCTTTATCTAGCAACAGTTTGGTTGTGTCCAGGGAAATGGACTGTCGACCATGTTTTCAAAGAGTCTGCCCCTTGGATCATATGGATTGCCTCAAGAAAATTGAACCGAAAGAGATCATTTCGGTTTTACACATATGAAAGTGTTGCTGATAAAGACTTCATCACTGGGAGATGTGGTCCATGCTCTTCCCGCTGTTACTGATGTGATCGCACAAGGTTTTGAAATACATTGGATGATCGAGGAAGGGTTTTCGGAAATTGCGAGTATGCACCCTGGTGTGTCTACCGTAATTCCCGTCGCATGGAGGCGATGGCGTCAATCTCTGTTTTCCTCGGCCCATGAGATAAAAACGTTCAAACGGAAATTACGTAATACCGAATATGACATGTGCATTGATTCTCAGGGACTTATCAAGAGTGGAGTTTTAAGTTTACTGTCTCATTCCTCCATCAAAGCAGGCTATGACTATAGATCGGCGAGGGAGTCGATCGCGGCCTTTTTTTACGACAAGCGCATTATGGTTTCTAGGGAGTTGCATGCCATCGATCGGCAACGCCAGCTCTTGTCTTCAGCTTTAGATTATTCGCTGGTTAAAGAAGCCGATTCGGGCATTGGTATTAGAATTCCGTTGAAGAGACAAGCTTTTCTGCTTCATGGAACTACTTGGGAATCGAAACATTGGCCGATTGAACGATGGATCAACTTGGCCAGTCTTCTAGAATCAGAGGGCCTAGAAGTGCTTATCTCTTGGGGTAATGTCAGAGAGCGAAAAGATGCAGAAGCCATCGCTTCCGAGACCGCGAGTGTGGTTTTACCGCGGATGAGTCTTAAACAACTTGCTTCCAAATTAGCTGAATCAATGGTGACGGTTGGAGTAGACACGGGTCTTACTCATTTGAGCGCTGCTTTAGGAACATCTACAATCGGCCTTTATGGTCCGACCAGCATTGAGCTCACAGGTTGTCGTGGTCCAAGAGCAGAAACCATTAGTTCCAGGAACGGAATGGCGGGAATCTCTGTCGAATCCGTTTGGTCTAGGATTCAAAACATCATGAGAGAATAGCGCGGGCAGCCTAGTAGAAACTTTTTTGATTGTCTGGCCTTGTCTTAAATCTTCTATGCATCCACAGGTACTGTGTGGGATCTACTCTTATGCCTGTTTCGATGAGCTGATTTATTTTGATAGCGTCTTCATGATCTTTGCCGCTGGGAAAATTTCTCAAGATCTCGGAAAAGTGCAGTTCCCATCTCATAGTTTCCAGGTTTCGGAATTGCCTTAAGAAAATTACTGGAGAACCGTTGATTCTCGCGAGTCGGGAGGTGGCAGTTATGGTTGCTGCATCGATGTTAAAAAAAGGTGCGAAAATCGAGTGTTTTGCCCCATAGTCTTGATCAGCGCCGTACCACAATGCTCGACCATCCTTTAAGCACCTTATAATGTCCTTCATCTCTTCACGCTCAATCACCCTGCCAAAAAAGTTCTTTCTGCCTTGAACTTGGAGCCATTCCCAGACCCTATTGCGGTTCGCACGGTACATGCAGTCTACGGGCCCCTGTGCACATAATGCTGGAATCAAGAAGTCGAGTGATGCGAAATGAGCACCAACGATAATGACTCCTTTATTTTCGTTCAGCGCAGTTTTCAGATTTTCTGCACCATACACATCCATGAACCGAGAGATATCGCGGGAAGGATTGAGCCAAGGCACTAGTAATTCAACCAAGCCAATACCGATTTGCATAAAGCATTTTTTGACCAGCTGAGTCTGTTCTTCTGCATGGAGCTCCGGGAAACACAAACTAATGTTCACCTCGGTGATATGCCGGCGACGACCGCTTGTGTAGTAAAAGAACTTGCCTAACGCGGTCCCGACTAAAATAATTGCCTTAATGGGCATTTTTGCTAGTAAAAAGCCAATGAATACAACAAACCAGGCGGGCCATAAGGATGGTTTGAAGTCACCCTTGGTTAATTTGATAGGTTTCAAGAAAGAATTTCCGGTTATTGAACTCTGAGTAAGACCGAGAACTCTAATAGTAAAGTACTACGTGCTAGAATTCTTTGAGTTTCTGATTCGGGATCGATAAGTTGGAAGACCATACGAATTCGTTCGACGTTAAGGATTTTAGAAACCTACACGTTCTAGTTGTCGGTGATCTGATGCTAGATAGGTATTGGGTTGGCGATGCGGATCGAGTTTCTCCCGAAGCGCCCGTGCCAATTGTTACGGTCTCTGAACAAGAATATCGCCCTGGTGGTGCGGCTAATGTGGCGCTTAACGTAGTAAGTCTGGGAGCCAACTGTACGTTAGTTGGCTTCACTGGTCAGGACGAAGCTGGTGAACAACTGCGTCAGTCGCTCTCGGCTGCCGGTGTGGATTGCCAATTCATCGAACTTCAAGAATGGCAAACGCCAGTAAAACTCAGAGTATTGGCCAACAGTCAACAGATGATCAGGTTAGACTTCGAGCAAAAGCCGCCTCTGGTCGGTGAAAGCGAGCGACTAGCGCTACTTTTGAATAGGGTGGAGAAGCACCTCAAAGAAGCTCGGGTACTCATCCTAGAAGATTATGACAAAGGAGTTTTGCAGGACCCTCAAGCGTTGATCGCTGCGGCAAAGCAAAATGCTGTGCCCGTATTAGTTGACCCGAAAGCCAAACCGTTAAGTGAATACAAGAATAGCGATATTGTGAAACCCAACGAAAAGGAATTTGCTGACTTCTCTCGAGTCGAGAAGAAGAAATTTCCGGAGGTTGCTCGACGTATTTGTGGTGAGCAAGACATCAAAAACATCATCATTACGCTTGGTGGTGAAGGAATGAGTATTAACGATGCGAGCAGTAGCAGTCATATTCCTGCAAGACCAGTTGATGTTTTTGACGTGACTGGTGCTGGGGATACCTCAGCGGCTGTCATGGGCTTGGGGTTGGCACTGGGAGTTAGCGTTCATCAGTTGTCAGAGCTTGCGAACCTTGCATCGAGTTTAGTCATAGGAAAGCTTGGAACAGCGCCAATATCAGCGCCAGAGCTCGAAAGCGGTCTAAAGCTTAAGACGATCGGACGAGGTGTGGTAGACAAACATACTTTGATTGATATGGTGCAAGAGGCGAAGGAGTCTGGTCAGAGAATAGTTTTTACAAACGGTTGTTTTGATATTCTACACGCGGGTCACGTAACTTATCTGGAGGAAGCTGCTAAGTTGGGAGACAGATTAATAGTGGCGCTAAACAAAGATGAATCGGTAACGCGTCTAAAAGGGCTTGGACGACCTATTGTTAAGTATGAATCCAGAGCGTTAGTGATGTCGGGTTTAGGCGCGGTTGATTGGGTTGTGGGTTTCGATGAAGATACTCCAGAACGCCTCCTCGAGGAGATAACACCAGACGTGTTGGTCAAAGGTGGTGATTACAGAGACGAACAGGTGGTAGGTGGAGACATTGTTAGGGAATACGGTGGCTCCGTGAAAGTACTAACTTTAGTTGAAGATCTGTCCACTAGTGAAATTGTGGACCGGATTAAAGACAGCTAACGGTAGTTTGCCCAAATCGCATTTTCTTTGAGGTGATCGATGCTAGTGGTTCCTATGACTACACTAGTTACCTCGTCATGCTCAAGAACAAAACGAAGGCTTGAGGCGTTTGCCTGATACCCACTAGCGAAAGGTTTTTTCACAAGTACTCCGACACCAGAGTCGAATGCTTCTCTGATTGTCTTCTCCTGACTTTTATCCGAACTATTTAAAGTTGCCATGAGCAGGTCGGCCCCTTGGCCAATTGCAATACTTGCTCCTATCGAGGTTTTATATGATATTCCAACAGCCTTGATAAGGCCCTTTTGTTTGAGAGTCTTTAGTGTTTCCAGCGCACCGAATTTTAATAGGATATTTTCATCCTCTCCGTTGGAATGAATGAGGGCAATATCCAGATGGTCTCTACGTAGTCGCTTGAGGGATCTATATATGCTCTTTTTAATGGCAGCAGGTTCAAAGTTGAAGTGTGAACTCTTGCCATCAAATTCTTCTCCTACTTTGGTCGAAATCTTCCAATCTTTGATTTCGTTACGCAACAAGTCACCGATTCGTTGTTCACTTTCTCCGTAGGCAGGTGCTGTGTCTAAGAGGTTTATCCCCAGATCATTGGCTTGGTATATTAATTTATTCAATTCCTCATCATTGGGGACACTTGCTCTATTAGGATGTTTCAAGCCCGCTGTGCGACCAAATTTAACGCTACCCAGTGAGATTTCGGACACATCGAAACCTGTAAGTCCAAGTCTTCTGGTTTTGATTACCAAGGAGGTACACCAACACTTGCCCTGGTATGAGTGCTGTTTACGCTACCTTTATGTTTTGGGCGGTCGAGAAGAAGCATTATTTTGTCTCCCAGATTGGGAGTTAGAGTCAACTTTGTCGGGAAACACTGAATAAAATCTTGAGCCCTTTCAGCGAATGCTTCGTCAGGTTTACGTTGATTTTTTGTATGAGGCTCAACTCTGTCTATTGCTAGAATTTTCATAGACTCTTCTTTCGGCTTTAGCCAGGATACACATTGCTTAAGTTCGGCCTTGGCTTTTTGAATTAACACGTCGTCTGATAAATGTGCCCCTTCGGTAGCCAGCTGACCGCCGATGTACCAGATTTTTCTATCTTTTTTCTGGTGGGTTGTGATGGTCATTCTGGGCTCTGTGCTGCTGAGATTGGTCAAGCAGTGTGCAAACATGTTCAGGTCTTGAGGAGCATCGACTATTATTTGTTTTAATGGACGATTTTGTATGTTGAATTCGCTAATATTCAATGTTTCCAGGAGCGACCGCGTCCCGTTACCGGAACAGTTAATTAATGTGTCAGTTTCTATTTTGGTATCGGAGAGATTTAATTGATAGCCTCTATCGATCTTTTTGACTGTCTTGTCAGAGCAATCCAGCTTAAAAACACGGTCTTCGAGTCCAGACAATAATTCGCGTAGTAAAGATTCTGTGTTTAGAACCAGATCGTTCAATTTATAAAGTAAGCCCTTAAATTGGTTAAAGACCTCGGGTTTATCATCATGGGCCACCTTTTCTATCCTTCCCCGCAGTGCTTTGCTCGCGAAAAAGGACGCGAGTTTCCCGATTTTGCTTTCGCTGTACATGTAATAGTTATTTGACAAGATTTTAGTGCCACGCAGATCAATCTCACCTTCTTTTGAATGCAAACAATTTCTCCAGCGAAAAGGCATCTCGGCTATCGCCTCTGATTCATTAGACAATAAACCTGTCAAAGCATACTTTAATCCTCCGTGGATCATTCCCTGTGAAGCGAGAGTTTGTCCACAACCAAGTTCGTTTCGTTCCAAAAGTATGGCGTTATAACCTTGTTGGCTAAGGAGTCTGAGGAGCCAGGTGCCTGCAATGCCTCCCCCGACGATTGCCACATCTATTCTTGTGAGATCTTTTGATGAGTAATGTTTTGTCATTATTTCACGTTGACACTAAAGTGGAGCTCAATCAGGCTGTCGCAATGATCTTATATCTCTACCGAATTGTCGTCTGGTTTTTGACGCCTCTGATCTTTGGTATGTTGTTGCTGAGGTCGATCCGAGAACCTGAATACCGGCATAGGATATCTGAGAGATTTGGGCTACTGTCCTCGGAATTAAGTACTGGCTGTATCTGTTTTCATACCGTTTCCGCAGGAGAAACCATTTCAGCAGCGCCAGTTATTCAGGAGTTGATCAAACAAGACCAGAATCTTCGCATCCTGATTACCACTATGACGCCTACCGGCTCGGCAATGGCAAAAAAAATCTTTGGTGGTGGCGTTGAACACTCTTATATGCCTTATGATTATCAATTCGCGGTCAAAAGATTTTTTAATCGAGTTCAACCCAAAATACTTATTTTGATGGAAACCGAGCTCTGGCCAAATCTCGTGAACGAAGCGGCGAAAAGGCGTATTCCGGTAATTTGCATTAATGCTCGATTGTCGGAAAAATCGGCCTCACGCTACAAATTCATACGACCTCTGATTACGAGATTGTTACGACAGGTCGACCTAGTGGCCTGTCAATATCATGGACACGTTAGGCGATTTATTGATTTGGGGTTGGATCCAAAGAAAGCTAGGGCTTTAGGGAATATGAAGTTTGATTTAAGTGTGTCTCCTAACTTGATTACCGATGCCCAAGAGAGGCGCAAACGACTGAGGTTAGACCATCGATTGGTTTGGATAGTAGCCTCAACACACGATGGAGAAGAAGAGGTCGTATTAACGGTTTATAAGAAGCTAAAAATGAAATATGAAGATCTGCTTCTTGTTTTGGTTCCTAGACATCCTCCGCGCTCAAAGCTCGTAGGCTCAATTTTCGAAAGAGAGGGAGTTAAGGTTCAGTACGAATCTGAGCGTGGGAGCCTCCATGATATGGACGAGGTGGATATATTGATCGGGGATGTTATGGGAAGTTTGTTTGATCTATATGGATTAGCTGATATTGCCACTGTAGGCGGCAGTTTTGTTGACGTGGGCGGGCACAATCCGATAGAACCTGCGGCGTATGGCTTACCGATATTGGTTGGGCCTTATCAATACAATTTTTCAGAGGTCATGCTGGAGTTCGAAACGCATGGGGGACTTAAGACCGTAAAAGACTCTGAGGACCTATATGAGGTGCTTCACAGCCTTCTTCTTTCGAAGGAAAAAAGGCAGTCAATGGGTAAAAGAGCTTTGCAGACAATAGAGAAGAATAAGGGGTCGACTTATCAACTTGTAGAGCTATTGAAAAGTAGAATACTCGATTCCTCGATCTAAGGAAGCTTGCCTCAATACTTGGTCGTTAGGGTCAGTAAATTGATTAAGCTCCATTAGGTCTTCGGCACTTAAGGTGCCTGCGGCCTGCTTAAGAGCCATTAAGTTTATAATGTAGTTATATCTCGAGTCTGCGTAGTCGAATTGAGATGCAAAAAGCCGTTGTTGTGCTTGTAATACATCGACCACGTTTCTAGTTCCTACCTCGTAACCAGTCTCGACTGCCTCTAGCGCGCTGGTCGAGGATTTGATCGCTTTAAGCCTGGCCTTTACTCTAACTACATCGGTAGCCACCGCTCGATATAAATTTCTAGTATCTCTTATGACGGTCAGTCTTCGGTTGTTCAGTAGCTCGTTTGCCTGATCAGCCTGTGCAGCTGCTTGTTTAACACGCGAACGAGTGAGACCACCATTGTAGATGGGTAAACTTAATTGAAGTCCAAAACTTGTGTAATCGGTTGTGTCCGAACCAAAAAAATTACGACCACCAGAGATGGTGTGTGACTTATTAACGATACCATCCACGGTAGGGAGATGCTCTGAACGTTTAGCCCTCATATTTCTACGCGCGGCTATCAGTTGTTCGTTAGCATAAAGAATGCCCAGGTTTTCTTCCTGAGCTGTCTTCACCCATTCGGCTTCTTGATAGGGATTAGGGTTTATGATCGGAAGTGATTCGGATACGCGATCCAAAGACTCGTATGTTTTTCCAGTTAATGTACCTAATGTTTGGAAGAAAATACCTTGATCCCCATCAGCCTGTATTTTTCTGACCAAGGCATTATCGTAGGCAGCCTGAGACTCAAGGACATCAGTTATCGCAACCAAACCTACATCAAAGCGCTGCTGTACCTGCTCTAGCTGCCTGTTCACAGCAGTAACTTCGGCGTTTGATGTATCTAAAAAATCCTGAGCCCTGAGCACATTCATATACGCTCTAACCACTCGAACAATCAGTTCCTGCTCGATCTGCTTTAGCTCATATTCTGCGGCCTTAACTGAAGACTGAGCGCTCTTTAGGGAAGCCCAGTTGGAAACATTTATAATCGATTGTCGAAGTTGGGCATTCCAACCGTTTTCATTGAAGTTTTCTCCGGGTATTGGATTTCCAAAGTTAGGACTGAATGGATTAGAGTCGATAGCACCTGGAAAGTCGATTTCGCTCTTCTGGGTTGAGGCTCCTGCATTGATAGATGGAAGGATACGAGAACGCGCTTGGGGCACGTTTTCTCTGATCGCCTGGAAATTAGCGCGAGAAGCTCCTACGACTGGATCGCCAGTCTTCGCATCACTATAAACTTGGGCTAAATCCGTGGCCCGTATATTAGTTGTGACGAGGACGAGAAAGAAAGAAGCAAAAAGTAATCTAAGTTTTAACTTGGAGTTCTTGGCACCGAAAGAGTTAGAAGGTGCATTAGACCAATTCGTTGATTTTCTGCTAAACACTAATATTTGCCTTTGATTGAGGACTGATGTTAATTTGCTGCTATTAATTTGGTATGACCAAATTGGACTGGCCATTCTATCCTTCGGTAGCAAAAAAACAAGTAGAATTAGAAAAACAAGCCGAATTTTTTGTAACCTCTAAGCTGCTTTAGAGAGATTATTGGCAAGGCTTTTTTGTTTGAATTTAACCAATTCATTTTTTTGAAGAGCGCCGATATCTGGATCTCCAATGATTTCCTAATGCAACTGATTGGTTAGGGTGACCAATCTCAAAAGAATCTGTATATTCACGCTAACGCGTCTCGCGAGAAAGAGTTTGTCTGAGAAAAGGCCTGAAACAGATCGAGAAATTCTAAGCCGTTCTAAGAAGTTTGAGTTGCCCATGGCCAAGGTATCTCATAGGCACTCCGCTCAATCTAGAAAATATTCTCCTGATTTGGCCAAGCATATGGCCGAGTGCGACATGAACTATCACAAGTTATACAAACTTTTTAAGGACATGAGGTCTAAAAAGACCAAAACGATCTCTTTGGATTTCGGTGATCACGCCGTGAAGGTTCGAATAGCTGTAATAGACAGAGGACCATACACGACTACCGTTTTCATTGATCAGGTTAATGGAAAAAAGAAGTGGAACGTTATCCCAAATATTTCAGTAAGAATATACCACGATGCAAAGAGTGCGGAGGTTGTGAGTATCGAGAATCAAAGTGTTTTTCACGGCTCTTATGAATATCCTAATAAAAAAATGCGTCAGCCTGACGAGAAAGAACAAATTAATAAGTTTCTCGGAGAAATTCTGTCTTTGTGTATAGAAAAAGGTTTAGGTTCTGTTCGATTCCTTAATAAATAACTCTTGGTCGATTTATTGCGATCAGTAGCTTACTGCCGGCGTGGTACTTTAGCGTTAAAGGGTTATTTTTTTGTGAGGTGTGCTCATATGATTCGGCTTTATAAGTGAACAATACGTGGGTTTGGAACAGTCGCCTTAGTCAGGTTTTTGGTCCCGGGATTTGCTAACAGTATTTTGAATTGTGAGTCATATTAATGAGTGAAGAAAAGTATTCTGCCTCATCTTTACAGGTTCTTTCGGGTTTAGAACCAGTACGAAGGCGTCCTGGAATGTATACCGATACATCGAGGCCGAACCACTTAGTTCAAGAAGTCGTTGATAATAGTGTAGACGAAGCGATTTCGGGGTACGCAAAAAATATTGAAGTCACTCTTTTTAAAGATGGATCGATTGAGGTGATTGATGATGGCCGTGGGATGCCTGTCGACGATCATCCTGAGTATAAGATTTCGGGTGTCGAATTGATTTTGACCAGACTGCATTCGGGAGGGAAATTTGACTCTGAGAATTATAACTACTCGGGTGGCCTTCATGGTGTTGGTGTGTCCGTGGTAAACGCATTGTCCTTATGGCTTGAAGTTCAGGTGAAGCGAGATGGGAGTGTTTTTCAGCAAAAATATGAAAAAGGGTCCCCGACGACAGGGTTAGAACTCATCGATACTGTTGGAAAACGAAACACGGGTACAACGATACGCTTTCAGCCCGAGGCAGAATATTTTGATACACCAAATGTGTCGGTGACCAGGTTGAAGCATCTTTTAAGAGCAAAAGCGGTACTTAGCCCTGGCTTGAGAGTTGCTTTCAATGTTGAGGGCAAGAAAGAAGACAGTGCTACGTGGATATATGAAGGGGGGTTAGAAGAATATCTTCTTGACTCATTAAACGGATCCGAGTCAATTCCTACCGATGTCGTAATTCACAGTGCTCAGGGAGAGGGGGAGGCCGTGGACTATGCCTTGAAATGGGTTGTAGATGCGAATGAGGTGCTGACTGAATCGTATGTTAATTTGATTCCGACTCCGCAAGGTGGGACGCATGTTACGGGACTTCGTTCTGGATTGACTGAGGCGTTAAGAGAATTTTGTGATTTCCATTCTCTTGTTCCTAAAGGAATCAAATTGACCGGTGACGACTTGTGGGAACAATGCAGCTACGTATTATCTGTCAAGTTGACTGACCCTCAGTTTGCTGGTCAAACCAAAGAGAGGCTCTCTTCTCGCCAATCTTCTATCTTCGTTTCGGGAGCCGCAAAAGACGCATTTAGCTTGTGGCTTAACGAGCACCCCCAGGAGGGTGAAAAAATTGCCGCACTTGTTATTTCGAATGCTCAGAAACGAACAAACGCAGCAAAAAAAATAACACGGAAAACGGTGACCTCTGGCCCCGCTCTTCCCGGTAAGTTATCGGATTGCTCCGGCCAAGACATTGATAAATCTGAGTTATTTCTGGTTGAAGGCGACTCTGCCGGAGGATCTGCGAAGCAAGCGAGAGATAGGGAGTTTCAAGCGGTTCTGCCCTTGAGAGGTAAAATTTTGAACACTTGGGAAGTTGACTCCGCACAAGTTTTGGCCTCTGAAACAGTCCATGACATCGCTGTTGCAGTTGGCGTTGACCCGGGGTCAAGTGATCTGTCTGGGTTGAGATACAACAAAGTTTGTATTTTAGCCGATGCAGATTCAGATGGTGCTCATATTGCCACTTTGATTTGTGCTCTCTTTGTAAAGCATTTTAGGGCGTTAGTTGAGCAGGGGCACGTGTATGTAGCTATGCCTCCGTTGTATCGAATTGATCTTGGGAAAGAGGTTTACTACGCCTTGGATGATGCGGAGAAAGACCAAGTTGTTGAGCGTTTGAGTGAAGAAAACAAAAGAAGCTCGCCAGTTGTTCAGCGGTTCAAAGGGCTTGGTGAAATGAACGCTACTCAACTCAGAGAGACCGCGATGGATCCGAGTGGCCGTCGGTTGGTACAGTTAAAAATCTCGTCAAAAAATAAAAAAACAGAAGAAGTTATGGATATGCTGCTTGCAAAGAAAAGAGCGGGAGATCGACGTTCTTGGTTAGAAAGGAAAGGCGATCAAGCGCAAATCGCTTAGTTAAATTCATAGGAAGTTAGATTATGACGGGCACATCTGGTCTTGAAATGGAAAGTATGGAACTCGAGAGGTACACGGAGAAGGCCTATTTAGACTATTCGATGTACGTCATCAATGACCGAGCTTTGCCGCACCTGGCAGATGGCTTGAAACCCGTACAAAGGCGTATCGTTTATGCAATGGGCGAGCTAGGCCTCAATAACCAAGCTAAGTTCACTAAATCCGCAAGAACGGTCGGTGAGGTTATTGGCAAATTTCATCCGCATGGCGATGCGGCGTGCTACGAGGCGATGGTGTTAATGGCTCAGGATTTCTCTTTTCGCTATCCACTGGTTGATGGCCAAGGGAATTGGGGCGCTCCGGATGATCCTAAATCTTTTGCGGCTCAAAGATATACAGAGTCGAGGTTATCGAAATATGCTGAACTGTTGTTAGCTGAATCAAAGCAAGGAACAGTGGACTTTGTTCCGAATTTTGATGGTGCTTATCAAGAGCCTTGTCTTTTACCGGCGCAGGTTCCGTTCGTGCTTCTTAATGGCGGAACTGGAATAGCCGTAGGAATGGCAACTGACCTATTGCCTCACAACATGATTGAGGTCCTAGAAGCTTGCATATACCTTTTGGACAAGCCTAAAGCGACTGTCTCTGACTTGATGAAAATTGTAAAAGGACCAGATTTCCCCTCGGAGGCACAAATCGTGACACCTTTTTCGGAAATAGAGCAGATCTATTTGGAAGGAAGAGGGTCGATTAAGAGTCGAGCCGTTTACGCGATGGAAAATGGAGACATTGTCATCAGCGGTTTGCCTCATCAAAGTTCACCAGTGAAGATCTTGGAGCAAATTGCGCAGCAGATGAGCGATAAAAAACTACCAATGCTCGTGGATTTGCGAGACGAGTCGGACTATGACAATCCGGTGAGGTTGGTACTAGTGCCTAGGTCAAACCGGGTTGACGTAAATAGACTAATGTCCCATCTGTTCGCGACTACAGATCTCGAGAGAAGTCATCGTGTAAACATGAATATGATTGGCTTGGATGGTCGACCAGCAACTAAGAATATCCGAGAAATACTGGTTGAGTGGCTAAAGTATAGAGAAGAAATCGTCAAACGACGGCTGAATTTCCGATTGGAAAAAATCACTGATCGGTTGCATATATTGCAAGGGCTGATGATCGCGTATCTGTCCATTGATGACGTGATTCAAATAATTAGAGAAGAAGAGGATCCTAAAAGCGAACTAATGGCGAGGTTTGAACTCAGCGAAATTCAGGCAAATGCGATACTAGATCTAAGATTGAGACAGTTAGCAAAGTTGGAAGAATTTAAGATAAGAGGCGAAATTCAAGAACTTGAAGTAGAACAGAAAGAAATAAATAAAATCCTGGGCTCTCGGGCGAGGTTAAAGACTTTGCTAAAAAACGAGTTCAAGGAGATTTCTCGTGATTTTGGAGATTCGAGGAGATCCGAGTTGGTGTCAGTTGAAGAAGCAATGGCTTTCTCCGAAGAAGACTTTATAACCAATGACCCAATAACAGTGGTTCTTTCCGAAAAAGGGTGGGTGAGGGTTGCCAAAGGGCACGATTTAAATGCCAGAGATTTAAATTATCGTTCGGGAGACGCTTATTCTCAGGCCGTTAAGGGTAAAACCAATGAATTACTTGTTTTTCTCGATTCTGGCGGTAAAACCTATAACGCGGCGCCTCATTCATTGCCATCAGCTCGGGGTCAGGGAGAACCATTAACAGGCAGATTCAAGATTGCCGAAAATAGTCGATTTGTGGGAATGGCTATTGGCAATGAGGCCACTGAAGTTCTTTTTTGTTCTGATGCTGGGTTTGGTTTTCGTGGTCGATTGGGCGATACGATAACGAAAGCCAGAAGCGGCAAGTCGTGTCTCTCAGTCCGCGAAGGAGTTAGCGCGCTGCCTCCGTGCATAGTTCCTGGTTCTGAGAAAACTGTGTATCTAGCTGCAGTTACCAATCAAGGTCGATTGTTGGTCTTTGATGTTAACGAATTACCTGAATTGGCGCGTGGAAAGGGTAATAAGATAATTAATATACCCAAGGCATCCTTTAGTTCAGGTGAGGAAAAGTTGATTCTTGTAGAGGTGTTTGCAGAAGATGACATCTTAGTGGTTGGGGCCGGCCAGAGGCATCTGAAGCTGAAGCATTCTGATATTGTTCATTATTTAGGAGAGAGAGGACGCCGAGGTAAAAAGCTGCCCCGAGGTTTTCAAAGAGTTGATACTTTGATGAAAGAAGCAGACTGAAAAATTTGTAAGTCGGCTTAATCGCTTTTGAACCCTAAAATCATATTAACCTGTTCCTGGATTGTCTTTTCTTCAGTTGAGGTCGGGGAAAGAGCATAGATATCCTGACTTTTGACTAAGTCATTCAGTACTGGATGCTCCAATAATTGGCATAATTCCTGTTGAGCCTCGTTCAGCTTAACGAATAGTGACTTCGAAAGTGATATTGAATCGGCCTGAGTGAGTGAGGCAATTCTAAGACCCAAAGCCCTTTCGTTCTTCGAGACAGACTCTACCAAGAGCTTATCTGAAGACTCACTCGGTTTTTCGCTGCAGACACATGTCGATAAAAAAAATCTGTATAGGTTTGTGGTTTCTATTTCTTTGAGCAGTTTCTGTAACAACCAACCGGCCTTTACACTTTCGTAAGGTGTTATCGATTCTTCATCCAATAGGACTAAGATGCCCGCTTCTGGGAGTTTGGAGTAGGCGCCAGGGTACATTGCGCAAACCTCTGAGGCCATTGCGAGTGCATCGTCAATAGCGTTTTCTTTAGCAGCGTTAGCAAGGGAAAGATGATTGTGAACATTTATAAATAGGCAAAATACGGGGACATTCTTTTTTTTGGGAACAGACACTATGGGGATTGATGTGCGCACGTTTTTAGTGCTTTTAAGAATTAAATAAAATAAGAAGATGACCGCGAAAATCAACAGACTGCTATAAAGTATCAATTCAACGATAGGTAGTTTTTCAAAAGCTTTTTGATTAAGTGATACCGTTACGTACCCAACTAATGTGCCATCGACGATTATTTGTTCGGTATAGTGAGGGCCAACTGCACTGTGTCCCACCAATCCAAGTATCTTATTGTCGGTGTCGTAAAAAACAACGCGGTCGACTTCCTTGGCTTTAGTAACCTCTTTTCCAAGAAGTGCGAGGTTAATTGCGTTCTTTTCAATGACAAATTCCTTGCTGGAATAGGCCAACAAGTTATTTAAACCAATTGCGTAGCTGCGCTGTCCAGAAAGGTCTTTTTGATTGGAGACCCAAAGTAATGTGATTCCTAGCGCGGTAATCACCGAAGCAAGAGCGATAGGCTTCAGCTTATCGATGATACTTTGATTTCTAATATTGGTTTCCAAATCGATTCGCTCGTTGGCCTATTGGGTTAGGTTCTCGAAGTCAGGTTAAGTTGAGTTTGCTACAGTAAACGCTTTCGATACAAGGCTTTGAAATCAGTAATGTTGGATTCAATATTTTTGGTAAGCATCTCAGGTGAAGATCGACCCGGCTTGATGACCGACTTGTGTGCAGCTCTCTCGGCCCACAACGCCGACATTCTAGATATCGGACAAGCGATAATTCACTCTGAGCTAGCGCTAGGATTATTGGTCCGTGTTAGTGAAGATGTCGGCCGTGCTGCATTAGAGACTTCTATCTCCGAGAGTTTACGCCAGAAGACATTGAGGCTGACAGTTTCAAGGGTTACCGGTGATCGATATGAAAATTGGATAATGGAATCTGGTAAAGAGCGATTTATTTTGACTTTGCTATCGAAAGAAAGAGATAGCGTAATCCTAAGAGAAGTAAGCGAGCTCACTCATGAATATAATTTAAATATCGATACCATCAGGAGACTAACGGACCGTAATGCGGTCAATTTAGATGACCCTAAAGTATGCATTGAAATGAGAGTTCGAGGATCTATTGCGACCTCTGAGGCTTTTCAAACGGAATTGTTTAATCGCTCGGAGTTGTTAGGTTTTGATTTCAGTTTCCAAAAAGACTCGGTTTTCCGAAGAAATCGAAGATTAGTCGTGTTTGATATGGATTCGACACTAATCAATGTCGAAGTGATAGATGAGTTAGCGAAGTCTCATGGAGTCGGGTCGGAGGTCAGCGAGATTACGAGTTTGGCGATGAATGGTCATATTGATTTCCAAGAAAGTTTTCGAAGAAGGCTCGCGTTATTGGAGGGGTTGTCGGAAGAGAAGGCCTTTGAGGTTTTAAAAGGAATAGATCTGAATCCTGGCGCTGAAAAGCTAGTGAAGACTCTTCAATATTTCGGATACAAGATAGGTATTATTTCGGGCGGTTTTCAGTATGTGGGAGATTGGTTGCGAGATCGATTGGGTATCGATTATGTCTACGCAAACTCGATGGAAATTGAGGATGGTTATGCAACAGGTAAGGTTTTGGGCGAAATTGTAGATGCTGATCGAAAAGCGGCTCTTTTGAAAAAAATTGTTGATGAAGAAGCTATTACTATTGAGCAATCCATTGCGGTTGGAGATGGAGCGAATGACTTGTCCATGCTCAATTTAGCCGGCCTAGGGGTGGCTTATCATGCAAAGCTAAAAGTAAGGGCTTCGTCAGATAACGCGATTTCCAACTTTGGCCTGGACGCAATTTTGTATTTGATAGGATTCAGCGATAGAGACATTGATGAGGCCATGGGTTAAATCCCTCTTCTGATGTATCTAGATTGATAGTATTTTTTTTGAAGGGTAGTCGGGTATTTCTCTTACCAACTTAGGGACTAGGTAGCCTGGCAGCTTTGCTTGTACCTTTTTATGGATTCTTTGGCCTTCCTCGGTGTTAACGTAAAAATGAGTCGTATTCGCTACTTTGTCAGGGAGATGAAGGTAATATGGGAGGACTCCCTGATCGAACAATTTTTTCGATAGATCTATGAGAATCTGATCGCAATCATTCACGCCTTTGAGCAAGACCGATTGGTTCAGTAACCAAACACCTATAGATTTCAGACACTCGAATGCTCGGCTTGTATCTGAGTCCAGTTCATTAGGATGATTGGAATGAACGACGACGACAATCTGTTGTTCTTGATTGTAAAGGGTTTCAATAAGTCGTTCTGAGATACGTTGCGGCAGAATTACTGGTAGCCTAGTGTGGATGCGTATCGTTTTTATTGACTTTATATCCTTTATAGCTTGAAAAACCTTTCTGAGATTATTGTCGTCTAACAACAGCGGGTCTCCCCCAGAGAGTATGATTTCTTCTATGGATGCGTTTTTGCTAATTTCATCCAGGGCTTTAGTTATTTTTGATGGTCTGTGTTCTTCGTAAGGAAAGTGGCGTCTAAAGCAATACCTGCAATTTACTGCGCACGCATTTGAGGCGATCAACAACGCTCTACCTTGATATTTTTGAATGATGTTCGATGGTTCTTTGAGACCCTTGGAAAATTCGTTTAGCGGATCTTTTGTGAATTCTTTATTCACTTTTTCTTCGAGGATGTCAGGTAGAACTTGCTTTAACAAGGGGTCGTCATATTGGTTGGTCATTTTCCCGGCAAAAATTTTGGTTACCAAAGTAGGAAAACCGTTTTCTTTGACACTATCGGTATGGGGCAGGTTTAGAAAGTCCAGTAACTCTCTTGAATGTCGAAAAGCATCTTTCATGTGCTTTTTCCACTCTTGAGATTTCCATGGCTTACTATTCGCAGGTATGATCAACTTTTTTTCGCGGTTTATCTATTATGGCGTCATATTCTACCAATGAATTTAAGTCTGGTTTGAAAGTAATGCTAGATAATGATCCCTGCGCGATTCTCGAAAACGAGTTTGTTAAACCTGGCAAGGGACAGGCTTTTAATCGGGTGAAATTCCGAAATCTCAAGAATGGTCGAGTCTGGGAGAGGACCTTTAAATCAGGTGAATCGATCGAGGCCGCGGATGTTATGGAGACGGATATGCAGTTTCTTTACTCCGATGGCGAGAATTGGCATTTTATGCGAACGGATGGAAGTTATGAACAAGTCGAGGCGGACCAGGCGGCGGTCGGGGAGACTCGTTACTGGCTGAGGGAAGAGGATTCTTATCAGGTCACGTTGTGGAACGAACAGCCGATAGCAGTTACTCCACCTAACTTCGTTGAGTTAGAGGTCACGGAAACAGACCCCGGGCTCAAAGGAGATACAGCGACGGGCGGTACCAAACCAGCCACGCTTTCCACAGGTTATACGGTCAAGGGCGTCCCTTTATTTGTTAACATAGGCGATGTCCTAAGAATTGATACGCGAACCGGAGAGTATGTCAGCCGAATTAAAGGCTGAAAAATTGTTGCTGGATTCTAGGCGGAAATTTTAAGATCAAAGTTACTGATCTAATTAAACATCGAGCGGCTCTTGTTGGCGAGTTAAGAACTTTTTTTGCCAAGAAAGAGGTGCTTGAGGTTCAGGTTCCAGTTTTGTCAAAGCATACCGTGACTGATCCGGATATAGAATCTATCAGCGTTTCTGGGCATGGATATCTCCAGACTTCTCCTGAGTATTTGATGAAGAAATTGTTGTCATCGGGTTCTCCTAGTATCTACTCGATAGGCCCAGCATTTAGGGAAGGAGAAATGGGGCGCAATCATCGACCAGAGTTCATTATGATTGAGTGGTACAGAGTCGGTATAGACGAACTTCAGCTGATAGAAGAAATCAAAGAGTTACTCGATAGTGTTTTGGGAAGAGCTCCATATACAGAATTGGCCTACAGAGAAGTCCTAGAGAAAGCGCAAGATAAAACTTTAGAGGAAGACTTGAGATTTTCGATAGCTTGCGACAATCTTAAACCGGGTAGGTTTGTTATTCGAGATTATCCTGCTGAAAAGGCAGTGCTTGCGCGGTTCGATGAGCATGATCCTAGAATAGCTAGGCGCTTTGAGTTTGTGGTCGATGGTTTAGAGTTGGCTAATGGTTACTTTGAGTTAAAAGACTGGTCCGAGCACCTGAAGCGATTTTCTGTTGATAATGACACCAGACTAGCGCGAGGCTTGCCTAAAGTGGATATCGATAACGAATTTATTGACGCGATCCGATCTGGATTACCAGACTGCGCCGGAGTTGCGATGGGTTTTGATCGATTACTTATGCTGCAAATCGGAGAAACGGATATTGGATCGGTACAGCTGTTTTAGGTTAACGATCCAATTGTGCTGCAGACCTTAAGAGTCTTTCCTACGCTTAAACTTTGGTCGAGAGAAAAATGGTTTGGCGGGAAGCAGCAAATGACGGTTGATCCTAATAGAAATTTTCCTATTTCGGAGCGATCCGTGTAGTGGAGGCTATAGTTTGTCACTTCCCGAGTTAGGTAAGGTGACGTTGGACCTTCCCAGTCCATCTCTATGGAAGCTACAATTAAAGCTCCAACCAGTATCACAAGAATTGGGCCTCTTTCGGACTCAAATTGGCATACTAGTCTCTCGTTCTTACAAAACAGATTAGGTATATACCTTTCTGTAGCTGTGTTTACTGAATAAAGAGCTCCGGGGATCGATACGGTTTTTTTTAGTGTTGCTGATATAGGAAGGTGTACTCGATGATAATTACTCGGTGACAAATAAATGGTAATGAATGATCCGCCAGCATAGGGTTTTATGTCCAACCCCGAGAGCTCGGCGAGCGAATAGCTACGCCCCTTAGCCTGGATGAGTTTTTCATCCCGAATTTCACCGATCTGGCTGATCATCCCTTCTGCTGGCGAAAAAATGAGGCCACTTGTTTGCTTGTCTTTAATCGATTCAATGGTGATCTCTCTTGTGAAAAATTCATTGAATGAATTGTAGTCTTCGACTCTTTGTATCTTGGCATTTGCCAGAGATACCTTATAAAAGGTTTTAAAGAGATGAATTAACAAGGTCTTGACCACATGGTTTTTCGAGGAGGCGATTCGGCCTACTAGTCTCGAAGTAAAATGTTGTGGAATAATCTTTTGTAAAATTTTGAACAAAACGTTTCTCCTTATATGGCGATGGGCGTGTCCACTCGATTGCCCCACTCAGCCCAGCCCCCAGCATAGGCTTTGATGTTCATTCCGTATAATCGACCAACAAGATATGAAAGCCCAGATCGATGGTGCGACTGACAGTAAGTAATGATGTTCTTGCCGGATAAAAGATCGCTCGCTTTGAGAAGGGCGCTCAGATCCTTAGGCAGTCGAAAGAAATTGAAAGGGTCTCTGAGTTCTAGCCAGTCCAAGTGGATTGCTGATGGAATATGACCCCCCCTAGCGGCTCTCCGATCTGTTCCGTTAAACTCACCGTGGGATCTTGCATCCCAAATAATGCTACTTGAACTCTCGATCGCATCCATTACGTCCTCTATCTCAGCGATAGCATCTATCGAGAGCCTAATTTCTGATCGTTCTTCTTTTCTAGTTGGGGGCCTAGTTTCCAAAGGCCGCCTCTCGCTTACCCATGCGGGCAAGCCGCCGTTCAAGTAGCCTAATTTTTGGTGGCAGATGCAGTCCATAAGCCAGAGAAATCTTCCTGCCCAGCCGCCACCCTCGTTGTCGTAAGCAATTATTAGGTCATCTTGTTGGTAGCCGATAGTAGTTAGAAGATCATTGATTTTGGAAAACGACGGTAATTTGCCAACCGCGGGCATCTCTTCGTTCATGATCTCATGTGGCGTAACTAGCACAGCATCTGGAATGTGACCTTTGGCATAGCTGGCGAAGTCGGTCACTTGAACGATCAACACGTTTTCTTGTTTGAGCGTGTTAACTAAATCCTCTGTTGAATACAGTCTGACGGGGTCCATATACCCAATTCTTTTTGATGAGATTTGAACCATAATAACTGATAGTAGAAAAAGGAAACTAAATTGAAAGTGCACCCTAACTTAGTTTGGATTGACTTGGAGATGACGGGTTTAGATCTGGAGCGAGAACGGATTATTGAGATAGCCACTATCGTTACGGATTCGAATTTAAATGTTTTATCCGAGGGTCCAGTTTTAGCGATATCTCAAGGGCAGGTTTTTCTCGACGAGATGGATGAATGGAATCAAACTCATCACTCGAGGTCGGGGTTGCTGGATCGTATTGAAAAGGATGGAGTAGGAGAGAGGGAAGCAGAAGCCATGACGCTCTCGTTTATCAATGAATTTGTTTCTCAGGGTGAAGCGCCTCTTTGCGGCAATAGTGTCTGTCAGGACAGAAGATTTTTAAATCGTTATATGCCTACTCTTGAGTCCTTTTTGCACTACCGAAATATAGATGTGAGTTCGATAAAAGAGTTGTCGAAAAGATGGAGACCGGATCTACAAGACCTGATTAAGAAGAAGGGTTCTCACAGCGCGCTTCTTGATATACGAGAGTCTATAGCAGAGTTAAAGGTTTACCGGGATCACTTTTTCGTTATGCGATGACACCGCCGAACTTTTCAGTCGCCTGATTGCCCAATCAATATGTTCAGCCACCATGTCGCTGCACGTTTTCATTCTCTCAGTTAAGAGCTTTATTGCTAAGTCACCATAGTCGCTGTTGCCAATTCCAATGGCGAGATTTCTCTGCCACTGATCGTAGTTAATTCGTCTGATGGCGGAGCCCCGGGCAACTCGTTCAAATTCTCCTTCGCTCATTTTAAAAAGATCTAACAAAGAGCTGCATTCTAAGTTGTTTCTTGGAAAGAAGTCCGAAGAGGTGGCATAGGTCGGATGTCTATTAACAGGACAAAATATCTGGCAGTCGTCGCAGCCGAACACTCGATTGCCGATCAGCGATCTAAGCGCGACAGGAATGACTCCTTTATGTTCGATTGTCAAATAGGCAATGCACCTCCTAGCGTCTAACTGCCCTGGACTGATAATCGCGTTGGTTGGACAGACTGAAATGCAGGCAGAGCATTTACCGCAATCATTTTGAGCTGTTGATTGATTAACTTTGAGCGGTGCATTTGTGAATATTTCTCCCAAGAAAAACCAGGAACCTTGGCCTTTGTTCAGCAAAAGTGTGTTTTTGCCAATCCATCCAAGGTTAGCTTTCATTCCAAGTGGTTTTTCTAATACCGGTGCCGAGTCAGCAAATACCCGGTATTTCTGGTAAGGAATTGAAAGGCCTATTTTTTGCGCTAATTTTGCGAGTTGTTTGCGCATCTTTTTATGGTAATCCCTGCCTAAAGCGTAACGAGCGATATAGGCTTTCTTGTTATCTTTTAGAGTTTCTTTTGGGTTAGTGTTAGGCGGTAAGTAGTCCATCGTGACCGAGATAACTCGATGAGTTTCTGGCACTAAAAGTTCGGGATGGAGTCTTTTTTTGATGTTTCTTTTTAGGTAAGTCATATCACCAGCGTAGCCACTTCTTAACCATCTGATAAAAACATTGCTCTCGACAGTTAAATCAATATTGGATATGCCGACGCTAGAGAATCCGAATTCCTTGCCCCATGTTTGAATCTGTTTTAATGAAGGTAAGACTTCAATTTTACCGGTCAAAACTAATGATCCATGGAGTTTAGTTGGGCTTATAATAGCAACCGAATGCAGAAAGCTGTTAGTGGACATGTCCAATAAATATTTAAAGCTCTACTCGTCGGACGAGAGTAAAGCGATAGACGCGTTGGCTATTGAGAAGCTCAGTTTAGCCCCTTTGGAGTTAATGAGCAGAGCGGCAAAGTTTGCTTTTAATACGATGCTAGAGTGTTGGCCTTCGCTTAGATCTGTCACCATTTTTTCGGGTAAGGGAAATAATGCAGGCGATGCTTTTTTATTGGCTAGGCTCGCACAAGATTATGGAATTAAAATCCAACTTGTCATGGTTAGTGATCTTTCTACGCTATCCGGAAGTGCTAGGGCGGCCTACGATCAGTTGGAATTGGCTCGGCTTGAAGTAACTTCTCTTCCTGCAATTGTTTCTGGTGATCTGATCGTGGATGGACTCCTTGGGACCGGTCTAAAAGGAGGCATGAAAGAGAATTACGCACAAGCGATTACTTTAATTAACGGCTCTGATGTTCCCGTTTTAAGTCTGGATGTTCCGTCTGGTTTGAATGCTAGTACAGGAGCGATAGTCGATACGGCAGTAGTGGCAAACGTAACGGTGACGTTCATTACAGGAAAGCTAGGGCTCTATTTGGGCGCTGGTCCATCCTCGGCGGGAGAGGTCAGAATAGATGCTCTAGGCGTGCCATCTGCAATTACTGACGAGTTTCCTGGGGTTGATCTTAGGTTTTTCGAGCCTTCAGAATTGCCAGAACTTCCGCTAAACACTTACAAAAATCGGCAAGGTCATTTAATGATAATAGGCGGAGATGTTGGTATGCCGGGCGCGATATTGATGGCTGCTGAGGCGGCACTTCGCGCCGGTGCAGGTTTGGTGACTGTTGCGACTAGGCCAGAGCACTTCAATGCTATTTCCTCAAGGATTCCGGAAGTAATGATGGTGGATGCGAATTGTTCTGATTTTGCAAAGCAGGTCGATAAATACGAAACTATTTTGATTGGCCCTGGCCTTGGCCGAAGTAACTGGGGTAGAGGCCTTTACGAGGTTTGTATGGGTCTCAAGATTCCCACCGTAGTTGATGCAGATGGACTGTTCTGGATGGCTGAACTAGGCGCCCCTGGCCATGCTGACGTGATTATCAGTCCACACGCAGGGGAGGCGGCTAGACTAGTGGGCTCAAACGTTATTCAAGTTGAAACAGATAGACTACAAACAACGAAAGAGTTGATAAGGAAATATTCAGTGATGGGAGTCCTAAAGGGCCCTGGTTCAATAATTTTCTGTGAAGAAAATGTAGTAATTTGTGGTCATGGGAATCCAGGTATGGCAACAGCGGGTATGGGAGACGTTCTCTCAGGGATTATTGCTGGACTTGCTGTTCAACGTTTTGGGAGTCTGGCGGAGTCCCTTGTTCATGCAGTTTTACTTCATAGTGCTTCAGCTGATCAGGCATCAAAAATAGTGGGGCAGAGAAGCTTGATTGCTACTGACGTAATTCGATTTCTTCCTAAATTGATGTCTCCATGAGTCGCACTAACTCTCTTTTCCTGAAAAATGAAGTAGAAACTCTTAATGCTGGGCGTGAATTCGCTGAAACTCTGGTTAAGGAGAATCGACTTAGTAGCGTTGTCTTTCTTTTCGGTGATCTAGGAGCTGGAAAGACCACCTTTGTAAGAGGAGCTCTCCAAGGATTTGGTTATTTAGGCAATGTGAAAAGCCCAACTTACACATTACTTGAACCCTATTATCTGGAGTCGATGGAAATCTTTCATTTCGATTTATATCGAATAAATGATCCTCAAGAACTGGACTTTCTTGGATTTGATGAAATTATTGATGGCTCAGGTCTTAAATTTATCGAATGGGCGGACAAAGCGACCACTTGGCTGCCTACCCCTTCATTTAACCTATATTTCAAGTATGAAGAGGGTTCGAAAACTAATTCGAGCCCGGGTCGATCATTACAGATCGAAGGGTTTTTTGACCTTGAATAGGGTAATTCTGCAACTCAGTATGTTGTTCATAGCTACATGTGCAGCTGATTTACTTGCAGGGGATCTGAAAAATATTCGGATGCACGAAGCTCCAAGCTCTAATCGTATAGTTTTCGATTCCGATGAGTCGATAAAGTATAAGATTTTTCATTTGGATAACCCTTATCGAATTGTAATAGATTTAAAGAATACCCGTCCTAAACGTGACTTGGATGTCAATTCAATGGCTCAATCTTCAAAACGGTTTGTTAGTGTAAGAGGAGCTGATAGAGGTGGCGGATATAGATTTGTCATAGAGACGGAAAGCAAAATTCCTTTTAAAGCCTTTATTCTTGATCCAGTAGCATCTTACGGACATAGGTTGGTTGTTGATCTAAAGATGGCAAGTCCAGCCTCCATCAGCTCGAGTTATAAACTAGACGAAAAAGTGGGGTTAAGAAATATCCAGGTTGTCATTGATCCTGGGCATGGGGGTGAAGACCCTGGAGCAATTGGACCCAATAATATTCAAGAGAAAAAAGTGGTTCTTGAACTCGCTCGCCGTGTGAAGAAAAAACTCGATGCGAAGCCGGGATTGTCAGGGACTGTATTGAGAGATGGTGATTATTATGTCCCTCTTATCAAGCGGACCGAATTTGCAAGAACAAATCGGGCAGATTGTTTCATCTCTTTACACGCCGACGCGTTTAAGAGCTCTAAAGTTTTCGGGGCTTCGGTATATATGCTCTCCGAAAAAGGGGCCTCAAGCGAGTCTGCTAAATGGTTAGAGGATCTCGAAAGAAAATCCGACCTAATTGGAGGAGCCGGAGAGCTAAGTATTCTAGGGACTAAAGGCGATGTAAATCTAAATAATGACGTTCCTTTTTTGGCAGAGACTTTGTTAGATTTGTCTATGAATGCAAACAGATCGAAGAGCGATCACCTTGGTCGTGCGGTGCTTCGTGAGCTCAAAAGTGTGACGCCACTTCACAAAAAGACAGTTGAAAAAGCTGCTTTTATGGTCTTGAAACGTCCTGATATGCCCTCGATATTAATTGAGGCTGGCTTTATCTCTAATCCTAAGGAAGCTAGGCGTCTGACCCAGCTAGAGCATCAAGAAAAGCTATCGCGAGCCATAGCGAATGGGATAGAAAAATATTTCATAGAAGATCCACCCGTGGGCACTCTATTAGCAGCTAGGCAAAACACAACTAACCACGTGGTGGAAAAAGGAGATACGCTGTCGGACATTGCGAAAAAATTCGGAGTTACAACAAAAATTCTGAGAGAGGTCAATTCATTGAAAACCAGTCGAATAAAAATAGGTCAAAAGTTGGTGATACCAGCCAGGGCAAGGTGATGAATGAAACGGGTTAAGTTATTGGATCCTTTGGTGGCGAACCAGATTGCTGCGGGTGAAGTGGTGGAACGACCGGCTTCAGTTGCTAAAGAATTACTCGAGAATAGCCTTGATGCGGGGGCAAGAAAGATTGAATTGGAGGTTCGCGAGGGCGGAGCCAAAAGTTTAATTGTTAGAGATGATGGTTTTGGTATAGAGAAAGCGGACATGGAGTTGGCCGTCTCTCGTCATGCTACTAGTAAAATAAATTCGGCGGATGACTTATTCAAGATCGACGGATTTGGTTTTCGAGGCGAAGCGCTTGCCAGTATAGCGTCAGTATCTAGATTGACGTTGCGTTCGAGAACAGCGGATAGCGATACCGGATGGGAGTTGGTTCTAGAAGGAGGTCGTCTCTTGTCTTCTAAACCTAGCCCACAGAGTGTAGGAACGTTCATCGGGGTTGAAGATCTTTTTTATAACACTCCAGCAAGGAGAAAGTTTTTAAAGGCGGAACGAACTGAGAATCGACAAATTGAAAACACTTTGATGAGGTTAAGTTTGTCGAATTTGGATGTTGGTTTTTCGCTATCTGGGACCGCTGTTAAAGAAAAAGTGCTTGTACCTGGTTACAAAGATGACCGTTTAAAGATGGTTTTTAGTGGTGACTTCGCAAATAAATCGATCACCATTGAGTCTGTTACTGATGATCTGCGACTTCATGGTTGGATAGGCTTGCCGACTCTTAATCGCGGATCAACTGACCAACAGCACTTTTACGTTAATGGGAGACCTGTCAAAGATAAGCTGATTGCTCATGCGGTAAAGCAGGCTTATAGCGATGTCATGTTCCACGGCAGACACCCCGTATTCGCTTTGTTTTTAGAGCTCCCAAGCTCGATGGTGGATGTCAATGTCCATCCAACAAAACATGAAGTTAGATTCAGAGAACAACGAACAGTCCATGATTTTATTTTTGGCTCCTTGAATAGAAGGTTAAGGCAGATTAAACCTGGAGATCGGATCGATACGGGAAAGGAATCCTTTGGAGGCTTCAATGGAAATAAAAATACCTATCAAGCTAGTAAAGCAATAGAACTAGATTTTCAGAATCAATCCATTGGGTTTGGAAAATCTGCAGACCAAGAGATTTCAACAACTTCTGAGGTTATGAGTCGATCTGAGCCCTTAGGTTTTGCGTTAGCCCAGTTACACGGAGTTTACATTCTTGCGCAGAATAAACAGGGACTTATTATTGTAGATGCGCATGCTGCACATGAACGCGTTTTATATGAAAGGCTCAAGGCTCAGATAAAGATCGGCGGTATGCCAAGCCAAAAGCTCCTGGTTCCAATAGCAGTTGATTTATCACTGGACGAGATCAATTTGTTGGAAGAGATGAAAGAAGAATTAAGTCAAAACGGTCTGCATTTAGAGCGGTCTGGCGAGCGTTCTTTGTTTCTCAGAGAGATACCAGCAATTCTTAAAAAAGAGAATGTCGAATTGGTAGCAAGAGACATGTTCGCTGAGTTAGCTATATATGGCGAGTCGCGAGAATTCGAAAGACGCCAAATGGACCAATTGGCCACCATAGCGTGTCATGGGGCAATTAGGGCAAATCGGAAGTTAGAGTTAGCGGAAATGAACACTCTTCTTAGAGATATGGAAAAAACCGAAAACGCTGGTTTGTGTAACCATGGACGCCCCACCTACTTTGGCTTTGATATGTCAAAACTGGACAATATGTTTTTCCGTGGAAGGTAAATTGCGTAAAGCGGTTTTGATCACAGGACCAACTGCGGCAGGAAAAACAGAAATCGCGATGGAGCTCTATGATCGGATTGGAGGCGAAAGCAAAGCTACACTGATTAGCGTTGACTCGGCCCTGGTATACAGAGGTATGAACATAGGGACTGCAAAACCCCACAAAGACGCCTTGATAAAATACCCTCATGCATTAATCGATATTAGAGATCCACGAGAAGCTTATTCCGCCGCTGATTTTGTGAGTGACGCCGACGAATTACTTAATAAAGCTACTAAAGAAGATCGGCTTCCTATTCTGGTTGGAGGCTCGATGCTTTACATCAAATGTCTCCGGGACGGTATATCTAGATTACCCAAGACTGATTCAGAGGTGCGTGCTTATTTAGAGCAAAGAGTGGAACAAAATGGTTTGGGCGAAGTATATAAAGAATTGAAAGCTGTCGATCCTGAGGCTGCAATTAACATTCATCCGAATAACCGACAGCGGGTAATGAGAGCAATGGAAGTGTTTTTGGTAACAGGAAAGAATATTTCGACTTTTTGGCTTGAAAATCCTGCCAAAAATCTCCATCAACGAATTGGGTATGAAATAACAAGTTTAGCGATCGCCCCAAAGCAAAGGAGAGACCTTGATCAGAGGATTGAAAGACGTTTTCGTTTAATGTTGGAAGAAGGGTTTCTTGAAGAGGTGAGGTCTTTGAGGCAAATGGAGGGGCTGCATGAGGGTAGCGCTTCAATGCGATCCGTAGGCTACCGCCAGGCATGGAAGCACCTTGATGGATTAACCAATAAAGATGAGTTTGCTCAGGAAGCACTTTCGGCAACCAGGTTGCTCGCAAAAAAACAGATGACGTGGTTGAGATCGTGGGAGAATTTAGAGTTTTTCCCATTGTCTGAGGGTGCAGAGCTGACGAAGCGGGCTTTGGAGGGAGGTTAGTCCCTGAATACGGAAGTGTTAATAAACTATTAAAGAGACTAGTATAGAAAGAGCGAGCCATCAAAGTAGCTTTCAGGGCGGCAGGAATGGCCCAGAAAAAACGAAAAGAAGACCTCTTTAGAAGGTCATAATGAAAAAAGATCTAGGCAAATGAAAAACAAAATCAATAACTTACAAGAGCCGTATCTCAATCAACTTCGAAAAGAGAAAGTCCCAGTCTCGGTTTATTTGGTGAGTGGAATCAAGCTGCAAGGGGAAATCGAATCTTTCGATCAGTTCTCGATCCTTTTGAAGAACTCGGTGAGTCAAATGGTGTACAAACACGCAATATCCACCATTCAACCAGTGCGGAATATTAGTTTGCCCGAAATACATGAAGAATAAGGTGGTTGGAAACAAGGTTTTGGGGCATCGGCACTAAATGCTATTTGAAAGGCCCGAAGTTGGCGCGACCGCCATCCTTATCTCCGTTTCCTTTGAAAAGTCGCCCTCACCTGATCTAGACGAACTGGTTGAGCTATCAAAGACAGCCGGTCTCCTTGTGGTGGAAGCGATGAAGGTGTTCAAAGAGAAAATCAATCCGAAGTCGTTTATAGGGAAAGGAAAGCTAGAAGAAATCAAACAGATTGCCAAGAGACATGAGGGCGGACTGCTGGTCATTAACAATGAACTCTCTCCTGGGCAGCAGAGAAATATAGAAACGGCGATTCATTGTCGGGTCGTAACTCGAACCGAATTAATCCTGATGATTTTTGCGGATCGAGCTCTTAGTCATGAGGGTCAACTACAGGTGGAACTTGCTCAACTCAAACATGCCCAGACTCGATTGGTGCGAGGCTGGACCCATTTGGACCGTCAAAAAGGGGGAGTAGGCTTAAGAGGCGCGGGAGAAAAGCAAGTCGAGTTGGACAGGCGGATGCTTAGTGATCGAGTGAAATTTTTTGAAAAGAAACTGGCGCAGATTGAGAAAAATAGGAGACAGAACAGAAGACTACGTCATAGCAATGAAACTCAAACTATGGCTCTGGTTGGCTATACGAATGCAGGGAAGTCTTCTTTGTTCAACCGCCTGAGTGGTGCTGACGCTTTAGTAGCAGATAAATTGTTTGCTACGCTCGACCCGACTATTCGGCGAGTAAGTCTTCCAGGTGTGCGAGAATGTATGTTGGCAGATACAGTTGGTTTCGTTAGCCAACTGCCCCATCAATTGGTGGAGGCTTTTCATGCTACGCTGGAAGAGGTTTCGGGTGCTGATTTATTACTACATGTAGTAGATGTTTCTGATGAAAACTTTGAAGCTCGGATAGAACAAGTTAGAGGTGTTCTTGGGCAAATAGGGGCTGACGGCATTCCTGAGTTATTGGTATTCAATAAGGTCGATCTTTTGGATGATTGGGACCGATTAGATAGCTTAGGTAAACTGGGTGTTTGTATTAGTGTTAAAAGTGAGTATGGTTTGGATGAACTTACAAAAAGGATTGCTTCAGTTATTGGCGTCTTTTCTCCTTACCAATTTAAACTTAGCGCCTGCGATGGTTCAACAAGGGCCTGGCTCTATCGAAAAAGCGCTATAATAGAGGAAAAATTTGAAGAAGAGGGTTATTTCGATCTGACTTTGCGTGGTGACCCGGCGCTGATAAAAGAATTAAAAAAGAGAACGCAATCATAGTTGCGCAGCCCAATACACAAATCTAGACTTTAATAGATAAAACTCAATTCGATTGGAGAAAGTGAAAAATGGCATGGAACGATCCTCCAGGTAACAACAATGACCCCTGGGGTAATAGAGGAGACCAGGGGCCTCCTGATTTAGACGAGGCGATAAAGAAACTTCAGAGCCAGTTGTCTGGCATTTTTGGACGCAAGAAGGACGGCTCAGGCCCGACAGGTAGCAACCCTTTTTCGGGTAAGGTCTTTGGGATTCTGTTGCCTGTATTGGCGGCGTTCTATCTGTATATGGGTGTTTATCAGATTGATGCCCAGGAGCGCGGCGTAGTTTTCTTTTTTGGTGAAGTGCAAGAAGAGTTGCTTACCGAAGGTATTAATTTCAAAGCGCCGATTTTCTATACAGTCGAAGTGGTCAATGTGACAAGAGTGCGGTCTAAAGACCATCAGGCACTCATGTTGACCGAGGATGAAAATATCGTTGACGTCAGTTTAACTGTGCAATGGGTCGTAGATAATGCAGTCGATTTTTCGGTGAACGTTAATGACCCTGAACGTAGCTTGGATAACGCCACCGAAAGTGCCTTGCGGCATGTCGTAGGCAGTTCGACGATGGACCAAGTCATAACCGATGGTAGAGAAGCCATCGCGATCGAGGTCCAGGATAGATTGCAGAGGTATCTGAGATCCTACGGTACTGGAATTTTTATCAATAAGGTAAACATTGACCGGAGTGCTCCGCCTGCCCAGGTTCAAGACGCCTTCAACGATGTTCAAAAAGCGGTGGAAGATAAGCAGAAGTTTATCAACCAATCCAATGCTTATGCGCAGTCGATTGTTCCTGAGGCCAGAGGTAAGGCTCAAAGACAAATTCAAGAGGCTACCGCCTATCGGGACCAGGTGATCGCCAAAGCCGAGGGTGAGGCCGAGCGATTCGAGAAGTTATTGGCGGAGTATAAGTTAGCGAAAACAGTTACAAGAGACAGGCTTTATATAGATGCATTAGAGTCCGTATTTTCTAAATCGAGCAAAGTGATGGTCGATGTAGAGGGCGGAAATAACATGATGTATTTGCCACTCGATCGGCTTGGTGACCGCAGAAGCTCTTCCGTCAATGTGGATCAGGACGCTGTCAGACAGGCGACGGACGAAATTCGAAGAGAGTTAAATAATGCTAACCGCTCGGTGAATAATCGACTACGCGGTGGAAACTAGGAGAACAAACTAATGTCGATGAAAGCATTGATTTTTTCGGTAATTGGCCTGCTTGTGTTGGGCAGTATTTCTGGCGCGGTCTATTATGTTGATGAGCGGGAAAGAGCTATTAAGCTGCGCTTTGGGGCCTTGATAGAGTCGAATATTCAACCTGGGATCAAACTGAAACTGCCGTTTGTGGACGAGATAAAACGATTTGATGCGAGGGTCTTGACCTCTGATGCTGCAGCAGAAACGTATTACACGTTAGAGAAAAAACCGTTGATCGTTGACTCTTTTGTGAAGTGGCGGGTTCAAGACACGGAGAAATTTTATAGGGGCACCAGTTTTGACCTTATGACGGCGCTCAGACTGTTGCAGGAGCGAGTTAATGAAGGGCTTAGGAATCAAATAAGCCGGCGCGATATGCACGAAGTGATATCAGGCGAAAGGGATTTGTTGATGGAAGAGCTCAGAGGGGAGTTGGATACAGTCATGCTCGATACGATCGGAGTCAGCGTGATCGATGTTAGGGTAAAAAAGATTGATCTACCGTCAGAAGTGTCTACCACGGTGTATGATCGCATGAATTCCGAAAGGGAAATTGAGGCCAGGCAATACAGAGCCGAAGGGCAAGAGGAAGCATTTGAGGTAAGAGCAAAGGCTGATAGAGAAGCGGTGGTGATCGAAGCTAATGCGTATAAAGAGAGTGAGCAGCTCAGAGGAGATGGTGATGCTAAATCCGCTGCGATTTATGCGAGCGCTTTTAATCAAGACCCCGAGTTTTACAAGTTTTATAGAAGCATCAATGCCTATACGGAAGTATTCAAGGATAAAGGGGACTTGCTGGTACTTGATCCAAAAAGCGAGTTTTTCAAATACTTGGAAGCAGGAAGCGGCAGATAATAGATCCCGAGGTCTCGGGGTTTTATTATTTTAGTCAATGAAAACAAGGCTTCATCTCCCAGATGGCATTGAGGATTTATTGCAGCCAGCTGCATGGCAGTTCGAGCAACTAAGGAGAAGTGTTTTAGACCTTTTTGCGAGTTGGGGATTTCAGTATGTAGAGCCACCCGTTGTTGAATACTTAGATACCTTGCTTGTTTCCTCAAGCACGGACCTAGATCTACAGACATTAAAGGTGCTTGATCAGTTAAGTGGGAAACAGCTCGGAGTACGTGCGGACATAACCTCTCAGGTGATCAGGATAGATGCCCAGAGTCATCGTGAAAAGGACATAGAGCGTTATTGCTATGCAGGACCAGTGATATATGCAGCTCCTGCATCTGCCGTAAATAGAACGCGTTTGCCTTTCAAGGTGGGCGTCGAAATTTTCGGGGCTGAAGAGATATCTGCTGACGCCGAAGTCGTGAATTTGATGCTTGAGACGGTGCTTATGACGGGGGTTTCAGAGCCGGTTTTATTGCTGGGACACATGGGCATTTATCAGGCTTTGGTTGCTGCTTTGGTGGACCAGGAAGACTTGGCAATTGAGGACGAGCCTAGGTTATTCAAAAGTGTTCAGCTGAAATCTCAAAGTGATATCGAGCAGCTTTTGAAGCCATCCGGACTAACAGACTATATGAAGACGTTACCGATGGTCATGGGTGACGACTTGAACGAGCTGTCATTGGAAATGAAGGGAGCTCCTGAAGGCGTGCATTTAGCGATTCAAGAATTGAAAGAATTGACAGCGCTAATTGATATTTCTCAGGCTTCCTTACGCTTTGATTTGGCTGAGCTTCATGGCTACGGGTACCATAATGGCCCTGTTTATTCTGTTTATCATCCGAAATTTGGCAGTGCGCTAGCGCAAGGCGGACGTTACAACGGCACTTTAGATTATGAGGAAGGGAACACACGGCCCGCGACCGGATTCGATATGGATCTCAAAGTCGTGTCAAAAGATACAAGAGGCATAGAGGGAGAGGTCATCTTTGCGCCTTTCTTGGAAGGTAAAGACAGAGAGCCACTGATTGATGTAGTTACTGAATTGAGAGCAGACGGTAAGAGGGTGGTGTGTGCTTTGAGCGCTTCAGAACAACCGTCAAACCTTTGCACTCACGCACTGTCGCTGAAGGATCATCAGTGGGTCGTATCTGAAATCGTGTAGGCGATTGGTTTTGGATTTGGGAAAGAGATGAATCGTAATGTTGTAGTAGTAGGCACCCAGTGGGGCGATGAAGGTAAAGGTAAGATTGTTGATCTTTTAACCGATCACGTCTCTGCAGTTGTCAGGTTTCAAGGGGGTCATAATGCTGGGCACACGCTTGTTATAGGAAATGAAAAGACCGTTTTGCATTTAGTGCCCTCTGGTATTTTGCATGCGGGAGTTCGATGCCTTATTGGAAATGGGGTCGTTTTTGAGCCCTTCGCTTTTATGAAAGAGGTTGAGCTTTTAGAAACAAGGGGGTTTTCGATCCGGGAGCGATTAACTGTTTCACCAGCAGCTCAACTGATTATGCCTTATCATGCGCTGATCGACAGTGCACGTGAAGAGGCCTTAGGAGGAAAAAAAATTGGAACGACAGGACGAGGCATTGGTCCTGCTTATGAAGACAAGGTAGCTAGGAGAGGTATTCGGGTAGGCGATCTTTATAATTTGAGTAGCTTCAAAGAAAAGGTAGCTGAAGCAGTAGATTTTCATAATTTCGTTTTAACCAAATACTTTAGTAGAGATCCCGTCGATTCAGAAAATATTTTCGATTCCTATGCTTCCGTTGCTGAGGATCTTGAGCCTATGGTAGCTGATGTGGTGCCCATTCTAGGAAAACTACAGGATGCAGGTGATAACATATTGCTCGAAGGAGCCCAAGGGTCGCTGCTTGACGTAGATCTTGGGACTTATCCCTACGTGACTTCATCCAATACGACTGCTTCGAGTGCTGGTCTAGGCTCTGGTCTGGGTCCGAAGGATATAGATTATGTATTGGGCATTGCAAAGGCCTATACAACTCGTGTTGGCGAAGGACCTTTCCCCACTGAGCTTATGGATTCCACTGGAGAAACCATTGCTAAGAAAGGTAATGAATTTGGAGCTACGACCGGTAGACCTCGGAGGTGTGGGTGGTTCGACGCGGTCGCAATGAAGAGAGTGGTTAAATTGTCGAGTGTGTCTGGAATATGTCTCACAAAAATAGATGTTTTAGATGATTTAGAAGTAGTCAAGATTTGCGTTGACTATGAGTATGAGTACAAAAGGGAATTATTTGACTTTAGTTCGGCTTCTTTGTCCGGCGTAACACCAAAGTATATTGAAATGCCGGGTTGGCAAGAAAGCACAAGCGGACTGACCGAGTATGATCAACTGCCTGAGGCAGCGCGCAACTACGTGAAAGAGTTAGAGAAGCAAATTGGTGTTCCAATATCGATGATTTCGACCGGCCCCGACCGAGAAGAGACTATCATTTTGGCAAATCCCTTTGGTTAGCAGTTAGCTTGAATATGAAAGAGGAGTTAATAGATCTTTTGATTTGCCCGCAGTCTAAACAACCTTTGATTTATGTTGAGAGATCTCAAGAGCTTTGGTGCAAAGCCAGTGAGTTGGCTTATCCAATTAGGGATGAGATCCCGATTTTGCTTGTAGAGGAATCTCGGCAACTCTCACTATCTGAAATTCAATCGATTCCTTAGCCTGATTTGTGGTAAGTTCATCGTTCGGATTTTTTATGTCTGTTAGTATTTTTAAAAACAAAAAAGAAGAGTTAGAAAATGAATAAACCGATGCCTATGCGCGCTGGATCTATGCCAGACATCGCCAATCGAGAATTAGCCGAAACGAAAGGTACCCTTGACTGGGTTGGTATGAGTGATGTCCATCAACCCCTAAAGGTCAAGGATGGCGATGAAATTAAGGAAGTGCAGGCAAAGGTTCAAATTTATGTTGATCTCTCCGACCCACTGGCCAAAGGGATACATATGTCTAGACTGTATCTGCTGCTAGATGAACATTCAAATACGCGTCCTCTCACCGCGTCAGGTTTGAAAATGCTGTTGAGCACAATACTGGAATCGCACCATGATTTAAGTACTAGGGCATTTGTAGAATTCTCATTTGACCATTTCATAAGGCGCAAAGCGCTTTTAAGCGAAAATTTTGGCTGGTCTACATACCCTGTGACGGTTAAAGGTACTTTGCTAGATGGTGAAGTCCATCTAGAACTTTCTGCAGAAATACAATATTCATCCACCTGTCCTTGTTCGGCGGCGTTATCCCGACAATTAATTCAAAGTAAATTTCAAAGTGATTTTGGAGCAGCGGGAAGCGTTGATGTAGCTGAGATGGAAGCATGGCTTGGGCAAGAGGAATCAATAGTGGCAACGCCCCATAGTCAGCGAAGCACCGCTAAAGTGATGGTGCGACTGAACAGCTCAGTTGAGCACCTCCCGATCAGCGATTTGGTAGATAGTGTTGAAGCAGTGCTGAAGACTCCTGTTCAAAGTGCCGTAAAAAGAGAAGATGAACAAGAATTTGCGCGATTAAATGGTTCAAATCTGATGTTTGTAGAAGACTCTGGTAGACGTATAAAAAAGGGGCTATCAGAAGAATCTAGGTACGAAGATTTTTGGGTTCGAATAGAGCACCATGAAAGTCTGCACGCGCACGACGCAGTCGGCGTGGTCACGAAAGGAATAGAGGGTGGGTATCTACCAATACCTTAATATTTATAGAATCAAACTTTTCTTTAGTTGGTGCCCAGGAGAGGACTTGAACCTCCACGGGGTTGCCCCCACTAGCACCTGAAGCTAGCGTGTCTACCAATTTCACCACCTGGGCGTTGGAGCGCACTTTAATGAATATTTCTGGATCATGTCAATTCGGTAGTTTCGTACAAAGTGCGTCCTAAGAAGCCGAAAAAGAATCTTACTGCTAACAACGTTCAACAGCTTTTAGCCAATGCCGATAGTCCCTGTTTTTGGGGCGACATAGTTCGAGAGGCCAAAAATAAAGGCCTATCGGATATTAGACTCCTGCGTAAAGAACTTAAGATGTTGAGCCGGTCAGGCAGAATTCACAGAAACGAAAGTGGCGCCTTTAGCTATATTGATGAGAGTTCCCTTTTAAGAGGGCGAGTAGAATCTAGAGGGCACCTGTTGCATTGTAACGGATTCGAGATTGTTCGCAGCCCGGGTTTACAGCTTCGTAAGGGAGACGAAATCGAGGGCTTTGTCCAAGAGTCTAAATTCGTAGTTAATAAAATTTTAGAGTTGTCGACTGATTCGATAGTGGCGTCTGTCGAATTCGTTGGTACTGAAGTGATAGCTTTTTTTTTGAATCGAAACGTAAAAGGGAGAGTGTATCTTCGCGATAGCAAAGTTCTTGGTTCCACGAACTTGGCGGTGGGAGACATCGTTGAAGTTAAGTTAATCACAAAGAGTCGAATGGGATTTGTGGGCGAATTGATTGAAAAGATAAAGGGCCACAGTGTTGCAGATTTAGCGATTCAAACGACTCTCAGAAATTTAGATATCCCGAAAAGCTGGCCTACTGAGGTTAAACAGATGGTGGAGGACTTCAGTGAAGTCATTCCTCCTCGGGAATATCTAACTCGGTTAGATTTGACTTCTTTGCCCTTTATAACGATTGATGGTGAAACAGCCAAAGACTTTGATGACGCTGTTTATGCCGAACCGTTTAAAGACGAGGGTTGGAGGATACTGATTGCGATTGCAGATGTAGGTCACTATGTCAACGATGGAAGCCCGATAGATATTGAAGCCAGAAATCGTGGCACCTCAGTTTATTTCCCAGAATATGTAGTTCCCATGCTGCCGGAACAGCTTTCGAATGATCGGTGTTCTCTAGTTCCAGGTGAGGATCGATTAGCAATCGTTTGTGAAGTGTTTCTTTATCCGGGGTATTCAGAACCGCATTTTCAATTTCACCAAGCGGTTATAAGGTCTAAAGCGAGGACCACCTACCATCAAGTTGAAGAGTACTATTCTAGCCATAAATTTCCGGGTCATGCTGATGCGGGCGTGCTGTCGTCACTGGATTGTTTGCGTGATGTTTATTTTATTTTGCAGAAGAACCGAATAGAAAGAGGAGCGCTAGATTTTTCGACGTCTGAGGCTCTCCTGGAATTGTCTTCAGGCTCTGTCGTTTCTATAAAGAAAGACGAAAGAAATGACACGCATAGGTTGATCGAGGAACTCATGTTATTAGCTAATGTGTGCGCGGCGAAGTTTCTTGAGGAAAACTCCAAGAGTTTTCTGTACAGGAACCATGAATCTCCTGACCTATTGAAGTGGGAACAATTAAGAAAGAGTCTCGCTACTCTTGGGATTTCAGTAGGTAGTGGTGGTCTAACTCCAAAAACAGTACAAAATTTGCTCTCAGAAATTGCGCTGCATCGAAGTGGAGACATCTACCAACACTTGGTTCTCAAATCATTGCAACAAGCGATGTATGAACCTGACAAGAAAGGTCATTTCGGTTTAGCTTTAGATAGTTACACTCATTTTACGAGCCCGATTAGACGTTATCCTGACCTGCTAGTTCATAGAGCCATAAAGAGTATCTTACTTGGTATAGAACAAGCTGATGGCGCTATCGAGGACAATTTGACGAATTTAGGTTTAAGTTGCTCGCAAACTGAAAGGCGAGCTGAAGCCGCGGGTTGGGCTGTGGATGCCTGGCTTAAGTGTGATTATCTGCTAGATCTGGTTGGTGAGACTTTAGATGGAGTTGTGGCTGGGGTAACCGAATTTGGGTTGTTTGTTGAGCTGAACGGATATTTTATTCAGGGGCTATTACATGTCACGAATATTGGGAACGATTACTATAAATATTACCCAAATAGAGTCTCGTTGGTGGGCGAGTCTTCTGGACAAGCCTTTTCTTTAGGAGATGCGATTAGAGTAAAGATTGTCTCGGTAGAACCGGCGCAGGGTAAAATTGATCTCATCGTTGAAAGCAGTACTCAAAAGAAAAAAAAGAGGAAAAAGCGTTTTAGCAAACACCGTCGTCGACGAGGAAGTGCGCATTAAATGTCGGACTTGATTGGCTTTCATGCGATTAGAGAATGTTTGAAGCAGTCGCCTCAAAAGGCTAGGTGCCTTTATGTCCTAAAGACACGAAAGGACTCGCGTATTAACGAATTAATCGGCTTGGCCCGCATGAGTAAAATTCGCTATCAAGTAGTGGAATCATCATGGTTTCAACGAAGACAAGTGATAGGGAACCATCAAAATGTTTTGTTGGATTGTCACGATATTGAGACCGAAACCGAAAGAGACTTGAAAGCCAAGTGGAATGAGTTTCCGTCTGATGTGAAAGTTCTTGTTTGCGAAGGCATTGAAGATCCAAGGAATCTTGGCGCATGCTTAAGAACTGCCAATGGAGCGGGCGTAGACGTGGTGGTTATCCCTAAAAGAAAAAGCGCTCCTATAAGCGAGACGGTTTTGCGGGTGGCCCAAGGAGGTAATGAGGGCTTATGCATAGTGGAAGTGGTGAATTTGGCCCGTTTTATAGAATGGTTAAGTTCACAAGGATTGACTATCTATGGCGCCTCTGGAGAGGACGGTATTTTATGGAGTGATGCGGACTTTCTCGGACCGATCGCAATTGTTTTAGGCAATGAAAATAAAGGATTGCGGAGGTTGACGAAAGAAAAGTGCGACCAACTTATTCGAATTGATATGCAAGGAACAGTAGGTAGCTTAAACGTTTCGGTAGCGTGTGGCGTATTACTCTTTGAAGTGGTTAGACAGCGTAATTCCAGTCTTTGATATATCTTGCTTTGTCCTCTGTGAGCCAATAGAATCACTGCCCGCGTCAAGCGTCCTTGCTCTACAGGCCAATGGTTGGACTGAGAGCGAAAAGATTTCATTTAAATGTGGAATTAGCCAAAAGGAAATAAAAATGAGACATTACGAAATCGTTTTGTTGGTTCATCCTGATCAAAGTGATCAGGTCCCGGGTATGATCGAACGCTATGGGGCGACGATCGAAAAAGCGAACGGCGTTGTTCATAGGTCAGAAGATCTAGGAAGACGGCAGCTTGCGTTCCCAATTTCTAAGATCCATAAAGCACACTACATATTGTTTAACGTAGAGGTAGAACAAGACGTCCTCGATGAGTTAGAGAGCGCTTTTCGTTTTAACGATGCAGTTATAAGAACAATGGTAATCCGTCGGAAAGGAGTTATAACTGGTAATTCATTGTTATATGAAGAGGAGCTTAGAGACAAAGAGAAAGACAGAGAAAGAGATCGCTTGGCTGGTAAAAATTCTGAGAAAAAGGCCGGTGGAGAGGAGGATAAAGAAGAATCAACTTCTGATCAAAGCGAGTCAAAAGCGGGAGAATCCGATGAAGCTCAGGAGAGTGATGAATCCAAGGAAGGTGATGAGGGGTCTGAATAATGAGTAAAGATAGCAAAAATACTAATTCGGGCGATCCTGAAATAGATTACAAGAATTTAGATAAGCTCAGGCAATATATCGGGGAGACGGGGAAAATACTGCCTGGCAGAATCAGTGGTGCCACTGCAAGCCAGCAGAGGCGGATAACCACAGAAATTAAAAGGGCCAGGTATTTGGCTTTATTGCCTTATACAGATCAGCATCGCTAGAGAGGAACTATCAGATGAACGTAATTCTTCTAGAAAAAATTGGAAACCTAGGCGATCTTGGGGATGAGGTTTCAGTAAAACCTGGGTTCGCACGAAATTACCTCTTACCTCAGGGGAAAGCTGTAACTGCTGATGATGAAAATAGGACTATTTTTGAAGGCCGGCGCGCTGAACTCGAGGCATCTGCAAACGAAAAACTAGCCGAAGCAAATACGAGAGCAGAAAAACTGGCGGATAAAGAGCTGTCAATTGCAGTTAAGTCTGGCGAAGAAGGACGGCTCTATGGTTCAGTTGGCACGCAGAATATTGCGGATGCGCTAACCGCAGAAGGTATCCCAGTTGAACGAAGTGAAATCCGGATGCCCGAAGGGGTCATCAGGGTTTTAGGCGAATATGAGATCGCTATTCAGCTTCATACGGACGTTACCGCTGAGATTAAGGTTGTAGTGGTTCCTGAATAACGATTTCAGAATGATACGGGCTATGACCTGGCAAATTAATTCATCTAACGCTTGCGCTTAGATCTTTAAATAGAGAAGCTATTGGCCCTTCTTCTGTTGTAGTGGCGATGTCGGAACAGCCCCAGGATAATATCTCTACCGCTCTAAAAGTTCCTCCTCAATCTATCGAGGCAGAGCGATCGGTCCTTGGAGGATTGATGCTCGATGATCAGTCATGGTTTGATTTGGTGGAGCTAGTCAAACCGAGTGATTTTTATAGAACGCAGCACCAGATTATTTTTGAAGCCATGATGGTAATAGAAAATAAAGATCAACCGCTTGACGCTGTTACTTTATCCGAAGAGCTACAAAATCAAGGTGAACTAGAAAAAGTCGGTGGTGTAGGTTATTTGGCAGATATTGCAGATTCTACCCCTGGCGCCACTAACGTTTTAGCGTGGGCTAGGATAGTTCGGGAACGCTCGATACTGAGGCAATTGATAGGAGCTGCCAATAATATTGCTGATGCAGCGTTTAATCCTGATGGTCGGGAAAGTGATCTTTTATTGGAATTAGCTGAGCAGTCTGTTTTCCAGATTTCTGAAAATCGGCTCAATGATGGCGGGCCCGAAAAAATCGGACCCGCATTGCTTCAGAGTGCCGTTGAAAAAGTTCAATTTTTATTTGCAAATAAGGGCTCGATCACGGGTGTCCCAAGTGGATTTAAAGATTTGGATAAGAAGACCACTGGTTTTCAGGATTCTGATTTAGTGATTGTTGCTGGTAGGCCGTCAATGGGCAAATCGGCCTTAGCGATCAATTTTGTAGAGCATGCAATCATGTCCGATCGGTCTGCACTAGTGTTTAGCTTGGAAATGCCCTCTGAACAAATAGTGATGCGATTGCTATCTAGCTTGGGTCGAATTGATCAGAATCGTCTCAGAACCGGAGAGCTATTAGACGAGGATTGGACTCGATTCACTGGTGCGGTTAGCCAATTGCGAGATAAAAAACTGTATATTGATGATACAGCTGCTTTAACTCCAGCTGACTTGAGGTCTCGAGCGCGTAGGGTCGATCGAGAGGCTGGCGGTCTTGATCTGATTGTGGTCGATTATCTTCAGCTGATGAGAACGACCAACAATGGTGAAAATAGAGCGGTCGAGATTTCGGAAATTTCCCGAGCCCTCAAGGCTTTGGCAAAGGAAATGGATTGTCCTGTGATAGCGCTCTCTCAATTAAACAGGCAATTAGAGTCTAGGCCAGATAAAAGGCCAATGATGTCGGATTTGAGGGAGTCTGGTGCAATAGAGCAGGATGCTGATGTTATCCTCTTTATCTATCGTGATGAGGTTTATGACGAGAATTCGGTGGATCAGGGCATCGCGGAATTGATAATAGGTAAGCAAAGAAACGGTCCGATAGGGAAGGTTCGAGTCTCCTATATTGGGCACCTTACCAAGTTCGAAGATTTAGCAGCGGAACGATACAACGATTTCACATAAATAACAGATTGTGATGGTACTGCCTTTTGGCTAAAGCAAAGACTAAAACCGCCTTCGTATGTTCTGAATGCGGAGCAGATTATCCAAAATGGCAAGGCCAGTGTGCGGCTTGTGGAAAGTGGAATACTTTGTCGAGAGTATTTGTAGATTATGACAGTGCTCCTTCTGTGGGCTTTGCTGGAGAAACTTCTGAGCTATTAAAGTTAAAGGCGGTTTCAGCTGAAGAACTTTCTAGGATACCGACGGGTGTCGGTGAGCTTGACAGGGTGCTAGGCGGCGGTCTTGTGCCTGGTTCGGTCATCTTGATGGGAGGTGATCCTGGTGCGGGTAAGAGTACTTTGTTGCTCCAGGTTGCAACAAAACTCGCGTCTAAAGAAGGCGTTCTCTATGTGACTGGTGAGGAGTCATTGCAGCAGGTCGCGCTGAGAGCCCAGCGGTTAAATCTGCCTCTGGATGATTTGGATGTTGCTTCCGAGATTCGTGCAGAATCAATCAAACAGATGGTAGATAAGGCCGCGCCAAAAATCTTGGTTATAGATTCAATTCAGGTGATGCAGCTTAGCGAAGTGGGATCTGCTCCAGGATCTGTGAATCAAGTCCGAGAGACAGCAGCTTATTTCACCAGATTAGCGAAACAGAAAGGTACAATTGTTATTCTCGTTGGGCATGTCACAAAAGAAGGTGGTTTGGCCGGGCCGAAAATTCTAGAACACATGATCGATACTTTCATCATGTTGGATAACTCTAGTGACGGTCGTTACAGAATTTTACGAGGGCATAAGAATCGTTTTGGAGCGGTCAATGAGATTGGCATTTTTGCGATGACTGACCAGGGTATGAGGGAAGTACCAAATCCTTCTGCCATATTTTTACAACGAGGCGATTTTGAAGCATCTGGCAGCGTTACGACAGTAACATGGGAAGGAACAAGATCCTTGCTGGTGGAAATTCAAGCGCTTGCCGATGATTCGTCATCAAACCAGCCTAGGAGAATCGCGGTCGGTATAGATCATCAACGGCTCTCTATGCAATTGGCAATTATGAACAGACACTGTGCCATCTCCCTTAGTAACCAGGACGTCTTCATTAACGTGGTGGGTGGTGTCAGAATTCAAGAAACTGGATCTGATTTAGCACTAGTATTGGCAGTGCTCTCTTCATTGAACAACAGGCCTCTGCCTCGAGATTTGGTCACCTTTGGTGAGGTCGGCCTTACAGGTGAACTGAGGCCGGTAGTGAATGGTCAGGAGCGTTTACGTGAGGCCTCAAAACATGGATTTAAAAAGGCTATAGTGCCATTTGCCAATCAGCCTAAGGATCCTATTCCCGGGCTGTCGGTCTACGCAGTTAAGCACCTGTCCGCTGCTCTTGAAGCTATTTGAATTTACTAACGCGTGACTGGCTTATATTTGACTCGTTTTGGCCCTTCATCGCCTAATCGTTTTTTTCTATCAGCTTCGTAATCACTGAAGTTTCCCTCAAACCACTCTACATGGCTTTCACCTTCGAATGCTAAGATGTGTGTGGCGATTCTGTCGAGGAACCACCGATCATGCGATATCACCAGAACAGTGCCAGCGAATTCCAGTAGAGCGCTCTCAAGTACGCGCAGCGTTTCTACATCTAGATCGTTGGTTGGTTCATCTAAAAGTAGAACATTAGCTCCATTTCGAAGTAGTTTGGCTAGATGAACTCGATTTCTCTCCCCGCCGGATAAGTCTCCAACAAATTTCTGTTGATCTGTTCCTTTAAAATTAAACCGTCCAACATAAGCTCGGCTATGAATTTGATGTTTGTCGATTTGGATTATGTCTTGTTTATTCGAAATTTCTTCCCAAACAGTAGCTTTGCTATCTAGCTCATCTCGACTCTGATCGACATAAGCAAGGTCAACGGTAGCTCCAAGTTCGACAGAACCGCTGTCTGGCTTTTCACTTCCGGTGATCATCTTAAATAGCGTGGACTTTCCTACGCCGTTTCCACCGATAATGCCGACAATCGCCCCTCTTGGGATGTTGGCCGATAAATTATCGATAAGAAGACGGTCCTCAAAGCCTTTGTATAGGGCATTTATTTCTATGACTTTTTCACCTAATCTTTGGCCTGTGGGGATGAACAGCTCCGCAGTCTCTTTCCGTACCTCCTGTTCTTGCGCCACTAAATCATCGAATCTTTGAAGTCTTGATTTGTTTTTGGCCTGTCTCGCTTTTGGGTTTGAGCGCACCCACTCGAGCTCAGATTGGATAGCCTTTTGCCTGGACTCGTCTTGTGCAGCTTCCTGTTTAAGTCTTAGTTCTTTTGCTTCAAGCCAGTTGGTGTAATTGCCTTCGAAAGGTATTCCTTTCCCTCTATCTAATTCGAGAATCCAACCTGCGACGTTGTCTAAAAAGTAGCGGTCGTGTGTCACTGCAACGACAGTTCCTGAATACTCGTGTAGGAACTGCTCTATCCAGCTCACGCTCTCTGCGTCCAGGTGATTAGTGGGCTCATCTAGAAGCAGCATGTCCGGCTTTGACAACAATAATTTACATAAAGCGACGCGTCTCCGCTCTCCGCCAGATAATACTTTAACTGGAGTTTCCCATGGCGGCAGACGCAAAGCGTCTGCCGCGATATCGAGCGTTCGGTCGATGTCCCAACCGTCTTGAGCTTCGATTTTTTCTGCGAGGTCTCCTTGTCTATCTAGCAATTCTGACATGGTCTGGTCATCTAAATCTTCAGCAAAACGATCGGAGATGTTGTTGTATTCCGAAAGAAGCTCCACTATTTCCCCAAGACCCTCTTCTACGTTACTTCGTACATTCTTTGCGTCATCGAGTTCTGGTTCTTGTTTGAGGTATCCGATCCGCAGATCGCTTAGAGGCCTCGCTTCTCCTTCAATCTCCTGATCCTCTCCAGCCATTATCCTTAACAAGGTGGATTTCCCAGCCCCGTTTAGGCCAAGAACTCCGATTTTTGCTCCAGGGAAAAACGACAGAGAAATATTTTCTAAAATTTTCCTTTTAGGAGGCACCACCTTGGTGACCGCCTGCATGCTATAAACGTACTGGGCCATCAGTCTCAAACCTTCTTGATTGGTTGCATTATAGGCCTAAGAATTTTATAGATCAGCACTTATCGAACAGATTGAGCTTTTCCTCTGTATCTCAAGGTTGTTCAGTTACAATATGATCAGCCTGCTAAAAACTGGATTGAGTTTAATTACGTTGGAGTTCTTAAAGATTTATGTTTAGAGGAAACGAAACAATCAGTGGTTTTGACGATGAATTAGCAAAAGCTATGAATGCAGAAAATATTCGACAAGAGGAGCACATAGAATTAATTGCCTCTGAGAATTATGCCAGCCCACGGACCTTAGAAGCTCAAGGAAGTGTTCTGACCAACAAGTATGCGGAGGGTTATCCAAGTAGGCGTTACTACGGGGGTTGCGAGCATGTGGACAAGGTAGAGTTATTAGCGATAGAACGAGCAAAAAAGCTCTTCGGTGCTGATTTTGCGAACGTTCAACCCCATTCGGGTTCCTCCGCTAACTCGGCGGCGTATCTGGCTTTGTTGAACGCTGGTGATACTGTTTTAGGAATGAGCTTGGCCGATGGAGGCCACTTGACTCATGGGGCTAGTGTCAATTTTTCGGGGAAACTCTACAACGCTGTTCAATATGGTTTGAACAATGAAACTGGGGAGGTTGACTATGAGGCGGTGGTTGAATTAGCGGAGGAGCATAAACCCAAGTTGATCATTGCGGGATTTTCGGCTTACTCCAGGAAAATGAATTGGGAACGATTTCGGGAAATAGCGGATTCAGTCAATGCCTATCTTTTAGTTGATATGGCTCATGTGGCCGGGTTGGTGGCCGCAGGGCTATATCCTAATCCTGTGCAAATCGCTGACGTTACAACCTCTACAACACATAAGACGCTAGGTGGGCCGCGCAGTGGGATTATTCTGGCTCGTTCAAACGAAGAGATCGAAAAAAAGTTAAATTCAGCTTTATTCCCGGGCAGTCAGGGCGGACCTTTGATGCATATAATTGCGGCGAAGGCCGTATGTTTTAAAGAAGCTATGGGGGAAGATTTTGTTGCGTACCAAAAACAAACTATAAAAAACGCTCAGGTATTGGCGAACGAGTTCATTCGCCGGGGATATGATGTTGTTAGCGGAGGAACAGATAATCATCTTTTTCTACTTGATCTGGTTTCTAAGAACATTACCGGCAAAGATGCTGATGCAGCCTTGGGTCGAGCTAACATAACAGTTAATAAAAATGCTGTACCAAATGACCCCAGATCTCCCTTTGTAACAAGTGGCCTAAGAATAGGATCTCCAGCGATTACTCGTAGGGGCTTTAAAGAAGAGGAGTGCATTCAGCTAGTGGATTGGATGTCCAACATTCTGACTGATATTAATGATGAAGCTGCGATTGAGCGTGTAAAGAAAGAGGTGCTTGCGTTATGCGCTAACTTCCCAGTTTACGGTGTTGATCGGTAGGTGGCTTGTGCAGTGCCCATTTTGTTTTGCAGCCAATACTAAGGTAATTGATTCTCGTTTGGTGACCGAGGGAAATGCGGTCCGAAGACGCAGAGAATGTCAGGTATGCCAAGAGCGTTTCACTTCCTTTGAAACTGCAGAATTACTGATGCCGCGAGTTGTGAAGAGCAATGGAGTTAGAGATCCATTTAATGAAGAAAAGCTAAGGCACGGAATTGTCAGAGCGTTAGAAAAGAGACCAGTAAGTGTTGACCAGATAGAAGCCTCCCTAGGTCGAATTATGCATCAGCTTAGAGCAAAAGGAGAAAGAGAAGTCTCTTCATATGAAATTGGGGAGCTAGTTATGTTAGAGCTACGAGAACTCGACCCAGTGGGTTATGTCAGGTTTGCCTCCGTCTATCGAGACTTTCAGGACGTTAGCGAATTCGCTGTCGAGATCCAAAAATTCTCGTCTGATAGTGATTCTTGATGGATTTGGATCGCCTTTTTTTAGAAGCTGCTGTCGAGTTGGCTGAGAACGGTCGGCTAACTTGTTCGCCTAACCCGCCAGTTGGTTGTCTGATTTGTAAGGATGGCCGAGTAGTTGGGAGAGGGTACCATGAAGGCAGTGGTCTACCTCATGCTGAGGTCAACGCGATAAATTCTATTCGTGGTGGGGAAGATCAACTCAGGGGAGCAACTTTCTACGTTAGTTTGGAGCCCTGCGCCTTTGAGGGGAAGACCCCGTCATGCGCGAAAACTCTAGCCAAGCTTCCTATTAGTAGAGTGGTGATCGGCGCGATTGACCCCCACCCAAAGGTTGCCGGGGGGGGGCATCGAAATTCTGCGAGCGGCAGGAATTCAGGTTGACCTTATAGAAATCGATGCTGCTGTTCGAGCGATCGACGGATTTAGAAAGAGAGTGACTTGCGAACGGCCTTTGGTGCGGCTAAAGACTGCTTCTAGTTTAGATGGTGCGCTTTCCCTTTCTGATGGAAGTAGTCATTGGATTACATCTGAAACATCCCGTCGAGATGTTCAATACTGGCGAGCCCGGAGTGATGCAATAATAACTGGGATAGGAACTGTCGAGAGTGACAATCCCAGATTAAATGTTAGGGAAGGGGAGTTTAAGAAAGCGTCTCAACCGATCAAGGTTGTGTTTGATAGTGCTGCGAGAATTCCTTTGAAATCGGAGATTCTTAAGAGCGGTGGGTTAACTGTTGTTGCGCATTCTAAATCAAAAGAGGTACGTAGAAGCCTCTCAGATATGACAAATGTTCAGTGTGTGGGTTTTGATGGTGAGCGGCCATCGATAAAGGATGTAATGAGCTTTCTCGGCCAGTTAGATTGCAATGAAGTTTTGGTAGAGGGCGGCCATCGATTGATAGGAGCCTTTCTTCGAAGCGGAGTCTGGGACGAATGGCTGGCCTACTATGCTCCAAAAATCTTTGGGAAAAATTCGAATTCTTTAGCCGATATTGTCGTATCTGAAATCGCTGACTCAGGCGTTGGTCGCATCGCAGAGGTGACAGAGTTTGGCCCTGATGTTCGGTTAACGATTCGTCGGGAGTAGAAATGTCAGATGAAAAACCTAATGTCTGGCGGCGCCGAAGAGCTCGGCGAGCGCTGGTTCAGGCCCTTTATAAATGGCACCTGACTAAAGCTGCTCCGAGTGAAATTCTTCTGGAGTTTGAAGAAGGGGGTGGTTTGTCTAGGGCAGACAAATCTTTTTTTAAAGAGATTTTATCATACGCGATTGAGTCTAATCTTGAACTTCGATCGACGGTAATGGCTTTTTTAGATAGAGAGTACGATCGGTTAGATTTTGTTGAACAGGCAATTTTAGAGTTGGCGACGACTGAATTTGCCCAACGATTGGACGTCCCTTACCGAGTTGTTATCGATGAATATGTAGAGTTAGCAAAGACTTTTGGTGCTCAAGACTCCTATAAATATATCAATGGAGTACTTGATAAGATTTGGGTTGGTCTGCGTAAAACAGAGTCAATATGAATTCCGGGTAACTCGATGAAAGAATTCGATTTGATTGATCAGATAGTTTCTATTTTGGGAGAACAAGCGTTCGGCGAGTGGGTACGTGTTGGCCCAGGAGACGATTGTAGTGTCATTGCTGTTTCTCCAGATTGCGAGGTGGTTTCTTCAATCGATAGTCTCTACAGCGGAGTTCACTTTCCCGAATCGGCTCCGCCTGAACTGGTGGGCTATCGGTCTATGATGGTGAGCCTTTCCGATATAGCTGCAATGGGTGCTCAAGCTACCTATGTCTTGATTAATCTGTGCTTGCCAAGCGAGAGTTTTACCTGGGCGTTGGAGTGTGCGAAGGGTATAAAGCGGGCCGCGGAAGATTCTGGTGTTTTTGTTTGCGGAGGAAATATTGCCAGAGGGCCTATAGGTATTACCGTTAGTGCGCATGGCGAAGTGCCAGAAGGTAAATCGATTCTCCGAAGTGGTGCATGCGTGGGTGATTCGATTTTTGTGAGTGGGTGCTTGGGCGGTGCAGCGAGTTTTATAAGGCAGATAAGCAGTTTGACCTATGAGTCTCCCCATTATGAGTCATTGAGAAACGCTTTTTACGAGCCGAGTAGTTGTTTAGGTTTACTTTCAGAAGTCCGCGGTAAGGCGACATCCTGTATTGATATCTCTGATGGGCTTATCCAAGATTTGGGCCACATCCTTGATTCGTCTGAGGTGGGGGGGGCGTCTTTCGTCGTCTTTGATACCGGTTAATAAGGGAGCCAACTTGAACGATGCACTGTTTGGTGGTGATGACTATCAACTCCTTTGTACGAGTCCAACTCAAATGGAAGGGTTTTACCGGATAGGAGAAATAACTCAGGAAAGTGGTATTTTGGTTGACGAAAGAGAATTATCCCGACGAGGTTATGATCATTTCTTTGCTTAACTTCGAATCTTTGAAAGACCCTAGGTTTTTTTGGCTCAGCCTGTTCGGGGCAGGCTTGATCAAACCTGCGCCTGGTACTATTGCCTCCTTGCTTACAGTTTTACTATGGTGGTTTTTTCTGAGTCATTTACCGGTCATTTACCAACTTGCCCTCCTATTCATTTACGTTTTAGTTAGTATCCTGCTTTATCGGTCTTTTGCAGAAACGACCGTTTTAGAAGATCCATCTGAGGTAGTTGCAGATGAGTTTGCGGGTATGTGGCTGGCTCTTATTTTTCTTCCCAAAGAGATTGCTTCGGTTGCAGCCGCTTTTTTGGTTTTCAGGTTATTGGATATAGTTAAACCATTTTTTATTGGATGGCTAGACAAGAACGTGCACGGAGGTTTGGGAGTAATGGCTGATGATCTAGTAGCAGGGGCGGTAACGTCGTTATTGTTACTGCTAACGGTCTATTTTATGACTTCCTGACGGCCGTTTGTTCGTCAGTGTGTTCTGTTGACGCAATCCAGAGCCAAGGATTTTAACAATTCCCCTTTTAGATCAGTTGTATTTATTAGTGCGATGGCCTCTTCTATGATGTCGTTTGACAATTTTTTTGAATTCTCTAAGCCCATAACATCCACGAATGTTTGTTTTTGATTTTTTCGATCTGAATTGGCTGGTTTGCCCAGTTCCTTCGATGTTGATGTCACATCTATAAGGTCGTCGACAATTTGAAATGCTAGTCCAACCCTAGAACCGAAAGTGCTGAGTACGTTAAATTCTTTCGAAGAAGGTTTAACTCTCTCTGACGCGAGGGCTCCGATTTCAATGCTGGCTTTTATCAGTGCGCCTGTTTTTGCCTGATGTAATAGCTTCAGGTCACTATCGGAAATTTTGAGCTGCTCTGTTTTGATATCCATGCTTTGTCCGCCAGCCATCCCGGAATAACCGATTGCACTAGATAAAAGCTGGACAATCAAAACTTTGACTGGATCAGTTAGTTGATCAGATTCGCTGATCAGCTGGAATGCGAGCGACTGCAAAGCATCGCCAGCAAGGATTGCCTGAGCCTCCCCGAAGGCAACGTGAGTACTAGCTTGGCCGTGCCGGGTGTCGTCGTCGTCCATCGCCGGTAGATCGTCGTGTATTAAAGAGTACGCATGGATCACTTCAACAGCACACGCCGCGTCGATAGCCGATGAGATGCTCGCTCCGGCGCTTTCACATGCAGCAAGTGTGAATATAGGCCGAATTCTTTTTCCGCCACCCATGACGGCATAACGCATTGCCTCTAGCAGGTCTTCTCCTACGTCAGACTTTGATGGAATTCGTTCAAGGAGACTCTTATTGACGAGCTGGCGAAGATCTTCTTTCTTCGAGTTACTATTCATCTATCTTCAAATCAGAATCCTCGACTGTTTTGTCCTTTGTTAATGTCTGGACTTTTAGCTCGGCCGCCTCCAATGAAGATTGACATTTGCGCGTTAACTCGATGCCTCTCTCAAAAGCTTTTAAGGATTCATCAAGAGAAAGGTCCCCGCTTTCCATCCTGGAAACTAACTCTTCGAGCTCTTCCAGAGCGCTCTCAAAATCAACTTTCGCATCGCTAGTTTGTTTATCAGAATTTTTCTTGGTCATTTTTGAGTTGATCCTTTTAAAAATCGGTTTAATGTCTCAGCTGAATGTATGGTTGGTTCAATGGGTCTAGTCATCCTCGCTTGCCTTTCCGATCAAATCTAGTTTTTCTTTTTTGATTCCATTAACTGTTTTGATTGGCGAGTCAAAGATTTGAGTTTCTTTATTACCATCTGTGAAACGCGGCCAGATAACTGTGTGGGCGCCATTAGGGTCTCCTGATTTTGCAAAGTTGGTCCAATATTTTGATATAGACCTCGCTAGTTCGTAGTCTTTTGCTTCCCAGTCTAGTCCGATATTTCCAACATTGTTAAATACGAATGCTAAATCGCCTGAATGATAGGCTCCCGCACTTCTTGGTCCCTGTGGCAGGTTCAACTCTGGTGAGTCGGCAAGATAAATTTGGAAAGCGGGTGGTACATGTTCCATGTAATAAAGGAACGTAGGTTGGTTTTTTTGAGCATTGAGTTTGGCCCAATGTCTCATACTGTAGGCCATGAATTGGTCGGTATAGATCTCCCTTAGCGCAAGTCCCGGTGATCGGAAAAGTTCAAGGTGATACAAATTTTTAAATTGTGATAGTAGGTTTTCTCCATAGATCTTGATGAGCTCTTTATCAAGTTGGTCTAGAGAAAGACTCTCGTCAAGCGGAAATAAGAGATGCCCCTCATTTGCCATTGAACCTACGATTAACGGGACGTCAGCTTGTTTTCCCGCCGTAAATGTATAGATCGGTGGTTCTTCCAGCACCCATCCATCAACAGTTATTTTTGATTGACTGTTCCATCTTGAATTTGATGCTGCTTTGAGAATCTCGTCGTTGGAGAGGTTCCTCATCTCCTCAAGATTTCGCGCGCCAGTTTTTTTAATTAGATCTGTGCCGCGCTCATATCCGTTTGGATCAGAGTTAAATGGGCCTAAACACGCTGCTGACTGGCCTATCGCTTTATGAAATAAACCTCTGGCCAGAGGAGAAGCCATTAGAGCACAGACACTCATGGAGCCGGCTGACTGACCAAATATGGTGACGTTATTAGAATCGCCACCAAACTGTTCTATATTTTCTTTAACCCATTCGAGAGAGGCGATTTTGTCCAACAGCCCATAATTGCCCGAGCTGTTTTGGTCGGATTCGTCAGTTAGTTCTGGATGTGCTAAGAACCCCCAGGGCCCCAGACGATAATTTATAGTGACGATTACTACCCCTTGCTCGGCAAGTTGGGTGCCATCGAAAATTTCTCCATGTCCCCACCCGCTGTTGTGTCCGCCACCATGGAACCAGACCATTACTGGTTTCAGCTTTGAAGTAGAGTTATCGGTCCAAATGTTAAGATACAAACAATCTTCGCTTCTCTCGAATATACCGCGAGACCACACAAAAGCATTTTCTGAATGAGGCTGCCAGCACGGCGTCCCAAACTCGTGTGCAGGGAGAACTTTATCCCAGTTATCCGGTTTCTGAGGCGGTCGCCACCTCAGGTCGCCCACAGGAGGTTTAGCGTATGGAATTCCTCTAAAAGACTGAATGTTCGGGGATTTGGTTCGAATACCAGATATCGGGCCATGAACAGTAGAAATGGTTGCAATTTGAGAGGAGGGGTTATCCATGTAGTTCTCTTTTTGGCTTGGTAGAGTTTGCGAGCTAATGGTTAACCCAAGAGCGATAACTAATGAGGTTCGCCATAATAGTTTTTGTCGTACTGTTGAGATCAAGTCGCCTACAGACAAAAACAAGAAATAAAATCCGCTGACTAACTTAAAACTTGATTCACCGCCTGTTCACGAATTTTTCTTTTCAAGATTTTCCCTGAGGCTGTTCTTGGCAAAGGAACTCTTTGGCTTTGTAAATACCTAGGTATTTTGAATTTAGCTAATCGCTGAGAAAGGAATTGTTGTAACTCACTTTCATCGAGGTCGTCCTGGCTATAAAAAGTGGCGCCCACTTCTTCGCCTAGCCTCTCGTCTGGGACGGCGTAGACGGAAGCCTCAAGAATCTCGGGGTGTTCAAGTAATGCGGCTTCTACTTCCCCACACCCGATGTTCTCACCACCTCGTATTACTAAGTCTTTGATTCGGTCTACGATATAGAGATATCCCTCGTTATCAATATAAGCTACATCACCCGTTTTCATCCAACCATCAGAGGTGAAGACTTCCGCGTTTGCTTCTGGTTTATCCCAGTAACCCTTAAATACAGTGCTACCTCTGATTTGTAACTCGCCACGCTCCTTTGGCGGTAATTGATCACCATTTTCGTTTACAACTCTAATTTCGTTGACTATTGAGCAACGACCAGAGCTGGCAGGATGATCTAGGTAATCCTGACCGCCTATGCCCGTTCCGATTGCGTTGGTTTCTGTCATTCCCCAACCAGTTCCTGGCATAGCCTTTTCAAAGGAGTCGTGTATGTTTTTGACTTGCTCTGGTGCGCGAGGGGCTCCCCCCCCCACCAACACTTGCTAACGTGCTTAAGTCCCTGTCGGTTTTTCTGGCCTCTTGGACCAGGTCTCCAGTCATCGCTGCTGGCGCGATAAAAGAGGTGATCTTTTCGCGTTGGATCAGCTCAGCTGCGAGGGAAGGATCCCATTTATACATTGATACGATTTTTCTTTGGTTGCGAAAAGATTGAAGAAATACCGCATGTGAGCCAGTTGCATGAAAAAGCGGTACAGCCAGCAGCGTCGCAGGTTGGTGTTCCAGCACGGGAGGCTCTATTTGGTTAACCATCATGCCAGCCTGTCCGTCTAACTCCCAGCCCAACAAGGCAGTTGTAATGTTCAAATGGCAGGATGCAACGCCTTTAGGATGCCCCGTCGATCCAGACGTGTAGAGCAGGGTTGCAATATCCTCTGGCTCAGGCCCTGGCAGAGGCATGTCTGAATCTTGATAGTTGTCTAAGAGCTTATTTAGGTCTGGATACTCGCCTTGGTTGTCAGCTCGCACTGATATTACCTGCGCTTTGATGCCGTCCTTCATCTGCTTGATTCGGTCGATTCTTTCCTGGTCGGCAAATAATAATTTGGCTCCGCTATCTTTTAGGCCATAGGCCATTTCCTCTGGATTCCATAATGAGTTCATGGCGACCGCTATCCCGCCGATAGCAGTAGTTGCGCAGAATGCGATTATCCACTCTGGGAAATTGCGCATTGATATCGCAATCCTGTCTCCGGCCTTGACTCCATACTCAGAGATCATCATGTTGGCAACTCTCGCCGCCAACTGATAAGACTCGCGATAACTAAGTCGTTCGTCTTCGAAGACGATGAAAGTTTCATCGCTTATGTTCTGTTCAAAAAGTTCTCTTAGCGTTTTTGGACCGTTTTGAAATACTCGACATGGTCTCCCAAAAACTTTTCCGTCAATCAGCTCATAGGGCTCTCCTTTGGCGGACAGCTTAGTTAACGCCTCATCTCTTGATATCTCGTTTGCCACTTTCAAACTCCTCCCCTCAGTCTTTACGAATTTTATTAGAGAATACTTTTATTTGATCTCTTGCTTTTATCCGATCACGGTTGGTTAAACATAAATCAAGCGGAAGCTTTCTGTTTATTTATCACCCTTGTATTCAGCAAAGGATTCCCAGTCAAGTTCGGATAACATTTTTGCGTCCCTAGTATATTTCCAATCAAAGTCTCGGAGAAATTCTTCGGGCCGATCCATCGAGAGTTCTCCTACATGAATTTTTGGTTGGTCTGGATCAATGGAGTTTCCATCTACCATTCCCAGTCCATAATACGAACTAAAACCCATTAGTCTCTTTAGTTTTGGAGAGACGTTTTCTACGATTTCCCTAGGAACAGATAGGTATTGATTCTCCTGTTGTCTCATCATTCCTCGACTGTAGAGTATACGAGATGCCAACCGGGTACCCATCGCTGTGCGCTTTCCCCCAGAATGCAGCAGACGGCTATCTGTTAGTACACAGGTACCAGCGGGTGCGTTTAGAGCTAGCAATTGATTTTCAGCCATTTTCTCGAAAGCCACACCTGGTCTTACTTTATTGTTCCCATCGGCATCAATATGCGAGCCAGGTACCACGTAGGTGCCCCCTTCTTCTAAACTAAAGTCCGTGTAGCACCAGATTATCAGGCAGTAAAGGGGATATGGAGGGTGCGGCAGAGGGACAAAACCCTGGTCTTGATGCAGTTCCTGTCGTCCTCCTCCTTTATGAACAATCGAGCCATGTGCTGTTCCAAGGTAAAACCCTTTTCCAAGGATTTTTTCCAGCAACTCTTCCACCAGATTTGCTCGATGAGCTGCGTTTTCTTCCAGAGCAATTAGTTCCCTGAAAACTTTGCCTTTAGGCAACATGTTGAAAATTAACTGAGCTCGACCTCGATGGCTCATGTGTGCCACACCAGCTTTGCGTTCTGCTTCTGCTTGGTCGAGCATACGATCGATTTGGGCTTGTATCTGTGTTTTAGTGATTGCGTTTTCAACGAGGCAATAGCCCCATCGAATGAAGTCTGATTCCAGCTGTGAAATATTTGTCGTTGGCTTAGGGAGCTCTTCAAAATCGCTCGTTGAGCCTATTTTGTCTCGATCTTTAGTTAGGCCAGAAAGTCTGGCGTTAGAAAATGGTTGCTCGTGGTAGCGTATCTCGCGAAGACGGTTTTCTGAGTTTGAGTCTTCTGGAGGTCTATGATCGAGAGCTTGTTTAAGTGAAGCAATTTCAGCCTCGAGCTCTAGTATTCTCTCTTCGGTAGATAAACTCGGTGCGGTTGTAGTATTCGGAAGTTCTGGGTCCTGCATTCTTCAGTTTTTGGAAATACACTTCCTTTGATCTTAACAAACCTAAAAAATTCATCAAAAATTCAAAAAGTCCTGCTGATTCGCTGTGCTTTAGGTATATCAGGCTTTTTGTTTTAGAATGTCGGTTGAAGAGGCAAAAACCAATCATTAGACAAGATAGAGGCTCGTTAATATGAGTGAAGCAGTGGATTACAAATACGTTGGTAGCAGACCCATTAGACCTGATGGGGTTGATAAGGTGACAGGGAGAGCAAATTTCGGTGCGGACGAAAATTTGTCAGGAATGCTTTACGGCAAAGTGGTCCGTAGCGAACATTCGCACGCGAGGATTTTATCGATAGACACGTCCAAGGCTGAAGCGATTCCAGGTGTTTTATCCGTCATTACGGTAAAGGATTTTCCGGATCGCTCTGGTTTTAATGCAGGATTGAGAGCCTTTTCAGACAACGTGATCGCGCTGGATAAAGTTCTGTATCATGGACAAGCCATCGCCGCTGTAGCTGCAACTTCATCTTATTTGGCTGAGCAGGCAGTTAAAGCCGTCAAAGTTGAGTATCAAGTTTTGCCTGTCGTTACAGATATTCTAGAGGCTATGGATGAATCAGCGCCGCTTTTGCACGAGCAGATGTACACCGACGGGTTGGATGAAAAACCAGAAAAACCTTCCAACGTTTCAAAAAGAATGGTCATTGCTAAGGGCAATGTAGATGAGGGTTTCGCGGCGGCAGATGAAGTCATCGAGCGAAAGTACACCACTGCCATGGTTCACCAGGGCTATATAGAACCTCATGCTTGCACAGCGAACTACAATGAGAGTGGGCAGGCCACTCTTTGGGTGTCCTCACAGGGTCACTTCGACATCAGGAATATGACCAGCCGTACTTTAGGTATGGATATGGGAGATCTTAGAGTGATTCCGGCCGAAATTGGAGGTGGGTTTGGCGGCAAAACCACGGTTTATCTCGAGCCGCTAGCGTTGAAGCTTTCTGAAAAAAGTGGTCGTCCGATCAAAATGGTGATGTCACGAGAAGAAGTTTTTAGAGCGACTGGACCAGCGCCTGGAACGGTGAATACTGTCAAGATTGGTTGCAAAAAAGATGGCACCATTACAGCGATGTCTGCAAAGCTGATCTATGAGTCAGGGGCGTATCCCGCAAGTCCTTTGGGTCCCGGGTGTATGTGTGTGTTTGCTCCTTATGATGTGGAAAACATTCATATTGAAGGATTTGAAGTAGTAGTTAATAAACCAAGGGTAGCCGCTTATAGAGCCCCGGGAGCGCCACAGTCTGTTTACGCAGCGGAGTCGGTCCTCGATGAGTTAGCTGAAATTTTGGATATAGATCCCCTGGATTTTCGTATAAAGAACGCAGCGACCAAGGGCACTCAGTCTGCCTATGGCCCCAAGTTTCAGGAGATCGGATTTCAGGAGTGCTTAGAAGCTGCGAAGAATCACCCCAATTACCAAACATCACTCAAAGCCAACCAGGGACGTGGTGTCGCTGCTGGGTTTTGGTTCAACGCGGGGAATATGTCGACTGCTGAAGTTCATATTGCAGACAGTGGCATGGTCAAGATAGTAGAGGGAAGCCCCGACATTGGTGGAAGTCGCGCAGGAATGGCTCTGATGGCGGCAGAAACGCTGGGAGTTCCCTACGAGCAGATACGTGTATTGGTCGCTGATACGGACAGCACCGGTTACAGCAGCACCACAGGAGGCAGCAGAACCACTTTTGCTACGGGTCTCGCGGTCATTCAGGCCTGTGAACAAGTGATTCTGGAGCTTAGAGGTCGTGCCGCCAAGACCTGGGGTGTAGATTTAGATCAAGTGGAATGGTCTGAGGGCACCGCGATTCCAGTTGCTGGGTTGAACATAGAGGCAGAACCAATGAATTTGAAGCAACTCGCTAAAGTTGCGGCAAGAACTGGGGGACCTATTTCAGGCATCGCTACTCTAAATGCGCAGGGAGCTGGACCTGCTTTCTCGGTTAATTTAACAGACGTAGAGGTAGATCGGGAGACTGGTAAGGTTGATGTGCTGAGTTTTACGGCAATCCAGGATGCAGGCAAAGCCATTCATCCCTCCTATGTCGAAGGTCAGCTGCAGGGCGGTGCTGTTCAAGGTATTGGTTGGGCATTGAACGAAGAATTTGTATTTGATGAGCAGGGCAAGCTTGATAACCCAGGTTTTCTCGACTATCGGATACCAGTAGCTTCTGACTTGCCGATGATTGATACGCACATTGTCGAAGTGCCGAATCCTAATCATCCTTTTGGCGTTCGTGGTTGCGGCGAGACGCCTATCGTGGCGCCTTTGGCTGCAGTTGGGAATGCCGTTAATCGAGCATTAGGAACTAGAATTAGAGAGTTGCCTTTGTCTCCCAGTCGGATACTAGAATCGATCGAGTGAGAGTACTTTGCAGCTATAGAGAGGTTGAGGGTAAAGACACTGCAACCTCTCATTCAGCTTGAAGATTTGCTTCTCTAGCTTTCTACCGTGGCGGTGACCCGTTCGACTGCTGTTAAGTAGTCTTCCATAAACTCCCGAACTACGGTCCGGGTGTCTTGGATCGAGTCGATCAAGCCCACGCCTTGACCGACGAACGAAGTCGCGAGCTGTTTGGCGCCCTCATGACCACCTTCTGCAAGTTTAGTGACCTTCGCAAGAGGCGCCTCACTAACCAGCGATTGAAGAGGCATTGGTAGAGGCTCCGGCCCCTCGCCCGACTCCCACGCATCAGTCCAGGGGGACCGAAGCTGACGGGAATATTTTCCAGTCCTGGCCTTTGATCTGACCGTTTGTCTAGAATTTGCCTGAACGTATTTTTCTTTGATTATTTGCGAGGTTTCAGCCTCTGATGTTGCCAGCCACATAGAGCCAGTCCATGCACCGTGGGCGCCCATGGCCATTGCAGCTGCCATTTGTCTACCCTTGATAATTCCTCCAGCGGCAAGCACTGGGACGTTTGAGTCAGCAACTGCCTGGCAAACCTCTGGCACGAGTACCATGGTTGATACCTCTCCACAGTGACCGCCTGCTTCGGTACCTGAGACGATCAATACATCAACGCCGGCTTCTACTTGTTTTACGGCGTGTTCTTTAGCGCCCACTAAAGCGCCGACCACAACACCTCTTTCTTTACCCATTTCCAGCATATACTGGGGAGGCACTCCTAAGGCGTTAACAATCAGTTTAATCGGGTGTGAAAACGCCACGTCGATAATGTTCGCGGCTTTGCCTTTTGTCAGAAATCCTCCAGCCGATCCGGTTTGTTTGTCGTAAACATCGGCTGTATCAATGTTGTGTTGTGCGAGAATCCCAGTGGCGAATCTTCTGTGGTCTTCCGGGACCATATCGAGAATTTCGCCAGGCGAGTCATTCGCATCTGTGACCGCCATGCTTGTGGGAGCAATAAGATCTACTCCATAGGGCATTCCATCAATGTGCTCATCTATCCAGTTGAGTTCTATCTCCAAAGTTTCGGCGTTATACCCAGCAGCGCCCAAAACGCCAAATCCTCCGGCCTTGCTAACCTCAACCACCACATCTCTGCAATGGGTGAACGCCACCAATGGAAAATCGACACCGAGTAAGTCGCATATAGGTGATTTCATGTTATTCCTCCCAGAAAAAGTAAGACTTAGTGTTTTTTGTTTCGGGACAATATAGCATCGAATTATGAAAAGCAGGAAGCAACAAGAGACGATTGTTCCCTTGAGCTCAAAGGGCTTACCGTTGAGATAACATCGAATTTGATTACATGACTTCCTTACTAATGACTGTCCAACTTCTATTAAGGAGCATGCATGCACCTCCGTAATATTAATTTTGGCATACAGATTCGTACTCAAGGCCCACAGTCGACTCAGAGGATGATCCTTGATTGTACGAAAATAGCCGAAGAGACGGGGTTTGAAGAACTCTATGTCGTAGATCACATAGCGATACCGCCTGATGACGTTGAAGGTTCCGATGGACGCTATTTAGATCCTTTGAGCGTTCTGAATTATTTAGCGGCTCAGACTCAAGAGATCGCTTTGTGCACGGGTGTTCTGGTACTGCCTTATAGGCCTATTCTTCCGACGGCAAAGGTTGTTGCGACTTTACAGGAACTATCGGGGAACCGACTTAAACTAGGGTTAGGAGTTGGTTGGATGAACCCTGAATTTAAAGCCCTGGGGATAGATAGATCTAAAAGAGGTCGACTGTTTAATGAGGGATTGGAATTTTTGAATCGGGCATTCTCCAGCGATTGTATTGCTGAAAATGGTCAGGAATTTATGTTTCTCCCTCGGCCCTCGCGACCCCCGCTTCTTATTGGGGGCACGCCGGAGTATGCATTTGATCGGGCGGTTACGTACGGAGAAGGTTGGATCCCCATGGCAGGTAGGAATCTTGAAAAGTTCAGAGCGCCAATTGCAGAACTGAGAGAGCGATTTTTCGAAGCAGACAAGGGCGAGCCTGAGATAGCGGTTTTTACCAGGCTAGCCTATGAAGAAAGCGCAAAGATTTCTGATCAAATAGGGCAAATGATTGATATAGGAGTGACCTCTATCATCCATGGTGGAGTCCGTTATCGAGATTCAAGTGAATTTTCCGACATTGCTAGCGCGATTGCGGTGGCTCGATCTAAATAGAAATTTGTTTAACCGTCTTCGTAACCCGGAAGTTTGGCGTTAATAATTCGATGCTCGAAAGCGTTTTTGTTGCTTGTTGAAATAATTCATCAAGGGACTAAAAAATGCTAAAATTTGAGGACTCGCGATGAAATCCATCGATCCAGCTCATTTAAGTCGTCTATAGCGAATTTGGAAATGGTTAAAAAAATATTATTACCACTGCTGATTCTCGTCTTTTTTTCTGCTGTTGCGGTGGCTATGTATATGGCGCGACCTAAGGCAGAAAAAGTTGAGATAGAACCGCCTAGCTTTTTTGTTGAGGTAGCAGAGGCAAGAAAGAGCTTAGTGAATTTCAAGGTTGAGTCTCAAGGTTCTGTTGCTCCCAGAACAGAAACGACCCTAATAGCCGAGGCGTCTGGTCAAATTATTGAAGTATCAAATGCATTTGTTAGTGGTGGGTTTTTCACGAAGGGCGATGTTTTGATACGTATCGATCCGAGAAATTATTCGGCTGCAGTTAAAAGAGCAAAAGCGAATGTTGCAAGAGCAGCGACTCAACTTGCCACCGAAAGCGCGCTAGCCGGATATGCTCGAGATGATTGGAAGAGACTCAGAGAGGTGAGTCCGGGCGTTGCTCCAGCTTCTGATTTGACTCTCCGTAAACCACAGTTGCAGGAAGCGCTCGCGTCACTTCAATCGGCTGAAGCTGACTTGGAAAAAGCCGAAGGTGACTTGGATCGCACGGTTATAAGAGCCCCCTACAACGGGATGGTGAGACAAAAAATAGCGGACGTAGGACAGTATGTTAATACAGGCTCGCAGCTAGCAATAACTTTTGCTGTCGATAAGGCGGAGGTTCGTTTGCCAGTGACCCAACAGGATCTTCAGTACCTTGATATAGCCAAACTACGACGCGGCGAGCCTATCTCTGTCATTTTAAAGGCTGATCTTGGTGGTGGGAGTTTTACCTGGGAAGCGCTGGTGACTAGGACGAGCGGTGTTTTTGACCCTCAAAGCAGGGTCCTCTATCTGGTTGCGGAAGTCTTGGATCCCTACGACACTGCGGGAACGGGGCAGATACCTTTGCTGATGGGAACCTTTGTCTCTGCAGAGATTTCCGGTAGACCTGGAGGCGAATTGTTCAAGATTCCAAGGCACTCGATGCCCCGAGGCAGCACCATCTGGCTAGTAGATGAGGAATCTCGAATTCACCCTAGGGAGGTTTCTGTCGTTCGCAGAGATAACGAATTTGTTTATGTCGAGGAAGGAATTGAGAGTGGTGATCAGTACTGTCTTACTCCTATCGCTCAACCTTTACCTGGCATGAAGGTGCGCTTTAGTGGATAAAGCTTCGAGTCAGTCTAAGGAAGAAATATCGGGCTTGATCGGGTGGTTTGCCCAGAATCATGTTGCAGCCAATTTGATGATGGTTGTGGTGATTTGTCTTGGGCTTTATGCCATAGCAAACGTGAAGAAAGAAAGCTTTCCTCCTTTTGAATTTGATCGGATTACAGTATCTGTTCCTTATCCGGGTGCTGGCCCAGAGGAGGTCGAAGAGGGAATCGTTGTCAAGATCGAAGAGGCCCTCAACTCAGTAGAGGGCATTCGAAAACTCACCAGTCGATCCCAAGAGGGCATGGGCAGGGTGGATGTTGATGTTGAAGAGGCTTACGAGCTCTCCGAGATAACAGATGAGGTAAAACTTGCTGTCGATAGTATTTCGACATTCCCCGGAGAGGCCGAGAGACCAATCATTTCCAAGCTCAATAAGACCAAGGGCGCGCTAATGGTTTCGATCTCAGGTGATCTTGATGAGGTCGCAATGAAATCTCTGGCCGAAGATGTGCGCGATGAAATAATTTCTTTGCCTGAAGTGACGTTTGCGGAGGTGAATGGTGGTAGGCCTTTTGAAATAGCCATCGAGATTGATGAGCTCACGCTAAGGCAGTATGGACTGACCCTGGCGCAGGTGGCTAATAGCATCCGAAGTTGGTCGGTTGATATTCCGGGGGGATCGATAAGGACCCAAGGAGGTGATATCCGGCTGAGAGCCAAAGGTCAGGCCTACCGAGAAGAAGAGTTTGCAAGGATTGTGTTGCTGACCAATCCTGATGGAACCATTTTGACTTTAGGGGATATTGCTGAAATTAAAGATGGGTTTGTCGAGTTCGAGTTTTTGTCTCTATTCAATGGCAGTCCAAGCATAAGCGTTAACGTCCAATCAACTGAGAACGAAAGTGAGCTAAAGATCGCAGAGGCGGTAAAGAAGTACGTAACTGAGAGAAATCGAACACTTCCCAAAGGTGTGGAACTCGCGACTTGGGGCGACACGACTTTTATTTTACAAGGCCAGTTGGAGATTCTGATCGAAAATATGGTTCTTGGAGCGATTCTAGTTTTTTTGATTTTAGGGCTTTTCCTGCAGATTCGCTTTGCGCTCTGGGTTTTGGTGGGGCTTCCATTTGCATTTCTAGGCGCGTTTATGTGTCTCCCATTGGTTGGTATTACGATCAACATGATGAGCTTGTTTGCTTTTATTCTGGTCCTAGGGATCGTGGTCGATGACGCGATAATTATTGCCGAGAGTTCCTATGCGGAAACTGAGGCGCATGGTTATTCGACGGCTAGTATCGTCAGGGGGGCGCAAAGAATTGCTTTGCCCGCAACGTTTGGTGTGCTGACTACGGTTATGGCGTTCGCCCCCAACCTTCTCTCAACAGGGCCAACGGCAGGAGCTACCCACTCGATGTCCTGGGTAGTCGTCTTTTGCCTTTTGTTTTCGTTAATTGAGAGCAAGTTGATATTACCTTCGCATTTGTCCTTGATGCGGACCAGAGGCGAAAGAGGAGCTCCGACACGGTGGGCTGATCAAAAGCTCAAACATTTCATTCACAACGTATATAAACCATTTCTTAATAAAGCGATCGAGTATCGATATGCGACCATTGCGTTTTTCATAGGTCTACTGATCGTGACGGCCGGTTTGTTTTCTGGAGGCTTGGTCCGTTTTGTGTTTTTCCCTGACATGGACATGCCTTTTCTTAATGCGAATGTCGAGATGCTCGAAGGCGTTCCTGAAGACATGGTCTTTGGAGTGGTTAACGAGATGCAGGATACGATTTGGGAGGTGAACGAAGAGATTAAGCAAGAAACGGGACGTTCTTTGGATCTTGTCGAAAATATGTTCACGTGGGTTCGAGATGGTTCTTCTGGACAGTTTATGGTCGAGTTAGATAAAACCGGAGTTTACGATGACATTGACCCAAAGGACGTAGAAGATCGTTGGCGAGAAAAAGTTGGTGAAGTCGCGGGCGCTAAAGAATTGAATTTTAGATCAAAACGTAACATGGGGGGTGATTCCCCAATAGAGTTTAGGGTTATTGGAAAAGACTATCAGCTGGTTGAGCAAGCCTCTGAAGAGCTGGCCAGTTATTTAAAAAGCTATGATGGATTGTATGAAATCGAGACTTCCTCGAACTCAGGTCCTGAAGAGATCAAACTGCGAATTAAGCCAGGAGCCGAATCTTTGGGCATTACGTTAACTGATCTTGCTCGACAGGTTAGAGAGGCTTTTTACGGCGCGGAGGCGCAGCGCATACAGAGAGATAACCAAGAGATACGAGTGATGGTGAGGTACCCCAGAGAGCAACGCCGCTCCGTAGGCAATCTTGAAAATATGTGGATTCGTTTGCCCGATGGCAGAGAGTTACCTTTTAGTTCCGTTGCCGAGTACGACATGGGCAAGGGTTATAGTCAAATAAAGCGAATCGATGGAAAGAGAGCTGTCTCTGTGACTGCTTCAGCTAACCTAGCGATGACGGAGCCTGGCAGGGTGATCTCCGATGTGCAGAAAAATTATATTAGTGCTTTATTGTCCAATTATCCTGGTATCATCGTCGAACTTGATGGCAGCTCCTTTGAAGAAAGAGAATCACTCGCTGAGAGGGCGAATCTTTTTTTAATCACGTTAATCGGTATTTATATACTGCTTGCTATCCCTCTCAAATCTTATCTGCAGCCACTCATAATTATGTCAGTCATTCCGTTTGGCATTATTGGCGCGGTCGTAGGACATATGCTCTTGGGCGTGACGATTAATGCGTTTTCGATGATAGGTTTTTTTGCGCTCGCTGGTGTAGTAGTTAACGATAGTTTGATCATGGTTGACTACGTGAATCGCAAGGTGATTGACGGCATGAAGCCGTCTGAGGCTTCTGTAGAGGCTGGCGGGGAAAGATTTAGAGCTATTTTGCTTACCTCGCTGACAACATTTTTCGGGTTGTTACCAATACTCTCTGATCAGTCTCCGCAGGCGCAAATGGTGATTCCAACGGCTGTTTCACTAGCCTTTGGGATTGCGTTTGCGACGGTTATTACATTGGTCTTCGTGCCTTGTCTGTACAATATTCTGGGAGATTTCGTGGGCTTTAAACGAAGCGAAAGAGATACAGCAGAACCAGTTTCAGCTGGTTAATCACTGAAGTTTTGTTGATACCAAATTTAAATGACGACCGAAATCTTGTTCTAATACCAGCGGGCCTTATTCGAGACTATGATTAGGGTCAGTAGTTAGAACGCCCGCGATCCAACCGAATGCTGCTACTACATTCGGCTACTTCCTCGGAAAAATTCTTGGTATCCCGTCAACACCTGTTTCCCAGAGGAATATTGGATCACGGTTCTCCCCTCCCTCAAAGGGAAGACAACCATGATTGATTTCGATTGGTGTGTCTAATGGGGAATATTGAAAAGGGCATAAGAAAAACTAATGTTATTTGATAACCTTTCTAGGTTTATCTTATGTATTTCAGAGAGAGGCCTTAGATTTAGGCTGGTGGTAGTCCATAATGTCGCAATTAAAGTTAAGGAGTTGGGGCAATGGGATTAGTGGTTTCAGTTAATCCAAGCAGAATTAATCGTTTAGATCTTTTCGAGTCCGCGGGTATAGAGGTCGTACAGGGAAAGGTGGCCACGGAAGAGGATATGATTGAATTAATGGCGAGCGTCGATGGAGCCCAAGTGGGCGTTTGGCCTTTGACCTCTCGTCGAGTGATGGAGAGCTGCCCCAAGCTGAAAGTCGTGAGTCGATTCGGCGTCGGAGTAGATTCCATCGATCTAGAAGCGGCTACCGAGTTAGGGATTTTGGTGTGTAACGTTCCTGGATCGAATACCAGCGAAGTCGCAGATCATGCAATGGCACTTATGCTGGCATTGACTAGAAAAGTTGTTGATGCGTCGATTACTACAAAGCGCGGCGTTTGGAAGGACGATCCAAAACAAAATGCGCAATACTATGGCGCGGTTAGAAGAATTGCTGGCCACAACGTTGGTATTATCGGGTTCGGCAACATTGGCAGGGCCTTCGCGAATCGAATAAGAGGTTTCGGGCCTTCGGAAATTCTCGCCTATGATCCTTATGTGAGCCAGATTGATGCGGATATCTACGGTGTGAAGATGGTTGAATTGGACGAACTACTCCAGCAGTCTGATTATATTACGATTCATAGTTCTGCGACTGAAGAAACCTATCATCTTATTAATGAAGATCGATTAGCGATGATGAAATCTACTGCCTTATTGGTAAATACGGCCAGAGGACCTATTGTCGATGGACGCGCTTTGGCGAGGGCGTTAAAAGAAGGTGTTGTCGAAGGTGCGGGTCTTGATGTAACGGAAGAGGAACCAATCGCATCGGACGATCCACTTCTAGAGCTTGACAACTGCATAGTGACCCCTCATGTTGCAGGGTTTTCGCCAACCTTTTTAGAAGACTGTGCGGTGAGACAGGCGGAGAACATAATATTTGCGCTAACAGGTATTAAACCCCATGGATTGGCTAACCCCGAAGTAATTAAAACAATAGCCGTGATGCGAAATTCGGGTGGGAGCAGATGGGATGGTATTGCAGACTTTTCTACTGCTCTCAAGCTCTAGCCAGAAGCGTCAAGGTTTTTTGAATCGTTGCAGATAGTTTGCAAAAGCAACATCAAAGGTATTAATGAGATTTGGGTTCATGCTCTTAGCATTTGTTGCATAACCCAGATGGATGTCAGGTATATCGTAGATTCCTCTGAGTAGTTGATAGTCCTCACTGTAGCCAAGTTCGGGGTTTGGATCCATCAAAGGCCAGAAAGCGTCTGTTGTAGTCACTAATCTTAGATTGACTTCGGGGTCGTCAGTCAGATAGCGGGGTAGGTATGGCATACCATTCCGAGCATAGATTGGAGCAATAATAGAAGACACCACCGTTTGCGAATTCGTCCCAATTACTGGGTATTTGAGTAAATCCTGTTCTGTCGGATTTTCGAGTGATGTCAGAGGATGATTTTTTCGCACCAGTATCGCAACATGCAAAGGAGCCATTTGTTTGATTTGTAATTCTTTCCAACGAGATAGAGTCGAAGTCATGCCGACAACAAGGTTCACTTCGCCATGAACTAGCATGGGACAGAGCTGATCCGCCGACCCACTAACGGTTTCGATCGCTATTCCCGGATATTCAGTTGCGATATCAGTAATCGCACGTCTCAGATGAGCAATGAAGCCCGCGGGCGTGACGCCAATTTTAAGTCTTCCTGTGACGAGCTGTTGTGATTCAAGTACGTTCGTGAACAACTCGTCGACCTCATAGAGGATGCTTTTGGCCCTGGCTACGAAAATCTCTCCGGCTTCTGTTAAAAGAACACCTCTGGGCAGCCTGTTGAAAAGTTTAACACCCAAGACATCCTCTACTTCCGCGATATTCTGCGATAGCGCTGATTGTGTTATTGACAATGTTTCTGCCGCGGTGGTTATCGAACCTGATTTGGATACTTCGACAATATATCTAAGGCGTTTTGTCTCTAATTGATTTCTCGGTGCTTTCGTTTTCATTGCTCTTGTATAATCTGCATTATAAAGATTAATGTTAAATTGAATTTTATCATTAATTACTAATGTCATTATAGCCGAAGTTTATCAACTAGAAAGTGACAGTTTGCTTAGATTGCTACTTTTTATGGACTCGAGGAGTGTTGCCGAGGTCGGTCCTATAACCTGTTTTGAGTTTGATTTCGGGCTGACTCGTAATGTAACGACAGACTTTCTGGCCGTGTTCAGACAACGATTCATAGATATCATAGGGCATACTTTCTTGAAGAGGTTCCCTGAACCAAGGAGCATAAAATTCAGCATTAGGTATGGCCCTGACTTCCTGGGAGAGATTTGGTGTCCCTCCGTGCCAAGCCCGTATGTCACGGATTAGGACGCTGCCAGCCGGTGCGGGACAGACTGTGCTTAACTTCATCCAATCTGGTTCTTCCTTGAGATTTGGAATGGTTTCTCTTGAATGTTGAGTTCCAGGGATTTGACGGGTGGGTCCATTGATCGCAGTGAAATCTATCGTGAGAAAATTGCAACAAATGTAAGGGCAGGGTAAGTCTCTGTAATTCATGATTCCCCTCGGGTCGTGGAACGAGCCAAAAGTTTGACCTCCTATTTGTCTGCGATCGCTCATGTCTGAGTGCAAGGGTTGATATCGAACCGCTCCTGGAAGGCAGAAGTCTCCGCCGCCGCCTCTTGCGATATAGTTTGAAGACCCAAACAAAGCGGTCAAAATCGGAGTAACCTTTGGTAGATCAATCAGCATAGCCCATTCTGGGTTGTGCATTTGATGTCCAGTAAGGCTCGCTCCCCCGAAAGAATATCGATGCGACCCTCGATTGCCGACGCGATGCTTATCTAGGGCGAGAATGTTGTGAATTTCTCGGTCTACCCCGGATCGTAAGTAATCGAGTTGGTTGGAATCTAGGACTTCTCGGACGACTACAAACCCATCGCGATAAAATACCTTCACGATGTCATCGAGTTCATCATAATCAAATAGTTGGAGTCCTTTGATCCCGTTGTTAACTTTTAGGTACTCTTTTCTTTCTTTGACTTCCTGACTAGTTTCATCTTCCTGGACCCAGCCTGTCTCATCCAGGGGAAGCGAAAAGGCGTCCGGATCTGGTTCTAATCCTAAAGTTTGATCGTCTTCTATTTTTTTCATGTTTAGGACTCTTTTAAATAGGAATCAACAGCTGGCATTAAATGGTCAATATAGGATGTAAAAAACTCTTCGCCCATTAGTTCTCTTCTATCGTTGGCCCAACCAAGTAGGATGAGTGTTCGGACCATAGTTAATGTGTTCAGTTCTTTTTCAATCTGTGAATTTAATAGGCGGGCTGAATGATAACCCTCAATCAACGCATTTCTAATTTCTTGGATGGTAATGACCTTGGGATCCAAGGAAGAGAGAGCGTCTGTTTCGGCGACCGCGATTTCATAGCCATGCCAGCTGTATCCGCAATCATCAAAGTCAATAATCTGTAGCTTATCTCCTTGGACTAGCACATTTCTCGTATGTAAATCCGCGTGAATAAGGCCGAAGCTATCCTTCGTTTGATCTAATTCTACTAATTGATTGTAGACATGCGATCGCACGCTTTTTAGGACTTTTCTCTGTTCATTGCTTAGTTCAGTGGTTTCCCAAAACTTTCCCCAAAGAGGCTGTGTGCCCATGAGGCCATCGGCGTCCCAACTTCGCCGAGTAAAACCTCTCGGGGGTGTCCAGTTACTCGTCTGGTTGTGCACTTGGGCCATCAACTCTCCAAGCTTGAAAAAGGAGTTCTCGATGATTTCTTTACTAGCCTTGCTTACCAGGGTCTCCAGAGAGTCCCCATCTAGCCACTCGATAAGTCCAACCTGGTGGGGCGTTTTGTTGTCGCCCAACTCGACACGTGTATAGAACTGATGGTCCTTCGTCTCCATATGGGCGGGCACATAGACGCCGGCTTTTCTTAATGCTTCTGCCCAGACGACTTCTGATTCTAGTTCCTCGAGCCTATTGTATCCTGGTCTGTGTATTCTAAGAGCAAAGCGTTCCCCGTTCTGATTAGTGACTTTATAGACAACGTTTTCGCTTCTCGACGCTAAATCTAAATTCGTTACTTTGATGCTCCAGTTATCCAGGGCCTGTTCGGCCGCCTGTCGGTAAACTACCTCGTTAAACAAAGTGTTCGCCCATAACGGAATCGAAAGCTTCAAGGAAGTTGTCTGCATGTTCCTTTTGAAAGACCAGCGGGGGCCGAATTTTAATGACGTTTCCATGCTCTCCCGCATTGCTCATCAAAAAGCCCTTGGTTTTCATGAGATTGACTACCCTAACCGCGCCCTCTCGATTTGGGGTGTTATCGTGTTTGCTGATTACCCAATCTATGCCAACGAAGAGTCCTTGGCTTCTAATATCGCCAATGTAATCAATTCTTTGAAGATAGCCTTCTAACCCGTCGCGAAGATATTCGCCGATCTGTCCGACTTGGTTGAGAATGTTTCGGTCTTTTATTTCCTTTAACACAGCCATACCAGTAACTGCTTGCAAGGGGCTTGAGGCGAAGGTGTTGAAATACCGAGTTCTTGATCGATATTGCTCTACGATTTCCTTGCCAGATGCCGTTGCTGATAGGGGTAAGCCATTACCCATAGGTTTCCCCATGGTGACGATATCCGGTTCAACACCTACTTTCTCGTACCCCCACCACCGGCCCGTCCGACAGAAACCCGATTGCACCTCGTCAATTATCACCAGTCCGCCAGCATCTCTTACCATTTGGGTTGCCGCTTGCATAAACCCTGCAGGAATTTCTGGTAGCCCTTCATTGGCAAATATCGGGCAAAAAAGAATGCCGGCAAATCCGATACCATCCGCCTGTATCTGTGTGATCGTGTCCTCTAACATTTGTAAGTATTTGAGGGAAAGCTCTTCCTCACTTAGCCCCGCAACAATAGGTCTAAACATTTGAGGATAAGGAATTGAATAAATATTTTTACGCTTATTGTTCTCAAGGGGCACGTATGTAAGCTTTCCTACTTGGTCGCTGTTGCCGTGATAGGCTGCGTTGGTGCAGATAAAGGCGCTACCGCCAGTTGCAATGCGAGCCATGGTCATTGCCACCTCATTAGCCTCCGTGCCAGAGCAGCTAAATACAACGCTCTCGATTGAGGCCGTGTGCAGATCGGCGATCTGCTCTGCGTATTCGAGTATGTCCTCGTGCAGGTAACGGCTGTGAACGTTCAATTTTTGAAGTTGCGTATACATGGCTCTCGCAATATTAGGATTTGCGTGGCCCACGCACGGAACATTGTTGTACATATCGATGTACCGTTTGCCATCAGCATCGAAGAGGTAAGCACCCTCTCCTCTGACAATGTGGAGCGGTTCTTCATAAAATAGGGGCGCTCCTTTACCTATGGCATTCTCTCTTCTGGTGACTAATTGTTGATTATTCATGCGGCTTAACCTTTACTGACTGCGCTAGCGCTCCTAATAAAATTTAATGCTAAATATCGCAGAGGTAGCATCAAATTAATACTCTAGTAATGACAGATTAGAATCTCGCTAGTGCAACATGCTTAGTAGCCGAGTCGAGGTTATAATGAAAACACGATCCAAGGGGAGGGGAGCGTTGTCAAATAATCAATCTAATGAATTTCCTTTGTCTGGTTTTAAGGTGCTGGATTTTTCGCGAGTCCTAGCAGGGCCATTTGCGGGCAGAATGCTCTGCGACCTAGGCGCAGACGTGGTGAAAGTGGAGCCTCCGGACGGTGATATAACCCGTCTTTGGGGAGCTAAGATTGGCGGAATACCCGGGTATTACAGTCAGCAAAACGCTGGCAAAAAGAACATTTGTATCGATCTGCGAGCAGACGGTGCGCGCGAGCTGGTTTTTGCCCTGGTTGAGCAAGCTGACATTCTGATTGAAAATTATCGACCTGATGTCATGCCAAGATTGGGCTTGGGCTACGATTCTCTAAAAGAAATCAACCCCAAACTCATCATGCTCTCTATTTCTGGATTTGGACATGATGGTCCGGAATCCCACCGGCCTGCCTATGCTCCTATAATTCACGCTGAGACAGGCCTTATGGCACGCCAGTCGAAAAGGGGTGATATCCCATATACCGATCTTCCCTTGTCGGTTGCCGATACAAACGCGTCGTTGCACGGATTAGTGGGTCTGTTGTCTGCAGTTATTCACCGCGATCGGATTGGTGTTGGCCAACACATCGATATCGCGATGATGGATACAGTTCTGGTGACTGATGACCAACTACACTATGACATCGAGAGCTCGGAGGATAGTGGCCCTCTTAGAAACGACACCTGGGAAACGGGTGTCGGGCCCATATTAGTGTCTGCTGATTTTAGGTGGTTGTGGAAAAACCTTGTTATGCATTTCGAATCCTTTCGCGATTCGGGTACGGACAATATGGAATTGGAACAAAAAATCCGAACTCGAAGGGAGATAGTCGGCAGCTACATGGCCGCACTAGACACTTGGGATGAAGTTGAGTCTGTTTTCGCAACGATGAATATCGCTTGGGGCAAGGTTAGAGATCCTCGCAAGATGCGAGAACAAGAGACCGTTATATCTCGGGGTTCGATTACCGAAATTGACGACAGGGCGGGCGGTGTGAGGCCAATTCCGCAATCGCCATACCGCTTTTCCAATGCTCGCTCCGAGGTGCAAGGATCCGCCAAGCATCGCGGTGAAGACAACTTTTCAGTGTTATCTTCTTGGATCGGCAGATCCCACAAGGACATTCAAACCTTGATCGACTCTGGAGTGCTCAGTCGAGATGAGGAGCTTCTCGACTGAAATTAAAGACTACTAGTCTAGACTGCTGACTTTTTGAGACTTGTCTGCTCTGACTGCAGCGATTTCATCTTCGTCCAGATAGCGCATCATGAAGGCGCCAAAAAGCATTTCCTCAAACGATTGTTGTCCCCAGCGTACCTCAATGTCGGGGTTTGGATTCGCTTTATTTTGGCCTGAATTATCCCACCAGTTGTGCTGTATGAGCTTCGATCCCGCAGGGATTAACTTCGGCTCTGAAAGCGTATAAGACGTCTGCCAATTGAAATCGTAATTTGGAACGGAGAGAAGCAGCTCGTACTCGCCATTTGGGTAGACCACGCCCATTTCCATTGCTTTACCTCTAAAATGCGCGTGAGGCAACATGCTGTATAACCAGGCGTCTTTTGGTATCTCTCTAGCAATTGTTTCTTTGTGATTTCTTGCGTGAGCAGGAATCTTGATTCGAAAATTTGCGACAGAAAGAGAGAACACTTCGTGCTTTGGAGTCTTGTCCAACACCCATATTCCCATCTTGGTCGCATCTATGGTCGGTCTTCCGACTGGCGTATAGTGCATCTGGAATTCTAGTGTTGTCCCGGCCGGTAGCAGCATACCTGTGTCTTCTGGAAACGGGTCAGCGTTAATACCTGGGGCGTAACCGCGCAGGCCGCCACGACCTTCGCGTTTCAATTTGCCAGCTCGTCGACCTTCAGTCTCAAGGGTACCGAATGACGTGATTACATGGTGTAAAACGGACGGATCGCCAGGCAATATTTCTGCTGTGCCTATCCAGATGTCTTTCGAAATAGGGTTTGCGACTAGATGATACTGATAGTCCACTACGCCTGAGGCCGGTATATCCATAGCAGGTATATCAATCACATAATCGGGCGGGCCCAGCCTTGGCTCGTTTGTCCACTTAGCAAACGATACGCTTGTCTCGGTGAGTGGGTCTATGCCTTTACCGCGCGGGGAGCCGGCTTCGATCCAGTGCACTAATTTTCTCGTTTCCTCTGTCGTTAGTGAACGATCATTACTGAAATGTCCAACTGCAGGATCGGCATGCCAAGGAGGCATTCGTTTTGTTCGAACTACCTCTCTGATCATCAGAGAAAACCCTTTGACCATGTTGTAATCGGTCATTGCCCAGGGACCGATACCACCGCTTCTGTGACAAGCTACACAATTTTCTTGCAGGATGGGCGCGATCTCTTTTTCATAAGAGATCGCCGCGTGCTTTGCTCTGTTTGTTTTTTCAGGGAAATTTATAAGACAGCCTACAGCGTCAGTTTGCGCAACTGTTATTTGTTTTTGGCCAAGTACACTGTCGATAACGTTTTGCAGATAATGATTTGACGCTTCAGTTTTTTGATTTTCGTAGGTCAACCTGTCATCCAGAGCGCCATGATAAATGACCTTCCAAGTTTTAGGGTCCAGCACAAAGACTTCCCCAGTTCGCACTAGATTCAAGGACTCACCTATGATTTGAGTTTCGTCGATAAGGATTGGTAGGTCATACCCGAATTTGATTGCTTCGTCGTGAATTGAATTACGGTTGTCCTGTAAGTTGGAGTTAATAAGAAAAAATTGCACGCCTTGCTCTTGATAGGTTTTTGCTAGTTCACTGTATCGACGCATAGCGTTTCTAACGATCGGACAGCCGTTACCCTGCACTAGGAAAACCACTGCTTTTTTGTCGTCATAGTAGTAAAGCTCATGTGATCCGCCCTGGTGATCGAGTAACCGAAAATTTTCTACTCGTGAGCCGATCTCTAGGGACCAAGTTTGCACAGCAAACATCAAACCAATGATTGTAGATAACGTGCGTTTTATGTTCATTCTCTTAACATTTGACCAATTAACTCACAGGAATTTACCAAATTTCACCCTTCTAAACATCTATATATCTGCAGGGCTTTAATCTATGGAGCCGTTTCCTTCAACCTTCCCTTTGGTTAGTGGAAATATCCATAGAGTTAGCTGGCTTCCATAAATCGAACATTTAAATGTAAGTATGCGTTTTCATTCGGATGTTTTGCCCATATTTCCTTCCATTCATCGGATGACATCGTGATGGGAAATTCTCTCTCTCGTGTCTCTCTGCTGTCCCACTTAATGATCCATGTGACGTTCGGTTGTCCATTGGGCGAAACAACAGGATTAGAACCAGAAACTTCGGGGGGCTCGCCTTCATCCATCCAGAAATCAATAACCTCAAGATTGTCTTTTAGCCATGGCGCAGCAATATCCTTTGCCCACTTCTTGTACGCGTCGAACCATTCGTTTTCGATTGTGTAGTCCCTTATCTCATAAATAGGCTTAGTCATGGTGAGTTCCCGTCAGTTTTTCGGCCCTATAATAATTATATTTCTTTCGTTCGCCCATCATTATAATTCGTATATTCCTGAGGTTTAGGATGTCTATTAGTGAATGGTAGGGTTGGTATTTTAGGCGATTTGCACTCTGAGGACTTGAGATTAAAAGTTGCACTCGACTTTTTCGAAAAGTCCCAGGTCGATTTTATTGTTTGCACGGGCGATATCGCCGATGGCAGGGGAAATATTGATAAGAGTTGCGAGTTACTCAAATTATTTTCGGTAACCTGTGTGCGAGGTAACCACGATCGATGGCTCTTAGACAATAAAGTACGCCATATTCCTGAAGCCCATTTGTGCGCAGATTTGAATGTGGACTCACTTGCCTTCTTAAACGACCTCGCTTTGGTAGAGAGGCTGGCTCTAGGGGAAGATACCATAGTCTTGTGCCATGGTGTGTTGGATAGGGATATGCACAAAATCTGGCCCGGCACAGAAAGAACGAGAATTGAACGTTCTAAAAGCTTTGATGATTTGTTAGTTCAGGAGTCGCCTCGATTTGTTGTTAATGGACACATACATTATCGGACAATGATAGATTTTGAGGATTGTCATTTGATCAACGCAGGTACACTTAGAGGCGATCGTCCTGTTGTTACGATACTGGACGCGTATCAAGGCGTGGTTGTCGGTTACACGATGAAAGATGATTCAGAGATGGTTCGCGGTGCTACGATTTCGTTGACTGAAAGAGATGATAGACGCATCTGGGAAAATACTCAGGAGTTCGACGGCACTTGGACGCCTGTAGTCCTAAGCTAACTCAACGAACTAATTCTTTTTTGGGCGATTAGTGGTTGTGGTGTTTATTAGATTGCTGGGGCGCATCTTCTACCCAGATTTCAACGGGTACGTTCCCAGCATTTGCGAAAACGAGTTCAATGGTGAATTTATCGTCTAATTTTAGCGGTTTTGGGAGACCTTCGAGCATGATATGGCTACTGCCTGGCTGGAATTTAATCGTTTCCCCCGCGGGAATCTTCTTTCCATTGGTCACCTCGCGCATCCGCATCATCTCGCCGTCATGGATTACATCGTGTATGGATGCCGACCTAGCAATTTCGCCAGGTATTTTGATTTCCAGCAATGTGTCGTCGTTCTGGCCAGAATTCGAGACATTAAAGTAGGCGACACCATATTCACTTAGCGGTGGAGTGGGCTTTGACCAAGGATGGTCCACGGTGATGTTTTTTTGTGCAAACTCGTGAGCTGTAACCACCGGTGGAGCGATCATTATCAATAACATATGAAACAGTTTCAGCATGTATGTTTCCTCTCCTGCAGCTGGCACAAGGGTAAAGCCCGTAGCTTAAAATTAATTTGCGAAACATACATCAGACGCGAGAGATTCGATAGGTTTGTATTAATCGATCCTTTATTTAACACGGTTTTTAAGAGGTACCAGGATTTACGTACTGATTGCGACGGATTTAATTTGAAGCCAAATGCTTTTACCTGTTTCCAGCTGAAGAGTATTAAAGGACTTTTTAGTTACTAGAGCTCGAAAGTTGTTTGGACCAACCTTTGAGTGTATTTGTAGGAATGCCGGGTTCGTATCTTCCTGGATTTTAGTGATCACTGCTTGAACCTTATTCAATATGCTTGTGTCTGTGTGGTTTGATAACGCTATGCTTATGTCTCTTGCGAGTATCACCAGCCTTGTTTTGAAACCGATTCCTTTGTTTGAGTCAGGAATCCAAAGATTTCCACCTTGGAACTCAAGTTTATGCATACCGTATTCAGTAGTCTGACTTGTGAGCCTGGCTTCGATAACCGCTCCGATGTGGGGCCAGACTTGATGATTAATTGTCTCGTCGTCAAAGGCCTCCATCAATGGCTTATTAATTGACAATTTGCCGTCTTCGATCACCAATAAATGATCTGCGATCTTCAGGACCTCATCGACAGAGTGGGTTACATAAAGTATTGGTAGACCGTGTTTTTTGTTGAGATCTTTTATAATTTCTAACAATCGATTTTTTCTTGGATCATCCAGAGACGATAAGGGTTCATCCATTAGTAAAAGAGCTGGGTTGCTCTTTAAGGTTCGTGCCAAAGCTACTAGTTGCTGCTCTCCTCCCGACATTTGGGCTGGATATTTGTTGAGGAGGTGCTCAATTTCGAGGTTGTCGATCACCGAGTCGACGTTGAGGTTATCAAGAGTGGAATTCACTCTTTTTTCAGCAAATTCGATATTCTGTCTGCTCGAAAGGTGAGGGAAGAGGTTTTGTCTTTGAAAGACCAAACCGATGCGTCTTTCGTGCGTAGGTAGAAAGTAGTCGTGGCTTTGCCATAGGTCGTTTTTGAATCGTATGGTAGCAATGGCGTTTTCTTCGAGTCCGGCAATGCATCTGAGTAAAGAGGTTTTTCCAGAGCCAGATGACCCAAATAGCGCGGTTATTCCATCACTAGGGATATTAAAGTCTAATTCCAGATGAAATTTTGCAGACGCGGACTCACGAGTCAGGTTGATTTTGGCCGATAGTGTCATGATTTACTTTTGAACTCTAAAAAGCGTTAATCCCCTGCCAACTCGGTGTTGAATGATGTAGAGAGGAAGCAGTATGGCAAAAGAAAAAAGCAGCATTAGCATCGATAAAGCGTTGGCAGAATTGTGATCCAAAGATTCGACATACGTATAGATCTGAGTAGATACAACCTGAGTTTCGCCAGGAATATTGCCCCCTATCATCAAGACCACACCAAATTCTCCAATGGTATGAGCAAACCCCAACACGGCTGCCACAAAAAATCCTTGCTTAGACATTGGAATTACCACGGAAAAGAATCGATCGATTGGCCCGGCGCCTAGAGTTGAGGCTGCATCGAGAGCTTGATCGCTTATCTCTGAAAACGTGTTTTGAATTGGTTGCACGACAAAAGGCAGTGAGTAAATCATGGAAGCTATCACCAGTCCGGTGAATGAGAAGGGGAGCGGCCCAATCCCCAAAAGGTTGAGCATCTCTCCAACAGCGCTTTGAGGACTAAAGGCAATCAGGAGATAAAAGCCCAATACTGTTGGAGGAAGAACAAGGGGTAGTGTCGTTATAACGCTGATAGGAATTTTTAAAGCAGACTTGGTCCTCGCTAGCCACCATGCCAGCGGAGTCGCTAGGACAATTAACAGTACTGTAACTATCGCGGCCAGACGCAAAGTCAATCCAATCGCAGTTAAATCCGAACTAGAGAAGTCCATCTAAAATTCTCCTCTATTGATTATCCGGTGTGCTGTAGCCGGATTCTACGATGACGCTTTTTGCTTGTTCAGACCCAATGAAACTTAAGAATTTTTGAGCTTGTATTTGATGCTTCTGATTGTTGATTAACACCGCATCTTGCTTGATTGGTTTATAAAGTTCGCTTGGAATGTCCCAAACGGATCCCAAGGTCCCTATATCCTGTGACGCGGATATGAACCCTAAATCGGCATTACCAGATTCTACATACAAAAAGGTTTGAGCGATGTTCTGTCCTATTACACGTCTGTTGATGTATTTTCCTCTAAGGCCCAGCGATTTTAATACGCCATCAGCCGCCTCTCCATATGGCGCCACCGATGGGTTTGCTAGTGCCATTTTTGAAAAAGAACCAGAAACAAGCATATCTAAAGGATCAGCATTGGCCTGAATAGTCCAAAGTCTTAGCTTGCCGATTGCGTAGGTTATCTTTGAGTCTCTTGCAGCTATGCCTGATTCAATTAGAGCTTTGGGCTTTTCTTGATCGGCAGAAAAGAACAATTGAAATGGTGCCCCATTAGCTATTTGGGCATGAAGGCTTCCAGAAGAGCCGATTGATAGTTTTACAATGGTGTTCGAATTGCGCTCGTAATGCTCGACAAGCTTTCGCATTGGGGTTATGAAATTTGAAGCGACAGCGATGTTTATTGAAGCGGTAATCTTTGCATTTCCCAGAGAGAAAGGCGCGTGTAGCAAGCATGTGGCCGCAACAGCAAAAAAAAATGATTCTAGTTGCCATCGTTTCATGGACAGTCGTCTTACCCCAAATTAACTAGAGTCGAGGTCAGAGAGAATTCTTGATATGTCTTCTTGACGGAAGTCTTGTTTCGTCTTCTTAAAGGCGAAAGGGTCAAGTAACGCTAGCTCTTTTGTTTTGTTGATACTAGTTTGAAATAGTGATTCGACCGTAGTGACCTCATCTAAGAAACCTACTCGTTGAGCAGATTCAGGATCATAAATATGAGCATTAATGACCGTGTTGGTTAGGTATTGAGGAGCGATTCTAGATTTAGCCAGCATTTGGGCGAAGGGCGGGAGCGTCATGCCAATAGCAACTTCGTTTAAGCCAATTTTATAATCTCCCTTAATCCCAAATCGATAATCGGCGGCCAGTAATAAAAAGCCACCGAGCGCGACACCGTGTCCAGTGGTTGCCATTACAACGGGAATTGAGAATCCGTAGATTCTCATTAGAAGCTTAGCCCCTGCGTTTACCATCGCTTGGATGTCAGCCGTATCTCCAGATTTGATAATAGATAAGTCAAAACCACCCGATAACAAGCCTGGCCTGCCGATTATCAAGACTGCGCGGGAGCTATCTTGTGCAATATCTAGCTCTTTATTGAGAGCTTCAATCATGCAGGGTCCCATTGCGTTTGCTTTTCCATCATCGAGCTTGATGATCGAAATTTCTTCCAGTTTCTCGTGGGTTAGTAGAGACATTGTTGTTTTCTCAATAATTTATAGAGTAGTTTGCTTAAGGATTAAAAGATTTGGTGGAGGCGGCGGGAATTGAACCCGCGTCCGCTGGCTCTCTGCTATTGGCTCTACATGCTTAGATTCCGTCTATTGATTTAGCCTCTTACGACCCGGCGGTCAGGGTGTAGTCAGCGAGCTCGTTTAGTTTTAACAGTTCGGCCTTGAGCAAGTCCTTGCTGCGATCCTGCTGCTTTGCCGTCGATTTCTCCTAGCAGGAAACGGATCATCGACGTAAGCGGGTTTTTTAGGCCGCTAGTGCGTAGTTTTCGTCGTTGGCAACTATAAAAGTTACTGCGATTGTTTTACGAGAGTCACAACCCTCTCGGCATGCACCGCAAGTTTCGATACCCTCGTCGAAACCATGTCGCCCCCAAATTTTTTGTCTATTGATACCCGGTTATTGCTACATTTCCTTTTGTTCCTGATTTGACTAGATGATATCACGCTTTGAGAATGAGTCATTTCTTTGCGAGTGGTTAGTCTGGTGTTGTTTTTTAATTGGCGGTTGGGTTTGGGAGTACAAATTATCCTTCTCTGGATAATGATTTCCCCGGCTGCCGTCGCGTCGGTTGGGAAGCCTTTGCAAGATTTATCGACCGCAGAGATGCTAGTCCTAAACAATGACCTTACGTTGGCTCGACGTTATCTTCATCCCAGCATTTATTCGCCTCACATTTCGAGCAAGTTGAGATCTCGTTTTTATTATGTAAAGGGCTATACCTTTATGAAAGAAGGTCTCCATGTGTCAGCTGGGAAGGAGCTCTATAGAGCACTGGAATTCGATGCATCTAATCCCGATGCTTTGTACTGCCTCGGACAACTTTATTATCACGGTAGGGGTTACGATGAAGATGTTCAAATGGGTTTATCTTTTTTTCGTGAAGCTGCCGATTTTTCACATCAAGATGCGAAGTTCTATTTGGCGTATTCGCTATTAATCGGTAAAGGGACAGAGCAAAATGAGGAACAAGGTCTCGCTACACTATCTGACCTTGCTGCAGATGGTCACGTTGAGGCGATGATGCACCTGGCGAATCACTACAGAAAGACGGGTTATGATCAGGACCGGGAGAACTTTGATCGGATTAAAGAGCTTTATGAACGGGCATTAAAGGCCGGCTCGCCGGAGGCTGCTCTGAGCTTGGGCGTTCTATACAAAGAGGGTAAATTAGTGGCTAAAGACCTAGGTTTGGCCTTTCAGTATTTTACGCTCGCCTCAGACATGGGGAGTCTCCAAGCGGATGTTCATATCGCTCACTCCTTGGCCGCGGGCTTGGGTATAAAGCGAGATTATGTAGCGGCTCGAAGACATTATCTTCAAGCTGCAGATAATGATTTGGCAGGAGGTTTTTTAGGTTTGGGGTATTTATACGAATTTGGCCTCGGAGTTCAGATCGATCTAGTTAAAGCTCGAGCTTTTTATGATTTGGGTGCTGGTACCTCTAGCTCAGCCCTAAATGAAAATTAAATATGATTCTAATAGGTTTTTTTATTTTGAGCCGCTGTGGCATCGCAATGCCTATTCTGGTAAAACTAGCTCGCCCCCGTTGCTCCTTGCTAATAGGTATAGAGATTTATTCGTGAGTATCGATAAAAGACGCACTGAAATTGTAGAAGCTGCGATTGACGAAATCATCGAGAATGGTAAAGCCGAGTTTAAACCTGGGGACGTCGCAGACCTGCTAAGAGACAAAAATGATCCCATAAGCGTATGGCAGCTTCGTGCTGAGTTCAGTTCATTGGAAGAGTCTGGAGTAATCGATTTCGATTCCGAGACTGCTCTATGGAAACGTAAAGGGTCATCCAGTATAAAAAGCGCTTTATAGCTTGAAAACTTCGATCAACTTAAGTGATTTGCCGGTGATCCGCGATCCAGGATCGATAGTGATTCTAAAGAGTAAGTGGTACCCCGATTTAGTGAATAATCTCTCTTCGACTTGTACTGAGGTACTCAAAACTGCTGGTTACACCGAAATAGAGGAACACGTTCTTCCTGGTTCTCTAGAGATACCCCTTGCTGCGAGAGATGTGTTGTCTCAGGATGTCGCCCAAAAAATTGATGCAGTCATTTGCTTTGGCGTCATTGTGAAGGGCGAAACGTTGCATTTTGAACTCATTAGTCAAGAATCGATGAGAGGCCTAGGTGCTGTAATGCATGAATTTCGCAGACCGATCATTGTCGAAATTTTGCCTGTATTTGACATTGATCAGGCCGAAAGACGCTCTGCTGATGATGAATTTAACAAGGGGATAGAGGCGGCCGTCGCGGCATTAGAAATGGTGTTTTGGCGAAGGCAGCTTCTGTCTCAATAGGCCGAATGCTTCATCAGCCTTTCTTTTTGGCGCAACCAGTCCTGATCTTTCTTGGTTTGTCTTTTGTCCTGCGCCTGTTTCCCTTTAGCTAACGCGATTTCCAGTTTCACTCGGTTATTTTTCCAGTACATATTTGTAGGGACGCAGGTAAAACCTTTTTGCTGGGTCGCTGAAAAAATTTGGGACAGTTCTCGTGAGTGGAGTAGAAGTTTTCTCCTTCTTTGAGGCTCGGTCACTACATGAGTTGAAGCGCTCAAGAGAGGAGAGATGTTTGCTCCTTCCAAAAACGCTTCGCCCTTATGAAGTACGACGTAGCTTTCCCCAATCTGGACGTTGCCATTTCGGATACTTTTGACTTCCCAACCCATCAAAGAAAGTCCAGCTTCAAATTTTTCCTCAAGGAAATAGTCGTGACGCGCCTTTCGGTTTGAAGCAATTGAAGAGGGCGATGTTTTTTTTCCTTTTGTTTGTTTGCCAGGCATTTAACTAGATGCAAGTTGTTTCGAATCGATGATAGTCCTTTGAGGATATTACTGATAGGTTAAGTTGATTGTACAATTAGCTCCTGCGGTTAGGAGAAGCGAAGATGGAGGAAACTTCGATTAATAAGCGAGAGATGTGGTCTAATCGCTGGCTTTTTGTTTTGGCAGCTGCGGGATCAGCCGTGGGCTTGGGCAATATCTGGAAGTTCCCCTACATAGCTGGCGAGAACGGCGGCGGGGCGTTTGTTCTGATTTACTTGGCTTGTATTGCCCTGGTTGGCGTTCCGATTATGATGGCGGAGATCTTAATAGGCCGTGCTGGTCGAGCGAGCCCTATTGCCTCCATGCAGAAATTGTCCGAGCAGGCATCCGCCTCGAGGAATTGGAAACTTGTTGGTTGGCTTGGCGTTATCGCTGGGTTTTTAATCCTGTCTTACTATGCTGTTATCGCGGGGTGGGCCCTCAACTACGTCTGGATTTCGGGCGCTGGGTCGCTCACTGGCATTAGTGCTGAAAGAGCAGAAACTATATTTAACGATTTTCTCAGTAGTCCTTGGGAGCTTTTGTTCTGGCACTCGCTATTTATGATTTTTACGATTTCGATCGTCGCGCGTGGAATCGGAAGAGGGCTCGAAACTGCAGTTCGCTGGTTTATGCCGTTGTTGTTTGTTTTGCTAGTGACTCTATTGATCTATGGATTTCAATCGGGCGGGTTCGATCAAGCTTTCGATTTCATGTTCGATTTTAAGTTTGACGTTATTTCGACGGAAACTTGGTTAATCGCACTAGGCCAGGCTTTTTTTACTTTGAGTTTAGGAATGGGCGCGATGATGGCTTATGGTTCATACGTTCCAAGTAGCGCGAACATCGGTTCTACGGTTCTTACAATTGCGTTATTGGATAGCTTTGTTGCGATTGCTTCGGGTTTGGCGATTTTCCCGATTGTCTTTGCTAACGGACTTGAACCCGGCCAGGGACCAGGGCTTATGTTTGTAACTGTTCCGTTGGCTTTTGGTCAGATGACGTTTGGTTCCCTTTTTGGGACGCTATTTTTTCTGTTAGTCAGTTTTGCAGCTATCACGTCAGCGATTTCTTTAACTGAACCAGCGATCTCCTATTTGGTTGAAAAATACAATGCAAGTAGAGCTAGAGTTGCTATAAGTCTGGGCGTTTTTTGTTGGATGCTTGGTATTGGAACGGTTTTATCTTTTAACTTATGGGCAGAGATGACCGTGTTGGGCAAGACCTTCTTTGATGCAGTCGATTATCTTTCTCAAAACATAATGCTTCCGTTAGGCGGCCTTTTAATCGCGTTTTTTGCGGCTTGGAGAATCCCGAGTGCAATAATTTCAGAGCAATTAAATACGAATGATGCGCGTTGGTTGATTTTCTGGAAATTGCTTGCGGGAGTTATCGCGCCCTTAGCAGTTGCCCTGGTTTTCTTAAACACTTTGTTTCCAGGAATTTTTCAGATATTGGGTGGTTTGCTTTAAACACTGATGCCCAAAATCAATAGAACGGCAATTCTAAGCGTGGATGCGATCAGGGCTTTTGAAGTGGTTAATCGAGTCGAGGGGTATCCTGATTTTCTACCTGGTTGTGAAAAGGTCAAGATTCTTGAATCTACAGAAAAATATTCAATGGTCAGAGTCGACGTTGCTTGGGCTGGCTTTTCTGAGTCGTTCGTAACAAAAACCTGGCCGACAAAATACGAGAGTATTCTGATGGAGTTTGTTGAGGGCCCGTTTAGACATTTGAGTGGGAAATGGACGTTTGCTCGAATAGGTAATGATGGTTGCAAGGTAGCTTTGGATCTAACTTATGAATTTGAAGGGCTCGCAAACCTGGCTTCACCGTTGATAAAAAAGGCTGTTGATCAGATCGTTAAAGCTTTTGAAGGAGAAATCGAGCGTGAGCAGAATTAGCGTTTTAGTGGTTATAGCGCTTCCAGGTAAGTCCTTAAGCGTCTCGCTAAGTCTGGAAGAAAATGCAGACGTTGCTTCTGCTGTTGCGATCGCAGAAAAAGACCCTGTGTTTTCCGAAGTTAAATTTAAGGACTTCGCCATTGGTATATATGGAGAATTGTGCGAGTTGAGTCAGAAGTTATCTGATGGAGATCGTATAGAGCTATACAGACCGATTATGGAAGACCCCAAGGAGCAAAGAAGGAAGCGTGCTATACAGCAGGAGGGTTTTTATAGAGGCGCTTGAGATTTTTTTAACGATTATGTTTTAGTTTGCTTGTTCGCTAGGAGCGAGATCACCAGTGAAGTAACCTAAAATTTCTCCATCAAAAAACAAAGACATTCTCATTTTCTGGCTCAGAACCCCTGGTAGTTCAAGTGTGTACAAATAGTCCCATCGATTTTCGTCGAAGGTGTTTTTGAGGACTGGTTCTCCCATGATGTAAACAACTTGTGTTTTTGTCATACCCGGCTTGAGTTGGTCGACCATCTCCTGGTTTACGATATTTCCTTGCTGAATAATGATTTTATGCACTTTCGGCATCGAGCAAGCTGAAAGAATGAGAATCAGAGAAATTAGAATTATGTATTTCACTTGGCATCTGGGGCTGTAAATAAGAGCATGTATTATTTGCAAAAACATTTGGAATTGAAAGGCTATTTGCGGCTAGCTTCTTTGAGCAAGGTATTTGCGTAATCCCTGGTTTTTTCTGTGATGCCCGAGCCTGCAAGCATACGAGCTAACTCTTCTACTCGCATATCATAATCTAAATTCTCTATAGTGGCTTCGCTATCTTCTTTCACGACTCTCATGTGACTTTGGCCAATTGCAGCTACCTGCGGAGCATGGGTAATGCAAATCACCTGCGTGTTAGCGCCTAAATCCAACAATAATCGCCCTATGGTATCGGCTGTGGTGCCTCCTACGCCTACGTCTGCTTCGTCTAAAATCAGACTTGGCAGCTGGGTTGTTTTGGCGGCGACGATTTGTATACTCAAAAAAATGCGAGTTTGTTCTCCACCGGAGGCGACTTTTTTTAGAGAGGCTGGCTCGAATTTCGGGTTAGTTTGCACCTTAAACTCGGCGGTTTCTATGCCGCGAATAGAGACATGCTCTTTGAAAGATATGCTTAAACTCCCGTTACTTATTCCAAGGGCGGACATGTGGGCGCCTACGTCTTCGCAAAATTGATGACTGTATTGTCGTCTTCGCTTTGACAGTTTTCTGCTTTCTTCAAGAAATTTTTGTTCTAGCTCTTCAGAGGATTCTTTGAGTTGATTAAGTTCAGTTTCTAAGTCCTTTATGCTGTCTAAACTATCTTCGAGTCTTTGCGTATAGCTATGTACTTCACTGGGTTCGATTCGATGTTTCTTAGCGGCAGTTAAAATAGCGCTTAGTCGAGACTCAAGTTGATCCAGGCGATCTGGGTCCACGACGACCTGGTCCTGATATTTTTTTAGGTCTCGCTCTGCATCGTCGATTAAGGAAAGAGCCGAGGAAAGGTTCTCTTTTGCCGAATCAAGGTGTGGACTGCTGTCGTTTATCCCGGAAATTTTAGCGTTGCTCTGCCTTAATTCTTCTAAGCCGGATATCACCTCTAACACGTTTTCTGTAGAGTCGATGAGTTCTTTCGAATTAGATAAACGCCGATGCTCGTTTTCTACTTGTTCGAATTCGTTTTCGAGCAAAGACAGAGAACGTAATTCATTCAGCTGATAATTAAGCAGTTCCTTTCTATCGGTTTCTCTCTGGTTTATTTGTTCTAGCTCATCAACGCGTTTTAACATTTGCTGCCAGGCTTTGTAGAGCTCTCTTGTTGAGGTGGCAGTGTCTGCAGCGCCGGCATAATTGTCCAAAAACGCCATCTGACTGGAGGTTTCTGTGAGATTTTGGTTTTCGTTTTGATCGCAAATATTAATCAGCGTGCTGGTCGTCTCTTGCAAAAACCTCAAGGTAACGGGTGTTTCGTTGATGAAGGCCTTCGAACCGCCGTCAGCGGAGATGGTTCTTCGAATCAAACAGCTAGTCTGCTCATCGAGTGGAATCCCGGCATCTTCTAAAATATTTCTGGATTGGTGCATCTCACCGAATTCAAACTCGGCCGTGATATTAGCGTGGCTGGCTCCAGGCCTTACCATATCGGCGCTGGATCGTTGACCTAGGATTAGATTAAGAGCGCCGAGGAGGATGGACTTGCCCGCTCCAGATTCCCCGGTGATAGTAGTCAACCCTTTCTCGAAATCAATATTCAGATGATTAACAATAATAAAGTTTTGGACCGTTAAATGTTTCAGCATGTTAAGTTAATTGAGGCCTAAACTCTTCTGTCTATAGATTAACATCAAATGATGCAGCGAAAAGGATTGGCTGGTATAAAAGGGCTGCTAGGTATTAGATGTTTGTATTTCAGTACCTGGAAAAATAGTTAACTCTTCTTGGGTCAGCAGAGATGTCAAACGAAGAAGTCACGGTGGTAAATAATAGAGCGCAGCAACTTTTTAAGTTGCTCGTGGAAGAATATATAGCTAACGGAACACCTGTCCCCTCTAAAAAGTTAGCGACGCTGCCCGGTGTTGCTGTGTCTCCTGCAACTGTTCGCAACGTGATGGGTGAATTGGAATCTCGCGGCTTGGTTCATTCTCCTCACACTTCTGCAGGCAAGATACCAACGCAGCAGGGGTTGAGATTTTTTGTTGATAGCTTATTAATGGTTGAGCCTTGGGATATGGGCAAGGTTAAAAAAATTGAAGCGGAACTTGACCGAGATTTGTCGCCGGATGAATTAATTTCCAACGCGTCAAGTTTTTTGTCAGACATTACTCAAATGACTTGTCTAATTAGCACGCCGAAGAGGGATAAGATATTTTTGAGGCACGTGGAATTTTTGAATTTGAACGATTCTCGTATTCTAGTCATTTTGGTGCTAAATGATCGAGAGGTGCAGAACCGAGTTATTCATTCGGAAAAGAGTTTCACGGATATAGAACTGAACCAGGCCGCAAATTTCATAAATGAAGAATTTTCTGGTCTTTCCCTCATCGAAGTTAGAGAAAGAGTGTTATCGGGAATTCAAGAAGATAAAGATTTAATGAGTAAGCTAATGCAAGATGCTTTGGATATAGCTTCAAGCGCTCTCGATTTGCCTAGCGACAAGAGTCAGGATTTGGTTGTTAGTGGGGAGAGTCGGTTACTCGATTTCACTGAGGACACCGATACGGTGCGAGCGCTGTTTGAAGGTATTTCTCAGAAAGGCAAGGTGCTACACCTTCTTGATCAATGTCTGCAAAGTTCCGGCGTTCAACTTTTTATTGGAGAAGAATCCGGTTACGAACCTTTAGATGAGATGTCGTTGGTTACCAAGCCCTACGAAGTAGATGGACAGGTCGCTGGTGTGTTGGGAGTAATTGGTCCAAAGCGAATGGACTATAAAGACGTTATCCCCATGGTGGACATCACGGCCAGTGTTTTAAGCGCCGCTATACGCTACTGATTTTTTACCTCGGCTAGACTTGTAATTTAGCTTTTTGCCCCCATTGACGAGATTCGACGGAGTTGTGGGTTTAGCTTATGAATGAGGGAGATAGTGGCGCTAACCATGAAAACGAAGGTAAGCAGCCTGATCCTGCAGAGGCGGATGCCAAAATCGAGGCAGTCGACGAAAAGGAAACTGAAGGCTTAGAGGGCGTTGCCGTAAGGGATAGCGACGAAAGTCTTGTGGACGCAGACGAGGGAGTAATACAAGATTCCGACCGATCCGAGGAAATTGCGGCTTTAAAGGATCAACTTTTAAGAAGCGCTGCAGAATTCGAGAATGTAAAAAGACGCTCTGCGAGAGATGTGGAAAATGCACATAAGTTTGGCTCGGAGAAGCTTATTAGCGATCTTTTGCCGGTCTTAGACAGTTTGGACAAGGCTGTAGAGTTAGCGTCGGAAACTGAAGGCGCTGAGGCTATGACAGAAGGCATCGAGCTGTCAGTAAAAATGTTTCTAGATGCTTTAGGAAAAAATGGGTTGCGAGAGGTGGATCCGCTAGGAGAGCCCTTTGATCCGGCGTTGCATGAGGCTTTGGCTGCGGTGCCGAATGAGGATGCCGAGCCAAATACGGTGATGGAAGTTATTCAAAAAGGGTATTCCTTGAACGATAGGCTGGTGAGGGCGGCCAAGGTCGTCGTGGTGAAAGAATAGAATTGTTCAAGCCTTGAAAGTTCAAAAATAGGCTTGATATTTATCAAGATAAGGTCAGAGCCGACGTGGGAGTTGGCGAAAAACGGAGTGATTAAGACATGGGAAAGATAATTGGAATTGATTTAGGGACCACCAATTCTTGCGTTTCGCTTTTGGACGGCGGTGATCCTAAAGTGATAGAGAATGCGGAGGGAGATCGAACTACTCCCTCAATCATCGCTTATACGGACGACGAAGAAATTTTGGTAGGGCAAAATGCAAAACGACAAGCGGTAACCAACCCTACGAACACTCTTTTTGCGGTTAAAAGGCTTATAGGGCGGCGATTCAAAGATGACGTCGTGCAAAAGGACATCAAGATGGTCCCGTATTCGATAGCGGAAGCATCTAATGGCGATGCTTGGATTGATGTGAAGGGCGAAAAGTTGGCACCGCCCCAGATTTCTGCAGAAATTTTGAAAAAGATGAAAAAAACTGCTGAAGATTATTTAGGAGAGGAAGTTTCTGAAGCAGTCATCACGGTGCCGGCGTATTTTAATGACTCCCAGAGGCAAGCTACGAAGGATGCAGGGAAAATAGCAGGGCTTGAGGTGAAAAGGATAATCAATGAGCCAACTGCGGCCGCTCTCGCGTATGGATTGGATAAGAACAAAGGCGATTCAAAAATTGCGGTTTATGACCTTGGAGGAGGTACATTTGATGTATCTATCATAGAAATTGCGGAAGTGGACGGAGAACATCAATTTGAGGTGTTGTCCACGAATGGGGATACATTTCTGGGTGGTGAAGATTTCGATCTGAAGATTATTGATTATCTAGCGGAAGAATTTAAGGCGGAAAGTGGTGTTGATCTGCAAAACGACCCATTAGCTTTGCAAAGGCTAAAGGAAGCGGCGGAGAAGGCTAAGATTGAGCTGTCTACTAGCCAGCAAACAGAGATTAACCTTCCATACATAACTGCTGATCAATCTGGGCCAAAGCACTTGGTAATGAAATTGTCCAGAGCGAAATTGGAATCTCTGGTTGAGGAGTTAGTCAATAACACAATTGTACCGTGTCGAACTGCCTTGGATGATGCAGGGCAAACAGTAAAAGACATTGATGATGTGATTTTGGTTGGCGGACAAACCCGCATGCCACTGGTTCAGGAGAAAGTTAAAGAATTTTTCGGGCAAGAAGCTAGGAAAGATGTTAATCCCGATGAAGCCGTTGCAATGGGAGCTGCCATTCAGGCTGCTGTCTTGGCAGGAGATGTTACGGATGTTCTCTTACTTGATGTCACCCCTCTCTCTTTAGGAATAGAGACTATGGGTCAGGTCATGAGTGTATTGATAGAAAAGAACACGACGATTCCAACTAACAAGACCCAAGTATTTTCGACTGCCGATGACAATCAAACCGCAGTAACAATTCACGTATTGCAGGGAGAGCGTAAACAGGCAGGACAAAACAAGTCATTGGGACGTTTTGATCTTACTGATATTCCTCCTGCGCCTAGAGGCATGCCTCAAATTGAGGTTGCGTTTGATATCGATGCTAATGGCATCCTGAATGTTTCGGCGAAGGATAAGGCTACTGGTAAAGAGCAATCTATTATTATCCAGGCGTCCAGTGGTTTGTCTGATGAAGAGATCGACAAGATGGTGAGGGATGCAGAGGCCCATTCAGAGGAAGACAAAAAGTTTGAGGAGATGGTAATGCTAAGGAATCAAGCTGATGGCTTGATTCATGGCGCGCGCAAAGCCGTCGCTGACGCAGGCGAAAAAGCGACCCAAGAGGAGAAGGATGGCATTGAATCCGCAGCATCCCAACTGGAGGACGCGCTCAAAGGGGAAAATAAAGAAGAAATCGAAGCTAAGATTTCAGCTTTATCCGAGGCTTCGGCAGGATTGGCTCAGAAGATGTATGCGGAACAAGCAGAAGCCGGGCAGCAAGAGGCGGAGACCGGCGGCGCTAATGAAGATAATGAAGCCGTTGAAGCGGAATTTGAGGAAGTAAAAGAAGACGAAAAAAAAGGGTAGAAAAATAGAATAGGGGGTAAGTAGGGAGCATAGGAATTGGGTTTTCCTGATCAAATAGACAGCTCTTTAACCACTGAACGAAATGGATAAGAGAGATTATTACGAGGTGCTGGGTGTCGATCGGGGAGCGTCTTCTGAAGACCTAAAGAAGGCTTATCGGCGTCTAGCAATGAAGTTTCACCCGGATCGTCAATCAAGTGATCCAAAGGCAGAAGAAAAATTCAAAGAGGCCAGCGAAGCCTACGAAATATTAAATGACGAAGAAAAGAGAGCGGCTTATGACCGCTTTGGTCACGCTGGAGTCGATCCCAACCAGGGGGGAGCCTCAGGTTTTGAGGGAAGCTTCAGTGACATATTCGGCGATGTGTTCGGTGATATCTTTGGTGGTTCAAGGGGGCGTTCGGATGGAGTGTCTCGCGGCTCGGATCTTAGATACAACCTCAATTTAACGCTTGAACAGGCCGTTGGTGGAGACACCATCGAAATAAAAATACCTGTAATGACCGCATGTGCAGATTGCGACGGAACAGGGTGTGCTCCTGGCTCTTCTCCAACCACATGTCCAGACTGCAATGGGACTGGTCAAATCAGGGTTTCCCAGGGTTTTTTCTCTCTTCAACAAACGTGTCCAAGGTGCAGGGGCCAGGGAAGAATCATCACGGATCCCTGTCGTTCCTGCGGAGGCAGTGGCCGCGTTGAAAAAAGCAAGACTTTGTCGGTTAAGGTTCCTGCTGGTGTCGATAATGGGGATCGCATTAGGTTAACCGGTGAAGGAGAAGCTGGCCTGAGGGGAGGTCCTCCTGGCGACTTGTACGTTCAAGTTGAGGTAAAAGATCATCCCATTTTTGTCCGAGACGGTAGGCATTTGTATTGTGAGGTGCCAATATCGTTTCCAGATGCCGCGTTAGGCGGCCAGATGGAGGTTCCGACCCTAGACGGTAGGGTTAATTTAAAGATTCCGAAAGAGACCCAAACGGGGAAGGTTTTCAGATTAAGAGGCAAGGGAGTGACTCAGGTTCGGGGAGGCGGTGTTGGTGACCTCTTGTGTAAAGTGCAGATTGAAACTCCAGTTGAGCTTACGCAACAACAAAAAGAGTTACTCGAGAAGTTCAAGGAGAGCTTGGGAGAAAATGAAAAACATTCTCCAAAGGAAAGATCGTGGTTCAGTGGTGTTAAAAGCTTTTTTGAAGGTCTTTAAGAGCGATTTGGGGATAATTATTTGTTACGTCTAGGAATATCAGGTGTGGCTGGCAAGATGGGTAGGGCTCTTGTTCAAGCAATTTTTGAGACAAAGGATCTCCGCCTTGGGGCAGCCTTTGAGAGTGCTTCGAGTCCAGTCATTGGCATGGACGCGGGGGAGTTTGCAGGTGTAGGTAAGCTGGATGTCAAGGTTGGAGAATTGAAAAAAGGAAATCTCAACCAGACAGATATCATTATAGATTTTTCCATACCCGAGGCGACCTTGGCTTTGGCTGAGATATGCAAAAGTCAGGACAAGGGTATGGTGATTGGCACGACAGGTTTTGAAAAAGATCAGCTTAGGTATCTTGATGAGTGCAGCGCTAACATTCCTATATTTATGTCCCCAAATATGAGTGTCGGAGTGAATGTCTTGTTTAAGCTTGTACGCATGGCTTCTGAAGCCTTTGGCGAAGAAGTGGACTGTGAAATCTTTGAGGCTCATCATTCGCAAAAAATTGATGCGCCTTCTGGGACCGCAGTCAGGATCGGCGAAATACTTGCTGACAGTCGCTCGGTAGATATGAAAAATGTCGGAAAATACGGACGGGAAGGCCTAGTTGGTAAGCGGACGCAGCAAGAAATAGGCTTTTCATCGATTCGTGGAGGAGATATTGTTGGTGACCACACGGTGTTTTTTATTGGAGAGGGGGAACGAGTAGAAATAACCCACCGAGCTCAAAGTCGCGTTAATTTTGCTCAGGGCGCGATAAGAGCCGCGCGATTTTTGTCGGATAAAAAGAACGGGCTGTATGACATGGAGCAATTGCTAGAATTGTCATAAATTCTAATTTTTCGTTTCATTTGTCCGTCGTTTTAGTAAACTACTATTCCCAAGTTCTTGGGAAGACTAACTCACGTTTCAAAGGCTTAGGTGGCAAGGAAAGTTACTCGTGTAATTTTACTTTGTGGCAGCGCCTTCCACGATGTGCATGATATGAAGGAATTTTTTTGACATCTGCAGTATTAGCTTTGGAAGATGGGAGCTTCTTTCGAGGTGATTCAGTTGGCGCTATCGGAGTGGGGGTGGGTGAGGTTGTTTTCAATACCTCCATGACAGGCTATCAAGAAATAATTACTGATCCCTCTTATTGCCGACAAATTATTACCTTCACTTACCCTCATATTGGGAATACTGGGGTTAACTTGGAAGACGTCGAATCAAATGAAATCTGGAGTTCGGGCATTGTCTTAAAGAATTACCCTCGTCGAGAAAGCAGTTGGCGATATCAGAATGGGCTAGGAGAGTATTTAAAGGAAAAAGGTATAGTCGCCATCGCGGGAGTGGATACCAGGCGGTTAACCCGAATACTGAGAGCTAAGGGAAGTTTGTCTGGTTGTATAATAGCTGAATCTACAGCTACTGATTCTGATATTGAAAACAAGGCGTTGAAAGAGGCAAAAGGATTTGAGGGTTTGCAGGGTATGGATCTGGCTAAGATCGTGACCCAACCAGCGAGAGGTTGGACCCAATCAAGATGGTCGATAAGCGATGGTTATGCTCAACAAACCGAAACCAAATTCAAAGTGGTGGCTTATGATTTTGGCATCAAAAACAACATACTGCGATTATTAGCGGAAAAAGGATGTGACCTTTCAATAGTGCCAGCGCAAACTTCCGCAGAAGAAGCGCTAAAGTTAAAACCGGATGGAATTTTTCTTTCGAATGGTCCAGGAGATCCTGAGCCTTGTGACTATGCTATAAGTGCAATCCGAAAATTTTTTGAAGCCGAAATTCCGGTCTTTGGTATTTGTCTGGGACACCAATTGCTCTCTTTAGCCAGCGGCGCTAAGTCCTTAAAAATGGACCTTGGCCATCATGGGGCAAACCATCCGGTTAAGGATCTTGAGACTGAAGCGGTTGTGATTACTAGTCAAAATCACGGTTTCGCTATCGACGAATCTAGTCTACCTGAAAACTTAGAGTGCACGCACAGATCATTGTTTGATGGGACCGTCCAAGGGGTGCGGAGACTTGATCTGCCTGTTTTCGGTTTTCAAGGTCATCCAGAAGCTAGCCCTGGTCCGCAAGATTGCGAGTATTTGTTTGACCGATTTATCGATTTGATGAATGAGAACCGCAATGCCTAAAAGAGATGATATTAGATCAATACTGGTGATCGGCGCGGGCCCTATAGTTATCGGTCAAGCGTGTGAATTTGACTATTCTGGAGCGCAGGCTTGTAAAGCCCTCAAGGATGAGGGCTATCGTGTGATTTTGGTTAATTCGAATCCAGCAACGATTATGACTGACCCATCGTTAGCCGATGCCACGTATATTGAGCCAATAGAGTGGCGCACAGTTTCGTTAATTATTGAGAAAGAAAGGCCAGATGCCTTACTGCCTACGATGGGCGGACAGACGGCTCTCAATTGCGCGTTAGACCTTGCGAGAGAAGGTGTACTTCAGCAGTTTGATGTTGAATTAATTGGTGCAAAAAAGGAGTCCATAGATAAAGCGGAAGACCGAGAGAAGTTTGACCAAGCAATGAAAAATATTGGACTCGAGACTCCTAGGTCTTCGATAGCTCATAGTTTAGAAGAAGCATTGCAGGTTCAAGCCGGGCTCGGATTCCCTTGTATCATTAGACCCTCTTTTACGTTGGGTGGTAGTGGAGGAGGAATCGCATACAACCAAGAGGAATTCAAAGAAATATGTGAACGAGGATTGGATTTGTCTCCAACTAAAGAGTTGTTGATTGATGAATCGCTGCTTGGCTGGAAGGAATTTGAAATGGAAGTGGTTCGTGATTGCGTCGACAATTGCATCATTATCTGTTCCATCGAAAATGTTGATCCAATGGGCGTACATACAGGAGACAGTATAACGGTAGCTCCTGCTCAAACGCTCACCGATAAGGAATATCAATTACTAAGGAATCACTCGATAGCAGTTCTGCGAGAGATTGGGGTGGACACAGGAGGGTCGAACGTTCAGTTTGCTATTGATCCGAGATCGGGCCGCATAGTAGTCATCGAAATGAATCCACGAGTTTCTCGGTCCTCTGCTTTAGCGTCAAAGGCTACCGGATTCCCGATTGCAAAGATCGCGGCAAAACTGGCGATCGGGTATACACTAGATGAATTAAAAAATGATATTACCGATGGTGCTACCCCGGCATCGTTTGAGCCGAGTATTGATTATGTGGTGACCAAAATTCCTAGGTTCACCTTTGAGAAATTCCCCCAAGCTGATGCCACTTTAACAACACAGATGAAGTCTGTGGGAGAGGTTATGGCTATTGGTCGAACCTTCCAGGAGTCTCTTCAAAAGGCGATTCGAGGACTAGAAATTGGCAAGTATGGCTTTGAGCCAATTAACGATCCAGAAAATTCAAGTTGGGAGATCAACTTAAAGCGCCAACTGAATAACCCTAATCCCGAGCGAATTTGGTATGTGGCAGATGCGTTTAGAGCGGGAAAATCGGTTGATGAGGTTTACCTCGAAACAAACATAGACCCATGGTTTCTTGCCGAAATAGAGGACCTGGTCTTGGAAGAGCTGGGGTTGTCAGGTAAAAAATTGACCGATCTAGACTTTGATTCAATGATGTCTCTAAAGCGTAAAGGTTTTGCTGATCGACGGTTAGCTGATTTGCTCTCGGCAAGTGAAAAAGACACAAGAGATTACAGACATGAGCTGGGGGTTTCCCCAGTTTTTAAGAGAGTGGACACCTGTGCCGCAGAGTTTCCAACCTCTACGGCTTACCTGTATTCGACCTATGAAGAAGAGTGTGAAGCAAACCCCTCACAGAAAGAGAAGATCATGGTGTTAGGCGGCGGCCCGAATCGAATTGGCCAGGGGATAGAGTTCGATTATTGTTGCGTTCACGCAGCTTTGGCTATGAGAGAGGATGGTTATGAAACCATCATGGTCAATTGTAATCCCGAGACAGTGTCGACGGACTACGATACATCCGATCGGCTTTACTTTGAACCTCTCACAATCGAGGATGTTCTTGAGATAGTTAGGATAGAAAATCCTCTGGGCGTAATAGTGCAATTTGGAGGTCAAACGCCTCTCAAATTGGCGAATGAACTCCAAGAGGAAGGCGTTCCCATTATCGGCACTCCAACTTCTTCGATCGATAAGGCTGAAGATCGAGAACAGTTCCAGCAATTGGTTAATGACTTAGATTTGATGCAACCTTCTAATGCGGTGGCAGCCAATGTCGAAGAAGGGTTGCAAAGGGCTGAGAAAATTGGATATCCGATAGTTGTTAGGCCCTCTTATGTTCTTGGTGGCAGGGCGATGGAGATTGTTTATGATCAGAAAGAGCTAGGTCGATATCTCCAAAATGCAGTGGATGTTTCGAATGAGTCGCCGGTGTTGTTGGATAGATTTTTGGATGATGCGATTGAGATTGACATTGACGCTATCTCGGATGGGGAAAAAGTCGTGATTGGTGCCATTATGCAACATATTGAGCAAGCTGGCGTACACTCTGGTGATTCTGCTTGTTCATTGCCGCCCTATTCCCTCGAGGAAAGTGTGCTGGATACCGTTAGAAAGCAGATCAAAGACATAGCTCTGGAGTTGGGAGTTATTGGGTTAATGAACGTTCAAATGGCCATAAAGGGTGACTCGATTTATTTGATTGAGGTAAACCCAAGGGCTTCAAGGACGGTTCCATTTGTTTCTAAATGTATAGGGTATTCTTTGGCTAAAATCGCCTCAAGGTGTATGGCAGGCCGTTCTTTAGAAGAGCAAGGGATCGTAGAAGAGATAATCCCAGAAAAGATACATGTGAAAGAGGCGGTTTTCCCTTTTAACAAGTTTCCGGGAGTTGATCCGATCTTGGGTCCCGAGATGAAATCTACCGGCGAAGTGATGGGCACGGGTGACTCTTTTGGAAGTGCTTTTGCGAAGGCTGTTTTAGCTGCAGGAGATTCTTTACCTATGAATGGTGGCCGGGCTTTTTTGAGCGTTAAGGACATCGATAAAAGAGAATTACCTGAATTGGGGAAGAGACTGGTTGATCTAGGTTTTTCTTTGGTCGCGACTGGCGGTACCCAAAAGATGCTCGAATCAGCAGGTTTGGAGTGTGAAAAGATCAACAAGGTTGGGGAAGGAAGACCTGACGTATCAGATCTATTAAAAAATGAGCAAATAGACTTGGTTATTAATACGACAGAAGGAAGGCAATCGATAGAGGACTCTGCGATTATCCGAAGAGTGGCCTTGCAAAAGAAAGTTTACTATTCGACAACATTGGCCGGAGGTCTTGCTGCATGTATAGCTATGAGCGAAGTAGATTCGGTTGGAGTTTCAAGTCTTCAAGAGATTCATAAAACCGTTGCGGAGTCACTCACACATGGCTAATCCAATGACAGTTGAAGGGGAAAAACGACTCAGAGAGGAATTGGCACATCGTAAAGGTGAGTTGCGAAAAGAGATAGTTGAGGCGATTTCAGAAGCAAGAGCGCATGGCGACCTGAAGGAAAATGCGGAATATCATGCTGCTAGGGAGCAACAATCCTTTAATGAAGGACGAATTCTCGAAATAGAGGGTAAATTGGCTGATGCTCAAATTGTAGATGTGTCAAAGCTGTCTCCAAGTGACAAGGTCATCTTTGGATCTACGATTCATTTGTGGGATGTCGAAGAAGAAAAGGAGATTTTTTATAAGATCGTTGGGGAAGATGAGGCAGATTTGAAAGATAATAAGATTTCGGTAATGTCGCCAATTGCAAGAGCCCTTATTGGTAAGTCTTTAGATGATAGTGTGATCGTGTCCACACCATCTGGGGATAATGAATACGAGATTGTTAAGGTAGAATACAAGTAATTTGAAAAGCCCCAGGTGAATTTAGAAGGAGTAACGCAAAACATTTGATAATTTAGGATTTGGCGTTGGATTAGGTTTATACAACACTACGCACTTCCCAATTGTTTGTATAAGGGCGGCCTCGACAGAATCAGAAATTCGTACCGCCACCTCTTGTCTTTTTTCTTTCTCGGAAATGTCAATTTTGATTTTTATCAGCTCGTGATCTATCAGTGCTCGTACAACTTCATTGGACACGCCATCGGTGATTTCCAAATCAGCTATGGTGACGACAGGCCTAAGATGATGCGCTATTTTGCGTAGCTGCTTTCTTTGCTTGCTGCCTAGTAGGTCGTTAATCTTCATAACTCACAATAATACATTGATTTGAAACATGGCTAAACGATCCAGATCCAGCCAACATTGGCTAGAAAGACAGGAGAAAGATCAGTATTCAAAAAAAGCTCGCTCTCAAGGGCACCCATCGAGAGCGCTCTATAAGTTGGAGCAATTAGATGAACGGTTTAGGCTGTTTTTTGAAGCGAGGTATGTTTTGGAGTTGGGGGGCGCGCCGGGAGGATGGACCCAATATGTAGAGCAAAAGATCCCCCAGAATGGAAGGTTAATTACAGTGGACCCGTTAGATGTAAAAACTGGTCAAAAATCTATTCATATATGTGGCTTGGTGGGCACAGATCTTGTAAATCATAGGATTGCCGAAATTCTTAACGGAACAAAAGTTGACATTGTAATATCTGACATGGCCCCCAATATATCAGGCATAAAGGATCGTGATCGAGCCGAAAGCTTGAAGCTTAATGTACTGACATTAGGTATGGCGAAAACACACTTGAAGAAGAAGGGGGTTGCAGTAATGAAGACTTTCCAAAATCCTCAGGTTGCTAATTTAGTGGAAGAAATCAAGAATTCTTTTAGTAGTGTGCGTATAGTTAAACCTGCGGCGTCGAGGAAGGAGTCGAGCGAAGTTTATGTTGTCGCTCAAGGGTTTAGATCCCTGGGTAGTACAGGTTGATCGACTTGAGCCGTAATAAGATTCATTTTTTGAGGTTAAGATTTTGTCAGATATAGGAAAAAATTTGTTGCTCTGGTTGGTGATTGCTGCTGTTTTGCTAACGGTGTTCAACAATTTCAACTTAAGCCCGAAAGCCCAAGTAGTGCCGTACTCAGATTTCGTGAAGGCAGTCAATCAGAATCAAATTAACGAAGTCCGAATCCAAGGCGACAAAATCAAAGCTATAAACAAAGCGGGTGAAGAAATTACTGTGACTTGGCTGCAGAATGATCAGAAGCTCATGGATGATCTTTTGAACAACAATGTCCGAACGATTGTGTTGGAAGAAGAAAAGCAAAGTTTTTGGATGCAATTGTTGGTAGCGAGTTTTCCCATCTTGATAATTATCGCCGTATTCATGTTGTTCATGCGGCAGATGCAAGGGGGAGGTGGTGGCCGAGGCAATCCCATGAGTTTTGGAAGGTCAAAAGCAAAACTTTTGTCAGAAGATCAAATAAAGACAACATTTGCAGACGTGGCGGGGGTAGACGAAGCGAAGGAAGAAGTCCAAGAGTTGGTAGAGTTTCTTAGGGATCCTGGTAAATTTCAGCGATTAGGAGGTCATATCCCTCGGGGTGTCCTAATGGTTGGCCAACCTGGCACTGGTAAAACCTTGCTAGCCAAAGCAATCGCTGGAGAAGCGAAGGTTCCATTTTTTTCTATATCAGGGTCAGATTTTGTTGAAATGTTTGTGGGGGTAGGTGCGTCTAGAGTTCGAGATATGTTCGAGCAGGCAAAAAAGCAAGCGCCTTGCATCATCTTCATTGACGAAATCGATGCCGTGGGAAGACACAGGGGCGCAGGTCTAGGAGGCGGGCATGACGAGCGAGAACAAACTTTAAATCAGTTACTTGTCGAGATGGACGGTTTTGAAAAAAGCGACGGTGTAATTGTGATTGCAGCGACTAACCGACCAGACGTACTTGATCCAGCCCTCTTAAGACCTGGCAGGTTTGATAGACAGGTTGTTGTGGGCTTGCCTGATATTAGGGGGAGGGAGCAAATACTCAAAGTGCATATGAGAAATGTCCCCCTGTCAGATGATGTGGATCCAAGTATCATTGCCAGGGGTACTCCGGGTTTTTCTGGGGCAGACCTTGAGAACCTGGTCAACGAGGCTGCTCTTTTTGCCGCGAGGGGGAACAAGCGCCTAGTTAGGATGGAGGAATTTGATAAGGCAAAAGACAAAATCATGATGGGCGCTGAGCGAAAATCTATGGTTATGTCGGAGAAAGAAAAACGCAATACCGCATACCATGAATCTGGTCATGCGATAATCGGGCGTCTGATGCCCGAGCATGATCCGGTATACAAAGTTACGATTATCCCTAGAGGAAGAGCGCTTGGTGTGACGATGTTTTTGCCCGAGGAGGATCGTTATAGCATTTCTGGGCAGAATATTAGATCGCAGATCTGTAGCCTTTTCGGAGGACGAATTGCTGAAGAAATGACTTTGGGAATAAACAATGTCACTACAGGGGCATCGAACGACATTCAAAGAGCGACTCAGCTTGCCAGGAACTATGTAACCAAGTGGGGCTTATCAGAGAAAATGGGTCCGTTGATGTACGATGAAGACGATGGAGAAGTTTTTCTGGGTATGTCGGCGGGTTCGAATCCTAAGCCTCATTCGCCCGATACTGCTCGAGAAATAGACCAAGAGATTAGGATTTTGATTGATGAATGCTATGCAGAGTCCAGAAAAATATTAAAAGAAAACGAAGACAAATTGCATGTCATGGCTGAGGCACTTATGGAATTTGAAACGCTTTCGTCAGAACAAATAGACGATATCATGGCCGGGGCAAAGCCTCGTATTAGTCAGGATTCAACTGGGGGTTCGAACTCTTCAGGAGACTCCTCCTCTGCAGGAGAAAGCCCGATTGGAGGGCCAGCGGAAGAGACCTAATCTGCAAGTGCTTGCATCCTTTTTAGCAGGACTTTATTAAACTTCTACGAGCTGACATGAAAGGGAATGCAAATATAAATTACTTCGGTACGGACGGAATCCGTGGGCGTGTCGGCAGCGCTGTGATGAATGCACAGTTTATGCTGAGGCTCGGGTTAGCACTGGGGAAGGTGTTTGCCGATGAGCGCAAGGGCTTGAGAGTGGTATTGGGGAAAGATACCAGGGTGTCTGGATATATGCTTGAATCAGCACTAGAGAGTGGACTTCTCTCCTCGGGGGCTGACGTCCTGGCTATGGGGGTTGCGCCTACCCCTTGTATATCGTATGCGGCCCGCAATTCGAACGCCGACTTAGGAGTGGTGATTTCGGCATCGCACAACCCCTATACTGACAATGGCATAAAGGTATTCGACCGAGACGGGAATAAGCTATCTGCAAAAATACAAGACGCTATAGAGGATGAGCTAAAAAATGATGACCCAAAACATGGGTATCGAAATCCGGGGAGAATAAAACGCCCACCCCACCCCACTTTGGAATACGAAGCTTATTGCCAGAGCTCTATTAAAGAACCACGAAATTTTGCCAACTTATCCATAGTCCTCGATTGTGCTAATGGAGCAGCTTATAAAGTTGCTCAGCGTGTTTTTGAAAAGCTTGGTCTATCTCCCATATGTATGGGAGTCGACCCTGATGGGACTAATATCAATGAGGGTTGCGGTTCGACAGACACAACAGTGTTGCAAAGGAGGGTCGTCGAAGAAAAAGCGGATTTAGGTATCGCTTTTGACGGAGACGGTGATCGTTTGATCATGATTGATGAATTCGGCGATATAGTTGATGGAGATGAGATTGTTTACGCGATAGCTTGCAGGAAAAAAGAGTTGGGTACGTTAATTGGAGGAGTTGTTGGGACACATATGACGAATCTAGGACTCGAGTTAGCCCTAACGGAGTTAAATATTCCTTTTGTTAGGGCAGATGTCGGCGATCGTTACATAATGGAAGCTTTGAGAGAAAAACAATGGACCCTAGGAGGCGAAACCTCCGGGCACATTATTAACTTAGATGCTTGTCACACTGGTGATGCGATAATTAGCGCACTGCAAATTTTAGAGATTCTGGGATCGACGAACATAACGCTTAGTGAGCTTGTCAAGCCAGTGAAAAAGCTCCCCCAGGTACTCATTAATGTTTCAACAGAGAATCCAAAATTTGTTATGAGCAGCAATAAGCTAGCTAAAGTAATTGATGGATTTCGGAGTGAGTTGGGAAAAGAAGGTCGAATTCTTGTTAGGCCCTCTGGTACTGAGCCACTCGTTAGAGTAATGGTTGAGGGGCGAGATCGAGAGAAATTGAGCGCTATTGCTGAAGAGTTAAGCAATATAGCGAAGTTAGAAGGAATAGCCTAGGAACCTTTTATTAGATATGTCCAAACCTTTAATAGTAGCTAACTGGAAGATGAATGGGTCACTTGAAGGGCTAAAAGATTTCTTTGAAAAACTAGACCTGCGTGAATATGCAGAAGTAGTGGTGTTGCCACCCGCGGTCTATATTCGAGACTGTATAAGCGCCATAGGAAACCGAGCGCTCGCTGTTGGCATCCAAAATATTTGGACAGAGGACGCTGGGGCTTATACAGGTGAAATTTCTGCAAAGATGGCCAGAGATATTGGAGCTTATTGGGCTCTAATTGGACATTCAGAAAGGCGACTGCTGCAAAAAGAGGGTGATGAGTTAGTGAAGCAGAAGCTCGAGTGTTCGTTGAAAGCTGGTATGAGTGTCATTGTGTGTGTGGGTGAAACTTTAGAAGAGCGACTATCTGGTCAAGCTGAATCAGTGGTTTCGAAGCAACTAAAGAAGGTGTTAACGATTGATTTGACTGAAATTCAGAATGAAGTGGTAATCGCTTATGAGCCGATATGGGCGATAGGAAGTGGTGAAAGTGCCACGCTTGAAGAAGTGCAAGAAATGCATGCCTTCATTCGAAAAGTATTGTTAGGGGTTTTAGGAACGTTGGGTGCTAATGTTAGGATCCTTTATGGGGGAAGTGTGACTGCCGAAAATGCCGCAGACTTGATAAAGCAGGATCATGTAAATGGATTGTTAGTAGGAGGCGCATCACTTAAAGCCGATAGTTTTTCGTCAATCCTTAATGCATTGGACTGATCTTTAAACTATTATTCCGTCAAAGAGAAGGATGCTATGACTACGCTTGAGACTATTTTACTTACCTTGTTGTCCATTGATGCCATAGCGTTGACGGTGTTGGTTTTGTTGCAGCAAGGCAAGGGTGCAGATGTAGGGGCAGCTTTCGGTAGCGGGTCATCGAATACTGTATTTGGAGCTTCTGGCAGTGCTTCTTTCTTAACGAAATTGACCACATGGTTAGCTATAGCATTTTTCGCAATAACTTTCGGCATTGCTTACTTAGCCAAAGAAAGAGTAGCAGGCGTAGATACTGAGGGTATTCCACAAATTAATGTTGAGCGGGGCAATAACGAAGTAATCGATTTACCTTTGTCGAAAGATAGTTCTGGCCCCGATGAAGATGAGATGGAATCCAGAGACGATTCTATCCCTGAGTTGTAGAAATCGTCGGATTCTTTTGCCGAAGTGGTGAAATTGGTAGACACGCTACCTTGAGGGGGTAGTGGACTTATGTCCGTGCGAGTTCGAGTCTCGCCTTCGGCACCATTCGTTTTAGCCTAATAGGGCATTCATTGTCTTGCAGGAGATTGTTTGCGACCCTATAATCTGCGCTTGACGGTTGCGGGGTGGAGCAGTCTGGTAGCTCGGTGGGCTCATAACCCATAGGTCGTAGGTTCAAATCCTGCCCCCGCTACCAATTTAGCGCTATGCTCTTTTAGGGTATTGGCAGATGCGTTAGTTTTCATGCCAAATCCTAATATTAGGACAAGCTGCTAAAGGGGTTAGTTGAACGGTTTTAATGTTTATTTATTGAAATTGGGTCGTAAGGCCCTTTTTTTTGCTTTCGCGAAAGTGTCAGGACTGAGTTAGGAGATTTTTTTGCGTTTTGATGAAGGTAGTTTAAAAGAACTTTTTGAACCGGTTATTGAATCCTTAGGCTTTGAGTATTGGGGCTTAGAACTGCTAAATCATGGTCGAAACCTGAAAATTCGACTGTATATCGAAGCTCAGGCAGGAGTAGGAATCGATGATTGTGTATTAGTTAGTGAACACATATCTGACCTATTGGATGTTGAAGCTGACTTCGTTTCGGATTATCGACTCGAAGTCTCTTCGCCAGGAATGGACAGAATATTGTTTTGTGAAAACCACTACATCAGGCATGTCGGGGAGCGTGTTGAACTGAAATTGTTGAAGATGTTTGATGGCCAGAAGAATTATGAAGGTTTGCTTAAGGGCACTGAGGACGATTGTGTCGTTATAGAGGTTAAAGATGAAGAGTATCTTTTCCCAATCGAGGATATAGGGAAAATTAGAGTTATTCCTATTTTTGAATAAGAAGGGGTTTAAATGAGTAAAGAGATTTTGTTGGTTGCTGAGTCAGTCTCTTTGGAGAAAGGGGTTTCTAAAGAAGTGATATTTGAGGCCATAGAATTAGCTTTGGCCAGCGCGACTAAACGACGTTATGGAGAAAATGCCGAGTTTCGGGTGGCTATAGATAGAGAGTCTGGGGAATATGAAACTTTTAGAACTTGGGAAGTAGTCGAGTTTCAGGAGTTGGAAGAAAGGGAAGAAGAAATAAACCCAGATGCGCAATATAGTCTTGAGGAGGCTCAAGCTATTAAAGCTGATGCGGTGTTAGGAGATGTTCTAGAAGAGCCCGTCGAGTCAGTAGAGTTCGGTCGGATTGCAGCTCAGGCTGCTAAACAGGTTATTGTCCAAAAGGTCAGAGATGCGGAACGTGCTCAAATTGTTGAGGCTTATCTACCGAAGCTTAATGAATTAGTTAGCGGCACGGTGAAAAAAATCAATAGGGACAATGTAATCGTTGATTTAGGAAACAATGCTGAGGGTATATTGATCAAAGAGGCACTAATTCCCCGGGAGGTTTTTAGAGTTGGAGATAGACTAAGAGCTCTTTTGGTAGAGATAAAACCTGAAAATCGCGGTCCCCAATTGATCCTATCTCGCACTTCTCCCAAAATGTTGATCGAGTTGTTCAGAGTGGAGGTGCCAGAGATTTCTGAAGAAGTGATCGAAATTCTAGGTGCTGCCAGGGACCCTGGCTCGCGTGCAAAAATTGCGGTCAAAACAAATGACGGCAGGATTGATGCAGTTGGTGCCTGTGTAGGTATGCGCGGTTCTCGAGTGCAAGCCGTATCCGGAGAATTGGCTCAAGAAAGAATAGATATCGTATTGTGGGATGATAATCCTGCTCAACTTACTATTAATGCGATGGCTCCAGCTGAAGTCGCCTCAATAGTGTTGGACGAAGATTCGCATACCATGGATATAGCTGTGACGGAAGAAAACCTGGCGCAAGCGATTGGTAGAGGCGGTCAAAATGTCCGGTTGGCAAGTGATCTGTGTGGTTGGTCCTTGAACATTATGACTGAAGCTGAAGCGCTCGAAAAACAAGAGTTAGAAAGTGGTAAATTTATCACGGAGTTTCAGGATGCTTTAGAAGTAGACCAAGACGTGGCAGCTGTATTGGTTGAGGAGGGGTTTACAACTCTGGAAGAAATAGCCTATGTGCCTTTAGAAGAAATTCTGTCTATAGAAGGTTTTGACGAAGAAATTGTTCAAGAACTGAGGAAAAGAGCGGAGGATGCATTGCTCACCAAGGCGATCGCGAGTGAGGCTGCGTTAGGAGATGCGGTTCCCGCCGATGACTTATTGCACATGGAAGGGATGGATAGAGCATTGGGTTTTCAGCTTGCTGCAAATGGGGTTGTGACTATGGAGGACTTGGCTGAATTGTCTGTTGGTGAGCTCCTGGAGATTGATGATTCTCTGGGCGATGAAAAAGCCGGTAAGTTAATTCTTAAAGCGAGAGAGCCTTGGTTTTTAGAGAGTGAGGATGCGGAATAGTCAGAAATTTGATGAAGCATGATCCGTACAGAATTATTATGTCATTTGAAATAGCAAAAATTTTTAAACTAAGTTTGTTGTTAAGTGTCTACGTGAGGAAAGAGAATGGCCAAAGTAACAGTTAAACAGTTAGCAGAAACCGTAAAAGTACCTGTTGATCGTTTGCTAAAACAAATGCAAGAAGCTGGTCTTTCGCATAGTGCAGACGATGACGTGGTTGCAGAAGAAGAAAAACAGCAGCTGCTAGCGCATCTCCAAAAATTTCGTGGTGATCCTCAAGATGCTAAGAAAAAAATAACACTTAAAAGAAAGAGTACGGGAACGATAAAACAAGGCCAAGGTAGGACGGGGAGAGATGTAACTGTAGAGGTTCGTAAAAAACGGACTTACATTAAGAAAGAAGAATCTCCAAGCGAACCGGCAAAAACACGAGATCAAGCGGTTGTTAAACAGTCTGAGATAGAAGCTCGTAAGATTAGGGAAGAAGAGTCTGCGCGGATAGAAGCAGAGGCACAGACAAGATTAGAAGAAGAAAAACTTGCTGAAGCAAAGAAAAAGGCCGAGCAAGAAGCTCTGGAGGAGAAGAGTAAAAAAGAGCAAGAGCAGAGTTCGAACGCTAATCAGGAAAAGGGTAAAGTTGCGTCTAAGCCAGCTAACGCTGCAGAAGTTCAGGCACAAGTTCAAGCCGCCGAGAAAGGTTCTCGGAGAACCAGGTCGAAAGATAAACCTGATCAGAATGATGAGTTTGGTGATGGAAAAGGGAAGCGCCGCGAGTTGTCTCTAAAAAGCAGACGCAAGACCAGAGCAAAATCGGTGTCAGCGAAAAAAGAGCCTCTCAAGGTCGAGCAACAGGGAGGAGAATTCAAGCCTACTGATTTCATTTCTCGAGAAGTTGAAATGGGCGAGTTTATTACTGTGGGAGAACTTGCACAGGGTATGACAGTAAAGGCTGGAGAAGTAATAAAAGCCTTAATCGGACTGGGAGTTATGGCGACGATTAACCAGGCTCTTGACCAAGATACCGCGACTCTAGTTGCTGAGGAAATGGGGCACAAAATAAAATTCAAGAGTGCGGATGCCTTGGAGGAGGAATACGAAGCCAGTTTAGATATTGAGGGCGATCTGGCTTCTAGAGCTCCAATAATCACCGTGATGGGTCACGTTGATCATGGCAAGACGTCTCTGCTCGACTATATTCGAGATACACGGGTTACCACGGGCGAGGCAGGAGGAATAACTCAGCATATCGGCGCGTATAGAGTTCGGTCTAATGGTGGAGAGCTTACTTTTATAGATACTCCTGGACATGCGGCTTTTACTGCTATGAGAGCTCGTGGCGCTAAGGTGACTGATCTCGTCATCTTGGTTGTAGCTGCGGACGATGGAGTGATGCCTCAAACGGAAGAAGCTATTCAACACGCCAACGCAGCTGAAGTACCTATTATTGTTGCGATAAACAAGATGGATTTGGAAAATGCCGACCCAGAAAAAGTCACCAATGAACTTGCTGCAAAAAACGTTATTCCCGAAGAATGGGGCGGAGACACACAGTTTATTAATGTGTCTGCAATTAGTGGGGAAGGCATTGAGAGTTTGTTAGAAGCTATACATTTACAGTCTGAAATCATGGAGTTACAGGCTGTCGCAGAAGCTCCTGGTCAAGGCGTGGTTATAGAGTCTAGTTTGGATAGAGGCAGAGGAGCGGTAGCGACTTTATTGGTGAAAAATGGGACACTCCGCCAAGGTGATGTGGTCATAGCCGGAGAGTTTTACGGCAAAGTTAGAGCCATGATTGACGATCAGGGTTCAGTAGCGAAAACTGCTGGTGCGTCTATGCCTGTAGAAGTCTTAGGATTAAACGGTACTCCGGAAGCTGGTGATGATTTCTCTGTTGTTGCTAATGAAAAGCGAGCCAGAGAGCTGGCGGAATTTAGGGCGGAAAAAACAATGGAGAGAAAGCAGGCAGCTCAGCAGGCGGCGAAACTGGAGAATGCGTTCCTAAATATGTCCGAGGGAGAGAAGAGGGTCCTCAAGCTTATAGTAAAAGCTGATGTTAGGGGCAGTTTGGAAGCAATCTTGCAAGCTGTATCAGAATTAGGAAACGATGAAGTTTCTGTTCAAGTTCTTGGTTCTGGTGTTGGAGGTATATCGGGCTCAGATTCTACCTTGGGGGTAACTTATGGAGCGTCAATTTTTGGATTTAATGTAAGAGCAGATCAAACTGCAAAAGGAATAATCGAAAAAGAGGGAGTTGACCTTCGATATTACAGCGTAATCTACGAGTTGATCGATGATGTAAAGGTTTTATTGTCTGGCATGCTTGCGCCTGAAGTCAGAGAAGAAATCATCGGCATAGCAGAGGTCAGAGATGTATTCCGTTCACCAAGATATGGTTCTGTTGCTGGATGTATGGTTTCGGAAGGGGTCGTTTATAGAAACAGGCCGATTAGAGTATTACGGGATAATGTGGTTATTTTTGAGGGAGAGCTCGAATCTTTAAGAAGGTTTAAAGACGACGTTAGCGAAGTTAGAAATGGGATCGAGTGCGGAATAGGTGTAAGAAATTATAACGACGTAAAAGTTGGTGACTTGATAGAGGTTTTTGAAGTGAAAGAAATAGCTCGAAGTATTCAATAGAAAAATATGTCGAGAGCTATAAGGGTCGGCGATTTTATTAGAGACGAAATTTCGAAGATTATTTTACATGAGGTTCGAGACCCAAGACTCACAAAGCATTTAGCGGTGAATGACGTGGTTGTTAGTAAAGATCTTTCTTATGCTGATATCTATGTCTCTTCCTTCGAGCATGATAACAAATTAGATCAACATGCAGTCGCAGAGGTGCTGAATGGCGCTTCAGGTTTTTTTAGAACGTTGTTGTCGAAGAGGCTTTCTATGAGAGCAACTCCTAAGCTGAGATTTCACTATGACACACTCCAGTCGGAAGGAATGAGCTTAGAACAAAAGATCAGAGAGGCTAGATCTAAAGATCAAATGAATATTTCTAATGACGAAGAGTAATCAGGCCTACAGTGGATTTTTGCTGGTAGATAAGCCTAGTGGCATTACTTCGAGTAAATTGGTTCAGTCGATTAGAAAGACATTTAACCTAAACAAAATTGGGCATACCGGGACTCTTGACCCGTTGGCTACAGGATTAATGGTTCTTTGCGTTGGTCAAGCCACCAAATTTTCTCAGTTTTTATTAGTCAAAGACAAAAGTTACAGAGTGTCTATCAAGCTGGGAGTGGCGACAGATACGTTTGATGCAGAGGGACTAGTTACTTCCGAAAAAGATGTAAACCATGTTACCAGGGACTTGATTGAAGCATCGTTGACGAATTTTCAGGGCGAGATAGAACAAATTCCACCTATGTATTCTGCAATTAAAAAAAATGGAGTTCCACTTTATAAGATGGCTCGCAGAGGCTTGAAGGTTGATTTAGAGCCTCGCAAGGTCAGGATTTACGAAATAAAAATGCTCGGATTTGACGGTAAATTTCTGGATTTGAAAGTTTGCTGTAGCAAAGGGACCTATATAAGAACGATTGCCGCTGATTTAGGAGATGTGTTAGGGTGCGGGGCGCATGTAGTAGAGCTCCGTAGACTATCTGTCGGCACTTACGACGAAAAAGATATGTTGGCGTTTGATGAGCTGGTAAAGTTGGAAAATACAGACGGTCTTGCCGATCACTTACTCCCTATTGCTTCTGCTTTTAAGGATTGGTCAGAAGTACTGATAGATCCGCGTCAAGCTAGATTGCTTAAGAATGGCGCGAAACTCGCTGATAGATTCGTTTTAAGAGATTCGCGGGTTGGTATTTATGAAAGTATCGACGGCATTGAAAAGAAGTTCATAGGAGTGGGGGAAATTTTAGGGGACGGTGTTTTGAAGCCAAGTAGAATGTTGGCTAGCGTCTGAGGTTATAAATTCACGAAATGGGATACTGTAGGTATGCGCGGTTCCTGTTTTTATGATAGATCGCATATTAGGAGAATAATGATGGCACTTAGTGCAGGAGATAAAGCGAAGATAATTGAAGAATATAGGCTTGAGGAAGGCGATACCGGAAGTCCTGAAGTTCAGGTGGCCTTGCTAACAAACAATATCAATGTGTTACAAAATCATTTTACAGACCATAAAAAAGATCATCACTCGAGAAGAGGCCTGATACGAATGGTTAATCAGAGACGCAAGTTGCTGGATTATCTCAAAGAAAAAGACTTATCCAGATATGCGTCGCTCATTCAGCGGCTAGGCTTGCGGCGTTAAGAATTCGAAGGAGAAGAATTTGAATCCAATTATTAAAGAGTTTGAGTACGGTAGACATAATATAAGAATAGAGACCGGGAAAATTGCTAAACAATCTACTGGCTCGGTTATGGTTTATATGGATGACACGGCCGTGTTAACCACTGTCGTTGGCGCTAAAACTATGAGGCCAGGGCAGGATTTTTTCCCGCTTACCGTCAATTATCAGGAAAAAACCTACGCTGCTGGTAAGATACCAGGAGGTTTTTTCAGAAGAGAAGGCCGTCCGAGCGAAAAAGAAACACTGACATGTCGTCTGATAGATAGGCCTATTAGACCTCTTTTCCCCAAGGGGTTTCTGAATGAAGTGCAGGTCGTTTGTACAGTCATGTCGGCCGAAAAAGATCAGGACCCTGATATTGCTGCAATGATAGGAACCTCAGCAGCACTCGCGATATCAGGAATTCCGTTTAACGGGCCGATTGGCGCCGCGCGTGTAGGTTACAAGGATGGTGCATACTTATTGAACCCTGGCTATGAGGAGTTAGACAGTTCCGCACTAAATATGACGGTGGCTGGGACCAAATCTGCGGTGCTGATGGTTGAATCAGAAGCGAAAGAGTTGAGCGAAGATCAGATGTTGGGCGCCGTTCTTTTTGCCCATCAAGAGATGCAGATTGTCATTGATAAAATTCAAGAACTTGCGTCGGAGATTGCCAAGCCGGCCTGGGAATGGAGCGAAGCTGTTGAGGATGAAGGCCTTAAGCAAAAGGTGGAAACAGTAATAGGAGATAGGTTAGCACTGGCGTATTCGGAGAAGGATAAGCTCAAGAGACAGCAATCTGTTAGAGATCTAAAAGATGAAGTAGTAAAAGAAGTTGTCGGGGACGATGACTCTGATCTTTCCGATGAGATTGCCGAGCTCTTTGGTAAGGCTGAAAAAAACTTTGTACGTCGTAGGATTTTGAGTGGGGAGCCCAGAATTGATGGTAGAGACCTGGTCACAGTGAGGCCCATCGACGTCGAGGTTGGCGTTTTACCCAAGGCGCATGGATCTGCTTTGTTTACTAGAGGGGAAACGCAGGCAATCGCAGTAGCGACTTTGGGAACGTTGCGAGATGCAGCGATAATAGACGCCTTAGAGGGTAGTTATAAAGATCCTTTTATGCTCCATTATAATTTTCCGCCCTATAGTGTGGGTGAAACCGGAATGATGGGTGGTGTAAAACGACGCGAAACGGGGCACGGACGGCTAGCTCGTCGAGGAGTCACCGCTGTCATGCCAGATGGGGAAAGTTTTCCCTACACAATAAGAGTTGTATCAGAGATTACTGAATCAAATGGCTCAAGTTCAATGGCAAGTGTTTGTGGAACATCTTTGGCTTTGATGGATGCAGGGGTACCAATCAAAGCTCCGGTGGCTGGAGTTGCAATGGGATTGGTTTTGGAGGGCTCCGAGTTTGCCGTGTTGACGGATATCTTGGGTGACGAGGATCATCTTGGTGATATGGATTTCAAAGTTGCGGGTACGTCGCAAGGCGTCACTGCTTTACAGATGGATATAAAAATCGAAGGGATCAATGAAGAAATTATGGAGAGTGCGTTAGAGCAAGCTCGAGACGCTCGACAGCATATTCTCAACGAGATGAATAAGGTTATTAGTGAGTCGCGACCCGAGTTGTCAGACAATGCTCCGGCTATGACAACCATAAAGGTTCATCCTGATAAGATTAGAGATATCATCGGAAAAGGTGGAGCAACGATAAGAGGTATTGTTGAAGAGACTGGAGCCGAAGTGGATATTGACGATGATGGTCTTGTTCGCATTTATGCGGAAAACGCCGTCTCTAAAGATGCGGCAATCGAGAAAGTGAACTCTATAATCGCAGAGGCCGAAGTTGGCAAAATATACCAGGGGAAGGTAGAGCGAATTGTCGATTTCGGTGCTTTCGTTAATATTTTACCTGGTAAGGATGGTTTACTGCACATATCGCAGATTGCTGACGAACGGGTTGAAAAAGTCACTGACTACCTCTCTGAGGGCGAAGAAATAGATGTAATAGTGTTGGATGTTGATCAGCGCGGTCGGATTAAACTTTCGATCAAAGAAATTCCCGAGACTAATGAAGCAGAAAAAACAGAACATGAAGAGCAGGCCTAGAATCCTTAATTCTAGGCATTTTTGAACTATGTGTTGTTTCGGCTCTTTATAAGCTCGTTTACAACGGAAGGATCGGCCAGGGTACTAGTGTCTCCGAGGTCATCCATTTCGTTGGCCGCGACTTTTCTAAGTATTCGACGCATGATTTTCCCAGATCTCGTCTTAGGCAGACCTGGCGCCCACTGAATGATATCGGGTTTTGCGATTGGGCCTATTTGCTCACGAACGAGGTTCGTCAGTTCTTCTATAAGTTCTTCATTTCCAGATCTTTGCGATAACATGAGGGTAACAAAAGCGTAGATACCCTCTCCTTTTATGTCGTGTGGAAAACCAACGACCGCGGCTTCAGCGACGGCAGGATGGAGCACGAGTGCGCTTTCTACTTCCGCAGTGCCTATATTGTGTCCTGAGACTACCATAACGTCATCAACCCGACCGGTTATCCAATAATAGCCCTCAGAGTCCCTGCGCGCTCCATCACCAGTGAAATATAAGCCGGGATAAGCTGCGTAATAGGTATCAATCACTCTTTGATGGTCCCCATACACGGTTCTTATTTGACCTGGCCAAGAAGCTGTAACAACTAAATTTCCTGAAGCTTCAAGTTCTTCAATGACATTACCCTCTGAATCCATTAGAGCGGGCTGGATTCCGAAAAACGGTAGTGTTGCCGAGCCAGGTTTTAACGAAGTTGCGCCAGGAAGAGGTGTGATCATTATTCCGCCTGTTTCTGTCTGCCACCAAGTGTCGACTATTGGACAACGCTTATCGCCAACTATTTGATAATACCACTCCCAGGCCTCGGGGTTTATGGGCTCCCCGACTGAACCCAATAGTTTTAAAGATCTTCTATCTGTTTTGGATACAAACTCATCTCCTTGAGACATTAATTGTCGAAGAGCTGTAGGAGCGGTGTAGAAAATATTGACTTGGTGCTTGTCAATCACCTGCCAAAACCTAGATGCATCGGGATACGTAGGAACCCCTTCAAACATTAAGGTAGTCGCTCCGTTGGCAAGAGGACCATAAACGATATAAGAGTGGCCAGTGATCCAGCCAACGTCAGCCGTGCACCAATAAACGTCATTTTCTTCGTAATTGAAGACGTATTTATGGGTGATTGCAGCGTGCAGCAGATAACCCCCTGAGGAATGCTGAACACCTTTAGGCTTCCCGGTCGATCCTGATGTATAGAGGATAAACAGCGGATCTTCGCTATCCATTATTTCTATCGGACAGTTATCGCTCTGTCCTTGAATAAGGTCGTGATACCAAATGTCTTTTTGAGTGTTCCATTTGATCTCGCCTCCGGTCCTTTGTACAACGATTACGCTGTGGACTGATGGACACTCCTCCACCGCAATATCTGAGTTTTGTTTTAACGGTATCGACTTCCCTCCTCGAAGGCCTTCATCGGCCGTGATAACGGCGCAACACTCAGAGTCTTGAATTCGATCCCTGAGAGATTGAGGAGAGAAACCGCCGAAGACCACACTGTGAATGGCTCCTATTCTAGTGCACGCGAGCATCGCGATTGCGGCTTCAGGAATCATAGGTAGGTATATACAAACCCTATCTCCTTTTACGATGCCTCTGCTCTTCAAACCATTCGCTAATCTACTTACACGCTTGTGAAGTTCTTTATAGCTTATATTTTCTTGCTCATTAGGGTTGTCGCCTTCCCAGATAATTGCTGTTTTTTCGGATTTAGTTTGAAGGTGTCTATCCAAACAATTTTGAGCAACATTCAGCTTCGCTCCTAAAAACCATGCAATCTCGCCCTCTTTCATATTCGTTCTGGATATCTGATCCCACTTTTCTTCCCAGTCTATGAATGCTTCTGCTTGTTTCGACCAAAACAAATCGGGATTCTCGATTGACTCTTTATAGAGTTGTTTATACTCCCTGGCATTTACATGAGAAGTGTCTGCCAAACCTTTTTCTACCTCATAGATTTTGCTCATAGTCATCCCTTTGTTCTATAAATTTTGGCGATTGGTTGATCGGTTAGAGGCTCCGTATGTTCCTTTCTTTGAGCTCGTAGTCAAATACAAACCGTTCTCAAATAAACTCACCGTATGAGTCATAAAAAGACCTGTGCGATTCGCCTCGGCTAGTAACTATTTTTGCGTGAATTGCTTGTGCGATATTTTTGCCATGTTCGACCCCCCACTGATCAAATGAGTTTATATGCCATAAAGCGCCTTCGCAAAAAACTTTATGCTCGTGGACAGCTAGTAATGCACCTATGGTTTCTGGCGTGATTTTATCGAGTAAGATTGTAGAGGACGGATGGTTGCCTATCAGCGATTTGTAATTAAGGCTTTGGTCTTCAACTTTGTTTCCATGTTTTAGAACCTTTGCTTGAGCCAAAGCATTAGCTATGAGCCACTCCTGATGCTCTAACAGCTCCTCTCCCTGATCAGCTACAAGGTAGAAGTTTGCGGAAAATGTATTGGTACCCTGGTGTAAGAGCTGGTGGTACGAATGTTGTCCATTGGTGCCAACACCGCCCCAAATTATTGGCGATGTGGAATAGTTGAGGGTTTCATTTTCGTTAGAATGGGATTTGCCATTGCTCTCCATTTCTAACTGCTGGATGTATTCAACTAATGACTTCAATTTATCGTTGTAAACTAAAAGTGCATGGCTATGAGAACCCAGAAAGTTGCGGTTCCAAATAGAAAATAATGCGCTGACTATCGGGATGTTTTTGATTTTGTTCTTTTCATCAATAAAGTGTTGGTCAGCTTTAGCCGCTCCGTTTAGAAATCGATGAAAGGTATTCGAGCCAAGGTAAATGATTGCCGCCAGAGAAGTGGCCGACCATACCGAATATCTACCCCCAACTGCTTGGGGAATTTTGAAAATGCTATTCTTTCGGATACCAAGTATTTTTGCAGCTTCAACGTTTTCAGTCACAGCTATGACATGTTTATGAAAGTCTTGCGACTTGTTGGTTCTTTCAGAAAACCAAGACTTAACTGATCGAAAGTTGACGGCCGTTTCTATAGTTTTAAACGACTTTGAGACTACAATAAATAGAGTGGTCTCTGGATTTAGTTTCTTTGTTGTTTCCAAGAAATTATTTGGGTCGACATTTGAGATAAAATGGATTTTGACGTGACCTGAGCGATGTTCTTGCAGAGCTTCTATAAGGAATTTTGAGCCTAGATGCGACCCCCCTATCCCAATTTGGACTATGTCTGTAAAAGGCTTTTGCGTAAATCCTCTTCTATTGCCCTCCCTTATAGATCTTTCAACCTCGACCATTTTTTCGAGTTGGTCAAATACTGAATCATATTGCCCTGTTTCGCGAGCAACCTCGAAATGGCGAAGCCCAATGTGCAATGCGGATTGTCTTTCACTGTTGTTAACTTGTTCACCAGCTACAAGATCTGTTATTGCCTTTGCTAAATTTGTTTCCTCTGCGAGTGACACTAGATTTGCGAGCACTCGTTCATCAAAAATTTGATTGGCAAAGTCTATCTTAAGGCCTTCAAAATCTAGCAACAAGGTTCCATTTGCTTGGTCGAAATCTTGATTATTTTTAATTCGCTTTGCTTGCTCTTTGAGAATTTGCCACGAATCAGTATTGTTGGGTTTCATTTAGTTCGCTATTTACTATATGAATAGTGGGTTTGGATTAAAAAAATGTCTGGAACCGTCCATTGTCATAATTTGATTTATTAAAGATAGGAAATGCAGCTCGTTACTAGCTAAGTCGATCGATTCGGCGTTTATAATGAGCAGCGGGGTCTCATCATATTGATGAAAAAACTCTGTATATTTCTCAACAAGCTCTTCCAGATATTTCGTTTCTATAGATTGTTCAAAATCAATTCCCCGAGCTTGAATACGCTTTCTTAAAACCGGCACGGAGGCTTGAAGGTAAATTACTAGATCTGGAACGGGACCTTTTTTGTAGATAGCCTCACTGATTTGATTGTATAAAGTTAGTTCATCTTGGTTCAGATTTATCTCTGCGAAAATTCGATCTTTTTCTATTAGAAAGTCTGTAATTAAGGTGGGTCCAACTAGGTCGTTTTTTGGAATCTCGGAAATTTGCTGGGTCCTATGAAGAAGGAAAAAAAGCTGAGTTGGCAGCGCAAGACTTGCCGAGTTCCCGTTGTAAAATTTCTCTAAAAACGGATTTTCGACTACTGGTTCAAATAAACAAGGATAATCCAGAGCAAAAGCGAGATTCTTTGCTAAAGATGTCTTACCAGCCCCAATAGGACCCTCAACTGCTATGTAATTTGGTATTTTAGACCTGTCGCTTAGATTAACTTTTTGAACAATATTTGAAAGTGACTTATTGATTTTTGCTCTCGATGTACTCGGTAGTTGAAAGAATTATATTTGAGAGAATAGCGTTTTTTAATGTTGTTTGCTTATATCAAGAGAATTGTTTTTGGGCGATCGGGGTTTTTTGTCTGAGGATTTAAGCTGGGTATTTGACCAAAAATTAAAAGAGTCTTTTAGCGCATGATCCACTTGTGATCTGATTGCTAGCAGGTCATAACTGGCTCGGAACGACCTATGCCTTATTACATATTCTTTCATCCCGATCGACTTGTTTGTTAGTTTGGCCTGCATTTTCCAAATGCTTAAAATAAATTCTCTATATCTCAAGGGGATTTTCATTTGAGTATTCTGACGTTTTAACATTTTTCGTCCTATCGTTTCTAACTCGCCAGGGTTACCGTTAGAGGCTTTTTTTTCGAAGGTTGGCCAAAGAAGCAATGCAATAATAAATGCTGGTGAAAGTGGTTTGTTTTTGTTGAATCTCTTGTCTGTTTCTTTCAGTCCCTTGAAAATGATTGAATTGTCAGTTTCACAATCTGGCCAAATGAGGCTTGGAATGCGTGTGCTTATTAAAAGCTTCCAGACTTTAAAGGCGTGTCCCTGTAGGAAGATTTTTTTGAATTCGTCGAATAGCCTTGCGGAAGATAGGGTGGTGAGTAGATTTGCCTGCTTCTTGAGTAATAATATGACTGCATCATCGAGTTCAAAGTCTAGCTTTGCGGCAAACCTGAGGTATCTGAGTAGTCTTATGGGATCTTCCCGAACTCTGGTTTCCGGATTTCCGATGAATTTAAGCTTTCGAGAATTTAAATCTCCGATTCCATTGACAAAGTCTAAGATCTCATTTTTGTCCGGGTCAAAATAAAGGGCATTAATAGTAAAGTCTCTCCTTGAGAAATCCTCTTCTATTACACCAAAAGACTCGTCTCTGAGTATTGATCCTGTTTTATTGTAGTCGATTTCCAGACTATTAGCGGAACGAAAGGTTGCTATTTCCACGACTAGGCCGCCCTTTCTAACATGGACTATAGGAAATCGTTTGCCGACTAGTCGTGCTCTTTTTTTAAAAACTTTGAGGATCGCATCCGGCCGCGCGCTGGTTACAAGATCAAAATCTTTCGGCTGTTTTTTAGAAATAAAGTCTCTGATACAGCCTCCAACCAAGTAGCAGTCGTGTCCTTCATAAATTAATGCTTTGCGAATTTCCAATATTCTGGGGTCTACCCTATTGATATTGAAGTATAAATTCGGAGCCCTTTTTGGTTTGGTGTTTGGCATGGTTCTAAGAGAGAAAATCAAATTGTTTTGGTATCTGATTGGCCGACCAGTTCTGTATGCCCCACTCAATTATTGAGGTAATTGTTTTAATGTGTTGGGGGATTTTAAACCCCAATAATTGCATTGCCTTGGTCAGATTTTTAACTGCTTCGAAATTTTTAATTGGAGGCGCACCAGTTTGCTTGGATAGTTTGTGCCCATTTGTATTATATAACACGGGAATGTGTGAATACTCTGGCGTCTTTAGCTTCAGCATATTCATCAGGAATATTTGAGGATTAGTTAATGAAAGTAGGTCCTCCCCCCTTAGGACATCCGTAATTCCTTGATCACCGTCATCACAAGCTGTCGCTAAGTTATAAGAAAAGAGTTTGTCGCGCCGGACCACTATAAAGTCTCCTACTTCCTGCTGAAGATTTGTTTTTATCTCTCCCCTAATTTTGTCGTTAAATGATATGAGGGTGTTGGGAACTTTTATCCTTAGTGCAAAATCATCCGTTGACAAGACTTTGTCTCGACAAGTCCCAGGATAGATTTTATGCCTTGCTAGTATTTTTCTACTGCACTCGCATGAATATATGTGGGGTAATAGCTTGGCTAGCTGACTCTCGTAATTTCGAAGATTCTCACTTTGATAAATTACTGCGCGATCGGACATTAACCCGTGAGCAAAGAGAGATTCTAGAATTGCTTGAGTAGCACCAGGGACTGTTCTTGGAGGGTCTATATCGTCTATTCGGATTAACCAGAGCCCCTTCTTTGATTTTATATCCAAATAGCTCGCTAGTGCTGTAATTAGGGAGCCCATATGAAGTGGGCCAGTAGGAGAGGGAGCGAACCTGCCTATTTTCATTAGAAAATATTTTTGTTTGCGCTCTCGGTTCTTTCAAATTTTCGGTTAGTCATCCAAATCTGAGTAGTGTTGTTCTGTTATTTCGTGCCTCTCCTGGGCTTCGAAACAAAGAGTAGCAATCGGCCTGGCCTCAAGTCTTCTCAAGCCAATTTCTTCACCGGTTTCCTCGCAAAAACCGTAGCTACCATCTTCGATTCTTGATAAAGCTGAAGCGATCTTCCTTAACAACTTTCTTTCTCTATCTCGGGTTTTTAGTTCTAAGCCGAATTCAGATTCTTGACTTGCTCTGTCGTTTGGATCTGGCAGAGATCCGGCTTTTTCCTGAAGATTATTTACCGTCCCGTCTACTTGTTCCATGAGCTCAAGACGCCAATTAGATAGGATGACTTTGAAGTGCTCCAGCTGCTCTGGGCTCATGTATTCTTCATTTTTTTTTGGTTTATAGGGTGTGAAATTTTGAAATTGGGAGGAACTTAGCTTAGCAGCTTTTGAAGTGGTCTTCTGGACTGGCTTCTTAGTGGTGGTGCTTTTCGTTTTAGATTTTGTTGCCATAAAATACCCCTTAACTATTTCTCCGACCTACTGCTTTTTGGTAGAGGGCGCGTAAAATACCAGAAGGCTGCAGCTATAGCCATAGCCTTTTGTCTTTGTTTAGAAAAGCGATGATGATATGAACGAGATAAGTCTTTCAGACCGCCTCAAAGCCCTTAAACCCTTCCGTGTTATGGAGATAGCGGAGCAAGCGAGGCTTCTGGAAAGTCAAGGACGATCAATCGTTCATTTTGAAATAGGCGAGCTCGATTTTCCAACGGCAGCGCCTATAGTGGATCGGGCAAAAGTAGCGCTGGAGAATCAGCTGACGAAGTATACGGGCGGAAACGGCCTGTATGAGCTCCGAGAAAAAATCTCTGGTCAATATTTTGAAATGGGTATAAACATCGACCCTGAGCAAATCCTAATTACTAATGGGGCTAGTGGAGGCTTGTTGTTGTTACTGGCTGGGTTGTTGGATGCTGGCGATCATTTCTTATCTACTGATCCTGGATATCCATGTCACGGGGCTTTTGCATCTGTAATCGGCACTTTGATCGAGAATGTGACTTTGAAAATAAGCGCTGAATTTCAACCAGAGCCGACGGACTTTGAAAGCAGATGGTCTGATTCTGTTAAAGGAATCTTGCTGTCTTCTCCAGCTAATCCAACCGGTGTAATAGTGCAAGAATCTACTCTGAAACAACTAAAGGAGCTTGCAGATAGAAAGAAGGGGTTTCTTATTGTTGATGAAATTTATCAGGGTATAAATCTGAGCAATAGCATTTATGAATCGGCTTTGGTTGTTGATGGAGAGATTTTTATTTTGAATAGTTTTTCAAAATACTACGCAATGACAGGTTGGCGGCTGGGCTGGGTTGTAGTCCCTCAAGAAACAGCAGAGTATTTTACTAGATTGGCGCAGAACATTTTTTTGGCACCGAACACTATTTCTCAATATGCCGCTTTGGAGGCATTCGACGATCAATGCCGAGCGATTCACGAGAACAGAGTTCAGATCATTGACCAGCGTATTAGAACGCTTTGTGGAGGACTGTTGAATTTGGGCTTTACTATTCCAGTTAAGCCTGCAGGAGGATTTTATGTGTTCGTGGATATATCGCATACGGGGCTCGATAGTCATGACTTCTGTCTCAAGATGCTAATCGATCACGGAGTAGCGATTACCCCGGCCTCCGATTTTAGTCATCATTACGGTAAAGATTACGTACGATTTTCGTGTTCAACAGATTTAGATTCTATTTATTTGGGACTGGATAGGCTGCGGTTGGCTTTGGCGGGTTGGGGCATATAGTTGAAATTGCCAGCTCTAGAAGAAGTAAAATTTTTGAGGCGGTATAAAAGATTTTTAGCGGATGTCGAAAATAGTAATGGAGAGAAAGAGACCGTTTACTGTCCGAATACTGGCGCGATGACTGGCTGCGATATTCCAGGCAGCAGGGCCTGGCTATCAAATTCTAAAAACATTCAAAGGAAATTTCCTAAAACATTGGAATTCGTTGAGACACCAGCCGGAATAGTCGGTATTCGTTCGATTTTAGCGAATAGCTTGGTTGAGGAAGCTGTTTCGGGGTCCGTGTTGGCTGGTACTGAGGAGTTCAAATTAAGAAGCTCCGAACCCACCATTCCAGGGGGAAAAGGAAGGTTCGATTTTTTGTACTCGGCGCAGAATAAACTTATTTTTGTGGAAGTTAAAAGTGTGAGTTATCTTTTCGGAAAAGATGTAGGCATGTTCCCAGATGCCGTTAGCGCTAGAGCTTTAAAGCATCTGCAAAGTTTGATGTCTATGGTAGAAATGGGTCATAGAGCGATTTTAATTTTCTGCTCGCAACACACTGGAATTAATTCAGTCAAGCCTGCTGCGCATATAGATGAAGGTTATTTCAGAGCCATTAAACTGGCTTCGCAAAAGGGTGTGGAGATAAGGGCTTTAGGATGTACGAATGACTTAATTGGATTTACGGCAGATAGAGAAATACCTTTTATGTTCATTTAAATGAGTTCTCTGTACTCAGTTACACTTGAAAATCTTGCGCCATATTCCTGAACGATAGCTCCAGCGCATTTGTTGGCGAAGAACGCACATTCTTTGGGTGTCATTTTTTGCGTTCTTGCAAATAAGCAAGCACCAGCGTACATGTCTCCGGCTCCATTTGTGTCAACCGCGACGCCTTGATCTGTTCCAACTTCTTCGACACCAGCAGATGAAATTACAATAGAACCTTTAGCTCCGAGGGTAATATATATCTCCTTTGCAAAGTCGCGCATCTCAGTGATGGCGAGATCTATGCGGTCGGTTCCTGACCAGTTTAGGCACTCTTGTTCATTACAAAATAAAATCTCGACGCCCTCGCCGATAAAGGATTCAAAGGCACTCCTAAAAGGGCCAAGAATGGAGGCATCCGACAAAGTCAGAGCCACTTCGGCGCCAGCCTTGACAGCGATCTCTCGGGCTTGGAGCGCTACGCCAGTGTTTTTTTCCGAGGTCGCTAAGTATCCCTCTAGGTATACCGTTTTCGATTCGCTAAGAGTTTTTTCATCAATACAAGAGTTAGTTAAGTTAGCTGAGACTCCCAGATTAGTCGCCATTGTGCGCTCTGCGTCCGGGGTAACAAGAACAAGACATTGACCTGTCGCTCCCTCATTAACGATGCTCGAGTTACTCATTGAAATTCCAGATTCACTGAAGTCCCTGAAGAAATGTTCTCCATTACGATCATTTGAGAGCCTGCAGGCATATGCAGTACTTCCTCCAAAGGCTTGAACCGCAAAGACAGTATTTGCGGCAGACCCTCCACTCATTATTTTTTTTGGAGCGGAGCTCAATTTGCCTTCAAGTTGTGCCATATTTTCGTTATCGATCAGAGTCATAATGCCTTTTTCAAGGGCCAGTTCGGACAGAAATTGGTCGTCTACTTCAGCAATCACATCAACAATGGCATTACCAACTCCGTAAACATCTTTCATATTCATCTCATAATTCGCGGTTCTTTAATATATCTTCGGTGGCTCTAAGAGTCTTGTTTAAGATATCTTCGCTGTGCGCAGTACTTAGAAATGCTAACTCATAAGGAGAAGGAGCTAGGTAGATTCCTCTATTCAACATAGCATAGAAGAACCGGCTGTATTTTTCAGTATCAGAATTGTTAACCTCATCAAAATTTACTACGGAGTCAACGCCGAAAAAAATACTGAACATCCCACAAACGTAATTTATCGAGACCGAGCAAGAATAGGTTTCAAATATTTCCCTCAGTCCGAGGCAAAAGTTTTCTGTGGTTTTTCTTAAATTCTCGTATATCTCATCGTCTAGTTGGTTTAAGACGGATAAGCCCGCGGACATAGCGAGTGGGTTTCCTGAAAGAGTTCCAGCTTGATATACAGGACCTAGTGGTGCCAAGTATTCCATTACTTTAGCAGAGCCGCCCACGGCTCCCACGGGTAATCCTCCGCCGATGATTTTTCCGAGCGCGGTTAGGTCTGGCTTGATTCCATAAACTTCTTGCGCGCCTCCCTTTGACAATCGAAAACCGGTCATAACTTCATCGAAGATTAACAAAGAACCACTTTGTTCAGTTAATTCTCGAAGCGTTTCTAAGTAACCTGTTGCAGGGGGTATACATCCCATGTTTCCTGCAACCGGCTCGATTATAACTGCGGCAATTTGATCGGCGTGATCTGAAAAGGTTTCCTTCACGGCTTCGATATCATTGAAAGGCAATACAATGGTATTTCTAGTAACAGATTCAGGTATGCCTGGTGTATCGGGGATACCAAGAGTTAAAATGCCACTTCCCGCTTTCGCTAGTAGCATGTCCGCATGTCCATGGTAGCAGCCCTCAAATTTTACCACGATGTCTCTACCTGTGAAGCCTCTGGCAAGACGAATGGCAGTCATGGTTGCTTCTGTGCCAGAGTTCATCATCCTAACTCTTTCTATGCTAGGGACGAGCTCAATAATTTTTTCAGCTAATTCTATTTCAATTAGTGTGGGAGCCCCGAAACTAGTGGCTTTTTCGAGCTGAATAAGGACGCTTTGTTGTGTGACGTCGGCGCTGTGTCCTAGAATCATGGGTCCCCAGGAGCCGACATAGTCTATAAATCGATTGCCATCGACATCATAAAGGTGGCAGCCCTGAGCGTAGTCAAAGAATATCGGTTCGCCGCCAACGTTCTTGAAAGATCTCACTGGCGAATTAACTCCCCCGGATATCGATTTTACAGCTCTTTTAAACAAACTTTTTGATTGTGAGAGATTAATTTTTTTCATGTTCTTAGCAGGTTCTTTCAATAGACACAGTGATCCTCCGGTCTTCATAATAAGGGTTTTAAATCTAATTTAAATATCGGAGCTGCTTGTTATTTAATTGAATTAGAATTTATGGTCGTTCTTGAAGTGTTTGCTAAACGTTAAACTTTTGACGAACAAAGAATTGGACTCTGTCTTCGAAGCTTCTATGAAGTTGCTATGATGATGCCGCGTATTAAAGATGGGAGTAAGCTTATTCAATCTCGCCTAGCAGTTGTTGAAAGACAGCCAAAAAAAACTGTTGTGTTTGTATTTTTATCAATCGTTCTGCTTGGTCTTAGTTTCTATATTGGTAAAGAAGTTGGCATGTTTGAAGCTCGAGTTTTTCGAGAAAAGACCTTTGAGCTAGAAGCTGCCCTAGAGCGTTTGGTCCAAAGCCATGAAGTTATAGAAAATGAATTGACAATAACCAACTTGGAACTAGAAATACAAGAAATGATGATTAGCGATTTGCAAAGTGCGTTGAACTCAGCATCCGGTGATTATGAAAGTCTTAAGAGGAGTTTGACGTTTTATGAAGAGATCTTTACAGATTCTAGGGATGGACCTCAATCTTTTGTTTCGGGTTTGCGCTTCGCTCAAATTGGGCAGAAACCCAAATACGAATTTGACTTGATTTTAAGACAGCCCATCTCAGGAAGGTTTAGTAAGAGTGTCGATCTTTCTATCAAGCTAGATTTTTTGAGTATTGAGGAAGACGCTGAAAAAATTGTTTCTATTTCAGATTTAGGCAAGTTTGATGAGTATCCATTTAGAGCTGTGTTTAAGCACTTTTATAAAATTAATGGATATGTGGAAATTCCGGAAGATTTTGAACCTGAGATAGTGCGAATTAGTACGAAGGTGAAAGGCGGCTCTTATTTGACTCGTGACCAAGCATGGGCGCAGTAAAGCCGGCTGTAGGGAATTTGTGTAACATTTTCTAAGCTCATGATAGAGAGAGTTGAGGGTATAGTTGAATGTCTTGATGCAAAATAGCCGGATTTTAGATAAGCTTTTATTTTGGCCTTTGAGTCAGTATAGATCTCATGCAAGAAATCTCTATTACCAGGAGTGCTTCAAGTAAGGTAGCCAGTTTGATCGCCAAAGAGGATAACTCGGAGCTTAAACTTAGAGTTTTTGTTACCGGCGGCGGATGTAATGGTTTTTCATATGGTTTTACTTTCGATGAAGAAATTAACTCTGATGATTCGATTATTAGCAATGAATACATTTCCGTTCTAATTGATTCGATGAGTTATCCATATCTGGTGGGTTCAGAGATAGACTATGTTGAAGATCTAAGTGGTGCTCAGTTTAGCGTAAGAAACCCCAATGCTAGCGCCACTTGCGGCTGTGGTAATTCATTTTCTGTGTAGCTCATCCAAAAACTACCCCAAGAGATCCACTTTTTGATGCTCCAGTAACGGACTTCCAGTCGATGAAGATATTGTTGAGATTGCAGAAGGCTAACCAGGCAAAAGCAGCTGCCTCAATATAGTCTCCATCAATCTCGTAGTCTTCACTTAGCTTTATTGGGTTGTCTCCGAGTTCCTCGAGCCTGGTTATTAGGTAAGCATTCAATCTGCCGCCTCCGCAGACGATTATTTCTTGAGTGGTTGAAGAGAATTTTTCAATTTCTGAAATTATTGTCGTTGCTGTGAGTTCGCAAAAGGTCGTTTGAACATCTTTTTCTTCAAGCTCTTGCAGGCCATGGAATTTTTCTTCAACCCATTTGAGGTTGAAATATTCTCTGCCTGTACTTTTAGGTGGCGATTTCCTAAAAAAGGGATCATCTCTTAAGCTCTTTAAAAGAGGTTCGTGAACTGTGCCCGAGGAAGCCCATTTCCCAGACTTATCAAAAAACAGTTTCCTCTTTTGCATTATCCAAGCGTCCATTAAGCAGTTGCCTGGGCCAGTATCAAAACCTGCCACATTCGCGCCTAATATCGTAATGTTGCTTATCCCGCCTATATTTAAAATGATCGGTGCGGGGGACTTGCTCTTAAAAATCGATTCGTGGAATGGGGGAACCAATGGAGCCCCTTGACCATTTAGCGAGACATCTCTCCTGCGGAAATCAGCGATAGTTTTTATGCCGGTTATTTCGTTAATTAAAAATGGGTTGCCTATCTGGAGAGTAAAGGGAAATTGATTATCGTCAGATGGAGGTCTGTGCCTGATAGTCTGCCCGTGCGAGCCGATCGCGATGATCTTGTCTCTGCCGATGGCTTGGTTCTCTAGAAATCTGATGATTGAAAGTCCGATAAAGCTGCCCAGCTCTGTATCACACTGGCCCATTTTCTCGATTTCATTAGCCTCGGGTGTCGAAAGAGCGATAAGTTTTTTTCTGAGCTTTTCGCTAAAAGGAACGGTTTCGGCAGCTACGAATTGCAACCCTTGGTTTCGCTCGATATTTACCAAAGCAATGTCTAGTCCATCTCCACTAGTGCCAGTCATAACACCAATATAATATCCTTCAAAATTCTCACTGCTTTGCGGCAAGACGCATTTGTCCTTTATAGTTTTCTAGTAAAGAAAATAACCGTGTAGCCTCGATTGCAAAAAGTTGTTTGTGTTTTGGGGCGATTGGGGTCGCTTTTGGCAGACTGACAGTTCTTGGATTTTGATGAACACCATTGACTAGAAATTCATAGTGAAGATGAGGACCGGTTGCGTAGCCTGTTTGGCCAACATAACCGATCACTTGTCCTTGCTTAACCATTTTGCCGGACTTTATTCCTCGCCCAAACTTAGAAAGGTGTAGGTATTTGGTCATGAACTGTTGCCCGTGTTGAATGACAACGTATCTTCCGTTCGGCTGTGTTCTCGATGCGGTCTTTATGCGCCCATCACCTGCAGCTAAAACAGGAGTGCCCGTTGGTGCTGCATAGTCGATTCCTCGATGGGGTCTGATCGTCTTGAATAAGGGGTGGACTCGGCTCAAATTGAAGGATGAGCTTATTCTAGAAAATTCAACCGGCGCCCTTAGAAACGCTTTGCGCATGCTTTCTCCCTCTAAATTGAAGAAGTCACCTCGATCTAGATCATCTTTAAAAAAAACGGCTGTATAGGATTCACCTTGGTTGATAAATTCTGCGGCGAGGATGTCGCCGTGACCAACGAACTTATCGTTCACAAATAATTCTTCGTACATAAGAAAAAAAGAATCACCAGGCCTTAGATCTAGCACAAAGTCGATATCCCATTGGAAAATTTGAGCTAGCCTCATGGTTAGAGCATCCGCGAGACCAATTTTTTGACTGGCATAAAACAAATTTTGCTCTATAACTCCGTGACTAAAAAGTATTTCCCGCGTAGGCGTTATAGAATTCGATGAGCTTTTAAACGACTTATGGTCTCGATCGAAAGTTATGATGGTAAGAGGGTCTGGTTGATAATCGACTTGCAGAAGCTGCCTCTTCTTATCGAAGATGAAAGAGAGCATTTCTCCAGGTCTGATTTTTCTTAATAGCTTTCCGTGTGGTTTTTGTGACGATAGATAGTGAATGTCCACTGGCGTTATTTCGTATTTCTCGCCTATCAAGGCTAAATTTTCACCGTTCCTAATCTCGTGTTTTATGATTTCTGACTCGTCTAATTCCGACTCGTTAGAGGGGCTTTCACTGACTGGATTAGGGCTTGGTAGTGCCATCAGCTCAGTTTCGAAAGAACCAGCTTCAAATTTATTTTTGGTATTATCAGACACTAATGAAAATGCCGTGGTGATAAAGACGGCAGCGCTCACGCCTAATAGAGCGAGGTGGATGCGTGGTAACTTTAGCCCTCTGACTGCGAGTCGAAAGGCCACGTATCCCTTCAAGATAATTCTCTTAAACGCAAGAATTTTTTTGAGTAGAGATATTGCTACAGACATATCTAATTTAGAAGCCCGGTGCGTTTCCACAATTATACAAGTTAAGTTGATAAATCACTATTCTGGGAGTCGCGCTCCTTGCTAAGGTGTTTATCTTTGCTTACATCTGGTTTGGGAAATCAGTTATGATCCTGATCCGATGATTGGGATCCGAATTATTTAATGGGTGGAAAAGATCTGCTAGGTGAGTTTGAGTGGAGAGGTCTGTATTCTCAGTCGACGGACCGCTCCGATCTTGAGAATCATTTGAGCGTTGGCTCCAAAACAGTTTACTGTGGCTTTGATCCAACTGCTGATAGTTTGCATATCGGATCCTTAGTGCCCTTGCTAGCACTTAGGAGATTTCAGAAATTTGGGCATAAGCCTATCGTCCTTATAGGTGGGGCCACTGGTTTAATTGGAGATCCTTCAGGGCGAGATGCTGAACGGCCTCTCAATAGTAAAGATATGGTTTTACAAAGGTCGCAGCTTCTGCAACGCCAGGTCAGTAATTTTCTCGATCTTGACGGCAGTTTTGCGGCTGAAGTAGTAAATAATTTATTATGGACTGAAAGTTTAGATGTGATCACTTTTCTGCGGGATGTTGGTAAACATTTCTCGGTAAATGCCATGATTCAAAGGGACTCTGTCCGAAATCGTATACAACGAGAAGGAGAAGGAATTTCGTTTACGGAATTCAGTTACATGCTCCTGCAATCTTTCGATTTCTTAGAATTAGCAAAAACGAAATCTTGTACGATTCAAATAGGTGGGAATGATCAGTGGGGCAACATTGTTTCTGGAGTGGATCTTGTAAGAAGGAATTTGAGTATTGAAGCTCATGCATTGACATTGCCGCTGGTTACAAAGGCCGATGGCACAAAGTTTGGAAAAACAGCTTCAGGGGCTATATGGCTAGACAAGGATAAAACATCGCCATATTCGTTCTATCAGTATTGGCTTAATGTGGCGGACGAGGACGCCGCGAAATTTCTAAAGTACTTCACGTTTTTGAGCAAGGAGGAAATTGAAGAAAGCGTTCAAGTAATGGAAACGAGTCCCCAAGAAAGATATTCGCAAAAACTCTTAGCTGAAAATGTTACCGAAATTGTCCACGGCAGGCAGCTTAGAAATTCGGCGCAAAAGGTTTCCGATGTGTTGTTTAGGGGCGATGTTAAAGACCTGGAAGAGGAAGAGATTCAACAGTTGGAGTTAGATGGGTTGGAATTGTTTAGAGTCAATTCTGGTGACGGCCTATTGGCAGTAATGTCAGATTCGGGAATGGCTAAGTCAAGGGGGGAGGCAAGAAGCCTTGTTAAGTCTGGAGGGGTTAGCCTGAATAGCGTGATCGTGACGGATGAAAAAATCCAACTCCGAGCGCAAGATGCCTTATTCGGTAAATACTTCTTTTTAAGGCGTGGTAAAAAGGTTTATAAGCTTTTAATCGTTAGTGGAAGTTAAAAAGATTGAAATTAAGTTGCACCTTCGTAGCAACTCCTTATAATCCGCTCCTCGGCCTGGGTTTTAGCTTAGGCTCGCTCTTTATAAAATTGGAATGTCGGTTAAAAATCGTATATTAATTTATAGGTTTCACAACCGACAATAAGCCATTCGTGTGGGAACACGTAATTCGTTTTGAGCAAATGATTTCTTGGCATCATCGTTGGATTCCAACGGAAAGCCAAAACCTTTTTTAAACTGAAGAGTTTGATCATGGCTCAGATTGAACGTTGGCGGCACGCTTTAACCATGCAAGTCGAACGAGAAAGCACCTTCGGGTGCGAGTAAAGTGGCGGACGGCGGAGTAACGCGTAGGGATTTACCTAGTAGTGGGGGACAACTCGAGGAAACTCGAGCTAATACCGCATACGCTCCAAGGAGGAAAGTGGGGGACCTTCGGGCCTCACGCTATTAGAGAAACCTGCGTTAGATTAGCTTGTTGGTGGGGTAATGGCCTACCAAGGCGACGATCTATAGCTGGTCTGAGAGGACGATCAGCCCGACTGGAACTGAGACACGGTCCAGACAGCTACGGTTGGCAGCAGGTGGGAATATTGGTCAATGGGCGCAAGCCTGAACCAGCGATGCCGCGTGTGCGAAGAAGGCCCTAGGGTTGTAAAGCACTTTCAGTCGTGAAGAAAACCTGATGATTAATAATCATCGGTCTTGACGTTAGCGACAGAAGAAGATCCGGCTAACTCCGTGCCAGCAGCCGCGGTAATACGGAGGGATCGAACGTTAATCGGAATTACTGGGCGTAAAGCGCGCGTAGGCGGTTCGATAAGTGGAGTGTGAAATCCCTGGGCTCAACCTGGGAACTGCATTCCAAACTGTCGGACTAGAGTATGGTAGAGGGAGGTAGAATTTCTTGTGTAGCGGTGAAATGCGTAGATATAAGAAGGAATACCGATGGCGAAGGCAGCCTCCTGGACCAATACTGACGCTGAGGTGCGAAAGCGTGGGGAGCAAACAGGATTAGATACCCTGGTAGTCCACGCCGTAAACGATGAGAACTAGCCGTTGGGACCTATAAGGTCTTAGTGGCGCAGCTAACGCGATAAGTTCTCCGCCTGGGGAGTACGGCCGCAAGGTTAAAACTCAAATGAATTGACGGGGGCCCGCACAAGCGGTGGAGCATGTTGTTTAATTCGATGCAACGCGAAGAACCTTACCACCCCTTGACATACTCGGAACTTTCTAGAGATAGATTGGTGCCTTCGGGAACCGAGATACAGGTGCTGCATGGCTGTCGTCAGCTCGTGTCGTGAGATGTTGGGTTAAGTCCCGTAACGAGCGCAACCCTTGTCCTTATTTGCCAGCGGATTATGCCGGGAACTTTAGGGAGACTGCCGGTGACAAACCGGAGGAAGGTGGGGACGACGTCAAGTCATCATGGCCCTTACGGGGTGGGCTACAAACGTGCTACAATGGGCGGTACAAAGAGCTGCGAACTTGCAAAAGTAAGCGAATCTCAAAAAGCCGCTCGTAGTCCGGATAGGAGTCTGCAACTCGACTCCTTGAAGTCGGAATCGCTAGTAATCGCGAATCAGAATGTCGCGGTGAATACGTTCCCGGGCCTTGTACACACCGCCCGTCACACCATGGAAGTGGGTTGCACCAGAAGTAGCTAGTTTAACCTTCGGGAGAACGGTTACCACGGTGTGGTTCATGACTGGGGTGAAGTCGTAACAAGGTAGCCGTAGGGGAACCTGCGGCTGGATCACCTCCTTAAATAGAAAGATCCTGAAAACTTCTAGTAAAGAAGTTGGAAATGGATCCAGCTCTTTGGGGTTACGTTGTTCTCACACTAATGGCTTATTTTCGAGTTTATCCTAGTGGGTCTGTAGCTCAGTTGGTTAGAGCGCACCCCTGATAAGGGTGAGGTCGGTGGTTCAAATCCACCCAGACCCACCAAGCTCGCACGCCATTTTTGGGGCCGTAGCTCAGCTGGGAGAGCACCTGCCTTGCACGCAGGGGGTCAGGAGTTCGATCCTCCTCGGCTCCACCACTTAGTTCTGATCAGCTTCCATATGCATTTTGTTGCATATGGATGTTGCCAGGAGGCAATAGTCCTTAGTTCTTTAATAATTCAGAGATTGATTAACTACATTGATATATTTGGTGTAGTTAGCCGCATTGTTATTCCTAATTCATTAGAATTTGGTTTAAGCAACGCGGGTAGTTCTCCGTTATTAACTCTATAAGAGTTAGTAATGGAATGTGTCTAAGTATTCTTTAAGTCCTCTTTTTTTATGAGAAAGTGGACATTTAAGATTCTATAGAAAGGCGAAAAATGCGTGTAATCGAACAGTCTTATCTAATCAAAAGGGGATAAGAGTATTGTGTTTTTTAATAGGAATGCATTTTCGATTATATGATCAAGCATAAAAGTGCATTTGGTGGATGCCTAGGCAGCTGAAGGCGATGAAGGACGTTGTAGCTTGCGATAAGCCTCGGAGAGTTAGCAAACAAACTTTGACCCGGGGATTTCCGAATGGGGAAACCCACACCGTTCGCGGTGTATCTGCTCCTGAATACATAGGGAGTAGAGGCGAACCCAGGGAACTGAAATATCTAAGTACCTGGAGGAAAATAAATCAACCGAGATTCCCTGAGTAGCGACGAGCGAACGGGGATTAGCCCTTAAGTTTTTTAATGGTTAGTGGAAACTTCTGGAAAGTAGTGCGATACAGGGTGAAAGCCCCGTACATGAAAGCCGTTAAGAAATGAAATCGAGTAGGACGGGGCACGTGAAACCTTGTCTGAATATGGGGGGACCATCCTCCAAGGCTAAATACTCTCAGCTGACCGATAGTGAACCAGTACCGTGAGGGAAAGGCGAAAAGAACCCTTGTGAAGGGAGTGAAATAGAACCTGAAACCGAATGCATACAAGCAGTGGGAGCGCTCGATTCGTCGAGTGTGACTGCGTACCTTTTGTATAATGGGTCAGCGAGTTACTTTTACTGGCAAGGTTAACCGTTTAGGGAAGCCGTAGGGAAACCGAGTCTTAATAGGGCGTCATAGTCTGTAGGAGTAGACCCGAAACCGGGCGATCTAGCCATGGGCAGGTTGAAGGTGCCGTAACAGGCACTGGAGGACCGAACCCACTAATGTTGAAAAATTAGGGGATGACCTGTGGTTAGGAGTGAAAGGCTAATCAAGCCCGGAGATAGCTGGTTCTCCTCGAAATCTATTTAGGTAGAGCCTCTCGTATTACCGCTGGGGGTAGAGCACTGTTTGGGCTAGGGGGTCATCCAGACTTACCAACCCCATGCAAACTCCGAATACCGGTGAGTAAAGCGAGGGAGACACACGGCGGGTGCTAACGTCCGTCGTGAAAAGGGAAACAACCCAGACCGCCAGCTAAGGTCCCTAAATTACAGTTAAGTGGGAAACGAAGTGGGAAGGCCTAGACAGCCAGGAGGTTGGCTTAGAAGCAGCCACCCTTTAAAGAAAGCGTAATAGCTCACTGGTCGAGTCGGCCTGCGCGGAAGATGTAACGGGGCTAAAACTGTATACCGAAGCTGCGGGTGCACAACGGCTTGTCCGTTAATGTGCGCGGTAGAGGAGCGTTCTGTAAGCCGTTGAAGACTCATGGAGATGTGGGTTGGAGGTATCAGAAGTGCGAATGCTGACATGAGTAACGATAAAGGAGGTGAAAATCCTCCTCGCCGAAAGACCAAGGTTTCCTGCGCAACGTTCATCGGCGCAGGGTTAGTCGGCTCCTAAGGCGAGGCCGAAAGGCGTAGTCGATGGAAAACAGGTTAATATTCCTGTACCGGTCACAACTGCGATGGGGTGACGAAGAAGGCTAGATTTGCCTGGCGATGGTTGTCCAGGTTTAAGCAAGTAGGCTGAGGGTTTAGGTAAATCCGGACCCTTAAGGCCGAGATGTTATGACGAACCGACTACTTTGTAGTTGGGAAGTTGTCGATGCCATGCTTCCAAGAAAAACCTCTAAGCTTCAGGTTGTGATTGACCGTACCCCAAACCGACACAGGTGGTCGGGTAGAGAATACCAAGGCGCTTGAGAGAACTCGGGTGAAGGAACTAGGCAAAATGGCACCGTAACTTCGGGAGAAGGTGCGCCTGTTTTGGTGAAAGAACTTGCTTCTCGAGCTGAGACAGGTCGAAGATACCAGGTGGCTGCGACTGTTTACTAAAAACACAGCACTCTGCAAACTCGTAAGAGGACGTATAGGGTGTGACGCCTGCCCGGTGCCTGAAGGTTAATTGATGGGGTTAGCTTATGCGAAGCTCTTGATCGAAGCCCAGGTAAACGGCGGCCGTAACTATAACGGTCCTAAGGTAGCGAAATTCCTTGTCGGGTAAGTTCCGACCTGCACGAATGGCGTAACGATGGCCACACTGTCTCCACCCGAGACTCAGTGAAATTGAAATCGCGGTTAAGATGCCGTGTACCCGCGGCTAGACGGAAAGACCCCGTGAACCTTTACTATAGCTTCACACTGGACTTTGATCTAACTTGTGTAGGATAGGTGGGAGACTTTGAAGCAATGACGCTAGTTATTGTGGAGTCGTCCTTGAAATACCACCCTGGTTATATTGAGGTTCTAACTTAAACCCGTTATCCGGGTTAAGGACAGTGTGTGGTGGGTAGTTTGACTGGGGCGGTCTCCTCCTAAAGAGTAACGGAGGAGCACGAAGGTACACTCAGCATGGTCGGAAATCATGCGTTGCGTGTAAAGGCAAAAGTGTGCTTGACTGCGAGGCCGACGGGCCGAGCAGGGTCGAAAGACGGTCTTAGTGATCCGGTGGTTCTGTATGGAAGGGCCATCGCTCAACGGATAAAAGGTACTCCGGGGATAACAGGCTGATACCGCCCAAGAGTTCACATCGACGGCGGTGTTTGGCACCTCGATGTCGGCTCATCACATCCTGGGGCTGAAGCCAGTCCCAAGGGTATGGCTGTTCGCCATTTAAAGTGGTACGCGAGCTGGGTTTAGAACGTCGTGAGACAGTTCGGTCCCTATCTGCCGTGGGCGTATGAGATTTGAGAGGGGCTGCTCCTAGTACGAGAGGACCGGAGTGGACGAACCTCTGGTGTTCCGGTTGTCACGCCAGTGGCATTGCCGGGTAGCTATGTTCGGACGGGATAACCGCTGAAAGCATCTAAGCGGGAAGCCTTCCTCAAGATGAGATCTCACTAATCTATGATTCTAAAGGGCCCTCGTAGACTACGAGGTCGATAGGCAGGGTGTGTAAGCGCTGTAAGGCGTTGAGCTAACCTGTACTAATTGCCCGTGAGGCTTGATCATATAATTGAAAGTGTATTTTTTTGATAATGTGCTTTCATTACATGACTTTGTACTTTCACATTTCTTAGAGTCGTATGCTTAGACACGAACTATCAATCTCTGAATGTTATTGAATCCCAAAAATGATCAAATTAGTGATCATTGATGCCCAGCGTCTCCTCTATGTGGGGCTGAGGCTCAGAAAAAGGGCTCGCTAAAAGGCGAGAAGGTTTGTCTGACGACAATAGCGAATTGGCACCACCTGATACCATGCCGAACTCAGAAGTGAAACAATTCAGCGCCGATGGTAGTGTGGGGTTTCCCCATGTGAGAGTAGGTCATCGTCAGGCTTTGATTTAGGGACCGTCTATACTATTGTAGGTATAGGCGGTTTTTTTTTGACTGATATTCGAACAAGCATCCTGAAGATTACCAACGCGTTGCGAGAGAATGCCGGTGTGCCACTAGAAGAGTGGCCTTCAAACCTTCCATTTTCTCCTGTTGATATGGGATTAGTTGCATCGTCAGGGAGGTTGTTCTTGCCTGGGTCGATCGATTTTCTTTTAGAGGAGTTAATCGAAAGGGAGCTTCCAGGGATTAAGTGCCGAGTATTTGAAGCTGTTGGGTCCACCAATTCCGAGATGCTTGAAGCAGCAACTAGCACCAATATCCAAGACTTACTTTATCTAGCTGAATTTCAATACGGTGGTAGGGGGCGTCATGGAAGGGTTTGGTATAGCCCCTATGGGCGTAATCTTTCTGTTAGCTACGGTTTAGAAACTAAGTTATCTCAAAAGTCTATAAGTTGTTTAAGCTTGGTTGTAGGGCTGGCAATCGCTGATGAGTTAACCTCCCTTGGACTAGAAGAGGTTAAAATAAAATGGCCTAACGATATTTTCATATCTGACAAAAAACTAGCAGGAATTCTCGTTGAATTAACTGAAAAGCATGAATTGCGCGCTATCGTAATTGGCTTTGGTTTAAATCTTGAAATAACTTCAGAAGAACGCTTGAAAATAGAACAACCGGTTACAGACCTAAAAACATTAGGCATAAGTATTCCTAGGAATTTACTTGTTGCTCGATTGATCAAGTCAGTGAAGCTGTATATACAGGAATACTTTAATAAGGGATTTGACCCGATTAAGTTGCCTTATGAAAAAAAATTAGCTTTTCGAGGAGAACTTTGCAAACTGGTTTCTGGGGGTAAGATTTTGGATGAGGGAGTCCTTCTCGGAATAAATTCGCTAGGGGAGATTGAGATTAAAAGCGGAAATTTGGTCAATTCCTATTCGATTGGAGAAGTTTCTGTAAAGCGCGTGCGAAGTTCATCGCCTGGCGTTGAACGTATGGATTAACACACTGAAGTTGCCCGTACTATGAGAGCGCTAAAAATGCTTTATTTTGGGCTTTTTATTCTATTGAATTTTCTAGTTCTAATTCTAGGAATTCAAGAGTTCTCGAGTTTCGCATATAAAAATTCGATGAGTTTTTTGCCGGCTAATTTTAAAAGTACTGTTTCCTCAAAAGTTAATCACGATAGTGATCATAGAGATTCTTTTTGCCTTGGGCCATTTTACGAGAAGTCCGAGTTGTATCGTCTTGCAAACACATTGAGGAATTTTGGTGTCTTTCCGAAGAAAGAAATGCTTGAGGTAAATAATTCTGATCAGATTTTCGCTGTATTCGTTAATAATTTTCAATCCGGTGAGGCCGGAATGATTAGTAAGGAGCTAAATCTTCTGGATGTCGCTCATTTCAAAGTTCTTAGTGCTGAAGGAACGAAAATATACATAGAGTTTGCGGAGGAAGAGCAAGCTAGTGAATCACAATTGGAAGATTTAGCCTCTTTAGGTAGACCATGGGAATATCTAAGACTTGTAAGACAGTCAACTTTATATTTTTTGAGGGTGCCCGAAGGTGATCGCGGAAAACTATCTCATATGAACGAAAATCGGTGTATTGGAATTGCGCCATTGCATTAGTTTCTATAGTATCTTGCTCCCTTTGAATGTGCCGCTATAGCTCAGCTGGTAGAGCAGCTCACTTGTAATGAGAAGGTCCGGAGTTCGATTCTTCGTGGCGGCACCAAAAAGGAATTGGAGTGTTTCAAGATTAAATCTTGCGGCGACTATATAAAAATATTGATAGGGGTGGGGTACCCAAGCGGTCAACGGGATCAGACTGTAAATCTGACGGCTATGCCTTCGAAGGTTCGAATCCTTCCCCCACCACCAATTAGATCTATGAGGGATAGAATTATTTGATATTTCGATTATCAGAGCGCGAGTATAGTTCAATGGTAGAACCTTAGCCTTCCAAGCTAATGATGCGGGTTCGATCCCCGCTACTCGCTCCACTTACAGAAATCGAAAAGTAGTTTGTTTATTCATATAGCATTTGGGACAATTTGTGTAACAAATTTACAAGTTAATGGTGCATGCCTCTTGTTTTGCTCACATAGCTCAGCAGGTAGAGCACTTCCTTGGTAAGGAAGAGGTCATCGGTTCAAATCCGATTGTGAGCACCAATAAAGGCTGGGTTACCGAGATAATTTAATAACACCGAGTGCCATGGTAAA